>NZ_POZK01000039.1:0-6861 GCF_002913945.1 Campylobacter concisus | reverse complement strand
AGACAATCTTGTAAAAATTTATCCTAAATAAGCCTTATTAATCAAAATGTTATATTTGTATCAAATCATCCTTAAAATATAAGTTTAATCTAAATCCATAAGAGATATAATCTTGATTAAATTTATATTAACTTAGGAGGTTTCATGGATTTTCTCATGAATTTAAGTGAAGGCATGCAGTTTGTTATCCAGCTTCTCATCGTCCTTATCTGTTTGTTCTACGGGGCTAAAAAAGGCGGTATCGCGCTTGGTATGCTAGGCGGTATTGGTCTTATAGTCCTCGTTTTTGGATTTAATATCGAGCCTGGTAAGCCAGCTATTGATGTTATGCTAACTATCCTTGCTGTCGTTGTAGCAAGTGCTACGCTTCAAGCTAGTGGTGGTCTTGATGTTATGCTTCAAATAGCAGAAACCATACTTAGAAAAAATCCAAAATATGTAAGTATCTTGGCTCCTTTTGTAACATGTACACTTACTATTTTATGCGGTACTGGACACGTTGTTTATACCGTGCTTCCTATCGTTTATGACATCGCTATCAAAAATGGTATCCGCCCAGAGCGACCAATGGCAGCAAGCTCAATAGCTTCACAAATGGGCATCATAGCAAGTCCAGTTTCAGTTGCTGTTGTAACTCTTACAAGCTTTCTTATTAATGCTAAAACTCACCTAGCTGGCTTTGATGGGTATTTGGATCTTTTAAAGATTACGATTCCATCAACATTCTGCGGTGTTTTAGCGGTAGGAATTTTTAGCTGGTTTAGAGGTAAAGATCTTGACAAAGACGAAGTCTTTCAAGCAAAGCTTCAAGATCCTGAGTTTAAAAAATATGTTTATGGCGATAGTGCGACACTTTTAGGCAAAAAGCTTCCTGGCTATCAATGGGCTGCGATGTGGATATTTTTAGGCTCTATCCTTGTAGTTGCACTTCTTGGATATTTTAAAGATCTTCGTCCAAGCTGGACTACTTACAAAGATGCAACAGTCGTTCAAGTAATAGCCAACCTCCCAACTGAGCAAAAAGTCTTAAAAACCTTAAAAATAAAAGATGCTAGCATCCAAACAGAGGCGGCTGAGTTAAAAGTAGCAAACGATAAACTAAATGCTAATCAAAAAGCTCAATCAGTCAAAATCATCGGCAAAGATGCAAATCAAACTCTTACTCGCACGGCTGATGGTGCAGTAACATATATAAATGAAAAAGGCGCAAAAGAAGAATTTCAAGGTGCTTACATCAATATAAGCAACAAACAAGCATCTTCAAAAAGCCTAAGCATGGTTCATGTTATCCAAATTTTCATGCTTTTAACAGGCGCTATCATTTTAATCTTTACACCAACAGATGCTAGTAAGATCGGTAAAAACGAGATATTTAGATCAGGTATGATCGCTCTTGTTGCAGTATTTGGTATCTCTTGGATGGCTGAGACCATGTTTGCAGTGCATACTCCGATGATGAAAGAGGCGCTAGGAAGCATCGTAAAAGAGCACCCTTGGACTTATGCGGTTATGCTCTTGATTATCTCAAAATTTGTAAATTCTCAAGCTGCAGCCTTGGTTGCATTTGTGCCATTAGCTTTAAATATCGATGTTAATCCTGCTATCATTCTAGCTTTTGCACCAGCTTGCTACGGATACTACATCCTGCCAACATATCCAAGCGACCTTGCGGCTATTCAGTTTGATAGAAGCGGTACGACACATATTGGTAAATTTGTTATCAATCATAGCTTTATCATTCCTGGTCTTATTGGTGTTATATCCTCTTGTATATTTGGCTATATTTTTGCAACTGCTTTTGGATATCTATAATAGATAAATTCTCTTGCTGCTAGTAATTTCTAGTAGCAAGAGTAGAATTTATCAAAGCTTATCTTTAAATTTTTGTTTATTGCTCATATAAACGAAGCTTAGCACTTCGGCTACGGCCCTAAAAAGATGTGCTGGTATTGTATCATCAACCTCACAAATTTTATAAAGCTCTCTTGCGAGTGGTGGGTTTTCATAAATTTGCACACCATGTTCAACGGCTATTTTTTTGATTTGCAATGCTAAAAAATCAACACCTTTGGCAAGTATTATCGGTGCTTCGTCACGACTTTTATCATATCTTATCGCCACGGCGTAGTGAGTAGGGTTTGTGATGACTACGTCAGCTTGTGGGATATTTTGCATCATTCTACGCTTGGCTGCACGCATTTGTGCTTGACGAATTCTGCCTTTTACCTGCGGATCTCCTTCCATTTGCTTATACTCATCTTTTATCTCTTGCTTGCTCATACGAAGGTCTTTAAAGTATTGAAAACGCACAATGAGAAGGTCAATAAGTCCGATCACAAAAAGGATAAAAAGCATGACACTAACAAGAATGATGAGCTTTTCTTTTAGCCAAGCAAGCTGATCAAACATAGAAAAAAAGAGCGTGTGCGGTAGCTCCTTTATAAACTGCAAGAAAAAATAAAATCCAACACCAAAGACAATACTTACTTTTAATACGATTTTAACGCTATCGATCGCTTTTTTCATAGAGACGAGATTTTTGATGCCTTTTAGAGGATTTATCTTGCCAAAATTTGGCGTTATGGGCTTTGTCGTAAAGATAAAACCAAATTGCATTACATTTGCGATAATGCCAGCAACTGCTACACATATACAAACTGGCAGGATCATCAAAAGTGCTCTAGCAAAGGTGTTTACGACGATTAGTTTAACTGTTGGTAGGGTTAGAGGCTGACCGATAAATTTAGAATAATAGATATAAAGTGAGATGATTTGCTCTTTCATAAAATTTAGCATCGCAAGCAGCACACCAATAGCGATAACTAGGGTCACGAAGCCTGATAGGTCCTGGCTTTTGGGGACGTTGCCGTCCTTTTTGGCGTCTTCTATCTTTTTAGGGGTCGCTTCTTCGGTTTTTTCCTGATCTTCGCCTGCCATTTTTGTCCTAGGGTTGCTTAAATTTGGGGCGATTATAGCCAAAATGCGGTTAAAATATCCGCTAAAGCCACCTTTTTGCACGTGGAAAATTAGGCCTTTTTGGTTAAAATTAGCAAAAATAAGGAGACACAAAATGTCATTTTTAGAAGGCTTATTTAACATTTTCAAAGCCAAAAAGCCACCAAAAAGCGATGAAGAGCTACTTTTAGACGAGTACGCAAGCATTTACGCCGAGATAAAAGAGAAAAATTTAAACGAATACGACTTTTTATGTGAGCTCATACGATTACTCTCTTTTTCAAGAGCTAGAGATTACGACTTTTATCTTGAAAAGTGCCTAACTGAGGGCGACGCCGAGGCACTAAATGATCTCATTTTTCAATACGCTAAGCTAAATTTACTCCCAGGATGTAGCGGTGGATACGATCAGTGTGAGAGGCTCATACCAGCATTTTTTGATATCACTTGCGGTGACACAGATAGTATGGCAAGGATCTTTCCAAAAGGCTTGCCGCCTAGCAAAAACGGCTATAAATTTCTATGCGTCATGCATGATTTACTCACGGCAATGCTTTGGCAAGATGAAAATTTACTCGCCCCTGCCCTAGAGAAGGCTCACGCCTTTGCAGAGTCTAAAAAGCCAGCAAATGAAAGAGAAGCGGTTAAGTTTGTGCTTGCCCTGCATGAAAAAGATACGGCTACTATGAGCGAGCATTTGCAGAAATTTTGCTCCACATTTGGCAGGACAGATGCGCCTAAATTTGAAAAACGCCTCTACATCTTTGCGCACGGACTTCATGCCTTGGCGCGCTACTTTTTGCCATTTGATCTTTTTAAAGAGATAAAGCTTCCAAAGAATAAAAATTTTAGTAAATTTTACGCGCAAAGGCTTTTTCAAAGTGAAATTCCTAAGCCAAAACTCTATTTTATTTTGCCACCTGAGTTTGAACTGATAAATGTGATCTTAAATACGCCAGTAGTCAAAACACTGATATATCAGCCTTATTTGCCAAATGATAAGACATTTTTTATGGATCACGATGCGATGATTAAAAATTTAGCCGATGAGGTCATAAAATCAGGAGCATTAAAGTAGAATTTATAAACTTTTGGCTAATATTCACACCTTACAACCAACAAAGCTCCATAAATCTTTTGCAAAAAAGTGCTTTTTGGTCTTACCAAATTTTAGAAAGGTAGAGTATGTCAAAATACGCTATATTTAAGCATGGCGGTAAGCAATATCGTGTTAGCGAGGGCGAGTACCTTAAGCTAGATCACTTTAGTGCTGAAGCTAAATCAACCGTTGAGATTACAGAAGTTTTAGCTGTAAATGACGGCGAAGTAAAGGTAGGTGCGCCATTTGTAAAGGGTGCAAAAGTTGTTCTTGAGGTCGTTAATGAAGGCAAAGACAAAAAAGTAGTTATCTACAAAAAACGCAGACGTAAAGACTCAAAACTAAAACGCGGCTTTAGAAGACAATTTACACGTGTAAAAGTCGTAAGTATCGCAGCTTAAGGAGATAAGATATGGCACACAAAAAAGGTCAGGGTTCAACCCAAAATAACCGTGATAGTATCGGACGCCGATTAGGTGTTAAGAAATTTGGTGGTGAGTTCGTTCGTGCTGGAAATATAATTATCCGCCAAAGAGGAACAGCAACTCACGCTGGAAATAACGTAGGTCTTGGCAAAGATCACACTATTTTTGCATTAGTTGATGGCTTTGTAAAATTTGAAAGACTTGATAAAAACAGAAAAAAAGTATCTGTTTATCCAGCTGCATAATCTCAGGGGCAATCGCCCCCCCCCTTTTTTTTAAATCTTTCTAATTTAATTTTTCTAATTCTTTAATTATTTTTCTAGCTCTATTTTTCCAAGTATTTTCACTCATACTTTTATAAGCATTTTTTGAAATTTTATTTAGCTCATCATTACTTAATATCTTTATATAATTAAATTTTTCTTCTAGACTTTTTTCATCTCCTGCTTCGTATAAGAAACCATTTTTACCATCTTTTACTATTTCAACAACTGGCGGGAAATTTGGAGCTAAGACAATGTTTGAGTTTGCCATATACTCAAAAAGCTTTAGTGGAGTGCTATAAAGAGAATAAGCACTTTTTACACTAGGTATTATCAAAACTGTATTGTTTTCAATGAGGCTTTTTACAACTTCATTTTGAGGCAACACCCCTTTAAAGCATACTAGATCTTCGATCTTTCTTTCTTTAAGAGTATTTTTTAAATTTATAAAACTATTTCCACTATTCTTACCATACAGCTCAAGTTTTATCCTAGTTTTTAAAGCAAAATCCAGCATCAAATCAAGGCCTTTCCATAACAAGAATGAGCCATAATAATTTATACTTGAAAAATCAAAATCTTTCTTCTTAAAATCATAATTTTGTTTGCAGCCATTATAAACAACTGCCGAATTTGTTATTTGTAAGTCAAAAAATTTTCTAAGTTCATTTAATGTGCTGATATTGTGTGAAAAGACGAAATCAGCTTTTTTTAGTATCTCTTTTTCCATATTATAAAGTGCTTTGTTGCCTAAGGTAAAACACTCATGCGCTTCAAATACAACCTTTTGATCAGGCATTTTATTTTCTAGTAAAAATTTAGCTATCTTTAAATGTCTCGTATAAAATATTGCTTCTTTATTTGAGTTGTTATTTATTATTTTTTTTAGAAAAAAGTTAAAAATTTTATTACTTTTTAAAAACAAAATCTTTTTTCTTACTAACAATATGTCATTAGCTTTTATTTTTAAAGCAAATTTCTCATTTACCTCATTTAAGTTTAAAGGGGCCTGTGGCAAGACTAGCTTAGCATCACACATATTACTAAGCTCAAAAAATGTATTTAGTATCGCTATTTCTCTTGCATTACCTTGAGGGATTTGTTCTGGGTATATGTAAAATAGTTTCATAAATCACTCCTTGTTTTTGCACAAAAACACTATAAAAAGACCAAGCATTACATAAAGATGAGTAAAATATATAGTCTCAAATAGTCCCCTAAATATATAAGTGCAAAGTATGCTTCCAAATATTGCTATATAAAATTTGTTGTTTGATAAATACCTTTTAAAAGAGACAAAAAGTATATACAAAACAAGTGTAACAAAAAGAGCAGTACCTACTACACCATAATGATAATACTGACCAATAAATACAGGCTCATCATGATATGGATGTTTGGTGCCATCAGTTTCTACGCCAGTTGGACCAAGGTCATCATTGTTGACATTTTTATCATTTAAAAATTTAGTATATTGCTTACCGCCAAAACCTATGCCTATATAAGCTCTATCAGAGCTAAAAAGAAGCGGTAATCTTTTTGTTAAAATATCTCCTCTACCAGAAGTATAAAATCCTTGTGAAATCTTAAATTGCAAAAGCGTGGAGTTATAGTAGACGCAAGCAGAGGCAACAAGTAAAATTGAGCAAATTATTATAACTTTTTTATTAAAAAGATCAATTTTTTCCTTCTTAGATATTAAAATCAACATTACTACTAAGCTCAAAGCAAGTGCAAGCCATGAACCTCTTGCTCCTGTAAGCAAAATAAAAATTAAGCTAATAATGATATTAAAAATAGTAATAAAAAATTTATAAAAATTATTTTTTATATAAAATAGTGATATCAAAGAAAAAATGAATAAATTATCAAAAAAACTCGAATAAAATCTATCGATAGGTTGAATCAATTGATTTTTTGTATTTCTTAAATTTAAAAGCGTTCCTTCTTCTATTCCTTTTATAAAAAAATGTAAATTGTCTAAACTTAAAGCTATAACCATGGCAAAAAACAACCATTTTGAATTTTTATAACTACCATCATGCCAAAGAAAAATAACAAAAATAAATACAAAAGCTCGTTTAAATTCACCAAATGCTGAAAAAAATGCATTCTGGGT
>NZ_POZK01000038.1:0-175126 GCF_002913945.1 Campylobacter concisus | reverse complement strand
CTACATTTGTCATCCCAAGCCTATTCGCGATCGCACCTAAAAGAAAGCAAGATAAAATTGCAATTATTATAATTGATACAGTCATTACAAGGGCAATATAACCATTTTTTTATAAAAATATTCCAAACCTTTAAAATAGAGAGGCGGTATAATAAAAAACCCAAGCATTGCACGTAAGAATTCTCCTTCAGAATTGAAAATTTCCAAAAAATACATAATCGTCGAAAATAATATAACGACTACAATTGTTATCATAACAAAACAGCACAAAGAGTGAGCACGCGTATTCTTATCGATATAAATCATAATAAGCAAGTAGACCAAAGAAATAAAAAATGATACTATAAGCGACATTTTACTCAAGTTGATACTCTGTAATGCCGCCATACAAACTATTGTCATAAAGGGAAGCAGAGAAATTGTAACAAAAAATGACCATCCTCTATAGTTTTTATAGTAACCATGGTAAACCAAGCAAGGTAAAATAGCATAAAGTGAAATGAAAGCTGATATAAAAAAGAATGATGCACCAACGTATGCTACATCTACTCCACCTAAATCAGGAAAATATTTTACCTTAATCCCAAAATATGCAAAATAATAGATCATACCAACTAAACTAATGCCAGATATTATTAATGGATGAAATTTTATAAAGTACTTACAAGAATTTCATTTGTAAATTCTGGCTTATCTTTTTCTTTCATTAGCTCTAAAATATCTTGATAACTCAAATTTAAATCCTAAAAATTTATAAAAGCTTGCTATTTAAGCACCTTTGCGATTTCGCTCCAGCCCAAATTCTCAGCAAAATCAGCCGCCGTTTTGCCACTTTTTGTGCGTACGTTTTTGTCCGCGCCGTTTTCTAGCAAAAGATTTACAAGATTTAAATTTCCAGCGATCGCCTCGTTGTGAAGCTGCGTATAGCCAAACCCATCAGCATCCGTGACCATATTTGGGTGCTCTTTTATATATTGCTTTACTTGCTCATACGTATTTTTACTCATTGGATGCTCTATCAAATTTTCAGGGTGCTCTTTTTGCTCGTAAACTACTAAAATATCGTTAAAATCGCCAAAATCAAGCCTCCACTCTTTATCGTGCTCTTTTAGCTCTTTCTTTTGCATGCGTGAGCGCATCGCCTGTACGCTAAACCCGCCGTATGCACGTCCATCTATCGAAAAGAGCCAGTCACTCACTTCATCTATCTTTGCGCTTATTTGGTCGCCTAACTTCACGTTTTGTACTGCATCAGGCTCGTTTACGAGTGTTCCATATATCGTTTCGCCATCAAATTCCACATCGTCTATCCACATGTGCTCGCCGATTTCTTCGCCATTTACGATATCTATGAAGCAAATTTTTACCATCGCATAATCAAGCATAGGTACGATCCTGTGGCGCTCCCAATAAATCTCACGCCAAAAATACCTAAAGCTCTCTCTGGCCTGCTCAAACGCGCGCTGCATGTAGTCTTCGTCGCTACTTACAAAATAGATCGGCATTTGCTTGCCAAGATCGATTTGTTTACCGAGAATTTTCTTAAAAAAGCTCATTTTTTGTCCTTCTTTTTTAGATAGATCAAAATTGAATGCAAAATGATAAGGTAAATTTCACCCATAAATTCGACAAATTTTAAATACAAAAACTATGCGAAATTTCGCAAATTTAGCCCAAAATCCTACAAAATTTTAAATCCAAAAATTACGTGATGATTTCAAAATTTAGCCTACCAACTTCAAATTTAAACAAAAATGTCGTGAGATAATTTTAAATGTTGCGACGAAAAATTAAGCGTGCGTTAGGCATATAGCCTGCGGAGTGAAAATTTTTCTAGCTCACTTAAAGGCACTCACGAGGGGCCGTTATTTTAAGTTTTTAAAGCTTATCGGAAGTTCTAAATTTAACCCCCTTACCAGCTTTATACACTCCTGCAGATCGTCTATGCTTTTGCTTGTCACTCTGATCTCTTCGCCCCTGATCTGTGCGCTCACCTTGATCTTTGAGTCTTTGATGGCCTTGGTAATCTTTTTTGAGTTTTCACCATCAAGCGTGTCGTTTAGCTTTAGTGTCGCCTTTAAATTTCCACCACTAGCTGGCTCTCTTTTTGTCTCTGTGATCGCTACTGGCTGGATATTGCGCTTGATGAGTTTTGAAATAACTATATCTTTTAGTGCGTCGATCTTGTTATCGCTTGAGCTAAGAAGCGTGATAAATTTCTCTTTTTCATTTAGCTCGACTTCGGCCGCAAGACCTTTAAAGTCATACCTAGCCGCGATCTCTTTTTTAGCCGTCTCAAGAGCGTTTTTAACCTCCATCATATCGACCTCGGCACTTATATCAAAGCTATGTTCGGTTGCCATTTTTATCCTTTCAAATTTATTTAAATAGCCCTTTGATCTTCTCAAAAAGTGACTTTTTGCCAGTCTCTTCTTGCTTTATCATCTCGCCAATCTGCTGCACCGCGGTCTGTGCGTAGATGATAGCGCCCTTTGGATCGCAGTTAAAGAGGTTTGAATATGAGCTTGATTTGTTTAGATCAAGTGGATTTGGCTCCACGACCTCAGTGGCCTCAAGCAGGCCTATTTCTAGCTCGCATGCGTAGTTTAGAGCATCTAAAAATGCAGGTAAATTTTGCTCGTAAAAGCCATCAATCGCCTCTTTTATCTCGCCACCTGCTTCATAGTCAGCCTTTAGTTTAGCTACGTTTTTAGCATTCATATAAGCGCCACAGCAGTAGTTTTCGGTGATCTCATTGTAAATTTCGCCACTAAATTTATCCAAAAACTCGCTTGGTAAAATTTCTCGCCAGTTGCTGATATAGTTTTTAAATTTCTCATTTTGTCGCGCCAAAGAGCTTAGTGCTGTGCCGCGAGTGTAGAAATATTTTCTAAAAAATCCTTGCGTGACGGCGATACAAAAGCCATGAGTTTTGTTAAAAATTTCATCGTCTTTATATTGCAGTGCGGTGCTTAGCGTATCTTTGTACTTTTGCGCGTAAAATTCCTCTACGCCAGCCTTGCTAGCAAGCGCTAAAACCTCGTCAAATTTACCAGCCCTTGCAAGCTCAAGTGCTTCAAAATACCACTTTGAAATTTCATCTTCGCTAATGGCGTGATAGCTTATATCATAGCCCATTACTTGCTCTCATTGATGAAATTTTCGATGTTTGCGACGATCTTTGTGATGAGTGTCTTTCTAGCCTCCAGGCTGCCCCATGCTACGTGCGGCGTGATGAGTAGATTTTCTTTGTTTTTTACATTTAAAAATGGGCTATTTTTGCTCATTGGCTCGCTCTCCAAAACGTCGGTGCCAAAGCGTAAATTTCTATCATCTATCGCCTTTGCCATCGCCGCTTCGTCCACTATGCCGCCACGTCCTAAATTTAGCACTATCGCATTATCTTTTAGTAAATTTATCTCGTTTATACCTAGTAAATTTCTAGTCTTTTCATTTAGTGGTGCGTGGATGCTGATGATGTCGCTACTTCTTAGTAGCTCCTCTAAGTTTTTTTGCTTAAATTCGCTATTTTTATTTGCTCCGCTTGTCGAGTAGTAGCTCACGTTTGCGCCAAATGCGCGCGACACTGCCGCCACGCTACGCCCTATCTCGCCAAGTCCGATAATGCCAAATTCTTTGCCAGCGATCTCGCTGATATCCGCGCCAAGATAGGTAAAAATTTCACTTTTCACCCACTCTCCGCTTTTTACGTAGTGATCATAAAATTTGATGTGATTTGTTAGCTCAAAAAGCATGGCAAATGTGTGCTGCACAACGCTTGCAGTCGAGTAGCCAGCAACGTTTTTAACAGCTATGTTTTTAGCTTTTGCATGCTCCAAATCGACATTATTCATGCCAGTTGCACTTATGCAGATAAGCTTTAAATTTAGCGCATCCATCACGGCTTTATCGATAACGACCTTGTTTGTAATGACCACATCAACACCCTTTAGACGTGGCACGATCTCTTCGCTTTTTGTTTTTTGGTAGCTGATAAACTCGCCAAATTTCTTAAAAACACTAAGATCTACGTTTTCTCCCAGCGTTGCCGCGTCTAAACAAACGATCTTCATCTTTAGTCCTTAATGAAATGTCCTACAAATTTAGAGTAGTTATCTAATATTTTGCCGCCCTTTCTATATCCAAGCGCACACGCTTCATAAGCGTAAAATACGCCAGCTTGGTAGTTATCACCTCTCTCATCTTGGTTAAACTCGTAAAATTCTTGATAGATGGCTTTGTTTGAGTCGTATTCGCCGTCATTACTTGCTATTTGTGCGCCGTTTTCATCGTGTATCGAGACGTTTGCGCCTTCTCTACCAAATACCGGCTTTTTCACATATTTTTTGCCCTTTAGTGGCTCGTTTGAAGTCTCAAGCAAGAGTGGGTGATTAGGATATAGGTCCCAAAGAATTTTTAAAATTCCCTTGCTTTGGAAAAGTAACGTGTAGGCGGGATTTATGATGATGGCTTTTTGATTTTTGATGATATTTGAGAGTATGAGTGCTAGCTCGCCTTCATCGATTGCTATGCTCTCCCAAGGTACAAGCTTAAACCAGTATTCAAAATTTTCATCACCTTTAAAAATGCCCTCGTCATCGTTAAAAACGACCTCATCAACGTAAGCAAAGTCTGTTTTAAAGCCGGCTTCTTTTGCGATGTATTGCAGCAATTTCACGGTTTGCTCATCCTCGATACTGCCAGCGATAGAGCTAAAGAGTATCCCCCAGCCCTCGTAAACATCCTCGAAATTTACATTATCGTCGCCAAGAGTGATTAGACGCTTGAAATTTTGTTTTAGAGCTTCGTAAAGGTTATTAAATTGCTCTGCTTCATCCATGTGATTTAGTTTAAGCATCGCCCACTGAATGATCGCCGTCTCAAAGACTGCCGTTGGCGTGTCGGCGTTAAATTCGATCAGTTTTATCGGCTTGCCATCAAGCCCGCCTGCAAGATCAAATCTACCATAAAGGTGCCAGTGAACGTCGTTTTCCCAGCTTTTTTTGATACTATCAACGAGATTAAATGGTATGCCTATCTCGTGAAAAAGGTTGTTGTCAATGACGTACTGAGCAGCATTTACATACATATCGTATAGCTCATTTGCCGCTTCGTAGTAAGCATCCGCCTCGCTTGTTTTTACCTGTACGATCTCATCTGAGATATATGAGCTGTTATCGTTATCTGTATGCCATGCAAAGCCGATTTTTTCCATAAATTCGTTGTTTAATGGCGTGATTTTTCTTAAATTTATCATTTTCTAGCCTCCAAAGCTTGATGAGCTAGAGCTTGATTTTGAGCCACCACCGAAAAATCCACTCTTGCCACCACTGCTTCTTGCAGCAGAATTTGCCGCTTTTTGCTTATTAAAGCTATCAACGCTTCTTGTGTATGCGCTTGGATTTTTGTAAGAATTTTGACGAGTAGCTTGGAAATTTTGATTTCCAAAAAGCTTGCTACCTATCCAGCTACCAAGTATCGCACCAGCAGCTGAAGCAAGTATCGTCTCACCAAGACTTAGCCCACCGCTACTTAGCTGGGCGTCGCTCGTTTTTGTTAAATTTGAAGTGCCATTGTCAATATTTGCGTTTGCTTGAGCTAGGAGTTTATCGATCTCGTCTTTACTTAGCACACGCTCAGTACCGTTTATATCTTTTAACACAACTCTAGTTTCAGTACTTGGATACTCTTCTAAAATTTTATAAACTCCAGGTGCACTCTCTTCGATGATAACAAAGGCGCCGTTTTTTTGCGCAACTTCGTTTAGTGCGTTTTCATCACCGCCATTGTTACTGCCACAACCAGCAAGGCCAGCCATAACGATCGCACCAAATCCGCCTACCGCAGCATAAGTAGCTATCTTTTTAATGTGTTTCATATCTCTCCTATCAACTCTTTTAAATTTTTATGTCTTCTAACAAGTATCACACCTCGTTTAAATTTTATAAATTTTGAGTGGTGTATCGCTTTTATTATCTTTTCACTGGCTTTTTTCGTTGCCTTTGGCTTTAGATTTAGCTCCTTTAAAAATTCACTTAAATTTATCCATTTTGATTCATTTTCTATCTCAGCCTCTATCGCTTCATTATTTGGCATATCGTCATTTTTTTGTGCTAAAAGCGGCCTTTGCATAGCATTTAGAAACTGCATGAGCTTTTCATCTCTATCTTTATAAATTTGCAAAATTTCATTTTTTCGCTCGATTAGCATCTGCTCCTTTTCTTTAAAAAGCCTATCTTTATCGGCTTGCAAGTTTAAATTTAAACTCTTTAACTCGCTTAACTCATTTAGCAAATAATTTACAAACTCATCATTTTGGGATTTAGTTTTTATGCTTTTTGGAGCGGATTTTGTGACTTTTTCGCTACTTGGTTTCTCATCAAGGATGACAAATTTTATGCCATTTTCAATGACTGTATTTATCGAACCACGGCGGATTCTATTATAGACTGCTTCTTTTGTTATGCCTAAAATTTCTGCAGCTTCGTTTATAGCTAGCTTTTGCATCGAATTTCCGTTTAAAATAAAATAAAAAAATTGCTTTGATTATAAAAAAATAAGGCTAAAAGAAGAGTTAAACAAAGAGAGCAAAGCCCTCTTTGTCTTGGTTTTAGAGTCTTGACTCGTAGCGTCTAAGCATATAAAGACGTTTAAGCATTTTCTTGCGAGCTGCAATTTTTTGTTTTTTGCGGATCTCAGTTTTAGGCTCAAAGAAGCGTCTAGCTCTTGCTTCAGTTACTACTAAGTTACGGTCAGTTTGTTTCTTAAACTTTCTGTAACCCTCGTCAAATGACTCGTTAGGATGTACCTTAATACCAGGCAACGTCCTCACCACCTTTCAGATTAAAATAAGCCGTGAGTATAGTTTAATTTTCATAAATTTAAGCTTTTAACTATTTTTTTTTAAAACTCTTTTAATGCCATAAGCTTTATAATCATAAAATTTCAAAAAAGGCTTATTATGTCAAAGGATTTTCATCTTAGCTACGCCAAGAGGCGTTACATTTTTTTCGCCTGTATTACGCTATTTGTCTTTGTTTTGCCATTTATCAGGGTAAATGATGCACAGCTATTTTTGCTAAGTTTTGATAAAAGTAGAGTTGATCTATTTTTTACAAAATTTGATATGCAAGAGCTTTATTTGCTGCCATTTTTATTTATCATTTTGTTCTTAAGCATATTTTTCCTAACGACACTTGCAGGGCGCGTTTGGTGCGGTTGGAGCTGTCCACAAACTATTTTTAGAACGATATTTCGTGACCTTTTGCAAACTAAAATTTTAAAGATCAGAAAAAATATCCAAAATAAACAAAATGAGCCAAAAGGACAAATTTTAAAGTGTGCTTTAGCAGTTGGAATTTGGTGTGTTTTAGCTCTTGTTATTTCAGCAAATTTTTTATGGTATTTTGTGCCGCCGCTTGATTTTTTTGCTTATTTAAAAGAGCCAAGCGAACATGGAGTTTTGCTTGCATTTTGGCTTGTTATAGCTATTTGGTTAGTTTATGATGTCGTCATTTTAAAAGAAAATTTTTGCATTTATGTCTGTCCTTACGCTAGGGTGCAATCAGTGATGTTTGATAACGATACGATCCAAGTTATTTACAATCAAAAAAGAGGCGGCGTAATCTATAACGAAAAAGAGAAATTTAAAAAACCAAAAGAAGAGGGCGCGCTGTGTACTGGCTGTGAGGCGTGCGTAAGAGTATGCCCAACGCACATTGATATAAGAAAAGGTATGCAGCTTGAATGTATAAATTGTCTAGAGTGTAGCGATGCTTGCGCTAAAGTGATGAAGCATTTTGATGAAAGCTCGCTTATTGAGTGGAGAAGTATAAATTCTATAAAAGAGCAAAAAAGAGTCAAAATTTTACGCTTTAGAACGGTTGCTTACCTTGTCATTTTGGGCATTGTCTTAACAGCTGGGGTATTGATGAGTGGCAAAAAAGAAAGTATGCTTTTAAATATAAATAGAACAAGCGAGCTTTATAAAATTTTAGGCGAAAATGAAGTCGAAAATTCTTACGTATTTTTGGTGCAGAACACACAAAATAAAGAGCACGCCTTTTACTTTGAAGTAGATGATAAGAATATAGAAATTTCTCGTCCAAATAAGCCATTTATATTAAAAGCTGGTGCAAAGCAACGAGTAATCGTCACGCTAAAATCAAAAAATGAAAATTTAAGCGATAAAGATCTTTTAAAACATATAAATATCAAAGCCTATGCCACTGACGAGCCAGCTATCAGCGTGCAAAGGCAAAGTACTTTTATCTATCCTAAAAGATGA
Organism: Campylobacter concisus; assembly: GCF_002913945.1. GTDB lineage: Bacteria > Campylobacterota > Campylobacteria > Campylobacterales > Campylobacteraceae > Campylobacter_A > Campylobacter_A concisus_P. Next base: position 166,839 of record NZ_POZK01000038.1, on the reverse strand, counting down.
TAAAATGGCAAAAATTTAATAGGAAGCAAGATGGCGATCTCAGAAAAGGATAAAAAAAGATATGAACTTATCGTAAAAACAGCACTTGAACTATTTTTAGAAAAAGGATACGAAAAGACAAGCTTAAGTGACATAGTAGCGATAAGTGGCGGATCACTTTCTAGCATTTATACGTTTTTTGAGAACAAAGAGGGGCTTTTTGAGGCGATCGTTGAGCAAGAGATAGATAGCCTTATAAAAGAGATCGATGAGAAAATAGATCTTAAAATTTCTCACAGCTTGGAGGAATTTTTAACCAAATTTGCAACCATAATATTTTCTATCGTTTGCAGCAAAAGGCATATCTCTCTTGGTAGGATAATGATGAGTGAGGGTTCTAAAAATGGCGGCAAACTTGGTAAGACGTTTTTGGATCAAATTTTAAAAAAGATCGATCTTGTGCTTATAAATTTCTTTGAAAGAGATGAGGTAAAAGCCAAACTTGATTCAAAATTTTCAGCCAAATTTGCTGCAAAGTACTTTATACAAAGCGTGATCGGGGCTTATTACTACGATTCGCTTTTGATAAATGAAGAACCAAAGCTTAGTGAAAAAGAGCGTAAAAAGCATATTAGCTTGTGTGTTGAGTTGTTTTTAAATGGAATTAGTAAAAAATAAAATTGACTTTTTATTTGTTTTCTAATAGAATCGAGAACTTTAAATTTTTGTAACAATTATTACAAAAACTAAATATGATATTAAAATTTAAAATTAAGAGAGGTTTTTATGGCAAATTTTAAAAGTGCTCTTGTGCTTTCGGTTGCAGTTTTATTTCTAAGTGGTTGTTTTGAAAATAAAGAGAATAAAGCGGCAGCAGGTCGCCAGATGCCGCTATCTCATGTGGATATTTTTACTGCACAAAAAACAGACATACCTATTAGTTTTGATTACACCGCAACGGTTACAAGTAGTCAAGATGTTATTATCTATCCAAAAGTTGGCGGAACTATCATAAAGCAGTTTTTTAAGCCGGGAAGCAAAGTAAAAGCAGGCGATAAGTTATTTTTAATAGATCCAGAAAAATATCAAGCTAGCTTTGACTCACTTGATGCCTCTGTTGGTGTGGCAAATGCAAATTTGAAAAATGCCGAGACCGAGTTTAAAAGAATTTCTGCCCTTTATAAGAAAAATGCAGTCTCTCAAAAAGACTATGACGCAGCAGTTGCAGCCTATGACATTGCAAATGCGAATTTAGTAAGCGCAAAAGCAAATTTAAAAAATGCGAAAATCGACCTTGGCTACACGACTATCACAGCGCCATTTGACGGCGTAGTGGGTGATAACCAAGTAGATGTTGGCTCGCTTGTCATAGCAAACCAAACAAAGCTTGTAAGACTTACAAAAATAAATCCTATTGAAGCAGAATTTTATATCGCCGATGTGGATAATCTAACTAGAAAGACAAATTTGGATAACGGCTCATGGCAACAGCTAAATAGTGACACTGTGTTAAGTGTCAATGGCGAAAATTTTAATGGTAAAGTAAATTTTATAGATAGTGTCGTAAATACCGCGACTGGCAGCGTTTTAGCAAAGGCTAGCTTTGATAATAGCGAGGGTAAAATTTTACCAGGTGCGTTTGGTCATATAAAGATGAGTGGATTTGTTCAAAAAAATGCCTTTAACATCCCACAAGTTGCCCTTCAACAAAGCGCTACAAACTCTTATGTTTTAGTCGTGAAAGATGGCAAAGTAAGCCAAAAAAATGTAAAAATAGGATATCAAACAAAAAATATGGTAGCAGTCACTGAAGGTCTTGAAGAGGGTGATAAGATAATTGTTAATAACTTCCTTAAAATAGGAGTTGGTGCACCAGTTGAAACTGATAAAGACCTAAGTGCGGAATTTATAAACGGCAAAGATGTAAACGCTACAAGTAGCAAGTAAAGGCAGATAGATGTTTTCAAGATTTTTCATAAACCGCCCGATATTTGCAACTGTTATATCTATCATCATAGTTATAGCAGGCTTTATGGGTATCAAGGGGCTTCCAATAGAGGAGTATCCAAGCCTTACACCGCCTACCGTCTCTGTAAGTGCGACATATAGCGGTGCTGATGCGCAGACTATCGCCGACTCGGTCGCAAGTGCGATTGAAGATCAGATAAATGGCGTTGAGAATATGCTATATATGCAAAGCACCTCAAGCTCAGCAGGTACTATGAATATAAGCGTATATTTTAAGATCGGCTCATCGCCAAAACAAGCTACGATCGATGTAAATAACCGCGTGCAAGCTGCCCTTTCAAGGTTACCTCAAGAAGTGCAAAATATGGGCGTAACGGTGCGTGAAAGAAGTGGCTCGATCCTTCAAGTTGTTGGCTTTACAAATCCAAATATGAACCAAGTTGAGCTATATAACTATGTAAATTTAAACATTGCTGACGAGATTAAAAGGGTAAATGGTATCGGCGATACAGTGCTAATTGGCAACAAAGAGTACTCGATTAGAATTTGGCTAAAGCCAGACAAACTTGCTCAGTTTAAACTAACTCCAAGCGACGTCATTTCTCAAGTAAAAATTCAAAACTCACAATACGCCGCTGGCAAAATAGGCGAGCAGCCGTCAAAAGGCGATAATCCTTATGTTTATTCTGTCGTTTCTGAGGGGCGTTTTAAAGATCCAAAACAATTTGGCGAAATTTTGATAAAAAGTGAAGATGGCACAGTCGTCAAGCTAAAAGAGGTCGCCACAGTCGAGCTTGGAGCTGCTAGCTACGCATCTGAAGCTATGCTAAATGGCAAACCAGCAGTGCCACTTTTGCTATTTTTACAAAACGATGCGAATGCTCTTGCTACCGCAAATGCTGTAAAAGAAAAGCTTAACGAGCTAAAGAAAACTTATCCTGTTGGCCTAGAGCACACCATAGCTTACAATCCAACAGAATTTATAGATGTTTCAATTGATGAGGTTATAAAAACTTTTATCGAGGCGATGGTGCTAGTTCTTGTCGTAATGTACTTTTTCTTAAAAAGTTTTCGTGCAACTATCATTCCGATGCTTGCTGTGCCAGTCTCTATCATAGGTACATTTGGCGGACTTTATGTGATGGGCTTTAGTATAAATTTGATCACACTTTTTGCCCTGATCCTAGCCATCGGTATCGTCGTGGATGACGCGATCATCGTTATAGAAAACGTCGAGAGAATTTTGCATGAAGATAAAGAGATAAGCGTAAAAGACGCGACATTTAAGGCAATGGAGGAGGTGCAAACTCCAGTCATCTCTATCGTGCTCGTGCTTTGCGCGGTTTTCGTGCCAGTTTCATTTATGGAGGGCTTTGTTGGCGTTATACAAAAGCAGTTTGCGCTAACACTTGTCGTTGCTGTTTGTATCTCGGGCTTTGTCGCTCTTACTCTTACACCAGCACTTTGTGCGGTTATGCTTAAAAAGCAAGAGAACAAGCCATTTTGGATAGTTCAGAAATTTAACGACTTCTTTGACTTTAGCACTAAGCTCTTTACAGCTGGCGTGGCAAAAATTTTAAAACATGTCATCATTAGCTTTATAGTCATTGGCATAATGGGATTTGCAACGTATGACCTATTTCAAAAGGTGCCAAAAGGGCTTGTGCCTTCAGAAGACAAGGGTGCTTTGATGGTTATCACCTCACTTCCACCTTCAACAAATATGCTTAAAACTAAAGAAGAGGTAAATTCTATCAGCAATGCCATTTTGAGCAATCCAAATGTTGAATTTAATATGGGCTTTGCAGGATACGATATGCTAGCTAACTCGCTTAGAGAAAACTCAGCCGTTAGCTTTATAAAGCTAAAAGATTGGAGTGAGAGAAAAGGTGCTAACAATGGAGCTGATACATTGGCTGGCCAGTTTAACGGTATGCTTTGGAGCTCAAAAAACTCAATGACATTCGTTGTAAATTTACCACCTATCATGGGTCTATCAATGACTGGTGGCTTTGAGATGTATCTACAAAATAAAAGCGGCAAGAGTTACAATGAGATAGAAGCAGACGCTAGAAAAGTATCAGCAATAGCCAATGCAAGACCTGAGCTAACAAATGTGAGAACTACGCTTGAGACAAATTATCGTCAGTTTAAGATAACAGTTGATAAAGAAAAAGCAAAGCTATTTGGCGTAAGCGAGAGCGAAATTTTTAGCACGGTAGCGGCTACTTTTGGCTCTTACTATATAAACGACTTCAACCTTGCTGGTAAATCTTACCGCGTATATGCAAGAGCTGAGGAAAGTTTTAGAAATAATCCTGAGGATCTAAGAAAAATTTTCGTCCGCTCATATGATGGCGGCATGGTGCCATTAAATTCAGTAGCGACGCTTACAAGATCGATCGGACCTGATATCGTTGATAGATTTAACCTCTTTCCATCAGCTAAGATCATGGGCGATCCAAAACCTGGCTACACATCAGGCGATGCGATAAGAGCGATCCAAGAGGTCGTAAATGACACGCTAAGCAGCGAGGACTACGCTATAAGCTGGGCAGGAACTGCGTATCAAGAGGTAAATTCTCAAGGAACAGGCACGGTCGCCTTTATCTTTGGTATGATCTTTGTATTTCTCATCCTTGCTGCTCAGTACGAAAGATGGCTCATTCCACTTGCGGTTATCACAGCCGTGCCATTTGCGGTATTTGGCTCGTTGCTAGCTGTTTGGATAAGAGGCCTAACAAACGACATCTACTTTGAGATCGGACTCTTGTTGCTTATTGGTCTAGCGGCCAAAAATGCCATTTTGATCGTAGAATTTGCAATGCAAGAGCGTGATAGCGGCAAGAGTATATTTGACTCAGCGATAAATGCGGCAAAACTTCGCTTTAGACCTATCGTAATGACATCTATCGCATTTACTCTAGGCGTATTCCCGATGGTTATAAGCACAGGCGCAGGCGCTGCATCTCGCCACTCACTAGGAACTGGCGTGGTTGGTGGTATGATTGCTTCTACTACAATAGCTATATTTTTCGTGCCAATGTTTTATTATTTGCTTGAAAATTTAAATGAGAAATACTGGAAAAAGGGAGCAAAAAAAGATGAAAAATAAGGCATTTATACTTATAACAGCGGCGTTTTTAGCTGGTTGCTCATTTCGTCCAGATATGCCAAATGTAGATACAAATTTCACCTCAACATATACTTTCGAGACAAGCGATATAAGGGATCTTTGGTGGAGAGAATTTAACGATGAAAATTTAAATTCTCTAGTAGAAAATGCACTCGAGAAAAATACAAATTTACGTGTTGCTTATTTAAATTTAGAGAAAGCAAAGGCAAGTCTTGGCGTAGCTGAAGCAGATTTGCTTCCTGGTATAAATTTAAATGTAGGCTACACCAAGGCAAAAACCAGTGGGGAAACATACACTAAGCAGCCTCAAACACGTTATAGAAGTTCGAGCATAAATTTAGGACTAAACTACGAGATAGATCTCTGGGGCAGAGTAAGAAATAATGTAGCTGCAGCTGAAGAAAGCCTAAATGCAACCAAATTTGACTATGGTAGCGCGAGACTAAGTATCAGCTCAAGTGTTGCAAAAAGCTACTTTGCGTTAGTTTCATTAAATATGCAAGAAGCTGTGCTAAGAGAGACTTTAAAAACTTATGAAGACACGCTAGCGCTTCGCAAAACACAGCTTGATCTTGGAAGCATAAATGAGATGACTTATTTGCAAAGTAAGGCAGCAGTAGAAAGCGCTAAGACCAATCTTACTTCTATATTAAATGCAAAGTCAAAAGCTATCACCTCACTAGCTATCTTGACTGGTAAAAGTAATAATGAAATTTTAGGTGGAGCTGTTGCTAGCTCGCAAAATTTACCAGCTTCTCCAGAGATAAGTGCTGGCATCAGCTCTGAAATTTTGCTAAGAAGAAGCGACGTGGCAAAGGCACTGGCTGATTTAAAAGCTACAAATGCTCTTGTTGGTGTTGCAAGGGCTGAGTATTTTCCAAGCATTTCAATGACTGGACTTTTTGGCTTTTCAAGTATTGATTTTGAAAATATCTTTGTTGGAAATGCCAATACATGGAGCATAGGTGGCTCTTTAGCACAGAAAATTTTTGATTTTGGTAGGACAAAAAATAATGTTGCAGTGGCTAAAACAAATGAACAAATTGCTGCTGTTAATTATGAAGCCGCGGTAAAATCGGCTCTTGGTGAAGTAAGAGATGCGCTTGTTTCAAGGCAAAATGCAAAAATTTCTTTGGAACAAGTGAAAAATTTGCTAAAATCCCAACAAAGAATTTACTCGCTTGCTAAAGAGCAATATGACGCTGGCTATATCGGCCACTTAGAGCTTCTTGATGCGGAGAGAAATTTGCTTCAAGCAAAATTACAAGACGTCTCAGCAAAGCTTGATGAGGTCGATAGCGCAGTCGAAGTTTATAGAGCTTTTGGTGGCGGTTTTAAGTTAGAAAAATAATTAAAAAGGAGAGAAATTGGGAACTAAGATATTAAATTTCTTGTTTTCTTGGGGATTTTTTGTTTTTGCTATTGCTCTTGGCGTAGCATTATGGTTTGCGATAAATTACGTGGATACATTTAGGCTTGAGTCAAGCTTTTATGATATCGGTGAGATATTTATGATGGCGGCTGTTTTTTGTATTGCTTTTTATGTGATCGCAGCGATATTTGTTATTCCTATTAGAGCGATCAAAAAATCTTAATCTTTCATCTAAGGACAAAATCCTTAGATGAACTTCTTGACTTCATTATGTGAAATTATTAGATTTTTGATTAATTATTTTAAAAATTTATTTATGAGATTTACCGCATTTATATTACTACTTCTAACAAGTATATTTTTAATAGCTTGCTCAGCTAATCAAGCAAATAAAAAGATAAGTAACTCTGAATTAGAAAACTTAGCTAAACAATATGGTGGAGTATATATTTGATGAGAAATTTGAGAAAGAGATAGAAATTAAAGAAAAGTTAAGAAGAGAAGCAGAACTAAAAATAATAAATGCTTCTACGACCGATGCTGAAATGAGAAAGAATTTAAAAGGCTTTGATGAGAAATATCCTCAAATCCTCTCAAATGGTAAAAGATACTACACTCGTTGGATAGATTATGAAAGAGATACTGGTAAAAAAGCAGAAGTACCAGAAATTTATATAAATAAAATAAAAGAGCTTATGGGTAGTGATAATTATAAGAAGTCACCAAATAGACCAAGATTTTAAGATAGAAGTCAAGAGAATTTAACAATTTCTTTCAAAGTGCGGAATGTCAAGAAAGTTTTTAAAATTACCGCCCCAACGATTAAGAGTATTTAAGTTCTCCCAATAATTGCCAATATCTTGCAATTCTGGCTTTTATTGTAGCCAGACGTTATTTTTAAATATATGTAAATCTATCGCACATCTTTTTAAATGGTTAGAATTCATAGTTTTACTTTTACCACTATTATAATAAATTTCTTGCTGGGCTTGTGTCCTTTCTAATTCGCCACCCCTTACAGAGTATCCATTAGAATGAAGATAAGCTAAAAGTTTCTCAACGTCTTTCATAAAAGCTTCTTGATGCTCGCCAAGTGTCATTTTAATCCCTTTCTATCCTTTTATCTAAGGCTTTATCAATTTTTGAATATATCCAATCAGTGCCACGCCAAGTTACAAAACCAGCAAGAGCGACCGAAACTCTAATATTGTTTAAAAAGAAAAAAAATATTTCGTAACTAATCCAACATAAAAACATAGAACTTAAAAAACTAAGCAAATAAGATAAAATTTTATATTTGATCTTAGAAAAATCTTTAGTTTCAAGATTTAAAATTGATGCTATAAATCCAACAAAAAGAACTAAAATTAAATAATTATCGTCCTTGTTTAAATTGTCCATTTACACAGCCTTTTAATAAATCTTCTACTCGTATGCAGTAAATAATTAAATCTTTTAAACTTTCTGGATTTAATGGATCAAAAATAGGCTTATCTGGAATTGTTACATCACATTTTATAGGCATATAAGCTTCTTGAATAGCACCTTGTGAAGATTTTGCAGAGCAACCAACGAACAAGACAAGATAAGATAGCAAGAAAAAGAAAAATAGCTTATTTGGAATAGTTACCATTGCTAAACTCTAAAAGTAAAGTATCGTAAAATTTTAGCTTACTTAAGCAATCATCCGTTTTTGGTGTTTCGATAGTGCTAAAACGTTTTTGTAATTTTTGATTTAAAGAATTGTTTCTTTGAGATAGTTTATCACTATCTATTTTTAATTGCTTAATTTTTAAATTTTGATTATCAATAATTAAAAAAGCGTTTTTAGTATATTCTTTTTCAGTTGCTAAATGAGCTTTTAAAGTGCTAACTTCTGCATCATAGTTTCTTACTTCACCCTTTAAAAAAGATATATAAAGAAGCAAAATAGAATAAGCAAATATATGTATTAATAGCCCCCTACCAAATAGGGAGCTTAAATTTAACATTGAAAACACTATTTTACTTTTCTAGCGCTAATAACGTAAATTTCATCAAACTTAACGCCATTAAATTTTTTACCAGCTAAAGCAGTTTTGATCTGGTCTTCATCGATACTAGGCTTAGTATAAAAGCTAAAAGTAGTTTTATTACCAGCCGTATTTTTACCAGTAATAGTATATTCAATAACGCTTGCTTCGCTTGAATTACCTTGCTCGTTAGCACGAGAAAGTATTACGTAAGTTCCTTCAAGAGCATTATCACAAAATGCTTTAGCTTCAGCACCACCGCACGGCAAAGCAAAGCCATAAGTTCTATTATTTATTGTATTTTTAACTAAACATTTAGACATCTCTTACTCCTTAAAGTCTATCAAATTTCAAAGTTACATAATCACATTTAACAGCAGTATCATAATTTGCATCTAATTTGCCAGTAAAATCAGAAAGAAAATTTTGAAACATATAACTTTGTTTAACGTGCGGGATAGTTACCATAGTAGAAATTCTACCAGTTGCAGTCTTAGCACCAACGATCACATTTTTACGATTAAGTGGATCAGGTGTTGAAGTTAAAGCAGTGCCACCATCGCCAAAGACTGAATAACTTTCAACTTTGCCAGCTAAAAGCGGGAGTAAAGCATCTTCATCACTACCACTAGAAAAAGTAAGACTTTTTGCATAAAGTCCATCTATTGTTTGTCTTAACATTTTTTTATCCTTTCTTTTGTCATTCGACTTTTTAAATTTGCTTGTTTTTGTTAAAACGTTTTAAACAAGAGAATATTAAGCAAAAAAGAGAAAGTTAAATAATTAAGGTTAGATTAAGGACGCTTCAGCACGCTCAAAACGCTATCGCGTTTTTCGTCCGCGTAGTGTTTGCGTGGCGATAGCTAGCAAAAAGACATAATTATAAGTTTTAAGATATTCGAGCAATCGCAGAAACTATCGCCACAACGCAAACAAAAACAACTAAAGAAGATAAAAAGATCAAGAAAGAAAATAAGATAATAAAAAAGAATAAACTAAAAGGGGAGAAAAGAAAACACGGCACACACCGCAGAGCGGTGGGGTGCCGTGTTTGAGAGGGGGGAACAAGAACGGAATACTATCTTTGAAGCAAAGAACAACTAGGACGGCTGTTCTGATTATAACGTTTAGTTTTCACTAAAGAGCCGCTAGAATTATAAAATTTAGCTTCAAAAGTACCCCTAGAAGAAAGAAAGGCTTTTAAAACAAGGTTAAAGCAAAACTGACTATCCAAATCTTTTTCAGCATCACTCAAAGCCTTTGGGCTAGAAAATAACTCATATTCGGCAGTGCAAACGTCATTTCTTACAATAGGAGGATTAAGATATGCGGAAGAAATAATAAAAAAAGAAGAATTTTGACAAATAAGAGAAACAGCATCAGAAGGACTGATATTCATAAATATTTTCTTATATTCATCAAAACGAGAAGTTGAGAAAGCAAGAGTAAAAAACAAACAAAAAGCAACAATCTTTCTAAGCATAAGCAACTCCTTTTTATATAAAGAAATAATTATAAAGACAAATTATTAAATTCTTACTTATCCATAAAAAGCGAACAAGAAACACCCTTTACAGCAAGTCCGCCTACTTCTAAATGTGTTTTAATTAAAGCAGATATTTCAGCTTCGTTTTTAGTCTTTTTTACATTATGAATTAAAATTTGTTTGCACATACGATTTTTATTAGATACAAAAGCTTTAAATTGCTTATTGTAATTGAAGTCATCATACGGAAAATTAGTTTTTTGAGTTTCGAACTCGACTTTATAAATATACTTAATCTCAGCAGTAGAAACAGCATCTAAAAAAGCAATTAGATCGGAAACACTTTTAGCTTCAAGTGTTGAAGTGATAACCCTATTGCCTTGCTGTTGTGTAATTTTGTAGATAGGCATAATACTCCTTTTTTGAAAATCGATAAACTGATAAATAGCGGTGTTGTAAATTAAAGTTAGTTACATCGCTATAAAATTGAGAATAAAAAGAAGAGAGAGAATTTTCAAATATATTAATAAAATCAGAAAATTCATAAACAAAAGATTTATTAACAAAACTAGAAAAAATAGAAAAAAGATTAAAAGCTTCAGTATGAATACCAGTATAGTCACAATCCAAAAGACCAAGACGAAGATCACTTCTAAAAAAGGGACTAGAAGATGAATAACAAGAAAAATCAGAAAAGGAGAGATGGCTGGTATATTTTGCATAATTAAAAGATGCAGGAATACAAAAATAAAAGTAATCAGATCGATCACTAAAAGAAAAGAATAAATTACTATCAAAATAAGAAGAAATTTCAGAAGAGCTAGGCAAATCCATAATATTGATCTTACCAGATGGAGTTAAAAAATCAGTGCCTACCCTATATTCATAATCGTCAGCATCATCGCTATTATAATGCATATGTAAAGGGGCATTAGCCTTTTTAATACTAGAATTAGTATAAGCAGAAAAATAAAAGCCAAGACCAAAAAGAGAAGAAATACGCTTATCACGAATGCAATTATTACCAGAAAAACCGCAATCAAAAAGCGCATCTTTCTTATCATATTTTTCATCAATACTAGCATTTAAATTTTCAGTATTAGAACGAAAAAATAATACTCTCTCGATAGAAAAAGTAAAGTCTTTTTTCTTATTACAGCAACCACATAGCAAAGAAACCATTATTCTTTACCTACAAGATCACGGCAAAGAATTTTTAAAAGACGATTTGTTTCATCCAAAGATGCTAAACCGCTTTTATCATCTTTTTTATCTTTTAAGTTGTCAGTTAATATTTTTTCAATGCGAGCAAGACAAGCACCAATACTATCAAATTTTTTCATTTCTTCTTCAAAAGCTTTTTCACAATCAAGAGCCATTTTTCTTAACCTTTCCGTTAAAATATCCTAAACCATTCATCATAGTAATAAACATCTCGCTAAGCCCCAAAACGTTACCAGCATCATCAGTAACAAACATAAAATCAGCGACGTGATTTAAAGCATCAATATCAATCTTATCACTTCCAGTTATACGCCTAAGAATTTCTTTATCTTGCGGAGTAAAGCGAGAGCTAAAAAGCTTAAAAAGTAGTGTTTGATTTATATTATCAACCTTTGCTTTTGCATAGTTAAATTCTTGATTTTTAGTTTCTAAAATATGCTGACGTTGATTAATAACAGTATTGACATTTTGGAGTGCTGAACTATTAGAATTATTAGCGTTAATTACTTGATTACCACATTCGACCAACACTTTAGCAACACCAACACGATCAGAAAAACTACCAGTTAAAAAACCAAGCATCCTATTAAGTTTAGTGCCTTTTATATTGCTAAGCTTATTTTTAGCGTATTTACCTAAAGGAGAAAGTAAAGCTACAACACCAGCATAAACAACACTCATAATCTTATCAACGACTTTTTCTTGTAGCTGAATATATTTGACTAAAGCAGCACTAAACATAATAGTAATACCGCTATTTATTGCATCTTTTAAAATGCCGTCATCCATACCACTTTTTTTAAGCCTGCTTAAAACTTCATCATAAGCAACGCTATAGGTCAAGTCTTCAAACATTTCGTGAATACCAAGCTTTAAAATTTTTCCAGCTTCAGAACTTTTATCAGCCATTATTTTAAATCCTTAAGTAAAGTTTTACTAGGTAATTCAGTATTAAACAAATCTTTAAAGTTTGGGATAGGTATATCAAATAAATTTAAAGCGTCACTATCTAATTCAAAATTATTTTCATCAGTTAAAACACGAGTTTGAACAGCTTGACGAGATAAAGCAATAGCACGTGGCGAAGTAGTTGCAACAATATTGCCATCAAGGTCTTTAATCGCAACATCAGTTTTTTCAAAATCAGCTTTTTCTTTATAAATTTCAAGCGTTTTAGTTGAATTATCACTAAGTATTTTTTGATTATCGACATAAGAACTAGGTAAAGTAACCTCAACTGGCTTATCAATAGCCAAAGAAGCGTTTAAATTATTATTGACAGCAACACTAGCTTTAAGTTTAACACCAGCCAAACCATCTTTCATAGCTTGCGAATACTCTTTTGAATTAACAACAAGCTTTTCTAAATTTTGATTATATACTTTTTGATTTTCGCCAATAGTTGAGATATATTTAGAAATTTCACTATTAATTTTTTCTTGAGATTTTAACACTTCTTTAAAATCTACACCAGTAGAAATAGCGGAATTAGTGCCAGTATTTGACGAAGCATTATCGTATATACGATCGCCAGTATAAGGGTTATAAAGCGTCTTAGTAGTAGGATCAACCCAATACCCAGTTTTTCTATCAAATGTAACACGCCCTTGAATTTCTGGAGATTGATTATATAAATTGTCTTTTTTAACGCTAGTTTGTTTATCAAAAGCGTTATTTTTCACGGCACCTAAAACAGCTAAATTTAAAGACATAAGCTTTAATATATGGTTTTGCTGATCTAAAACACCAAGTAAAGTTAAGGGGACACTACTAGGCTTATCATTATCAGATGGCTTAGGTAAATTGTCTTCTTTAGGCTTTTCTTTTTCTTTTTGTGCGTCTATTGCTTTAGCTTCACGTTGTTTAGCATAATATTCACTAAGCTCTTTTATATTTTTATCAACATCAACACTTTCTTTTTTATCAAAAAAACTATTATAAACATTTTTTAATCCCCAAATACCAAGAGCAGTTATATCAGTAACAGGGTTATCTTTTAAATCAAAATTAGAACTAGCACCAGCACCAATAGCACCAGCAACCCCACCAGCTTTTAAAGCACTATTAACTTGACTAACTTTACTAATAGCTTGAGTAATACCAGAATACATTATTTAAAATCCCTTTCTTTATAAATAAATAGGTGGCTCGTTACTTTCGGATTTAGCTTGCTTTTCAACAGCTTCATTACGTAATCTTAAAAATAAACTAAATAAATCTTCTTCACCAGAATATTCAAAAATTTGTTTAACAACATCAGATAAATCAAGAGAATTAACGGCAGAACTCTTAAAAATATAAGCATATAAAGCAATCACATATTTATAAAATGTTTTATCAAACTTAAATGGTCTAACTAATCCAGCTGGAACAAAAATTCGGCGAACACTAAAAACACCGAGTTTTACTAATTCATAATCAAGGCAAAAAACATCATAAAAAAGAATAAATTTATTAAGACCAAGTTGTAATAAAGAGCAACCTAAAACATAAAAAGGCAAGCTAAAATCTTTAATTTGAACGATTTGACCTTTAGAAAAAGCTCCTAAAGTAATATCACTTTGTATAGTTGAAAATGGCAAATCAAGAAGAGCAGAAGAAAAAATATTAGCTAGATTAAAATCAGAAGAGAGAAGCTTATGTCCCTTTGGTATATCTTTCTTTTCAATTTCAACGTAAAGACCAGAGATAGCAAAACGTATATCAGAAACATCTAAAGGATTTAAAATACAATCACAAATAAAAAATTCATCATCGCCACCATAAACCAAAAAATCAAACAATTTAACGAAAATTTGATTAGAATAAATATCTTTAAGATATATCGGATCACTAGCATTACAACGATGAATAGTTTTAATATCATCTAAAGAATAATTACAAGGCTGATACTGACTAAGACTATTTATTAAAGAACCGCTATCACTTAAAGAGAAAGCACCTAAATTTTTAATAATATTTAACATTTTATAACCCTTTTTTTAAAATAAATCTAATCTAGGCTGTTTAACAGCAAAAATATATTTACGACCATTTCGCAAAAAATAACCTTTGCTATCTAATAGCTTTTTCAAATTTGTTTGAATAAAAAGAATATTTAATTCATCAAGAGCCGAATAAAAAGCCTTTCTACTACCAATAACAATATCAGCCCAAATAAAACCAAGCTTTTTGGCGTAAAGCCTTTTAACGATAGGACATTTAATATCAATACAAATAACATCCTTGCCACTATCTAATAATTCACACACCAAAAGACCATAAGCGTTTAATTTTTGCATTGAAACCCCTTTAAAGCATTCGTTATAGGATGGATATAATCATCATTTCTTATTTTGCTAATGGCAACAAAAAAATCATTTAAAGAAGCGTTAAAAACATCAAAAAGGGGATTATCTATATCTAAATTCTGACTTTTTATAGTTTTTTCATTTTTTAAAAAATTGCCAGCAAGCTTTGATAAGCCGTATTCGTGAAGAGTTAAGCCATCATTTTCAAGATCTTTAAGCGTTTCAGTAAAAACGTATAAAAAATTCTCACCGCTAACACCCAAATTAGTATAAACAGCACTTACAAAGGCTTTTAAAGCCATTTTTGCTTTCTTAATATCCTTTGATTGAATAAGATCGTGCATAGTAAGAGCTTTAAATTTATCATCGCCCCAAGGCAAAAGCATATCCCAAAATTTAAGCCTATTATCATCAAAATCACATCTTTGATAAATTTTTCTTGCACTATCACTTTGAATAGTGCCAGCAGTTAAACGATTAATTTCATCATCAGTTAGATCATACCATTTACAAATACTAAGCCCTTGCGACCAAAAAGCCCCCAAATGATTAAAAATATAAGTAATTTCATCACTTTCATTAATAGGGATTAATCTTTTTATTGCAGATCGTCCAAACTCCGCTTCGTGTCTAAATACAAACATATCAACAGCAGGATTAAAGCCATTTATTTCCCATTTTGTGAAAATTAAAGTTGAAATATTTTTGCTTTGAACTTGTTTTATTTTGTCATAAACCCTAAACATGTGTGGATTTTTTCCAAAACTTACACCTTCAAAGCGAGTAAAACGCATAAAATTATTGACATTAATTTCAGTTATATCATTAAAAACTAGTGAATTTTCATCAATTATTAAATCATCGTCATCTTTTTTATATTGATCTGAATAGTTAGAAACCCTTTTTAAACTTCTAAATTGTAAAAAATCTTGTGGAGTATATTTTATGCCAGTTACATCAGTTGCAAGATCGAGCCTTAAAACACTTATTTTAAAATGCTCTTTAAATATATCACTTAAAAATTTATTTACAAGCTCATAGGCTCTAACGTGTCCATATTTAAGTAAAAATATGCTTCTAAATTGAATTTTTAAATGATATAGCCCTTTTGGCTTGAATTTAGTATCTGAAATGGTGCAAAATATATCATCGTTTGAAAAATATCCAAAATATTGACCTAAGCCTTTACTTGATACTTTAAAATTTCCGTAATCAAAGCCCAAATCATCCAAAATATATTTTTCGCCAAATGTGCGTAAATTTTGTGCTTGTTGTTTTAGCGTAGCGATCTTGCGGATAAAGCTTGAAAAAGTTGTATTAAAAAATTTTTCATCAATACAATTTACGCCGATAACTAAAGTATCGATGCCTTGATGAAGTATTTTAAATCTATCGTCTTTATATATCATTTTTAAACCTTTAACAAAATCCAGCTTGTCCCGCCTAACCTTGCTGATAGTCTAGGCACGGGGCTAAGCTTTAGCCCCTATTTTTCAAGCATTCGAGCCATTTTTAAGTGCTTCCATTTTTAGCATCGCCGTGACAAAACTATCAATCGCAGGCACAAATTTATTAAAGACAATAACTGGTGTCGAGTTATAAGCATCCTTATAAAGTCTATATTCGATCTTACCGCTAGCAATATATACTTCATCTTCTTTTAAATCGAGATATTGCTCTTGTGTTATTCTTGTAGAATGCTCTCCGCCACTATTAAGAGCGACGAAAGTTAACATATAGCTATCATCCCACTTTTCAAACTCTCCAAACTCGTTTATAATGGGATTATTATCTTTATCTAGCTTTTGCTTACCATCGATCTTTTTAATTTTTAAGACCTTAATCTTTTGCTCGAAATAATCTAAATTTTGGTTGAGAGATTGATAAATTTCTCTATAAAGATTTTCGCTTGTGCTATCCATTAATGGAGCTGTTGCATTTTTTGCCATTGTTTTATCCTTTTTGAAAAAATTTGATTTTTTATTAAATATCTATTACTAATAATTTGAGAAAGATAAGCTTTGCTAATCTTTAAATGATCGCATATATCAGCCCTTGTTAAAGAATTTTTAGATGATAGGATTTCAAGAACTGAAAAGATTATCTTATAATGGATTTTTCTCATTAAATAGCCTTTATTTCTGGATTAAATGGAAATAAGCTTTTTAAATAACGAACTATCGCACACATAACAGCAACGATAGCAGTCATTTTCTTTTTGCCGTTAGCTAATAAACGCTCATAACGTGCCTTGAATTTATCGTTAAAACGAATTGCACATAATGCAGTCATAAAGAGAATACGCCTTATATTAGAATTACCCATTTTGTTTATTTTTTGGCTTTTATGAACACTTGAAC
Source organism: Campylobacter concisus (assembly GCF_002913945.1). Lineage (GTDB taxonomy): Bacteria > Campylobacterota > Campylobacteria > Campylobacterales > Campylobacteraceae > Campylobacter_A > Campylobacter_A concisus_P. The sequence goes on along the minus strand of NZ_POZK01000038.1, from coordinate 150,012 downwards.
CACTTTGAAAAATTCTAGGACTAAGACCAATAAAACTTATAAATTGTTTTTCAGATTTATCCCTATTAAAATGCAGTTGTGGAAATAAATTTAAAGCGAGATCAATACCAAAGCCTTTATTTTCTTTAATAATCTCTTCGGTTTCTGGAATAGCTTTTTTAACAAGATCAAAAGCTAGTTTTTGAAGCATAGCTTGAAGTTTTGCAATCTCTTTTATAAGATTTGCGATAACATCATCAATTACTTTATTATTTAAAGTTTTTTGAGAGCTTTTAAAATTTTTAAGTTGAGTATTTATTTTTTGGAGTAAATTTAATGTTGAATTGTAACTTTTTATCTCTAAATACTCGGCATTATACCTATCAGGTGCGATCTCGCTTTTAAAAGTCCTAGCATAAACAGCCAAGCCGTAACTATCGCTTGTATCAGTTTTTATAGTGCTAAGATGCTTTAAAAACAAAGATGATTTATAAGGATTTGTAACACAATATCTAATACTTAAATCAGATAAAGCCTTTTGAAGTGCTAAATGATAATTTGAAGTTGCTTCAAAAACAACTAAAATTTCATCATTTTTAAAACTATCAAAATAAACTTTGATAAGCTCATAGTTATTAGGCAATGTTTCAAATTTAGCTTTCTCACTCATAATAGAAGTTAAAAAACAAACGTCGATTTTATCTTTAGAAACATCAACACCACAAAAAAACGCTTTTTTCATTTTTGATACTCCTGAATAAAATTTAGGTTATGTTTCTTTCTTGTATTCAGTGTCAAGCACTAAGATTTTTAATCGAAACATTAACCCATAAGCCCTAAATCTTGGCTACAGCGTGAAATCGCTTATTTTAGTAACAGGGGCTTATGGAAATTTTATAAAATCAAAAGAGAAAAACGAAACAAGACAAGGTAATTTCTCTTTGATTTTATGGAAGTATCATACAATATTAGTAGGCTTCTATGAAGATAATAACCAAATAGTACCTATTGAATTATCAATGTCTTATACATACTATAAAACCAAATATGGCTTATTTGGAGATGAGGGAATGGGAATAAGCTTTAGTAAAAAAAGTATAGTTCCAGTAAGCGGTGGAAACAAATTCATTCTAACAAATAACAAAATCATTAAAGCAAACAAGGACAAGTAAATGCAAACTAAAAAATCAAATAAAGAGCTAATAAATTGCTTTAAAGACTATATTGATATAGCTGATGCAAGTTATGCAATGCTTCATAATGTATTTGAGAATGAAAGAAATGGACTTGATGAGCTTTATGATAAATGAACTAAGCTATAAAAATACTTGAAATAAATTTTTATCTGCATAATAAATTTTAATAAACCCCAAACAGCACATAATAAATTAATAATATTATAAATACAATAACAATAAAATATCCAAACTAAAATTTCAAACATAAAAGGATAATCAATGAAATTTCTAGCTATAACACTCTTACTTCTAACAAGTATATTCTTAATAGTTTGCTCAGCTAATCAAGCAAACAAAAAGATAAGTAACTCTGAACTAGAAAACTTAGCTAAACAATATGGTGGAGTATATATATTTAATCAAAAATTTGTTGATGAGATAGAGAGAAGAGAAAAAGAAAGAAGCGATTATATGGATGATTTCTTTAGAAATAACAAAAGAAATTTTAAAAGATCTGACCTAGAAATCATGGATCAAAAACTCCCTCAAATCCTCTCAAATGGTAAAAGATACTATGCTCGTTGGATAGATTATGAAAGAGATACTGGTAAAAAAGCAGAAGTACCAGAAATTTATATAAATAAAATAAAAGAATTTATTGGAGATGATTTTTTAAAAGAAGAACCTAGAATTTATCCTAAATATATGTATTTTGATGGAAAAGAGATGAGAATTATAAAAATATATCTTTCATATACTTATATTGAAACCAAATATGGGCTATTTGGTGATGAAGGTAGAGGTGTATCATTTACCAAAGAGTCTTTTGGTACAAAATCAGGAGATAATATTTTTTACTTAACAAACAATAAATTTATAAAAGCAAACAAGGACAAGTAAGTGCAAACTAAAAAATCAAATAAAGAGCTAATAAATTGCTTTAAAGACTATATTGATATAGCTGATGCAAGTTATGCAATGCTTCATAATGTATTTGAGAATGAAAGAAATGGACTTGATGAGCTTTATGATAAATTTGGTAAAGATAATGTCCCTGAAAACATTGCAAATTCATACAGAAAAGACGAGATAGGTAAGCCCATTTGGAGATATGCAGATGATATTACCAAGGGTGACACAATAGAGGAACTTTCTGAGAAAGCAAAGAACAATGGTAAAAAATTTGGCGACCCTACTGCTTATGCTTTGGCAATTGAAGCTAGATTTATGGCTGATAAGATTATCAAAAAGCCATATACTGGTAAAAAATTTATTAAGTTAGACAATGATGTTACAAATTTTATAGATACACCATTAGGTAAAGACGGTAGCTATCAAGAAGCAGAAATTTTCTACGCCCCTGAATCCCTCTCCCCTCGCACAAAACTATTTGTCAATCGCTATGAACTAGTAAAACATATACCTAATCAAAAATCAGGTTTTAGCTCAACTATATTTTATGACACGCTTAAGTCAAACTATATAATAGGCTTTAGAGGAACAGAGATGAAAATAAACGATCTCTTAGATGATGCCTTTATGGCTATCACATCAAGAGCGCTTATGCAAATATCTGCTTTAAAATCACTTCAGTCCTCTATGCAAGAAGCTATAAATTCTCATAGTCAAAACTTAAGTGGCTTAGATAACACCGCCAAAGACATCATCCTATCAGGTCACTCATTAGGAGGTCATCTAGCTCAAATATATGCAGTAACCTTTAAAGATAGCGGAGTAAAAGAACTTTATACTTATAACGCTCCAGGAATTTATGGTGGTATATTAGCTTCAGCTTTTACTTGGAGCTTAAGGCTTCTTAGCTTTGTGGCTAAAGCCATAGCAAAAGGTGCAAGATGGATAGCAAGAGTCATAGACAAAGATGGCTTTATAGGAAAGATGGTAGGCTCAGTCTTTAACAAGATAAAAGGTATGTTTGGCTTTAAAGATGATAAGAGCAGCGTAGATGAATATGTAGATGTAGTTAAAAATAATGAACAAGCTCAAAAGACTCTTGCAGATAAAAAGGTGAGCTCTAATATAAATAAAGCTAGCAAAGAAAAAGATATAGACATAGAGATACATCACGTAGAGAGCGTTAAACAAAGTATCAATAGAGATGAAGATAGCTTTTCAAAAGATGTGGCTGTTTTGATAGAACCTACCTTTTCAGTAATATCTGATCTAGGCTATAAGCTAGGCATAGATACAACTGGCGAAGTAAAGTATGAAAATACTGAGAATAGACACTTGGTGAATATATTAATTAGATCTCACTTTTTAAAAGAGAGCGTTTTGGTTTTATATATGTTGTGTTATCTCTTGGAAAACAAAGAAAATGAAGCCAAGATAGAGGGTAAAGATATAGCTGAAGCACTTGATTATCTAAATGAATATATCCAGTCGCTTAAATTTAAACTAAAATGCATAAGATCGAAGTTAAATTTGGATGTAAATATAGATGATATAAGTGATGCTTCTATGCTAGATACGCCTTTATATATCTTTTATGCTTATTTAAATCTCTTTTACGAATATGGCAAATTTAGTGATGAAAATTTTAAGCAAGATATGGTCGGGTATATAATAGAAAATTTAGGCAGCAACATAGATAAAAATAGCAATAAAGAGGCACATCTAGTAAAGATACTAGATATAGATGATCTAGATAAACTAGATGCGACAAAGATAGTAAGTGATGCTAGAGCTGGCGATATAGATATGCTAGTGGCTATTTGTGCTTTGAATTTATTTGTATTTGAAAAAAAGATAGACGTAAATGAGCTTGGTAAATACTTTTCTTATAGTAAAAACATCTATAAAAATATAACGATACTACGAGATAATAGAGTGGATATAGCAGAGGCTAGCATCTTCGTAAAAGATAGAATAGATATGCTAAAGAGCATAATAAATCTAAAATATGCGGATCTAGCAAAACTAAAAGAAAATGAAAATTTTTTAGCTAGCATAGACTCTAAGGATATAAGCTCTAGCGATGAAGCCATAGTAATAGCTAATAATAAATCCACTCAAAATAACGATGATGTAGCTTACAACAATAAAGTAGCAACCGATGATATAAAAGCTCTTATGAATGAGAGCGTTGGAAGTATCTTTTATAAAAACAACGATACCCTTAGTGTAAGTGCAGTAGATAAAAGTATAGTCGATGTTGAGGTATTAAAGGAGATATTTAAGCTAGATAGTAAAAATATGAATCAAAGGATATATCTAAACTCTGCCCTTTTGTCTAAAGCCAATGAAGAGGAGGATTATCCACTTTATTTTAAAGATGAAAAATATAACAGTGATGAGAATATACCTCTAAATTTTACTCATCAGCCAAGAGATGAGGATAAAGATATAGGAAGGCTAAATGTTGCTTATAGAAATTCTCAAGCAAATATATTAAATTATTCACTATTAAATAAGAGTCTAAATATCGATCTAAAACCAATGAGCAAAAAGACTAAAGAGGCTCTTTCAAATTTAAATCAAAGGCAAAATTTACAAAAAGATAATCAATCTAAAGAAATTTCATCTACTGCGACTTCATGCCCTGTCATAGAGGATGACACTATCATTTGCCCACATGGCGGTCATGTGATCTTAAAAAGTAGGGCAGGCAGGAGCATAAGATCAGACGATCAAGGCGTGATACTTGATGTTGATTTTATAAACTCGCCGATAGTAGGCTGCTCAGCTAGGATCCCATGTGTCATAGTAGCTTATGTGCCAAGATCGGCACTTAGTCTAAAAAGCATGAATGATCACTACGCTGTAATGCAAGATCTAGTGCCAAACTGCCTAAGCAACACGGGCTCTTCGCTAAGGTGCATAAAAAAAGAGAATAAACTTAAACTAGAGCATAGTTTAAGTAGTCCTACGTTTGAGAATAATAACCTTGCCGTACAAAATCCAAATTTAAATAAGCCATTGATCAGACTTCATATAAAAGCTTTTGCTTCTCAAATAGATAATCTTTTGGTAACTACCTATTATCTATTTGATAAAAAATTTGAAGATAAAAATGGCTTTAGCAAGATCAAACTCAATTTAGATGAGGGAAGAGACGTAGAGGATAAGAATTTAAAGGCTCTTTTAGCGGATAATTATGACGATAAGCGTTATGACATCAAAGAATTTAAACTAAGATATGGAGTGGATAAACTGAATTTGATATTTGTAGTTCCAAAGAATTTTAGCTCTCTTGATAAAGAGAACTACAAAAAGGCAAATAGCCCGGAAAGTGGGGTAGGCTTTTTTGCCAGTTTAGATGAATTTAATAGTTCTAATATAGAAAAGAATAGACGTACTTACACTTATGTTTTTATGTCTCCAACTGGAGCTAAAAGCATAGAGCTTGAGATAGCTAAAGGGCTAGATAGTGGCTATACAAATGACATAAACACAACTAGCTTTGTAATGCTTGTTAGTTGAAAAATTTAAAGAGAGGGATCGTTCTTGAGATTAGATAATACAAAAATTATTAGAAGCATAGAAGACTTGCTTGACGCATTTGATGTTTTTGCTGACAAATATCAAAACATAACATTTTATTGTCGCGATTTAAACCATTTTCATGATACCAATATATTAAATGGAGATGCTTTATATAACAAGACAATCGCGAGGCTATACAATCACAAGAAAGCCAATAAAAATGTGCTTATAAAAACATATAAGTATTTAGAAAAGTCAAATTTATTTAAAAGCGAAAAAGCTGTTAACACAACCAATAAGATAACAATCAAAGATATTGATATAGATGTAGAGGTTCTTAGTAAAGAACAAGATGTAATAGCAGAATTCGTAAAAGAGCTAATAGAACTTGCAAATAATGGTAGAAGCAAAGACAATAAGATTAAAAATTTTGACGATGCATCTAGCCAGTTGGTATCTAACTATAAAAATATAGAGACAAATTTTGAGGCTATATTAGATAAGCTAAAAAATTCGCTAATCAACAAAACCAATACAATACTAAGTCGTGAAAATTTTGATAAAAGAGATGAAACCGTAAAGGCCATAGAAGAGAGCTTTAAAAATATAAAAGAAAATCTCAAAAAAGCTTCAGATGATGGCAATAAATATATTTTAAAAGAAATCACAAAATTTCTAATCAATCTTGTCGACATAAGCGATATAAAAGGATCGTTTAAGCCGCTAGCTTTATTGCTGGCAGCTCCAGAGGCGATAACTACTACTACAAATATAATTGACTTTTTAAACAAAAGGGGCTTTTACGCGTTTTCTGGTCCAGCCGCTAGCTTGCTAGCTACTAAATTTGGCTTTATACTAGGTCTATTAAATACAGTGTCGTTTAATAATATATTGGTTTTTACAAATAACGATCAAAAAAGTGGAAAATTTATAGATTTTTCATGCTTTGATATAACAGCCACTAAAGCCAAGAGCAATTATGATGAGTATATTGGTATTTGTTCTGATTTTATTTTAGAGGGCGATGAGCAAAGCTTATTTGACGCTAGAGTAAGCAAAAATGAAAATGTAGACAAGTCTAAAAATATATCTATATGTAAAAACGACAAGAACAATAGCGAAGAGAGCTTACTTAAAAGGATAGAAGAGTGCGTGATCGCAAATAGAGCAAATTTTGTCTATATGCAATATCCATTTTTTAACTCTTTCAAATTTGCAAATCTCCTAAAAGACAAATCCCTAACAACAAAAGACGATACTCACAATACAAATAATAGTAGCGGCATCTCTAAAAACTATCTTGTCGTCTCAAACACCCCCATGAAACTAAACGCAAAGCTAAACGAGCACCTTATACAAAACATCTTAAGCTATAAGATAGAAGATAGTATAAACAGAGTTAGCGGTAAAAAGATAGTTGATCCCAAAAATGTAGGCAATGTAAAAGACTATAGTCAGTACTCTATACAAATAGGTGCCAAAAACGATGAAGACCTTTATCTTTTAAGCTTAAGTCCTTTTACGAGAGTTATTAACTCTAGGCTTGCAAAATTTGAAAAGGATATAGAGGAGTATAACTCATATATGAAAGGTGTCAAAAATTTTCATGGAAGTGACGCAAAATCAGTAGAGGTTTTAAACACCACTTTTAACGCAAAATACAAAAAATTTAATGAGGCAAATTTATATCTAGGTCGCATAAATAGACACTTTAAAAACGCCAAAGATATGGAAGAGATAGTTAATAATGAAGAGGAATTTTTAAAAGCCAATATAAAGGAATTTGAAATTTTCTTTTCAGGCTTAAATTCAAACTTGAAACATGATAAAGTGGCTTATTTTTTAAACCAATACTTTAAAATGCCTAATGAAGGGATGGAGAGTTTTGAAGCAATAGCTGATGAATCTTACAATCAAGTTTCTATAAGGACACATTATTACTACCCTGCTACAAAAATATTTCTTCTAGTGATGGGCTATTATGTCATAAGGCAGATATTTGATAGCTCTATTATTAAGCAAAAAGGATTAAAATTTTCATATCTTTCATCAAACTATGAGACACTAGAGATATTTGGTGAAACACTTAATGTTCTTTACGAAAATACATATTATATACAAGAAAATAATGCTATTGTGCCTATTTACTTCTTCAAGCAAACAAAAGAAGTAAAAAAAGAACAAGATGCTATCTGCATAGAAGAGATAGTAGAAAAAATAGAGCAAAGCCATGTAAGAAATGGTGAAAATATACTAGACGATGACTCCTATAATGAGCTAAAAGAGCTTCTTAAAAATTCTACCGGCATAGACGGAGAAAGCATAGATGATAAGAATTTTGAAAAGTATATTAAACAGATAGACGATGATGAGTATAAATATACTATAGATCTATCTTTAACATCAACATTAGATGATGCCCTATATGATATATTTCCATTTTATGGCTTTTTCATAGACAAGTCTGACGATATAATGAAAAAAGTAATTGACGCTGTGTTCTCAGGTGGTAAAGGCAATATCTTTAAGAATATTTTTATGGAGCTAATAGGAGAACTAAAAGTATTTAGTATGCTAGGCGAAGCGCCAGTTGCAAAACTAGTTCATGAAAACAATAAAAAAGCCTTGAAAAAAATCAAACAAACAGCATTTGCTGGAGTGGTCAAAGTAAAAGGCAACCAACTTCTCTATATATATGTAGATAACAAAAAAAAATCCAAACACAGCATAAAAAAAACAAAACAATGGATAGATGAATTTGAAGTAGGCATAAATGTAAAAAGACAAATAGCTATAAGTGCTGGTAAAAATTTTTTAAAAAATAGCTTAAAAACTTATGCAGAAACTTTAATACAAGCTGGATTTGGCTTTTTAGTAGATAGTTTTTTTATCAACAACTACGAACAACAAAAAAGATCTTATGAACTAATACTTCATAAGTATTTCACAAATAAATTTAATGATACCTATGCTGTTAAGAATATATCTTATGAACCTTATTCAAATAAAACAAGTGAATATACCTACTACCCTATAGAGATATACTCATCTTTTATAAATATAGATCTAAAAAGAACTATCATAGGAGGAAGACTATCTAGTGGAGGACTAGACTATCATAACTTCTTCTACTATGATATAAATACCACTACAAACAAACTAGACTCTAATCTATCTAAAGATATAAGCCTAGATACTATGATATCTTATCTATGCCTAGATGAGCTAAGAACAGATAATAAAACTGATGAAGAGTTCTTTAATAACCTTAACAAAAGAAATAAAAAACTAGCATATTCACCAAAAGAGCTTATGCTACAAGGAGTTAAAACATTGCTAACAATAAGTCCATCAAACTCAATAGATATAAAACAAAGAGATGAAATTTATGAGATGTATAAAGCAAATAAAAGCACCTCAAAACAAGCCCTGCCAATAGACAAATACAACGAAGCTATGGAGATACTAGAAGACTTTAAAAATGGAAATTTAAATACCAATGTATGTGAAGTAGATAATAAATCAAGAAGACTACTAAAAGCATTAGATGTGATAGGAAACAACAATGTAAAGGGTATGTATGTGGGGTGTAAAGCGTCTAAAGAGAAAGAAAGAAACAAAGATGAAATCCCGCCACGCCTAATCGGTCGTCTAGCTACTACCATAATAATGGAAGATGGTCTATATATAGGATAAGCTATGAAGAAGATCATATTTATCATCATAGCTATTTTAGCAGTCATAGTAGTAGCAGTAATAAGCAAAGGAAAATTACAAGATAAAGGAAATTTAATGGATAACACCAACACATATACGGTTATGGCTCACAACGGCAGAGAGGTAAAATTTGATAAAGAGACACATTTGATTGTTTATGATGGTAAAAAATCAGACAATACAAACAATGATCTTTCCTCTAGGCTAGTTCTCGACTCCCGCTCCATCCTAGACTCATCTCCATATAAAAACTATAAACCACTATACTATAACCCTAAACCAAACTCTTTAGGTCAAACAGACTATCTATCATTTAAACCTTGGCTAGATATTAGCTATAAATCAAGTTCAAATAAGATAGCTCCTTGGACTAAGACAGAAAAAGCCTACTATGAAAGTTTAAAAGATAAAAGAGATAGATATATCTATCTAGTAAAAAGAAGTAATCTAAAATGCACTATGATAGATATCCCAGATGATGCCATAGGTAGAGTAGATAGCAATGGTGAATTAACTAAACCAGAGTATAAAGAAATTTATGATGAAGTAGATAGAAATAAAAATACACTTAAATCAGAACTATTTATAGGAGAGTGGGGAATTTGTGCTGGAGTATTAGGAGATAGTGAATCACTAGGCAATGGAAATGAAGGTGGATTTAAAGCAAGAGAATTTCAAGCAGTGTTTTTAGCAGCCCAACTAGGAGAAGTAGAAGCATTACATGTATTAGCAGATTGCTTTAAATACTATACATATACAGTTGGAGTAAATAAAAATTTAGACACCTACACGAAAATTCTTAAACTATATAAAAATCCACCACTAGATGAATATGGCATGATCCCTTATCTTGATGAGATAGTAGGAAGCTATTTCGTGATGGATTTTAATAGGGGTGGGGTGGCAGCAATGCCAGATAATTCTTTATATAAAGACCTAAGAGAGCTTGTAGAAGATAAAGGAAAACTACTAGACCCTAGAGATCTAGATGCCAATGAGACTACAAGGGAAGAATTTATGACATATGTAAAAAGCGAACTTCCTAAATTTCAAGATAGACTAGAGCTTCCGGGTTTCCCTAAAGATTGGGACGAGAGAACCCTTTCTCTTTTTATCGACTCCACCCTTCTAGAATCTAAAATAATGTCTCTAACCCCACCAGAGGGATATCCTAACGCACCATACTATAACACTCCAGAAGAATTAACAAGACTATATGAGGCTGGTAAATTAGATAAAAAGCTAAACCCTCTAACGCCAGTAATGTATAGAGATAGCTTCCCTGAAGATCTTAGGCAAAAGATACTAAGCTATGCTAAAGAGCATAATATAAAGGATTAAAGAATAAATTTAATATCTATGGCTCCAAACGGGGCCAAATATAAATATATTAAGCCACTACAATCAAAGACATAGGCATCTATATGGTAACTGGCCTAATAGAACTTTATAAAACCTCATATGAAAAACTAGAAGAAAACTATAAAAAGGTAATGCACGCAGGCAATATGTTTATCACACTATTAACTTAAAAAAATAAATTAATTTTAAGAGATAATTAGACCTTTTTATAAGAAAAATCGCAAATAGCGATTTATACAAATCTTGATAAAGAATTTCAATATATTTTAATATCAAAATGAGCTAAATTTTGAAAAAATTAAAGCATATTTTTAAACTTGCTTTTAACTTTTTTGTTATAATATCCCATCAAAAATAAAAAGGATATTTTTTATCCTAATTAAGGTTTTAAATTTGAGAGTATATTTAGACAATAACGCTACAACAATGGTTGATCCTGAAGCTTTTGAGCTTATGAAACCATATTTTTGTGAAAAATACGGCAATCCAAACTCGCTTCATAAATTTGGCTCTGAAACACATCCAGCTTTAAGAACAGCGCTAGATCAGCTCTATGCCGGACTAAACGCAAAAGATAGCGATGATATCGTCGTTACCTCATGTGCAACTGAGAGCAACAACTGGGTAGTAAAAGGCATCTACTTTGACAAAATAGCAACTGGCGAGAAAAAGCGTATCGTAACAACCGCAGTTGAACATCCAGCTATTTTGGCGACTTGTAAATTTTTAGAAAAATATGGCGTAGAGCTTACTGTTTTAGATGTAAATAACGATGGTATAGTCACGCCAGAACAACTAAGAGCTGTAATGGATGAGAATGTATCGCTTGTTTCTATAATGAGTGCAAATAACGAAACTGGCATGATCTTTCCTATAAAAGAGCTTGCTAGTATCGCTCATGAATACGGGGCTTTATTCCACACGGATGCCGTTCAAGCAGTTGGTAAGATAAAGATAAATGTTCAAGACCTTGACGTTGATTTTTTAAGCTTTTCTGCGCATAAATTTCACGGACCAAAGGGTGTTGGAGCACTATTTATAAAAAATAGTATGCCACTAAGTAGCTTGCTTCATGGCGGCGAGCATATGGGCGGACGCAGAAGCGGCACGCTTGATGTTCCTGGCATCATCGGCATGGGTAAAGCACTTGAACTGGCAAATAAATTTATGGATTATGAGCACTCTCATGTTCGCCGTTTACGTGATAAGCTTGAAGATGCAATTTTGCAAATTCCTGACGTTAGCGTAGTTGGTAAAAAAGAACAACGTGTGCCAAATACAATTTTGGCTTCTATAAAAGGCGTTGAAGGTGAAGCTATGCTTTGGGATCTAAACAAAGCTGGCATAGCAGCATCTACTGGCTCAGCATGTGCAAGTGAAACATTAGAGAGTAACCCAATAATGGAGGCCATAGGGGCAGATAAAGAGCTGGCTCACACCGCACTTAGATTGTCTCTTTCTAGATTTAATACAGAAGAAGAGATTGATTATGCGATCGAGCACATAACAAAAGCAGTAAATAGACTAAGAGGTATCTCTAGTACATTTGCCTACGCCCCAGAATGGCATAAGAGTGGATTATAAAATTTAAAGGAAATAACATGGCAAAGAATAATTTGATCGGAGGCTCTATCTGGGATGAGTATTCTAAGGTAGTGCAAGACAGGATGAATAATCCTAAATTTATGGGAGAGATAACCGAAGAAGATGCTAAAAAGGCAAACGCAAAGCTTATTGTGGCTGACTTTGGTGCAGAAAGCTGCGGTGATGCGGTTAGGCTATACTGGCTTGTTGATGAAAAGACAGACAAAATAATAGATGCTAAATTTAAAAGCTTTGGCTGTGGCACAGCGATAGCTAGCTCTGATACGATGGCCGAGCTTTGTATCGGCAAAACGGTCGATGAAGCAGTCAAGATCACAAATCTTGATGTAGAAAAGGCTATGCGTGACAACCCAGAAACGCCAGCAGTTCCACCCCAAAAGATGCACTGCTCAGTTATGGCGTATGATGTTATAAAAGCAGCAGCTGCAAGCTACAAGGGCATAGACCCAGAGCATTTTGAAGATGAGATCATCGTTTGCGAGTGCGCTAGGGTAAGCCTTGGTACGATTAAAGAAGTGATAAGACTAAATGACCTTCACACAGTAGAGGAGATCACGCAATACACCAAAGCTGGTGCGTTTTGCAAGTCTTGCGTAAAGCCTGGTGGTCATGAAAAAAGAGAATATTATTTGGTGGATATTTTGCGTGATACTAGGGCTGAGATGGAGCGTGAGAAGATCGAAGCTCAGGCAAATGCTCAAGCAAATCACACTTTAGGTGACATTAGCTTTGAAAATATGACGATGGTAGGGCAGTTAAAAGCAGTAGAGTCTGTCATAGATAAAGAAATTCGCCCAATGCTTGAGATGGATGGTGGAAATTTAGAAATTTTAGATATCAGAAATGATAACGGCGAAAATACTGATATTTACATACGCTATCTTGGTGCTTGCTCGGGCTGTGCGAGTGGCTCAACTGGTACTCTTTATGCGATTGAAAATGTCTTGCAAGAGAGCTTAAGCCCAAAAATTAGGGTTATGCCTATTTGATTTTATTGACTAGCCCTTGTGGGCTAGTTTTTATTCTCTTAAGAATTTTAAAATTTCACTTCTAATTTGATCCAAATCACCCACAAATTTTTTTTCAAACTGCGAGCGATTAAATGTACGCTGGCGTTTAGCAAGCTGGGCTGTGTGTGTGGTTATTAGTTCTTCAAGCTCACTTTGAGAAATTTCTTTATCTAAAAATTGCTTGCACTCTTTTAAACCTATTGATTTTAGGGGTTTTGGCTCACTTTTGTATTTATTAAATAAAAATTTTGCCTCATCTATGAGCCCAGCTTCAAGCATGCCTTTTGTTCTCTTTTTAATACGTTCTCTAAGCTCATCTTTATCCCATAAAATTTCAAATATCGCTAGCTCTTTTATGATGCTCTCTTTAGTATTTTCTCTTAGCCAAATGCTTGGAATTTGGCTACTAAATTTATAAATTTGATACCATTTTTCGAGGCGATAAGAGTCGTTTTGGCTAAATTTGCTTGCAAACTCTGGATCGATTTTTACAGCTAACTCATAAATTTCTTGATTGCTTAAATTTAGCTCACATTTTGGCACATCTGGTGCAAGTCCGCTAAGCATTGATTTTAGATAAAAGCCGCTACCTCCTGTAATGATGAGCGGGCAGTCTTGTAAGTGTGCAAATTCCTTTGCATTTTTATAAATTTCAAAAAATGCCCCAACGCTAAATTCTTCATCAGGATAAATTTCATCTACACCAAAGTGTTTTATGGCTTCAAGCTGCTCTTTATTTGGCTTTGCGCTGGCGATATCTATCTCTTTATAAAGTGCGAGCGAATCAAGACTTAAGATGATACTATTAAGCTTCTTTGCAAGCTCAAATGCAAGATCGCTTTTGCCACTTGCCGTGGTGCCAATTATTGCAAATTCTTTAAACAAGTCTAGCCCTCGTAAAACGAGCTAAAGAGTAAAATTTCATCATTTTCCTCGTTATTTTTGCCATCTTTTATAAGACCTGCCAAAACACCAGCAAAATACGGAGCAAAGCTAAGCTCATTTAGTCCATAAGCTTGGTTATAGATCAAGTTGCTATATATGTTATCGCGTCCAAGAGCTGGCTTATCGTTTGAGCTAAGAAGTACGTAGTTTGCCCTAAAGCTAGGCTCTTTTAGCTCGCTTATACCAAGATGTATCTTTAGTTCATTTAAAAAAGCATTAATTTTTTCGGTTTTAACAATCGTATCGATAGCGCCGACTTGTAAATTTGTAATAATCGTAACGCCATTTTTAGTTGGATAAATTTTGGCAAATAAATCATTTAAAATGATTGGTTTTTTAGGAATTTGCCCTTCGTTTAGGCTAAGATCAATAGTATAAAATTTAGCCAAAATCGCATTTAAGCTCGTGCCTAGCTTATTTGAAAGCTCTAAATTTTTTGAAGCGATCACAAAGCTATTAGCCTCATATTCGCCGTTATTGCCGATGGCTTTTTGCACTATTTGCCCTTGCGTTTTTAGCTCATAAATTTCATCATTTATAAATTTTGCCCCAAGAGAATTTAGCTCGTTTATCAAAGCTTTTTTTAGCTCATTTGTATCAATACTTGCGTTTTTGGCTAAATTTATAGCGCCTTTTATGTTTTTATTTATTAGCCCAAAATTTGCAAGCTCTTTATCTACGCTTAAAATTTCTTGCTCGCTATGGGCAACTTTTATCTCATCAAGCCTTTTTTTAAAGCTTTCGTCATTGCTAAAAAGTAGATAAACGCCGCTCTCATCGAAATTTATCTGCGGATATTTGTTGTTTAAATCTTTTAAAATTTCAAAGCTTTTCTTACCAAATTTTGAAAACAAAATTTGCATCTTTTTGTCGTGAGCTTTGGTTGATTTAAGTGTAAAATTTGTCATCCAAGCTCTAAAATTTTTATTTAAGCAAATACTTATATCAAGCTCGCTTTTTTTGCTAACTAGCCCCATAAATGAGCTAGATATTGCTCCATCTTTTGCAAGAGCGTGTGTGCCAAAAGGCGCTAAAATTCCATTTGTAAAATCATCTTTTTGGCTGCTAATAATTAAAATTTCTTCACCTTTTTTAGCTAATTCGTAAGCCGTAAATAACGCACTAAAACTATCTCCAATAATCGCTATTTTGCCCATAATAACCCTTTGTTTTAAATTAATCTTGTAATGATAATATAAATTCAAATTTAAAGCAAAATGGTGTAAAATCAACCATTTTTAAAGAAAATGGAAATTTATCAAATGATAGAAAAATTAAAAATTATCGCTGAACTTATCGTTTTTAAGCATTCTGTTTTTGCTCTGCCTTTTATTTTTGTTGCGATGATAGTTGCTAGTAAGATAGAAAGTGGCTCGGCTTGGTTTGGCTTAAAACTGCTTATTCTAGGTACTTTTTGCGCTGTTAGTGCTAGAAATTTTGCTATGGCTTTTAATAGATATAAAGACGAAGACATCGACAAGCTAAATCCGCGAACTGCAAGCCGCCCAAGTGTTGATGGTCGTATCGGTAGGAGCAATATGCAGCTTTTTATCGTGGCAAATGCGTTTATTTTTATTGTATGCGCTTATTTTATAAATTCGCTCGCATTTTGGCTAAGTTTTCCTATTTTAGCTGTTCTTGGTGGGTATTCGCTATTTAAACGCTTTAGCGAGCTAGCACACCTAGTGCTTGGTCTTAGCCTAGGTCTTGCTCCGATTGCTGGCGTGGTCGCAGTGAGCGCTGCTATACCGCTTTGGAGCGTATTACTTTGCCTTGGTGTGACATTTTGGGTAGCTGGATTTGACTTGCTTTACTCACTTCAGGATATGAAATTTGATAAAGAAAACAAGCTCTTTAGCATACCAGCTATTTACGGCGACAAGGCTACACTTTTTTTATCAGCCATTTTTCATGCTTTAGCTTTTATATTTTGGCTACTTTTTGCTTGGGCGGCTGGGCTTGGAGCGATGGCATTTTTTGGAATTTTAGTAAGTGGCGTTATTTTATTTTTTGAGCATAGGATCGTAAGACGCGACTTTAGTAAGATAGATAGGGCGTTTTTCACGTTAAATGGCTATTTGGGAATTTTATTTTTTATCTTTGTTTGGATTAGCGTATTATGAGTGAGATTAAGCTGTTTAAGGCGCCTCTTGATATGGAATTTGAGTCTGATAAAGATGGGAGCGAGAAATTTAAAAGAGAGTTTGACTCTATCTTGCCGGGCGAAGAGGACGCGCTTGGGGCTTGGCTAAAACGAGCTAAATCACGTGGCGAAACCAAAGAGAGCGATCAAGTTTTATTAACTCTGCTGATCGAGCTTCATAGAAAAGTTGATGCGCTAAGTGATTATATTAAAAATGAACATAAGCAATATTTGCCACTAAAAGAGAGAGCGAGTATTGAAGAAATAGGCTTTACACACATCAAAATAAGCGAAGAAAAATTTATAAAAGATGAAATTTACTACGCAAGGATTGCTATGCCTATCTTCCCAAAGAGAAATTTGAGCCTTTATTTAAGAGCTATTAGTAAAAATTTAGCAAAGATAGAAAATATGCACGAAGAGGATGAAGCCGACTGGAACGCTTACGTAACAGCTAGAGAGCGTGTAATGATAAGAGAAATGAGAGCGAATTCATAAAGGAAAAATATGGAAATTTATATTTTTTTAGGCTTTGGTATCGTTTTGGCGATAATAGTAGCCTTGATGTTAATAAAAGATAGTGAGACAAATAAAAAATTTGCGAGATTTGAGCGAGCGATAGAAAGCGTTATGCAAGAAAATTTCAATCTAAAAAAGCAAATTTCAATGCTTGAGGGTGAGGCATTTAAAAATAGTGAACAATATGAGCCACTTAAAAAACAGATAAAAGAAAATATTGATTTGCAAATAAATGAGAAAATTGTGCCAATAATTCGTGCGATTAAGAGCATCGAGCGAGTAATTGATGATTTTGCAACAGAGCAAAAAGATAGGATAGTTAGTCTTGAAGAGCGAACAAGAGATATTAATAAAATCGCCCCAAGCGTCATCAATGAAGAAGAGCAAATTTTAAAAATGTTTAAAGACGGAAAAAGTGCAGCGATGATCGCAAAGGACCTTCATGTTGGAATGGGGCGAGTCGAGTTTGTGCTTAAATTTCATAAATTAGCCTAAATTTACAGGCTAATTTTAAAAAGACTAATCTACTCTTAAACTACAAGAATTGGCTTAAATTTTTATTTTGATTTAAATCTTTTAACATATAATTGAAAAAATTATAAAAAGCTCTAACCAAGCTTAAGAAGGTGCTTTATGCTAATCGATAAATATGGTCGGGTTGTTGATTATTTAAGGATTTCTGTAACTCAGCGTTGCAACTTTAGGTGTAGGTATTGTATGCCTACAACGCCATTTAGCTGGACGCCAAGAGAGAATTTATTAACCTTTGAGGAGCTATTTTTATTTGTAAAAGTGGCTATCGACGAAGGTATAAAAAAGATAAGAATCACTGGTGGCGAACCGCTTGTGCGTAAGGATTTGGATGTTTTTATAAAGATGATAAGTGATTATAATCCAGACATCGATCTAGCACTTACTACAAATGGCTATATGCTTTCGCACTTTGCCAAAAGGCTAAAAGACGCTGGACTAAAGCGCATAAATATGTCGCTTGATACACTAAATGAGCAAAAGGCTAAATTTATCGCACAAAAAAGCGTTTTACACGAAGTTCTAGCTGGCTTTGAAGCAGCCCATGATGCTGGGTTAAAGGTAAAAATCAATACTGTTGCACTAAAAGGCGTAAATGATGATGAGCTTATAAATTTGCTTGAGTTTGCTAAATTTAGAGATTCTCAGATCAGATTTATTGAGTATATGGAAAATTCACACGCAAAAGATGATTTAAAAGGGCTAAGTAGCGATGAAATTTTAAAAATCATCTCACAAAAATATAATGTCACGAAAGATGGAAAACTACCAAATGCGCCTGCGTCTATTTATAGACTTGATGATGGTTATAAATTTGGTATCATTGATCCGCACAAGCACGACTTTTGCGAGAGTTGCAACCGCATCAGGCTAAGTGCTGAGGGACTTTTGATACCTTGCCTTTACTTTGAAGAGGCTCTTAGCATCAAAAAAGCGGTTGAAAAAGGTGATATCGTAGCTGCAAGTGAAATTTTAAGGCAAGTACTAGCAAACAAACCAAAAGAGAACAAATGGGCAATAGGTGCTAGCAATGAAACCTCTTCGCGTGCCTTTTATCAAACTGGTGGTTGATGAGCAAAGAGCTAGAGCTAGTTGAGGCGTTTTTAAGTATTCAAGGCGAGGGAGCTTACCAAGGCAGGCTCGCCATATTTTTACGCTTTTTAGGTTGCAACCTAAACTGCTCTGGCTTTGGCGTGCAAAAAAAGTCTTTAAAGACCGGTGAAAGCCTACTAGGATGCGATAGTATAAGGGCTGTTTTTAAAGGGCATTTTGATCACAAAACATACAACGCAGATGAAATTTTAGGCTTAGTTGATAACCTATGTAAAGGCTTAATACAAAAACCGATCATTGTTTTGACTGGTGGTGAGCCGCTCATCTGGCATGAAAATGAAAATTTTATAAATTTGGTAAAGAAATTGCTTGAAGATTATGAAGTGCATTTTGAGACGAATGGCACTATCTTAATTGATTTTGCTAAATATGAAATTTATAAAAAATGCCATTTTGCACTTGGTGTAAAGCTAGCAAATAGCGGAGTTAATGAGCAAAAACGTATAAATTTAGATGCTATTTTGGCTATTAAAAATAATGCAAGAAGTAGCTTTTTAAAATTTGTCCTCTCGCACTTTGACAAAAGCGAGTTAGACGAAATTATAAATATAAAAAATCAAGTGGATTTGCCAGTTTGGTGTATGGCAATAGGGGCGAATAGAGCTGAGCTAAACGAAAATGCTTTAAAAACAGCAGAATTTGCCATAAAGTATGGATTTAACTACTCAGAGCGTATCCACATCAGGCTTTGGAGCGATAAAGAAGGTGTTTGATGATTATTAGAAAGCTTTTTAGATTTGAAAATGCACATATTGTGAGATTTTGCAGCTCAAAGCGTTGCAGGACTAGCATCCACGGGCACAGCTATGTGGCTGAAATTTTACTTAGCTCAAATTTTCTTGATAATGCCGGCATGGTTTATGACTTTGGCTTAATGAAACAAAATATAAAAACGATCATTGATAGTTTTGATCACGCTACAACAATATTTTCAGGCGATAATGATGAGTATAAAAATGATCTAAAAAAGCACTCGGCAAGATGGATCGAGATCCCGCTAAATCCAAGTGCAGAGCAGTTTTGCCGCATATTTTTTGTTATGATAGAGCGACTGCTTGAACTTAGCGTGATGAATAACGGCGAGCGTGAAGTGAAGCTTCATAGCATTATCGTGCATGAGACTGATACGGGCTATGCACAGTGCTTTAAAGAGGACGCCGTAAATGAGCAAATGGGCGAGATAAGGCTAGATGATATCAAATTTTCAGATGCTATCATAGAAGAGTGGGAAGATAAAAATTTATTCGAGAAAATGAAAAATAGGTTAAAAATAGAAATTCCAAAGGACGTTTGATGAAAAAAATTATAACTTCTTTTTTATTTATAGCTGGTCTATTTGCGGGTTGTGGAGATAAAGATGAGGCTAAAAACGATATTAGCGAGCCTATACCTAGTGATGTGACCATAGCTCAACCAGACGCAAATGTCACAATCGATGAACAACTTCCACCTGAGCCAGTTGTAGAAGAGAACGAGCCTTCTAAAGATAAGAAATGAACGAACATCTCTCCTCACTTTTTGCATATACTTTGCCTTTTCATGTGATATTTTTTTATGCACTAGTTGCCTGTAATATACTTTATTTAATACTTACTCAGTTTGGTAGCAATAGTAAAAACTATGTGCTTCGTATAAGATATTTTTTACCAATTTATCATATGCTACTTAGTTTTCTTGTGCTAACCGGACTTATTTTATGGACGTATTATGGATATGAGCTTAAATTTAATGTCATAAAAATGTTAATTGTCTTAATAATTTTAATCGCGCTTAGTGCCATAGGGTTTAAAAGGCTAAAAATTTATGCAGCTAATGGTGACTTAGAAAAATTTAAAAAATTCGCCCTTATTAAGGGATTTTGTGATCTTGTTTTAGTTGTAGTTGCAGGGATTTAGATGAAATTTTTATATGATAAAAATGCAGGTAATGAAAGCTTAAAGATAGTAAATGAAGCTTTTTTGCACCTAAAAGCTAGAAGAATGCAAGCTGGTGAGCGAATAAGTGTTAGAAATTTACGAGACTTTAAAGAGTATATTTATGAAATTGATGAGATTGATAGGCGAAGTGCGAGCTTAAGTCTTGTCTTTGCTAGCTCAAATGGCGAGCAAAAATTCGACTTTACGATCGCTTGGGCTATCGTCGATCCAAAGACGATAGAAAAGACATTGCCATTTTTAAATGAACTTGGCGTTGGTAAAATAGCTTTTGTCTATACTAAATTTTCTCAAGCAAATTTTAAGATAGATATTGAAAGGCTAAACTATATAAATGCACTTTCATGTGAGCAGTGTGGACGAACTTCACTAATGGAGTTTGAAATTTATAAAAATTTGGACGAGCTAATGAGCGTTTATAAAAATGTCTCAGCTATAAATTTTGGTGGCAAAAGCTTAAATGGGAAAAAAGATGATGAGCTTTTAATAATTGGTCCAGAGGGTGGATTTAGCGAGGATGAGACGGCTAAATTTAAAAATAGCTACTGCCTAAATACTAAAAATATCTTAAGATCACAGACTGCGGTTATCTCAGTAGCGGCAAAATTCCTAGCTTAATTTATTTGATTTTTAGATTTCTTTTTATATAATCAGCAACTTTTAATGTAGATAATTAGCCCAAAAATAATAAAGGAAAAATGATGAAAAAAGATATCCATCCAGAATACGTAGATTGCACTGTAACTTGTGCTTGCGGAAACACTTTTAAAACAAAGTCAAACAAAAGCGAAATCAGAATTGACATTTGCGACAAGTGCCACCCATTTTTCACAGGCAGCGAAAAGATAGTTGACAGTGCTGGCCGTGTTGAGAAATTTAAGAAAAAATACGCTCAAAAATAAGCCTTGCTCTACTTTATTCCTACTCCAATAGGAAATTTAGAAGATATCTCGCTTCGTGTGATTAGAATTTTGCGTGAATGCGAGATAGCTATTTGCGAAGATACAAGAGTTTGCAAAAGTCTTGTAAATCTGCTAAATGAACGCTTTGACGCAAGTATAAATATATCAAAATTTATTCCACTTCACACCCATAACGAAGATGACTTTTTCACAAATTTAAGTGATGATTTTTTTAGTAAAAATGTAGCCTACATGAGCGATGCTGGCATGCCAGGTATCAGCGATCCAGGCGTTAGCCTAGTAAGATATGCTCAAAAAAATAACATTGAATATGAAATTTTAAGCGGAGCAAATGCCGCACTTTTAAGTGTGGTCGCAAGTGGACTTTGCGATAAGGAATTTGTCTTTTTAGGCTTTTTGCCAAATACTGGTAGAAATAGGTCTTTGGCTATCCAAAATGCTCTAAATTTAGCTTATCCAGCCGTTATTTACGAAAGCCCAAAACGCATACTAGGCTTAGTACAAAGCATCGCAAATCTAGAACCTGAGAGAGAAATTTTTGCCATAAAAGAGGCTACGAAAAAATTTGAAACTAAATTTAAGGAAAAAGCTAAAAATTTAGTAAAAACTTTAGAAAAGGCTAATTTAAACGGTGAGTGGGCGGTTGTCATCTCAAAAAGTGACAAAACAGCCACTCAAAATATCACAAAAGATGAGATACTTTCGCTTGATCTTGCCCCAAAAGTAAAAGCAAAATTGCTTAACAAAATAACCGGAGAAGATGTAAAAAAGATATATGATGAGCTTATAAAAGCTTAAATTATAGGCTATAAAACTACTAAGTGATACTAAAACGAAAGTGTAAAATTTACTCTAGTTACATACAAAAATAAGTTAAATTTTAATTGACTTTAGCTACCATAAGTTACCATGATAATATACGGAAAACAACTATTTTTACATATTTTGAATAAGCGACCACAGATACTAGAAGAGATATATCTCTCAAAAGAGTGTGACAAAAAACTCTTTTCTAAAATTTGTGGCACAGGCAAAAAAATCATCCGCGTGGATAATCAAAAAGCACAGTCTTTAGCTCGCGGTGGGAATCATCAAGGTTTTTTAGCGAATGTTAGTGAGTTTGAATTTTCAGACATTGCTGAGCTTAAAAAGCTAAATTTTATCGCTATTCTTTATGGTATAAGCGATGTTGGCAATATCGGTGCTATCGCTAGAAGTGCCTATGCTCTAGGCTGCGAAGGTCTTGTGATAGTGGCAAAAAGTATAAATATGCAAGGTGTTTTAAGATCAAGTAGTGGCGCTGCTTATGAGATACCAATAGCGATTTTTGAAGACGGGCTTAGTTTGCTAAATGAACTAAAACAATTTGGTTTTAAAATTTATGCAACAGCAAGTAATGGCAAAAACGTAAAAGAGATGAAGTTTGCCGGTAAAAGAGCTTTGGTGATGGGCTCAGAGGGCGAAGGCATACCGCAAAAGGCTCTAGCGAAGTGTGATGAGTGTATTGGTATAAAGTTAAAAGAGGGCTGGGACTCCTTAAATGTAAGTGCAGCTTTTGCAATAATTTGTGACAGGATGATAGATGAATGAATTAGAGAATTTAAAAGAGATAGGCATAAAGGAAATTTCACGTAAAACGCATATTGAGCCTACATTTTTACAATATATTTTTGATAAAAATTTTGAAAAATTATCACGTTTAAATATTAGAGGCTATGCCAAAATTTTACAACGTGAATATGATGTTGATTTGAGCGAGTTACTAGCTGAATATGATGCCTTTATGCAAGAAAACACCCCAGATGAGAGTCACAAAACTAAAGTTACTCCAAAAATTTCTTCTTACACTCCAAAAGATATTACCATACAAAAACAAAGCGGTAGCGGCGGTGCTGGATTTTTATTTTGGCTTATCATTTTAGCTATTATCGCTGGTGGGGCATATTATTTTGATGCTTACAAATATATTGAGAATTTTTTATCGTTTTTAAATGATGAGAATAAAAGCGTGAGCTATTCGCAGTCAAGTATAGTAAATGAGGTGAAGAAAAATATCATCGATACAAATATCACCATCTCTCAAAATAGCCCTAAAATAGAAGCAAACATATCAAGCGTAAAAATTTCAGCTCCAGTTGAGCAAAATGTGACAACAAGTCCTGCAAGCATGGAGCAAAATGCTGTGAAGCCAAGCATGGCAGCTCAGCCAGCTCCTAAGATAGAGCAAAACATTACAAAGCCACTAAATGAGGCGGTCATTACACCAAAACAACGTGTCTGGATAGGGATAATTAATCTTGAAAATGGTCAAAAAATATCAAACGACACAAGTAAAAGCATAAATATAAATTTAGACCAAAGACAGCTTGTGGTTTGTGGAAATGGTAACATTGAGCTAAAGATCGGCGATAAGGTGACAAAATATAATCCAAGCCGTCCAGCTAGATTTTTAGTAGAAAATGGAGAGATGAAATTTGTGAGCTATGATGAGTTTGTAGAACTTAACAAGGGTAAATCTTGGTAAGAAAAATAGCGATTTTCACCGCTTTTAGTGTATTTGCCTATGCTTTTAGCTTACAAACTAGTGCAAGTGCTTTAAGCAATGTTGAAAATGTGCAAATTTCTTTAGAAAATTTAGACCAAAATGGCTCACTCAATGTCAATGAGCTAGTATCAAGATTAAAACAAAACTCAAGTTACGATAGCATTTCATTTGGTTCAAATAGTTTGAATTTAAAATTCATAAGTGAGCAAAAAGTTCCTTCTACATTATTTGTAAAATCAATAAATTCAACTCTAGATGATGCCAACATAAGTATTTCAAGGATAAATTCCCTAAAAAATGGAGATCAAATTTCTTATGGGATTTCGACCATAAAAAATGGAGGAATAGATCCAAGTTTATTAAGCTTAGCACTTAGTCAAAGCGGTTTTAAAATTTTAGGATTTGATAGAGTTGATGGGAATTTGGAGATATTTTTAGATGCTCAGAATATGATTCTTAAGGCTACAAAGGTAAATTTTGACGAAGAGACGCCACTTTTAAAAAGCGGTGGTACTTATTTTGTTGATGTTGAGGGTGCAAGTAGTCTGGATATCGCGTCAAAAGAGTCAAATAGATGGATGCCACTTGTTAGAATTTATGATAAAAATTTAAATCAGATTGACTCTATAAAAGAGGAGCAAGCAAAAACCGCCGTTTCTATAAATTTAGCAATAGGCGCAAAATACGCATTAATTAGCGATAATGTTGATATAAATAATATAAAAAATGAGATAATTATCAAGCTTATAAAATAGGAGTAAGCAGTGTTTGATGAGATAAGATTTAATACAATTGAGCGTTTGCCAAACTACGTTTTTGCCGAAGTAAATGCAATAAAAATGGCTGCACGAAGAGCTGGCGAGGACGTCATAGACTTTTCTATGGGTAATCCTGAGGGCAGAACGCCACAGCACATTGTCGATAAACTATGTGAAAGCGCGCAAAAGGACAAGACTCACGGTTACTCAGCCAGTGCTGGAATTTACAAGCTCCGCCTTGCCATTTGCAACTGGTATAAGAGAAAATACGGCGTAAATTTAGACCCAGATACCGAAGCAGTCGCCACGATGGGTAGTAAAGAGGGTTTTGTTCACCTAGCTCAAGCCGTGATAAACCCAGGCGATGTGGCTATCGTGCCTGATCCTGCTTATCCGATACACACGCAAGCGTTTTTATTTGCTGGCGGAAGTGTCGCAAAGATGCCACTTCACTATAATGATAAATTTGAGTTAGATGAGAATAAATTTTTTGAAAATTTGATCCAAACCATACACGCAAGCTCACCAAAACCAAAATACGTAGTTGTAAATTTCCCTCACAATCCAACGACCGTGACAGTGCAAAAGAGCTTTTACGAGCGCCTTGTAAGCATCGCAAAACAAGAGAGATTTTACGTCATCTCTGACATCGCCTACGCTGATCTTACATTTGATGGTTACAAAACGCCAAGTATCTTTGAGGCCGATGGCGCAAAAGACGTTGCTGTCGAGTGCTATACACTTTCAAAAAGCTACAATATGGCTGGCTGGAGAGTTGGCTTTATGTGTGGAAATAAAAGACTTTGCGCAGCACTTAAAAAGATAAAATCATGGGTTGATTACGGTATGTTTACGCCGATCCAGGTGGCTGCCACAGTTGCACTTGATGGCGATCAAAGCTGCGTTGAAGAGATACGCCAAATTTATGAAAAAAGAAGAGATGTGATGATAGAGGCCTTTGCTCAGGCTGGTTGGGAGCTTAAAAAACCAAGCTCAAGTATGTTTATCTGGGCGAAACTTCCGCCAAAGGTTAGCCATCTGGGCAGCCTTGAGTTTTCAAAGCAGCTTCTTACAAAGGCGTCAGTTGCAGTTAGCCCTGGTATTGGTTTTGGCGAGGGTGGAAACGACTATGTACGTCTAGCTCTTATCGAAAACGAAAATAGAATAAGACAAGCAGCAAGAAATATAAAAAAATATTTGAAAGAATTTGAATGAATGTAGCGATATTGGGCGTTGGAACCGTTGGCGAGTCAGTTGCTAAAATTTTGCTAAAAAACAAAAAGCTAATCGCAGCAAGAAGTGGCGAGGAGATAGTGCCAGTCATCGGAGTGGTCAGAAATTTAAATAAAAAAAGAGACGTTGGCATCCCTTTGACTGACGATATAAATAGCGTTATAAACCGCGATGATATCGACGTTTTTGTCGAGCTTATGGGCGGAGTTGAAGAGCCTTTTAGGGTTGTGAGTGAAATTTTAAAGCGAAAAAAAGCAGTCGTGACTGCAAACAAAGCACTTCTGGCCTATCACAGATATGCTTTGCAAAATTTAGCTAAAAATATACCATTTGGCTTTGAAGCAAGTGTGGCTGGTGGCGTGCCGATCATTAGAGCCTTAAGGGAAGGCTTAAGCGCAAACCATATCGTTAGTATAAATGGCATACTAAACGGAACTAGTAACTTTATCCTAACCTCGATGATGGACGAGGGCTCAAATTTTAAAGACGCACTTAAAAAGGCGCAAGAGCTCGGATACGCTGAGGCTGATCCTACTTTTGACGTGGGAGGCTTTGATGCGGCTCATAAGCTACTTATCTTAGCAAGCATCGCATACGGCGTGCACGGCGACCCAGAGGATATCTTGATAGAAGGAATACAAGGTATTACACCTGAGGATATATTTTTCGCAAAAGATTTCGAATACTCAATAAAACTTCTAGCTATCGCCAAAAAAAGTGAGGGTAAAATCGAACTACGTGTACATCCAGCACTTGTGCCGCAAAATAAAATGATAGCAAAGGCAAGCGGTGTGACAAATGCGATCAGCGTCGTTGGCGAGGTCGTTGGCGAGACGATGTACTATGGGCCTGGAGCTGGTGGCGATGCAACGGCAAGCGCGGTGATCAGCGATCTTATCGACATCGCAAGAGATAGTAAGTCGCCGATGCTTGGATATAAAGCGCCGTTTGAATTAAATACGCTTGAGCTACTTGACCGCGATAGGATAAAGACAAAGTATTACTTTAGATTAAAAGTCGAAGATAAAATGGGTGTGCTAGCAAAGATCACAAATTTAATGAGCGAAAATAACTTATCGATCGATAGCATACTTCAAAAACCAAAAGATGAGAGCGAATTTGCGGTATTGTTTTTTACGACACATACGAGTCTTGAGGCTGATGTAAGAAGGACAATTGAAATTTTAAAAGAGCAAGAGTATATAAAAGAAGAGCCATTTATGATGAGGATCGAGGAGTAGCTTGGGGCTAAAAGAGTATCTCTTTGGCAAAAGCTCAGAAGATAGGGCGTGTGAATTTTTACAAAAACTTGGTTTTGTCATTTTAGAGAGAAATTTTCACTCTAAATTTGGCGAGATCGACATTATTGCACTAAGTAGTGATAAAATTTTGCACTTCATAGAGGTAAAATCAACTAGCGGAGAATATGAGGCAGAGTATAGACTAAATAAGACAAAATATATAAAAATTTTAAAAACTATAAATTTTTATATGATGAAAAATGAGCCAAATAGAGATTTCCAAGTCGATTTACTCGTCATAAAAAATGAAAAATTAGAACTGATAGAAAATATTAGTTTATAATAAAATTTATTATTTAGATAAAATTTAAATTTAATTTGTATAATTGCCACATTTTAAAAATAAGGAGAAAAAATGGGAAAATACATCGAACTTACAAAAGAAAATTTTGATGTTACAAAAGAAGGCGTTGCTTTAGTAGACTTTTGGGCTCCATGGTGCGGACCTTGCCGTATGCTAGCTCCAGTGATCGAAGAACTTGCTGAAGACTTTGACGGTAAAGCAAAAATTTGCAAGGTAAATACTGACGAAGTGCAAGATCTTGCGGTTGAGTTTGGCATCAGATCGATCCCAACATTGCTATTTTTCAAAAATGGCGAGCTAGTTGAGCAAATGGTCGGTGCACAGTCAAAACAAGCCCTAACTGACAAACTAAATTCGCTTCTTTAATGAGCGAAAAAAGAAGAGGAAGTCTGCTTCCTCTTACCTATATATTTGGTTCATTTTTTGGTGCAGCTATGATAGCAGCTGCATTTGCGTATAGTAACTATCGTTTTTCACAATATAAATTTGTTGATTTTGCGAAGCTAGTTTTTTACGAAAAAAGCGAAATTTTCACTCCAAAAGAGCCAAAATACACGCTTTTAATCTTCAGTTCAAATCAATCAAAATTAGACGAAATTTTACCAACCAAAAATGAAGCAGTTGTGGCGATCGATATCTTTCAAAGAAGATATGAGTCAAACTCAACACTAAAATACATAAGCTCGGATATAAATACAGTCCTAGAGCTGATGCGAAATTTGAGCATCACAAAGCTACCGAGCAGTGTTGAGATAGTTCATCAAAGGGGCGAAATTTATAAACAAAATTCGC
Organism: Campylobacter concisus; assembly: GCF_002913945.1. Classification (GTDB taxonomy): domain Bacteria; phylum Campylobacterota; class Campylobacteria; order Campylobacterales; family Campylobacteraceae; genus Campylobacter_A; species Campylobacter_A concisus_P. The sequence continues at coordinate 121,677 of NZ_POZK01000038.1, read as the reverse complement.
CCATAAATGTTTTAGAATAAAGGAAATTTATGCTTGATTTAGCGATCATCGGAGGCGGTCCAGCAGGACTAAGCGCCGGACTTTACGCCACTAGAGGCGGACTAAAAAATGTTGTAATGTTTGAAAAAGGCGAGCCTGGCGGTCAGATCACCTCTAGCTCAGAGATAGAAAACTACCCAGGCCAAAAAGCCCCTGGCGAGAGCGGCTTTGACTTCATGAGTACTTGGTGGAAGCAGTGCAGCGCATTTGGGCTAGTTCATAAGTGGGCAAATGTCGTTGGTGTTAGAAAAAATAGCGACGGCAGTTTTGAGATTTTGCTTGAAGGCGGCAAAAGCGAGCAGGCAAAAGCGGTCATAGTTGCTACTGGCTCAACCCCAAGACGTGCTGGATTTAAAGGCGAGGATGAGTTTTTTGGCAAGGGCGTTAGCACATGCGCAACTTGCGATGGCTTCTTTTACAAAAACAAAGAGGTAGCCGTCCTTGGCGGTGGCGATACGGCTGTTGAAGAGGCACTTTACCTAGCAAATATCTGCTCAAAAGTTTATCTTGTGCATAGACGCGACGAGTTTAGAGCAGCGCCAACAACCGTTGAAAAAGCTAGAAAAAATGAAAAGATCGAGTTTGTAACAAGTGCAACTATAAAAGAGGCACTTGGCGATAATACGGGTCTAACAAAGATCGTGCTTGATACTAAAAATGGCGAGCGCGTGCTTGATGTGCCGGGCATTTTCACCTTTGTCGGACTAAATGTAAATAACGAAATTTTAAAAGATGAAAACGGCAAATTTATCTGCGAAATGACTGATGGCGGACAGGTCAAAACAAACCTCAAGATGCAAACTAGCCTAAAAGGTCTTTTTGTAGCAGGCGACATCAGAGAGGACGCTCCAAAGCAAGTAGTTGTCGCAGCAGGTGACGGCGCAGTGGCAGCACTAAGCGCTATGAGCTACATAGAAAGCTTGCATTAATACTAAAATTTAGCCAAATTTTTTGGCTAAATTTCTCTTTCAAAATAAACCTTTTTTGGCAAAATTTATATTTAAAAATGTTTGATTTTTAGGCTTATCAGAATTTTTCAAAAATTACATTAATAAAATAACTTTAAGAAATAATGTAGCTGCATTTTTGGCACAAAATGATAAATACGTGGCATATAACTATTAATAGCCATTTTTTGATCGCAGTAATTGTCACGACGCTAATTTTTAATTAAATTCTAACCACAAGTAGCTCTTTTCAAAAGCCGTTTCGTAATCTCCCTATAATAAATTTTATGTTAAATTTCAACCAAAATTCAAAGGATAAATTTTGGTAAAAATAGGACTTTACGGTGCTAGCGGAAAGATGGCTCAAAGTATTATCTCTTGCTTAAGAGATGAGAAAAATGCACTTTTAAGTGTCGCTTTTAGCCAAAAAAATCAAGTTGAAAATTTAAATAGCGAACTTCTGACAAACGACTTTGCTAAATTTTTTGAAGCGTGTGATGTAATAATCGACTTTAGTCAAAAAGAGGCTACGGTAGCACTGCTGAACTACGCTAGAACTAATCCAAAACCACTAGTTATCGGTACGACCGGCCTAGATGATGACGAGAAAAATTTGCTCCACCTAGCATCAGGGGCTATGCCTATTCTTTACGCAACAAATATGAGTTTGGGTGTAGCTGTACTAAACCGTCTTGCAAGGATTGCTTCAAAAACATTAAGAGAATTTGACATAGAGATCGTCGAACAGCATCACAGGCATAAAAAAGACGCTCCAAGTGGCACAGCGATGACACTTGCAGGAAGTGTAGCTGAGGCAAGAGATTTAAATTTAAAAGATGTTTTAGTGACTGGTAGAGCCGGTATGGTAGGGGCTAGGAGCAAAGACGAGATCGCAGTCATGGCACTTCGCGGTGGCGATGTAGTCGGTCGCCACACGGTTGGCTTTTATAATGACGGCGAATTTATCGAGCTAAATCACACCGCAACGAGTAGGGCAACCTTTTCAAAGGGTGCGATCAGGGCTGCCATTTGGCTAAAAGATCAAAATAGTGGCCTTTACTCGATAGACGATAGTTTAGGGCTTGATGATTAAATTTGAGCTTGATGATATAGAGAGCTATAGGCTAGAATTTGGTAATAAATTCTACCTGCCAGAGCGCCAAAAGCGCCAAAATTTAAGAACTGGCGATATAGTAAAGCTTATATTTAGATTTGAAGATGATGAGTTTGCTCAGGTTGAGCGCATGTGGGTGGTCGTTAGCGAGACAAATAACGGCGAATTTACCGGTATTTTAGACAATGAGCCATTTACAAAAGGCTGTTTAAATGCTGGCGATGAGATCAAGTTTAACTACAAAAATGTTCTTGAAATTTACAAAGATGATGAAAACTAAAGGAAAAAAATGTGTGCAATAGTTGGTATTATAAATTCTAAAGATGCAGCAAAAACTGCCTATTATGCGTTATTTTCTATGCAGCATCGTGGGCAAGAGGCAAGTGGTATTAGCGTTTGTGATGACGGAGAAATTTCTACTCACAAGGGTAATGGCCTAGTTACAGAGGTTTTTAATGAAGAAATTTTAAAATCACTAAAAGGCGATATGGCGATCGGTCACAACCGCTATGCAACGGCTGGTAAAAACTCAGGTCGTGACGCCCAGCCAATAGCCGCTAACTACTCTTTGGGACAAATTTCAATCGTCCATAATGGAAATTTGGTAAATAAAGATGAGGTTAGAGATGAGCTTATTAAGGATGGTGCGATATTTCAGACAAATATGGATACTGAAAATATCATACATCTAATCGCAAGAAACCATAGCAAACACTTGCAGGACCGTATTATCGCGGCACTTGATAAGATAAAAGGCGCTTATTGTCTGCTTATCCAATCACGCCATAAAACCTTTGCCATAAGAGATCGCTGGGGTGTTAGGCCACTAAGTCTTGGCAAGCTAAAAGATGGTGGATATATCGTAGCTAGCGAGACTTGCGCTTTTGATCTTGTGGGGGCTAGCTTTATAAGAGATATTAGACCTGGTGAGATGATAGTTTTTGAACATGGAAAAAGTGAGTTTCAAAGCATTCAAATTTATGATCCAGATCCTAGAATTTGTGCATTTGAATATATCTATTTCGCACGTCCAGATAGCGTGATAGAAGGTAAAAGCGTATATGAAGTTAGAAAAAAAATGGGTGAAGTACTAGCTAAGAAGAGCAAAATTAAAGCAGATTTTGTCGTACCTGTACCAGATAGCGGAGTACCAGCAGCGCTTGGATATGCAAATGAGAGCAAGATCCCTTTTGAGCTAGCTATCACCAGAAACCACTATGTTGGTAGAACCTTCATCGAGCCAAGCCAAGAGATGAGAAATTTAAAGGTTAAGCTAAAACTTAACCCGATGTCATCGGTTCTAAAAGGTAAAAGCATCGTTGTTATCGATGATAGTATAGTTCGCGGTACTACTTCAAAAAAGGTGGTTGATCTTTTAAGACATGCGGGTGCTAAAGAGATTCATTTTAGAGTCGCTTGTCCTGAGCTTAAATACCCTGAGCGATATGGTATTGATACACCAAGTTTTGAAGAGTTAATAAGCTCTAAAAAAAGTGCAGAAGAAGTAAGAGAATATATCGGTGCAGATAGCTTAGAATTTTTAAGCATAGACGAACTTAAAGAAAGTATCGGCAATGAGCGAAAATATTCGCTTGTGAGCTTTGATGGTGACTATTTCATAAAGTGAAAAATTTAGCCATTTTTTTGCTTGTTGCGCTATTTTTTAGCGGTTGTTCACAAAAGAATCCAAGCAAAAAAGATGAAATTTCTATTTACGTAAGCTACTATGAGATAAATGGCGCAAAACAGCAGCTGCAAATAAAAACCGTTCAAAATTTTATAGAACAAAATGCTAGTGTGCCATTTTTTGGTGTGGTAAATTTTATAAATCAAAACAAAACATCTAAAGCTTACTCTCTTGCAAAAGGTTTTATAAATGTGCTTGAGGCGGACAACGTTTCTATAAATTTAAATGAAGTAAGCGATGTTTTGGCTCTTAAAAAAGCTAACGAGATCAGATTTTACGAGATTAGGGTAGATGTGCTTGAAAGTGTCAAATTTAGCGCCAAAAACGGTGTTTGTAGTGAATTTTTGGTACAAAAACCTATCTTTGTGAAGGCAGCTACTAACTATTATTTAAGAGATGACAGCTTTTTTGCAAGCTTTATTGAAGCAAATTTCTTTTATAAAAAAGGCGCAAAGATATTAAAAAAAGAGTTTGACTACAACATCACTGATCCAAAAATGCTTGACGAGGCCAAGGATTTTACGCAAAAGCCAAATGATCTTTTTTTAAAGGATATGCAAAAGCTAGGTAGATTGCTTGATATACTTTGCACATTTTAGGATTTGGCAGTAAAAATTTCTAATTGTATTGATACATCCAATCATATTTAGAGACATTAGTAGCAATTTAACTTAGTGATATTCATACCATTTTTAAAGTAAGGCGGATATGGCATATATACGGTAAATGGTGTGCTTTTTTGCTTTGGTAAATTTTTGGCTACATCAAATTTATATTCAACTGTATTTGGCCTCTCTTCCTTATCTGTGCCAAGAACCCATGAGAAAAATGAAAGTCCACTTGGCTTAAAAAATGCTTCGCCGCCAAGGTCATTTTTATTTAGCGGTTGGTTGATTAGTTTGACTGTCAGCGTGCAGTTGCTAATTGTAAATTTACCGATGTTTCTCACTTGCCCCTTAAAAACAATACTCTCATTTCGTAAAATTCGCTCACTTTTTACATTTTCGAGCATGCCTTTTTTTGTATATTTGTCAAGCACTAGCATTAAAAAAACAGCAAGTGTGGTTGAGACTAGAATGTTTGTAAAAAATAGTGATAAAAATAACTTTCGCTCAGCTCTAAGTGAAAGAACAAGAAACAAAATAGAAAGCAGAGCGATCGCAAAAAGAACGATAATATGAACGATCGTAAAATATGCTGAGCTCATCAAAAACACTCCACTTTTTTAGAGATATTGTAGTCTATAAATGCGAAATCATTGACAAATTCTTTAACTTCAATGCTTTGCTTTGGCAAAAATTCCTCGTTTAAGATGATTCTTTTTCTAGCAAATGGATTAAGCGAGTTAAAAAAATCTTTCGTATTTTGCCTTGAGCTTAGATAGAAGTTAAGCTCGATTTTACAGACACTAAGTGCATTATTTGAATTATTTGTAATATTAAAATTGACCATTAACGCATCGACATATTGAAGCTGCTTGGTGGTTATTTTGCTTATGCTAACTGGTCTTAAATTTTCATTTATATATTTGTTCGCGTAGTAATTACCTACAAAAAGTCCAAAAAAACCAGCCAAAATAAATAAAAATCCTATCTGCCACCACGACTTTATCGCGATAAAAATTCCTAAAAGCACAATTAGTATAAATGCTAAAAATATCCAGCCATAGGTTAGAAAATCAATGAGCTTTGCATTTTGCAATACAAAAAGCAAGTTGTGCTTAATGCTATTTAACATCTCGCGATCTTTTCTCTTCAATGCCGCTCATACCAAAACGCCTTGCAAGTTCGTTTTTTACAGCATCTGGATGGATATTATGGGCTGAAAGTGCTACAAGTGCATGAAAGCAAAGGTCGGCTGCTTCATAGATCAGATCATCTTTTGCTTTTTGCTCATTTTGCTTTGAGTTTTCTGCGAAACTAAGATCCTTTGCGGCCATTATAAATTCGCCAGCCTCTTCGCCAACTTTCTTTAAAATTTGATTTTCGCCTTTTTTAAAAAGACTTGCCACATATGAAGTTTCAGGGTTAGCATTTAGCTTCCTATCTTCTATCACATGGTAAAGCTCATCAAGCATACCATAATTTATTTTTTTGACTTCAACTTTTGTATCTAAAATTTTGCCGTCATGCAAATTTATTTCATTAAAAAAGCACGACCTTGCTCCAGTGTGACAAGCTATGCCGCCGTTTTGAATCACCTTTAAAAGCAAAGTATCGTTGTCGCAGTCTAAAAAAGCAGCCTTTATCTCCTGAGTATTGCCACTTTCTTCGCCTTTTTTCCAAATTCTATTTTTGGTGCGTGAAAAGTAGTGAGCGTAACGGCTAGATAGACTTAAATTTAATGCTTCTTCGTTCATGTAAGCAAGCATTAAAACTTCGTTTGTGGCATGATCGCAAACCACTACTGGAAGCAATCCACCAACCTTTTGCCAGTCTATACTTTTTGTTACGCTATTCATTTTTACCTCTCGCTTACTGAGCTAGCTCTTGCTTTATCTTTTGCATCTAACCAGATATTTGGCACAGCTCCACCAGGTGTTAAGAAAATTTTAGCATCTTTGTTTTCTTTTAGAGCCTCGTTAAATTTGTTTTGCGTCTCGATCTGCTTTAAATTTAGTAGATTTTGATCGACACTTTTTGCAACCTCTTTATTTGCATAAGCGGTTGCGTCAGCCTCGATTTTAATGGCATCAGCCTTACCTTTTGCTTCAATGATCGCAGCTTTAGCGGTACCTTCTGCAAGTGCAGCTTGTTTTAAGGCTTCTTGATTTGCTCTTTCTACTTCGTATTTTGTTCTCTCAGCCTCTTGTTTTGCGATTTGGACGCGCTCAATTTGCTCTTTTACCTTTGAAGGCAAGATGATCTCACGAAGCTGCACTGTTAAAAGCTCAACTGGCTTATTTGGCTGAGAGTCGATATCTTTTCTTATGCCATCATCGATTTGTCTTGCTAGATCGTTTCTTTTTGTTGGAAGCTCTTCTGCTGTGTATTTACCAGCGATACTGCGAACCACGTCACGAACGACAGGATCAACTATCTTGCTCTCCCAGCTAAGACCCCAAGAGGCAATAGTTTGAGGGGCATTTTCTGGATTTAAACGGTATTGCACAGTAATATCAATGCTAACTGGTAAATTTCTAGCATCAAGTACTGAAATAGAATTTTTACGTAAAATTCCAGCGCCAACGCCTTGATATGATTTTTGCATTGATTCGCCCATATCCTCGCCAGAAGTATAGTTTATGATCCTAACTCTGGTGTCCACGATGATGATATCTTGGATAAAAGGTAAAAAGAAGTGAAAGCCTGGTTGCAAAGGATTTGGTTCATATTTACCTGCTGTAGACTTAATGCCAACTTCGCCTGAGTGAATCACTTTAAATGGCTGAGTGATAGCAAAAATAGCAATAATCGCAATTACAATGTAGGCAAGTGCTCCAAATTTACCAAAACCACTTGGTAAATTTGGCATTTTAAAGTCCTTTTTGAAAGGCGGCTCTTTGTCGCTATTTTGACCTGAGCCTCTGTTGTCATTACCTGGCTTTTTTTTATTGAAATAATCGTTTAAATCAGCGGGCATTTCGTTCCTTTAAATTTTTAAATATATGTTAAAAATGATTCATATTTTTTATTTAGTCCATAAACTACGTCAAAATAAGCTTTTTGTAGTCTCTTTGTCACTTCGCCTCTAGCGCCGTTACCAATGATGCGGTTATCTATGCTATTTATCGGTGTTACTTCAGCTGCTGTGCCTGTGAAAAACGCCTCGTCAGCTGTGTAAGCCTGATCTCTTGTGATGCGCTCTCTTCTTACTTCTATGTCAAGATCGTGAGCAAGTCTTATGACTGTATCTTGAGTGATGCTAAGTAGGCTGTTGTCGTTTGGAGGAGTGATTAAAACGCCATTTTCAACGATAAAGAAGCACTCGCCTGGACCCTCAGCCACAAAGCCTTCGCTATCAAGAAGTAGCGCCTCGTCGTATCCAGCCTCTTTTGCCTCGTAGTTTGCCATTTGTGAGCTTAGGTAGTTTGAGCTAGCTTTTGCTCTATTCATTTGAGCAGCAGGTGCGAGTTTGGCAAAGCTTGAAATTTTAACTCTGATGCCTTTTTCTAGGCCTTCATCGCCAAGATAAGCACCCCATTCCCATGAAGCGATAGCAGTTTGCACCGGTGCTTTTGTGTGAGCTACACCCATTACGCCGTATCCTAAAAATATAAGTGGGCGGATATAAACATTGCCATTATATTTATTTGCACGAAGAAGCTCTATTTGCGCTTTTTCAAGCTCTTCCTCGGTATAAGGTACATTTAAAACAGTCATTTTTGCTGATCTTAAAAGCCTTTTTGTGTGATCTTGAAGTCTAAAAATAGCTAGACCTTTTTTTGTTTTATAAGCTCTTGTGCCTTCAAATACGGCATTAGCGTAGTGCAAAGAGTGAGTTAGAACGTGTACTTTTGCATCGTCCCATTTAACTAGTTTTCCATCCATCCAGATAAATTCTGAAGCATTCATTGTTAAACCTTTCTTTTTTCTTAGAAATTTTGGTCTGAGTTTATCTAAAATTGCTTTAAATTTACATTTCTAAGACCAAAATTTGCAGATATTACCCGCCAAAACTACTTATCTAAAAGCTCTTGTATGATCTTTGCCATCTCATCGATTGATGAAGCTGCGCTTAAGTTTATTAAGTATTTGCCGCTTACTACAAAAGCTGGCACACCGCTGATACTTGCCACATCATAAGAGGCGAACCATGCGTCTAAAAGCTCTTTTGCTCTTTCGCTATTTAGTGCTTTTTCGTAGTCGTCCTTGCTCACGTGAGCTGCTTTAAGGGCTAAATTTATAAATTTCTCTTTGTCTTTGCCATCACTAAAATCATCTTTTTCATCATGTCTTGCTTTATAGATCGCAAATTTTGCTTGCTTAAATTTTGACTCATCGCTTAGTAGATCAGTGCCATTTGCCTCATCTATCGATATAAGAGCGGCGAAAATTTTACTTGTTGTCTCGCCAAGCTTGCCTTTGGTGCTTAGGTGATATGGGATAAATTTAACCCCGTCAAGCTTTGACATCAGCTTTCTTGTGATCGTTCGGTCAAATTTATAGCAGTGAGGGCAGTCATAGCTAAAGACCTTGACGACTGAGTTTTTAGGCACATTAAGCGGTTTTGCTAGAGTTTGATACTCCACGCCTTCAGTCAGTGCTGATAAATTTAGCACGAAAAACGCACTTAAAATTAGCATTTTTATAAGCTTCATCTTTGCTCCTTATTTTGCTAGATCAGCTAGCACTTTTGCGGCGTGGTCTTTGGCTTTTACGCTTTTGTAAATTTTAGCGATCTTGCCGTCTTTGCCGATCACAAAGGTGCTTCTAACGATGCCAAGATACTCTTTACCGTAGTTTTTCTTGACCTGCCAAACGCCATAAAGCTTTGAAATTTCTTTATCCTCATCACTTAATAGAATGTGCTTTAAATTTTGCTTTGCTATAAAGCCAACGTGTGATTTCACGCTATCTGGGTTAACGCCGATGATGACGGTATCATTTTTGATGAACTGATCGTAGTTTGCGCTAAATTCGCAAGCCTCAGTTGTGCAGCCCGGAGTGTTGTCCTTTGGGTAGAAGTAAAGCACCACATTTTTGCCTATAAAGTCCTTTAGTGCGACCTTTATACCGTCTTGATTTAGTGCTTCAAACTCTGGCGCCTTGTCACCAACTTCAAGTGTTATTTTTCGTTCAATATCTGCTTTACTAAATTCGCTCATTTTATCCCCTTTCTCTTATCTTCTACGCTTTCGCCACCTACGCCGATGTTGCTAGCATCGTGAGTTTCTATGAAAATCATCACCGCCTCTTTTTTCTTGCCAAGTACTCTTACAAGCGTCTCAGTCACCTCTTTAAAGACTTGATCTTTTTGTTCTTTTGTCGGCTCTGGACCTGCTATTTTGATATTAACATAAGGCATTTTTACTCCTTTTTTAAGATGTGAAATATTAACTAAATTGAGTGAAATTTCAGATTAAAGCCTTTATTTAAGAATTTGGCATTAAAATACAAAAACTTGTTACATAGGAGCGAAAAATGGACTACAACAAACATAACAAAGGCTTTGTTTGCTTTATGTACGGCTTTGGACGAAGCAGGGCAGTTTATGCTGTTTTGATGGTTTTAGTCATATTTTTGCTTGGTTTTTTGACATTTGGTTCAAGCGCTCAAGCTGACGTTTCAAATTTACAAATAGCCCTTGGCATCATACTTTTCGGCCTTTTGCTGATCCTTGTAAATCCTAAAATTTTCATCATCAAGCTAATTGGCTATTTAATTTCACTTGCTGGCGTTATGATCGCTCTTCACAATGCAAACTTACTAGGCGAAGGCTTTAGCTTATATTTTTACGCAAGCCTAGTTTTTGGCGCATTTATGATGCTTATGCTTCTTAGCTGGTTTGTTTACAACGCAAGAAGTAGCGAGATAAATGAAATTTAGTTCGCTACTCCCATAAGCACGCTTGTGTAGGTGTTTTGCTTAGGTTCTGAGCTTGTTGCATCATTTATATTTATGCGGCCAGTCTCAAGCCCAGCCTTTATGAGTGCTTCTTTTACTGTATTTGCACGCTCATTTGCTAGCTCAACTAGTTTTTCCTTATCCACTTCGATAGCTTTTATTGCCTCTTCTCTTAAGGCTTTATCGCTTTTGTCTTTAGCGTTTGGAACGAGAGAATTTAGCACGGTAATATAATCTTTGCCACTTGAGGCGATTATTTGATTTATCTTTTGATCAAGCTTTTTTTCTTTAAAGTAGAGCACATCTATCTCGGAGTAAGTAGGTGTGATGCTAAGTTTCATCATAGGCTTTGCAGTAGTTAATTTTATAAAATCAGCTATTTTTGGTGCTTCTGAGCTTATTAGCTCGCTACTTCCAGCAAGAAAATCAATAGAACTAAGATCCTTGCTGCCAAGCCCTAGAGCATTACCTAAAAATCTAAACGGAGCTAACGTAATGTCTGCAAAGAGTTTTTTAACAGCAGCCCAAATGACGCCACCATATTTAAAGTCAGGATCGTCTAAATTTCCTTCAACTGGCAGGTCAATATTTATTTGATTATTTTGATCGCTTAATATCGATATAGCAAGCGAAAGTGGCAAATTTACAGCATCTTTTGAATCGACCTTTTCTCCAAGTGTGAGTGTGTCAAAATTTATAAGATTTGAACCATTTAGTTTTGAATCAACAACGCTATAATTTAGATTTAAATTTAACTTACCTTTTTTTATTTTATAGCCCAAAAATTGTCCGCTATATGGTGTTATGTCGATTAGATCGATGTCTTTAAAATCTAGCTTAATGTCGGTATTTTGCTTTAATTCAAAAGGAAATAATTTTGCTGTAATCTGAGAAAAGCCATTTCTGCCAACTGTGCCTTTGAACTCACCCGAACTTGGACGTTTTTTATCGATGTCAGTTAGCTTGCCATTTAGATTTGAAATTTTTGTAGCAAATGGCATAAATAAAGATGCGTCTGAGAAATCAACCTCGCCGTTGTTAAGTGAGAAATTTTTAACACTGAAATTTAGTTCATCGTCTTTTTTGCTGGCTGCTTTTTTACTCTCAGTTTTTTGCTCGCTTTGGGCTTTGCTTTTATCTTCTTTTACGATTTTACTTAGGTTAAATTCTCGCTCTTTGCTTAGATGAGCTTTGATAAAAGGCGAGTTTAAGCTTACGCCAGATAGTTCTAGGTCGTTTTTGAAAAATGAAATTTTATCTATATTCAAGCTTTTAAATGCAAAAAGCTTTTCGTGGTCTTTGTCGTTTAAGGCGATATTTTTTATACTGATTTTTGCGTTTGCTTTAGCATCTTTTGCGTAGTGTAGCTCGGCATCAGCACTCATTTCTCCACTAGCAAGATTTGCTTCTAAAAACGGCTTTGCGTAGGCAAAATACTTTGGCAAATTTGTATCATTTAGTTTGATTTTTGCATTTACGTCAAGTGGCTTGATCTTGATCTTTGAGTCTACATTGAGGTTTAGCTTTTGTGAGCTTTTCATATCCACTTTTGTATCAAATGGCCTACTAAAATCACTACTTAAATTCGCAACTTTTATAAATAGATTATCAAATTTATGAGCGATCTTCTCGCCTTCAAAAAGGTGTATTAAAGCGATATCGGCGTTATTTACATTGATATTTTTTATATCAAATTTAAACTCGCTATCTTTGATTTTTGAAGCAGCTTTGCTCTGCATTTTTTTCTCATCTTTTGATACTTTTTTGGCTGTTTTTGTTGGTTTTTCTTCGCCAAGTCCTAGCTCGTTTATGGCGCTTAGCCCATTATCACTTAGCTCAGAAGTAAATTTAGGTTTATTTACATCAATGCTAGCGATATTTAGAGCTGTTTTTAAGATATCAAAGCCTATGCTCTTTGCAATGACTTCTGTCACATTTAAAATTTCCTTGTTTTTAGCTTTTAAATTTATGCCATTTGCATTAAGCTCATTAACACTAGCCTCACTTTTGTTGCTATCTTGTGTAAAACTTGTGCCTAAAATTTGTATGTTTGTTACGTTTGTGGTCGCATCCTTGCTAAGTGGTGCATTTATGCCACTAAGCGCAGTTTTTTCAAGGCTAAGCTCGATCTTTTCATTTAGCAAATTTGCCTTTAAATTTGAAGCATTGAGGTCTTTTAATGTAGCTAAATTTTTACTGACCTCATCTACCTTTAGGCTGCTTGCGCTTATATTTTTTAGCTCCGCTTTGGCGTCCAGTTCGCTCTTTGCGTTTAAATTTGCAAGAAGTGAGATATCTTTTAAATTTAGCTCTTTTAAGCTCGCTGATACCGCACTTTTAAAGGCAATATCGTTTAAATTTATGGCGCTTAAATTTATGGTAGCATCTGTTTTGTCGGCTATTTTGCTATCTAGGTCAAATTTTGGCAGATCAAGTTCCCCAAGGCTTATCTCATTTTCAGCCTCGTTTAAATTTAGTGATTTTACATTTAAAAAGCTGTCTTTTAAATTTATATTTGTAGCGTTCTCGTCGGCAATTAAAGCGTAATTTATTCCTAAATTTATGACCGCATTTTTAAGATTTAGTGTGTCGTTATCGATAAAGCTAATCGCCACTGGATCGATACTAAAATCCTTTATGCTGATATTGCCCTCGATTTTTAGTGGATTTAGCTTGATTTCGCCATTTAGATCGATCTTGTGAGCTAGGCTTGAGTTTGAGTCAAAAATATGGCTGCCTGCACTATTTTTCTTAGTATTTAGCGAGCTTAGCTCGTAGTTTATATCGTCAAAATTTACGTTAAATGGATTTGTGAGGTTTTGATCGCTATATGAAAATGAGCCTTTGATGATTTTTGCGTTATTTAGGGCAAAATTTATAGAGCTAGTACTGTTATCTTCGGTAGTTGCGTTATCGTCGCTTATAAAATTACTAAAGTTAAATTTTGAATTTTTATCTCGTAAAATTTTGACATTTGGCTCTTGAAGCCTAAAAATATCAACTTCAACTAATTTTTTAAAGATAGAAAATGGCTTTAGCTTGACATCGACTTGCTTTGTGCTAAAAAGTGGCGAAGTGCTGTTTAGCTCAGCATTTGTAGCGTTTAGCTCAAAAGTAAATGGATTAAATTTAGCCTCTTTCACAAAAAGTGTTGCGTTGTAGTCTTTTAGATACTTTGGAGCAATATTTTTGATAGCATAAGGAACACCAAAAAAGCCAAGAAGCGTGTAAATAAGTAAAAGTGAAACTAAACTTATGCCTGAAATTAGAGCTATTTTTTTATTTTTATTCATTTAAATTTTTACCTTGAAGTGATCTAAAATAAACTTTGATTTTACTTTAAATAAGGTTAAATTCTAGTTAGAAATTTCCAAATTTTTAGACGCGTAAATTTACATTTTAGTTAATAATACTTTTATAAAATTCGTATTACCATTTCACAAATACTTTTTAAACAAAGGATGCAGTGATGAAGAGAATTTTATTCGTATTTTTCTTGTTATTTGGCGTTTGCCTTTACGCAAACGAGAGCAAAGTCGTGGTCGCTATCGAGGAGCAAACACCTCGTATAAATCCACTTTACGACGAGGATCACGATCCTACGCTTTCGTTGGTTTTCTCTGGCCTTACAAGCCACGATGAAAATAGCCATGTCGTGCCAGAGCTTGCGAAGTCTTGGCAAGTAAGCAACGATGGGTTGGAGTATATTTTTGAGCTAAGAGATGATGCCTTTTGGCATGACGGGGTAAAATTTAGCTCAAAAGATGTGAAATTTACCATTGAAGCGGCTCAAGATAAGAAGCTAAACGCGCCTGCTATCTCAAATTATGAAGTCGTAAAAAGCGTTGAAATTTTAGGCGATTACAAAGTAAAGATTACGCTTAATGAGCCGTTTCCGCCATTTCTTGATGCACTTAGTTTTGGTGTTTTGCCTGAGCACATTTTAAAGGGCAAAGATATCTCAACCGATAAATTTAATGAGGCTCCAGTAGGAACTGGCGCATACAAGCTTGTAAAGTGGAAAAAAGATGAGAGCTTGGAATTTGTGGCAAATGAGAAATTTTACAAGGGCGAGCCAAAGATAAAAAGGGTATTTTTTAAAATTGTTGGTGATGAAAATTTAAGGCTCGTTGGGCTTAAAAGTGGCGAGATAGATGTCGCACTCATCTCTCCAACTGGCGTAAATTTCATAAAAGATGATAAAAAGCTTAGCCTGCTTAAGTTTAAAAGTGCGGACTATAGAGCGCTGATGTTTAACTTTGAAGATCCTCTTTTTCAAGATAAAAATGTAAGGATAGCCCTAAACTACGCGGTAAATAAAGATGAGATAGTTAAAAATTTATTTCACGGATATGCAAGTGTGGCGAATAATCCAATAGAAAAAAGCTTTGCAAACGACGGCGAGTTTAAATTTAGCTACGATCTGCAAAAGGCTAGGGAGCTGCTTGAAAAGAGTGGCTTTAAGAAAAACAAGGCTGGCTTTTTCGAGAAAGACGGCAAGGAGCTTGGCTTTGATATCTATGCCTTTAATAACGACATCTTAAGGGTCAATCTAGCCAAAATTTTAAGCAGTGAGCTAAATAAATTTGGCGTGAGAGCCAAGGCCTACGCAAAGCCAAGAACAGCCTTTAGCATAAGCGAGGTTGATAGCTTTATTATTGGCTGGGGAAGCCCGTTTGACCCAGATTTTCACACGTATAGGATCTTTGGTGGATTTGCCGATGTGAGCATAAATGAAAATGGCTGGAATTTTAACCACTACAAAGACGCAAATGTCGATCTTGCCCTAAAAAATGCAAGATATACAAAGGATGTGGAGCTTAGAAAAAAATACTACAAAGAATTTCTAAAAGCGCTTTTTGAAAATCCACCTTATATTTTCATAGCCTATCTTGACTATCCGCTCGTCTTTAACAATAAAATTTCAGGCATCAAGACTCAAATTTTAGGTCACCATGGGGCTGGATTTTTATGGAACATAAGAGAGTGGCAAGTAAAATAGTGGATAAAAACTTTGTTTAGAGCCATTTTAAAAACAGCGATCTCAAGCCTTGGATTACTGTTTTTCATCTCATTTTTTCTATTTTTGCTCATATATTTTTTGCCAGGCAATGTCACTGACGCGATATTTTTGCGAAGTGAAGCGCTAAGCGTTGCTATAAAAGAGCAAATTTTAGAAAATTTGGGGCTAAAAGATGGCTTTTTTGTGCAGTATTTTAGATGGCTGACTCACTTTGTGACAGGGGATTTTGGCACTAGCTTTGTAAGTGGGGCAAGCGTTTTTTTGCTCATTAAAGAGAGGCTTTTAAACTCGCTTATTTTATTTTTTGCTTCGTTTTTTCTGATAGTTTTTTTATCATTTTTCTTAGGATTTTTAAGCGCCATTTATAAGAATAAATTTGCCGATATCTTTATAAATTTTAGCTCATTTTTACTGGCTTCACTGCCGCATTTTTACGTAGCTCTCGTGCTTATAGCGATCTTTAGTGTATATCTAAACGTGCTTCCAAGCTCTGGGGCAAACGAACTAGGATCTAGCGGCGTCGGAGCTAAATTTATCATCTTGCCAACGCTTGCCATCATTTTGCCACACCTTGGCGCAAACGTGAAATTTGTAAGAGACAGGCTAAATCAAAGCCTAAACGCTGATTTTATCCAGACAGCTCACGCTAGAGGTTTGGGGCGCGGCAAAATTTATCTCTTTGCCATAAAGCACGCAAGCACCGATATAGTCTATTATTTTGCAACCCTTGTGGCCGGCGTTTTTGCTGGATCATACGTCATCGAGAGCATTTTTTCATTTCCAGGCATAGGCAAGCTTAGCCTTGATGCGGTGATCGCCAAAGACTATCCAGTCGCACTTGCGACCATTTTGCTAACGGCTGTTTTTGTTGTTTTTGCAAATTTACTGGCTAAAATTTTCGCCATCTTGGCAGATAAAAGAAATTTATGAGAAAAGTCATATTTTTCTTAGCCTGTTTTGTCTTTTTAGCGCTTGTAACATTTGCTTTTGTGACGCCATTTTTTTCTAAATTTGAGCCAAATTTTACTGACTTTATGGCGGTAAATTTAGCCCCAAGTAGCGAGCACATCTTTGGCACTGATATCCTAGGCAGGGACAATCTCATAAGAGTTGCCTACGCGCTTAAAAACTCGCTTCTTATCTTACTGCTAGCTGGCTTTTTAACGACGCTTTTCTCACTCATATATGCATATTTTGGCACGAGCAAGAGCAGGGTTTGCGAGAGCCTTTTTGATAAGGGACTTGATGCCTTTTTAAGTATCCCAAACATCGTTTTTATCATGCTTTTTAGCTCATTTAGTAGCGGAGATCTGCTTATAACCTCTTTTATCATCGCCATTTGCTCCTTTATGCAAGGCGCAAAAGTTTTTATGCAAAATTTTAGACTTAATAAAAAGTGCGACTACGCCGAGCAAGCCGTGATAAATGGAGCTGGTAAATTTAGCCTGATCTGCTTTGAAATTTTGCCAAATTTAAAGCATCTAATAGTTAGTATCTTTGGCATAAACGCGATAAACGCAGTCGTCATGGAGGCCACACTTGGCTTTTTTGGCGTGGGCAGCGACGCGAACAAGATAAGCCTTGGCATCATGCTAAATGAGAGTAAAGAAGCACTTTTCCTTGGCTCTTGGTGGATGGTGCTTTTCCCTGGCGTGACGCTCTTTTTGCTCATTCTCGCAACCTCGATTATCACATCAAATTCAAAAAATGGCAATATAAAAATATGATAGAGATTAAAAATTTAAACGTTTTTTATAAGGATAAGAAGCTTTTGCATGAGCTTGATTTTACTATGAGTGAGGGTAAATTTATAGGTATCACAGGTGCAAGTGGCAGTGGTAAATCACTCTTTGCAAAGAGCCTAATAAGGCTTTTTGATGATGATTTTAGAGTGAGGGCAGATAAATTTAGCATTTATAAAAAAGATATCTTAAAACTTAGCCAAAATGAGCTAAAAGAGCACCGAAGAAAGGTCGCCGCGCTCATCTTTCAAAACTCCGTTGCTAGCCTTCATCCGCTCTTAAACGTCGGCGATCACTTCAACGCCTATCTTGGCGGCGATAATAAATCAAATAAAGAGCTTGCATTTGCTTATTTTAGGGAGTTTGGGCTGGGTAATGCAAATCTCATCTGGCACAAATACTCATACGAACTAAGTGGTGGCGAGGCGAGCCGCGTGCAGATAGCTCTGGCACTTTGCCTGAAGCCAAAAATTTTAATCTGCGACGAGATAACAAGTGGGCTTGATAGCATTAGCGGAGGCCAAGTATCAGGCATCTTAGAGAGCCTAAAAGGCAAGATAAGTGTCATCTTTGTCTCGCATGATGAGGCGCTGACAAACTATCTTAGTGATGAGATTTGGCAGATGAGAGATGGGCGGCTAAATTTAAAGGGAAATGTGTGAAAATAAGGCTTGAAAACGTCTCAAAAAGTTTAAGCTTTAAGGAGCATTTTAATGCAAAAAGTGAAACCTTACAACTTTTAAATGGGATAAATTTTGAGCTTGATGATGGCGAAAATTTAGCCATTTTGGGCCAAAGCGGCAGTGGCAAAAGCACACTTGCAAAGCTCATATCATTCAGTGAGCCAAAAAGTGGGGGCAAAATTTATATAAACGATGAGGAGATCACGGACAAAAATGAGCTCAAAAAAGATATCAGATATATCTTACAAAACCAAAAACAAGCGCTAAACCCAGCGCTTAAGGTAAAAACAGCTATCGCTCACGTGAGATCATATCTCAAGCTTAGCTTTAGCAAAAATGAGCTTAAAGAGCTTCTGGCAAATTTAAATTTAAAAGATGAAATTTTAGAGAAATTTCCCTCTCAGCTAAGTGGTGGCGAGGCGACAAGGATTGGGATATTGCTAGCTCTTCTTTCAAAGCCAAAAATTTTAATCTGCGACGAGATAACAAGCGGGCTTGACAATGCGATAAAGCAAAAGATCATAAATTTGCTTTTAAGCTTAGATGAAAAGATCAGTATAATTTTCATAACGCATGATATTTTAAGTGCGATGAAGATAGCGCAAAAAGTACTTATAATCGAGTCAGGCAATCAAATGGCTTTTGGTAAATTTGATGACCTAGTAAGCCAAAATGTCCTTAAAAAATACATTGACGCGGCTAAATTTTATGACGGTAAACTTTGATATAATGCAAGCAAAAAAGGTCAAATTTGATAGTTCACATCTGCTGCTCGGTCGATAGCCACTACTTTTTAGGACGCCTACGAAAAGACTATCCAAATGAACGAATAGTAGGCTATTTTTATGATCCAAACATACATCCGTATAGCGAATTTTTACTGCGTTTTGAGGACGTGAAGCGAAGCTGCGAGAAGCTTGGCATCGAGCTAATATGCGGCGAGTATGACTACGAAGCGTGGCTTGGTGGCACAAAGGGGCTTGAAAATGAGCCAGAAAAGGGCAAAAGGTGCGAATACTGTTTTGATTTTCGTATGAAAGACTCTGCTAAAAAGGCACTTGAGCTAGGTCTTAGTAAGATAACGACGACACTTTTGATGAGTCCAAAAAAGGACTTTACTCAGCTTAAAAAGGCGCTTGATGAGGCGGTGGCTGGCTCAAATTTGGAGGCCGTTGCAGTTGATTATAGAAAAAATGGCGGTACAAGCGAGCAGTTTATCCTCGCTAAAAAAGACAAGCTCTATCACCAAAACTACTGTGGTTGCGTCTTTGCGCTAAAAAAACAGAGGGACTCGCAAAATTTACCTCAAAGTGAGCTAATGAGCGAACTACACGCAAGGGCGCTTTATGGCAGCATAGAAGCGAGGCTTGAGCTTTATAAAAAGGTGCGCGAGTGCGAGGCGAGAGGAGAGAAATTTCACCTTTTTAGGAGGCGATTTTTAAACTATAGACTTTTACGTGCTTATGTAAAATTTGAAGGTCATGTGACACCGAGCTACTTTGTGCTTTACTCTGGTTTTAAAAGAGAAAATTTAAAGCTTAACGTAGAACGTGACTGCGAGATGGACGATGAACTAAAAGAGGGCGCGATATTTATGGGCATAGAGCGCTTTAATAAATTTACAAATAGCAAATTTAAAAGCGTGGATGAGCTTTGCAAAAGACCGCTTGAGCTTGGTAAGGAGCTGAAATTTCGCCGTGATATAAGCGGAGAATTTTCGCAAAATCCTATCGTCATCTTAGACGAGGTCAAAAAGGGCAGCTACGAAATTTACGCAAAGGCTGTTTTTTATAACGATAGCGAAGAAATTTTGGTTTTAGACTAAAAGGTGAGTTTATAAAATTTATCTTAAAGCAGTGAATTAAATTTTTGCCACATAAGGCGAAATTTAGAGATTTTTAAAAGAGGCTAATAATTTTTTTCTTAGTATAAATTTGTTACAATCGCCACAAATTTACATTACTAAGGCTAAAACGTGATAGACGTCGTAGAAATTCAAAAAATTCTCCCACATAGATTTCCATTTTTACTTATAGATAGAGTTGTCGAGCTAGAGCCAGCTAAGAATATCGTAGCTTACAAAAATGTAACCATTGGTGAGCCGATATTTCAGGGGCACTTCCCGGGCCATCCGATATATCCTGGCGTAATGATAATCGAAGGCATGGCGCAAGCTGGCGGCGTGCTAGCATTTAAGAGTATGAGCGACGAGCATCAAGCTGGCATTGAAAATAAAGTAGTCTATTTTATGAGCATAGACGGAGCAAAATTTCGCCATCCAGTCCGTCCTGGAGATAGGCTAGAGTATAGACTAAATGTGCTAAAGCACAAGGGAAATATCTGGGTGCTTGAAGGTAAGGCATATGTAGATGACGCACTTTGCGCTGAGGCTGAACTAAAAGCGATGATAGTAGATAAATAGGCTTTAAAAAAAAGAGAGACAATGAAAAATATCCACCAAACAGCCGTTATAGAAGATGGAGCGATCATTGGAGATGACGCAAATATCGAGGCTTATGCATTTGTAAGTAAAGATGCGGTCCTTGGCAACAACGTCACGATAAAACAAGGCGCAAGGGTGCTTGGCAAGACCAAGATCGGCGATAACTCTCGTGTATTTAGCTATGCGATCGTAGGCGACATCCCACAAGATATCAGCTATAAAGATGAGATTGATACCGGCGTTATTATCGGAGAGCACGCAACTATACGTGAGTTTTGCACGATAAACTCAGGCACGCACAAAGGCGATGGTATAACAAGGATCGGTGATAATGCCTTTATCATGGCATATTCTCACATCGCGCATGACTGTATAATAGGCAGCAACGTCATTTTGGCAAATAACGCAACCCTGGCAGGTCACGTTGAGCTTGGCGACTATGCTGTTGTGGGCGGTCTTACGCCAATTCATCAGTTTGTTAGAGTGGGTGAAAGCTGCATGATCGCAGGTGCAAGCGCGCTTAGTCAAGATGTTGTGCCATTTTGCCTAGCTGAGGGCAACAGAGCATATATAAGAAGCTTAAATTTAGTTGGCATTAGACGCAGATTTGACAAAGAGCAAGTTGAGGAGCTGGTTCGCGCTTATAAATTTTTGTTTAATCAAGGCATAAGCTTAAAAGATCAAGCAAATGAGCTGATCGCAAAAACCAGCGACGAAAACGTAAAGAAAATGTGTAAATTTATATTAGAAACGACAAGAGGAATTCCGCTTGCAAAAGGAAGAGATTAATGGCTAGAAAGTGTAATTTTTGTGGAGAGGCAGAGTCTGCTGAGAGAAGATTACTCGCTGATATCGAAGGAAATGCCTATATATGCGAGTACTGCATAGCAGCCGCATACGATATGATACATGGAGATACTAGCGTAGAAGAGAGTAAAAATGACGAAACGATAGAGTATCAAAAGCTCACACCAAAGGAGTTAAAAGCGGTACTTGATAACTACGTGATCGGTCAAGACAGGGCTAAAAAGGTCTTTAGCGTCGGCGTATATAACCACTATAAGAGAATTTTTAAACAAAGCGACATAAAAGACGACACCGAAATTTCAAAATCAAACATCTTGCTTGTTGGTCCAACTGGTAGCGGCAAGACATTGATGGCTCAGACTTTGGCGAGATTTCTTGACGTGCCTATCGCGATTTGTGACGCGACAAGCCTAACTGAGGCTGGATATGTCGGCGAGGACGTTGAAAACATCCTTACAAGGCTCTTGCAAGCTGCAAATGGTGATGTTAAAAAGGCGGAGCAGGGCATTGTTTTTGTAGATGAGATCGATAAGATCGCTAGAATGAGTGAAAATAGAAGCATCACAAGAGACGTTTCGGGTGAAGGCGTACAGCAAGCACTATTAAAGATCATCGAAGGTAGCGTCGTGAACATCCCACCAAAAGGTGGCAGAAAGCATCCAAACCAAGACTTCATCCAGATAGATACGACAAATATTTTATTTGTTTGCGGTGGTGCATTTGACGGACTTCTTGATATCATCGAGAGAAGAGTTGGTAAAAACGTACTTGGATTTAACCAAGAAAAACGTGGCAAAAACGAAAAAGAAAATTTACTAAGCCTACTTGAGCCAGACGATCTTGTAAGATATGGCCTCATCCCAGAGCTTATTGGCAGACTTCACGTGGTAGCTACTCTAAATGAGATAACAAAAGAAGATATGGTAAAAATTTTAACTGAGCCAAAAAATGCGATATTAAAACAATATCAAAAGCTTTGTGCGATTGATGGTGCTACGCTTAAATTTGATGATGAAGCACTTGAAGAGATAGCAAGTCTGGCTATTGAGAGAAAAACCGGAGCTAGAGGGCTTAGAAGTATAATGGAAGAGCTCATGACAGACATAATGTATGAGCTACCAGAGTTAAAAGAATATGATATTGTTATCTCAAAAGAGACTGTAAAAGATAAGGCAAAGCCAATTTTAATAAAGCACGATAAGAAAATAGCGTAAAGGAAATAGATGTTTTTAGATCAGGTTATAGGTTTTTTCTCAAGTGATATGGGCATAGATCTCGGTACTGCAAATACACTTGTTTTGGTAAAGGATAAAGGCATAATAATAAACGAGCCTTCTGTTGTTGCGGTAAGGCGTGAGAAATATGGCAAACAAAAAATTTTAGCGGTCGGACATGCTGCAAAAGAGATGGTAGGAAAAACTCCAGGAGATATCGAGGCGATAAGGCCAATGAGAGATGGCGTTATTGCGGATTTTGATATGACTGAGCGTATGATACGCTATTTTATAGAAAAGACTCACAAAAGAAAAAGCTTTTTACGCCCAAGGATCATCATCTCAGTTCCTTATGGACTTACTCAGGTCGAAAGAAAGGCTGTTAGAGAAAGTGCCTTAAGTGCTGGAGCAAGAGAGGTATTTTTGATCGAAGAGCCTATGGCAGCAGCGATTGGCGCAAATTTACCAGTTCGTGAGCCACAAGGCAACCTAGTAGTTGATATCGGTGGCGGTACGACTGAGATTGGTGTCGTCTCACTCGGCGGTCTAGTCATCTCAAAATCAATCCGCACAGCTGGTGATAAGATTGATATTAGTATTGTTAATTACATAAAAGAGAAATATAACCTACTAATAGGTGAGCGAACTGGCGAGGAGATAAAGATTGCTGTAGGTTCTGCTGTGCAGCTTGAAAAAGAGCTAAGCGTAGTGGTAAAAGGTCGCGACCAAGTAAGTGGTCTTTTAAGTAGAGTCGAGCTAACAAGCGAAGATGTAAGAGAGGCGATGAGAGAGCCACTAAAAGAGATCGCAGATGCGCTTAAAACCGTGCTTGAGATGATGCCGCCTGATCTTGCTGGTGATATCGTGGAGACTGGTATCGTACTAACTGGCGGCGGAGCGCTTATTAGAGGACTTGATAAATTTTTATCTGATATCGTTAAACTTCCAGTTTTTGTAGCTGACGAGCCACTCCTTGCGGTTGCTAGAGGAACGGGCAAGGCACTTGAAGAGATTGGGCTTTTACAACAGCTGACAAATGAAGAGTAAGATTGTTCTTTTTGTTTTTATAGCATTGCTTGCTACGGTCTCAGTTTTCAAGGGAGAAATTTTAAGTAATCTTTCTATTGGGTTTAGTAACTATGCTACAAATTCATACGACAATTTTGCTAAAGGCGTGAAAGACTATATAAACGAATATTTTAGGCAGGCTAGTGAGATAGAAAAGCTAAGAGCGCAAAATGAAGAGTTAGAGCGCTCAGCTACGCTTCTTTCTACTTTTGCGAACGAGCTAAATCAAATTTTAAAAGATAAAAACTCAACTGCCTACGCCCCAGCTGTAAAGCTAGTAAAAGGGCTTAGTTACGTGCATATCGGGGATTATAATAAAATTTGGATAAGTGAGTTTGAAGGATACGATCCAAATAAAATTTACGGGCTCATCTATCAAGGAAATAGTGCTGGTATCGTCATCGCAAAAGATGGCAAACCGCTAGCTTACTTGCAAAATGATCCAAAAAGTATATTTGCAGTCTATATAGGAAATGACAAAATTCCAGGCGTCGCGCATGGAAATCAAGGCCAAATAATGGTAAAATTTATCCCACAATGGCTCAGCCCAAAAGAGGGCGACGAGGTCTTTACGAGCGGGCTTGATGGGATATTTTTTAGTGGAGTGCCAGTAGGGCGCGTGAGTAAAATTTTAAAAGAGAGCTCCTATCAAAGCGTGATAGTTGAGCCCTATGCAAAGCTAAACATACCAAACTATCTATACGTTGTAACAAAGGAAAAATGATGCCAAAAAGAACAGATATAAATACCATTTTGCTAATCGGCTCAGGCCCTATCGTCATCGGTCAAGCCTGCGAATTTGACTACTCAGGCACGCAAGCAGCCAAGACGCTAAAAGAGCTTGGATACCGCGTAGTGCTTATCAACTCAAACCCAGCCACCATTATGACTGACCCAAATTTCGCCGACGCAACGTATATAGAACCGATCACAAAAGATAGCATTTTAAAGATCATCGAAAAAGAAAATATTGACGCCATTTTGCCAACGATGGGCGGTCAAGTGGCGCTAAATGCCGCTATGGAGGTCTTTGAGAGCGGACTTTTAAAGGATATCAAATTTCTTGGTGCAAACCCAGAAGCAATAAAAAAGGGCGAAGATAGACAAATTTTTAAAGCAACTATGCAAAAGATCGGCATGGATTTGCCTGAGAGTAGATACGCTTATAACATGGACGACGCGCTAAATGCGGCAAATGAGATAGGCTTTCCGCTCATCATAAGAGCTAGCTACACGCTTGGTGGCGCAGGAAGCGGCGTGGCTTACAATATGGATGAGTTTAAAGAGCTAGCCAACACCGGCCTTGACGCAAGCCCGATACATGAAATTTTGATAGAAGAGAGCTTGCTTGGCTGGAAAGAGTACGAGATGGAGGTCATCAGAGATAGAAACGATAACTGCATTATCGTCTGTTCGATCGAAAATTTCGACCCAATGGGCGTTCACACAGGCGATAGCATCACGGTTGCACCAGCACTCACACTCACAGATAAAGAGTATCAGGCTATGAGAGACGCTAGCTTTGCCATACTTCGCGAGATCGGCGTTGATACGGGCGGCAGCAACGTGCAGTTTGCCATAGACCCAAAAAGTGGCCGCATGATCGTTATCGAGATGAACCCACGCGTTAGCCGAAGCTCAGCACTTGCTAGTAAAGCTACTGGCTATCCGATCGCAAAGGTAGCGACACTTCTAGCGGTTGGCTTTAGCCTAGATGAGATCAAAAACGATATCACGGGCACGCCTGCTAGCTTTGAGCCGGTGATTGACTACATCGTGACAAAAATTCCACGTTTTACATTTGAGAAATTTCCAGGATCAAACCCATATCTAGGCACTGCGATGAAGTCAGTTGGCGAGGTCATGGCGATAGGTAGGACATTTAAAGAGAGCATCCAAAAGGCGCTTTGTAGCTTAGAGCGCGATCTTTGCGGATTTAACAGCCTTAGTTTAGAAAGAAACGCTTTGATTTATGGCATCAGAAATGCAAATGAGAGGAGAATTTTATATCTAGCACAAGCCTTTAGAGATGGCTTTAATGTGGCTGAGGTGCATGAGTTTAGTAAGATCGATCCTTGGTTTTTAGAGCAAATTTATGAGATAGTTAAATTTGAAGATAAGATCGACATGGATATCTTGAATAACGAAGAGCTACTTCGAGAGGCCAAAAGCATGGGCTTTTCAGACAAGATGATAGCTGTGCTTATAAATGAAAAAGACGATCTTGAGCTCAGTCAAAATGATATCTATTTTGCTAGGCAAAAGCTTGGTATCGAGCTTGAATACAACGAGGTTGATACTTGCGCGGGCGAATTTAAGGCGCTAACGCCGTATCTTTACTCAACCACAAATATCACCAAATTTCCTAAAAAAGAGCTTGTAAAAGACGCTAAAAAGGTAATGATAATAGGCGGTGGTCCAAACAGGATCGGCCAGGGTATAGAGTTTGACTACTGCTGCGTGCATGCAAGCTACGCTCTAAGAGACCTTGGCATAAAAACGATAATGTACAACTGCAACCCAGAAACCGTCTCAACCGACTACGACACGAGTGATATTTTATATTTTGAGCCGATCGATTTTGAGCACGTGAGATCGGTCATCGAGCGTGAAAAGCCAGACGGCGTGATCGTGCATTTTGGCGGCCAAACTCCGCTTAAATTTGCAAAACGCTTAAGCGTGATCGGTGCAAAGATCATTGGAACAACTGCAAGAGTGATCGATGTGGCCGAGGATAGAAAGAAATTTAGCGAATTTATAAATAAAATAGGCGTCCTTCAACCTAAAAATGACACCGCCACTAGCCTAGAAGAAGCTTTGCAAAAAGCCGCTACTATCGGCTATCCAGTGCTAGTTCGCCCAAGCTATGTCCTAGGTGGTAGGGCGATGAGAAGGGTACACAACGAGAGCGAGCTAAAAGAGTATATGAGTGAAGCGGTAAAGGTTAGTAATCACTCGCCAGTACTACTTGATAAATTTTTACAAGATGCAAAAGAGCTTGACGTAGATGCTATATGTGACGGCAAAGAGGTCTATATCGGCGCTATAATGGAGCATATCGAAGAGGCTGGAATTCACTCTGGCGACTCGGCTTGCATATTGCCACCGATGAGTTTAAGTGATGAAATGATAAAAAAAGTGGAGAAGCAAACCAGAGATATCGCGCTAAATTTAGGCGTTGTCGGCCTTATGAATATCCAGTTTGCTATCTATGAAAACGAGCTTTATATGATCGAGGTAAATCCTCGTGCGAGTAGGACTGTGCCGTTTGTGAGCAAGGCTACTGGCGTGCCTATGGCAAAGGTAGCGACAAGAGTCATGTGGCAGGGAAATTTACGTGAGGCGCTTAAATTTTATGATGATTACAAAGTTGTTTATGAGGACGGCGACATCTTAAAACCTCGCGTTAGCTCGCATATTTGCGTAAAAGAGTGCGTATTGCCGTTTAACAAGCTAAGCGGCGCCGATCTCATCCTTGGCCCTGAGATGAAGAGTACGGGTGAAGTAATGGGCATAAGTCACGATTTTGCAAGCTCATTTGCAAAGAGTCAGATCGCTGCGAGCAATACTTTGCCAAGCAAGGGTAGGGTCTTTTTAACGCTAGCTGACGCTGATAAATCTTACGCACCTGATCTTGCGAGAGAGCTAATAGCGCTTGGCTTTAGTATCGTCGCAACTGGCGGTACGCATAAAATTTTAAGCGAAGCTGGCGTTGAGGCTGAGTTTGTCTATAAGATAAGTGAGGGCAGACCAAACGTAGAAGATAGGCTCAAAAACGGCGATATCGCACTTGTCATCAATACAAGCGATACAAAATCAAGTGTGGATGATGGCAAAAAGATCCGCCAAAATGTGCTTAGATTTAAAATTCCTTACTTTACAACGATCCGTGCAGCACTCGCAGCCGCTAAGTCGCTAAGCTCAGTTCAAACTGGCAAAGCACTTGAAGTAAAAAGCTTGCAAGAGTATTTATCTAAAAAATAATAAATTTAAGACAGTTTAGCTTATAGCTAAACTGTTTTTTAAAGTATTATTAGAAGCAACAGATGTCCATATATGGCATTTTGCTTTGAATTTTAGTCCAGCTTTCATCAATCTAGTAATATTAAAGCTTATGTTTAATATAATCTCACTCAAAAGGAGAGATTATGAAAATTTTAAATGCTTTTTTTACAGGTATTATATTTGTCCTTGCTCCTATTTTTACGCTATTTGTTGGAATTTACAACAACTACTTTTCTTACTATGGCATAAGCGAGTATTTTAATGTTATTTTTGTTGATAACGTGCCTTTCTTATGGCTTTTGCCCGTATTTTTTATATTTGGGTATTTCTTTTTTTATGCACCATTTAGAAAAATTTTTAGAGCCTTTTATTTAGTTTTGTTGATAGTTTGTGCTTTTAGTTGGTATCCTGACTTTGGACGCACTTTAGGAGAGAATTATTTTATGAGTAAATCGCTATCTTTAGATATCTCATCAAATTTAGAAAATAAGCAAAAGACTGATGGAAAGATACTTTATGATGGACGAAGAGAAATTTATTTTTTAAGAAGCGATAATAATAAAGTCGTTAAAATTTCAAAGTAAAGTTTTACCTTTATTTAGTTAAAATGGCATAAAAATTTAAAGGTTTAAAATGCGTTTAAAACTCCCACACGTTCCGTATATTTCACATAAAATAGCAATAGATCTCCTAAATTGTGGTTTCGTAAGATTAAATAAAGGCATTGAGCCAATCGTAGCAAAAACAAGTGAAATTTTAACAGTCGATATTCAAAAAGAAAGAGCTTTAGATGAGCGAGTAAATGAGCTTTTGGAGAAAAATGAAGACGAGATGCAAACTATGCAAATTGACCGCAAAAATATGTTTTGGCTCGTTAAAAAGAAGCTCGCAGGTGAATTTGATGTAATCTTAACCCACGAAGATAGATTTAGTAATATCGCTCACAAAGTGCTTGAAACTATTTGGAAGAGCGGCCTTGTTGACTATAATGTATCTGAAAATCGTGTAAAAAATGTGATTTATAACTCAATAGACGAGTACTTAAAAAGCTATGAGAAGATAGAAGATGATGTCTATGAAATGATACAAAATTATAAACACAAGCTAATCCCAGGAACTGATGAATATGATCTTGTCTTTGAGCGTTTGTATCAAGATGAGCTTAAAAAAAGAGGCATGCTTTAATGAAAGCTTACATTTATATTGAAAATGGTGTTTTTTTAGAAGCAAAAGCTTTTGGTGCTCACGGCGAGTGTGCAGGTGAGCTCGTTTTTAATACCTCGATGACTGGCTATGAAGAGATCATGAGCGATCCAAGCTATGCTGGTCAGTTTATCGTCTTTACGATGCCAGAAATAGGTATAGTAGGTATAAATGAAGATGATATGGAGAGTCTTAGAATTCATGCAAGTGGCGTTATAATGAGAAGCTACAACGAGACCCCGTCAAACTACCGCTCGCAAAAATCTTTGGGAAAATTTTTCGAAGAGCAAGGTAAATTTGGCGTTTATGACATTGATACTAGATACCTCACAAAGATGCTACGCGATGAAGGTGCCTTGATGGCTTATATCTCAACGCAAATAAGTGATAAAGACGAGCTAAAACGCAGGCTTGAAAGTAGTGGGCGTATCGAAAATATAAACTACGTAAAAACAGTTAGTGCGATGGATGAGTACGAGCATAAAAAAGGCGCTTGGGATAGAAATTTAAAGTCATATAAGCCGTTAAAAAGTATTGGTAAAAAGATAGCTGTTTTTGACTTTGGTGTAAAGAGAAATATCTTAAATGAGCTATGTGAAACTGGTCTTGAAGTCATTGTCGTGCCACACGACACTAAGGCTGAAATTTTGATAGAAAAATTTAAAAATGGCGAGATAAATGGGGTATTCTTATCAAATGGTCCTGGTGAGCCAAAAAATTTAAAGGCTGAAATAGGCGAGATCAAAAAGATGATAGAGGCTAGGATACCTATATTTGGTATCTGTCTTGGACATCAGCTACTATCAAACGCCTTTGGATACGAGACATATAAGCTTAAATTTGGTCAGCACGGGGCAAATCACCCAGTGCTAAATTTAGAGACAAAAGCGATCGAGATAACAACACAAAATCACAACTACAACGTACCTGAGAGTATTGCAGAAGTAGCTGTTGTGACTCATAGAAATTTATTTGATAATACGATTGAAGGTGTGAGATACAAAGACTATCCGATCTTTTCAGTTCAACACCACCCAGAAGCAAGTGGTGGTCCAAGCGAGAGTAAATATATATTTAAGCAGTTTTTAGAAATTTTATAAGATGCAAAACATAAACCTTTACATGATTATCTCAGTTGCATTTTTAAGTAGCTTTAGTCATTGTGTAGGTATGTGTAGCGGATTTTTGAGCTTGCAGACTCTATTTTTTCAAGGCAAAAGCAAGAGAGAAATTCTAATGCTAAGTACGCTTTATAGTCTAGCTAGAATTTTTGCTTATGTAGTTTTAGGAGCTTTGTTTGGTGCCTTTGGAGCTGTTATTAGCTTTAGCATGCAAGCAAGAGGTGTGATATTTTTCATAGTTGGCTTAATGATCGCGTTTATCGGCATTGCCTTACTTTTTAGGGGCGAGCTTTTAAAATTTGTAGAGAATCAAAAGGCGCTTAATTTTGTAGTAAGAATTGCAAAAACAAGGATTCAAAAGAAAAATTTAGCAAATTTTTTATTACTTGGTTTTTTAAATGGCTTTTTGCCTTGTGGTGTGGTTTATTATTTTTTGGCACTTGGGATTTTAAGTGCAAATTTTATTGATTCGGCTTTTATAATGCTTGTATTTGGTCTTTGTACATTGCCAGCCATGCTTTTAGCTAGCTTTGTATTTGGGATTTTAAATGAAAAATTTAAAGACATAATGTTTAAG
The DNA here is from genome assembly GCF_002913945.1 of Campylobacter concisus. Classification (GTDB taxonomy): domain Bacteria; phylum Campylobacterota; class Campylobacteria; order Campylobacterales; family Campylobacteraceae; genus Campylobacter_A; species Campylobacter_A concisus_P. The sequence continues at coordinate 91,498 of NZ_POZK01000038.1, read as the reverse complement.
ATCTCAGCTAGCATAATGATAATAAATGGAATTTATTTATCATTTTTAGGATATAGAGCAAATGCTTAAGATAGAAAAATAAGAGAAATAATTGTTAGTTGCGTCAAAATTTATGATGTTTGATAAATATAACCAAAAAGGAAGAATAAATGAGCAAGATTCTTAATAATCTAACTGTTCTTATCGTTGAGAATGAGGGAGATGGTAAAAAAATAGTACAAGAAGTTATGCGAGATAAATTCGAAAAAGTTATCACTGCTCAAAATGGCGATGAAGGACTTAAGAAATTTAAAAAATATAATCCAAATATGGTTATAACAGATGTTTTTATGCCTATAATGAATGGTCTTGATATGGCTAAAAGCATTAAAGAAATTTCAAAAGATACACCTATTATAGTTTTTAGCACAAATAGTGAAAAAGAGACACTTCTAAAAGCGATAGATGTTGGTATTGATAAATACGTTTTAAAGCCGATTGATCTTGATGATTTTTTGGTTACTTTAGAAAATGTCGCTAAAAATAAAATAGAAACAGCAAATATTATTCAGGTTACAAATGGATATAGTTTTAATAAAATAAAACGTGTGCTTATCAGAGATGGTGTTGAAATTTCTCTTACAAAAAAAGAACTTGCTTTTATATCTTTACTCATAAAAAGACTTGGTACGCTTGTACTTCACGATGAAATAAAAAATGTTGTTTGGGTTGGCGAGAGTGTGACAGAGGCTGCTATTAGGACCTTTGTTAAACGTGTTAGAGATAAAGTCGGTAGTAATTTTATAAAAAATGTTCCTGGACTTGGTTACAAAATAGATAGAAGACTCTCCTAGTAAAAGAGAATTTATATTAATTAAGTCTTTTTATAGTTTTTCTACTCTAAAATAACCGAAAATTAATATAAATTTAACTAGGAGGAAAATTTATGCGACCATCCCAGTTGCTACATTATGATTATAGTGTGGCAAAACTCTTTATGTTCTCCACGATATTTTTTGGTATTGTTGGCATGGCTATTGGTGTTTTGGTGGCTTTTCAGCTTGCCTGTCCTGATCTAAACTATATAGCTGGTGAGTATTCGGCATTTGGTAGATTGCGTCCTCTTCATACTAACGGTATCATTTTTGGTTTTATGCTCTCTGGTATATTTGCCACTTGGTATTACATAGGACAGCGTGTCCTAAAAGTATCAATGAGTGAATCTCCGTTTTTGATGTTCATTGGTAAGCTTCATTTTTGGCTTTATATACTTGTTATGATTCTAGCTGTCGTGACACTTTTTATGGGCGAGAGTACATCTAAAGAGTATGCCGAGCTTGAGTGGCCACTAGATATTGCTGTAGTAGTAGTCTGGGTGCTTTGGGGCGTAAGTATATTTGGACTTATTGGTATACGCCGCGAGAAAACACTTTATATCTCGGTTTGGTATTACATTGCTACATTCCTTGGCGTTGCTATGCTTTATCTATTTAATAACATGGAAATTCCAACAAGACTAGTTAGTGGATATGGCTCATGGCTACACTCAGTTTCGATGTATGCTGGCTCAAATGATGCTTTGGTTCAGTGGTGGTACGGCCACAACGCAGTTGCGTTTGTATTTACAGTAGCGATCATCGCCCAAATTTATTACTTCTTACCAAAAGAGAGCGGACAGCCGATATTTTCTTATAAGCTTTCGCTATTTTCATTCTGGGGTCTTATGTTTATCTATCTTTGGGCTGGTGGCCACCACCTAATATATACTGCTGTGCCTGATTGGATGCAGACTATGGGTTCGGTTTTTTCTATTGTTTTGATTTTGCCTTCTTGGGGTTCAGCTATTAATATGCTTCTTACAATGAAAGGCGAATGGACACAACTTCGCGAGAGCCCGCTTATTAAATTTATGATTTTAGCTTCAACCTTTTATATGTTTTCAACTCTTGAAGGCCCTATCTTAGCTATCAAATCTGTAAATGCACTAGCTCACTATACTGACTGGGTGCCAGGACACGTACACGATGGTGCACTTGGCTGGGTTGGTTTTATGACTATGGCAGCACTTTATCACATGACGCCACGTGTCTTTAAGCGTGAAATTTATTCAAAATCCTTAATGGAAGCTCAATTTTGGATACAAACAACAGGTATCGTTTTATACTTTGCTTCGATGTGGATTGCTGGTATTACGCAAGGTATGATGTGGAGAGCAACTGATAGCTATGGAAATTTACTCTACTCATTTATTGATACTGTTGTAGTGCTTATACCTTATTATTACATTAGAGCTATTGGCGGACTTTTGTATTTGATTGGCTTTTTGATGTTTGCTTATAATATCTACAAATCAACTTCTGCTAAAGCTATTTTGGCAGAGCCAAAAAGTGCAACGCCTATGGGCGGTGCTAAAGCCAATGCGGAGGTGATGTAATGTTTGCTTGGTTAGAAAAAAATCCATTCTTTTTTGCAGTTTGCGTCTTTATAGTCATAGCTTATGCTGGCGTGGTAGAAATTTTACCTGACTTTGCAAATAGAGCTAGGCCACTTGAGGGTACAAAACCTTATACAGTCTTAGAGCTTGCTGGAAAAAATATATATATACAAAATGGTTGCAACACTTGTCACTCACAGATGATACGTCCGTTTAAAGCAGAGACTGATAGATACGGCATGTACTCGTTAAGCGGCGAATTTGCTTATGATCGTCCTCATCTTTGGGGTTCAAAAAGAACGGGTCCAGATCTTATGCGTGTGGGTAATTATAGAACGACAGATTGGCATGAAAATCATATGTTAAACCCAGCCTCTGTAGTGCCAGGCTCGATCATGCCAGCATATCCATTTTTATTTAAGAAAAATGCTGATATCGAGACTGCTTACGCTGAAGCACTAACTGTTAAAAAGGTTTTTAACACACCTTATGATGAGAAAGATATGCCAGCTCTTGGCACTTTTGAGCAAGCAAATGCTAATGTAAAAGAGCAGGCTGCAAGTATCGTTGAAAGTATGAAAGACGAGCAAGTAAAAAGTGCTTTTGCAAAAGGGGAAATTCGCCAGATCGTGGCACTTATCGCCTATCTAAATAGCCTAAAATAGGAGTTAGTAATGGATATTAGAGAACTTCAAGCTTATGGCTATTTTATTTTGACAGCATTTTTAGCTATCACTTTGTACGCTTATTTTTTTCATCTTTATAAAAGTGAAAAGCAAGGTAGAAGAAATTATGAGAAGTATTCAAGATTAGCCCTAGATGATGAGATCGGTAGTAAAATTTTAGAGCAAAAGGCTACAAAGGAGAGCGTATGCAATGGCTAAATTTAGAAGATAATATAAATTTACTTGCGTTAATAGGTGCCATCTTAATTATCGTACTAACTGTCGTTGTAGCTGGCAAGTATGTTGGTCAAATGAAAGTTAAAAAAGATGAAAGCGTAGAGCTTAGTGAGCATAACTGGGACGGAATAGGCGAGTATAAAAATCCAGTTCCATTTGGTTGGGCAGTAGTTTTTTTATTAACACTTGTTTGGGCGATTTGGTATTATTTACTTGGTTATCCACTAAATTCTTACTCACAAATCGGTGAATATAATAAAGAAGTAAAAGAGGCAAACGCTAAATTTGAAAAAGAGTATGCAAACCCAAGCAAAGAAACGCTTCACGCTATGGGAGAGAGCGTATTTTTAGTGCAATGCTCAGCATGTCATGGTATCACAGGCGATGGCATTGGTGGCAAAGCTGCAAATTTACAAATTTGGGGTAGCGAACAAGGAATAGTTGATACGATACTAAATGGCTCAAAAGGGCTTGATTATCCTATGGGTGAGATGCCAGCAGGGCTAGCTGATGTTGATGGAGCAAAGGCTATCGCAGCTTATGTCGCAAAAGAGATAAGTGCTATAAAAAGTACAAAAAATGAAAATTTAGTAGCTATGGGAAAAGAGCTTTACGCAGCTTGTGCAGCTTGTCACGGAGATGATGGCAAAGGCATGGATGGTATGTCGGCTGATCTTAGTAAATATGGTTCAAGTGAGTTCATCGTAGATGTACTAAATCGTGGTAAAAACGGCAACATCGGTGTTATGCCTAAATTTAATGATGGTAGATTAAACGAGATACAACAAAAAGCAGTTGGCGAATATGTCATATCGCTATCAAAGGGCGAATAATGGAAAATAAAAATAGAAACATCTTTGCTTTAAATGGCATTAGCGGTTATTTGGTGGCAGTTTTGCTTTTACTATCTATCCTTGGCGTACTTACTTATATTGGTATTGGCTTGCAAAAAGATGTAGCAACCAAACCTTACTCATTAAAAGATGCAAGTAGCATTGAGATGAAAAGCGTTGATAACGCTAAACACGTCATTATAAAGGAGTAGTGATGCTAGGCATAATAGAAAAAGCCATAATCTTGCTGATAGTTGTTGCAGGAGCTATTTGTGCGTGGTCAGTGCTTACATCAAACCACCTTTTTGTAGGCTAGGTGTGAGAAAATTTATACTCATTTTTATATTTTTGCTCTCACAAAGTTTGGCTTTGGGAGCAAATTTTGTGATAAATAATGATGAAATTCTAAGCCAAAAAGTAAGTGTAAAGCTAAATGAGATCGGCAGTGAGCTTTATGCAAAAAGCGGTATAAATTTAGTAGTTGGCGTATATAAAGATGGTGAGCTAGAAGCTCTTTTTAAAGAGCAAAACCTTAGCTCGCCTTATGCTTTTTTGCTACTTATAAAGGATAAAAAGAAAGTAGAAATTTTTGCCGATTCTAATACTTCAAAGCTTTTTAATAAAGAACAAATTTTAAGTGTAAATCCAGAATCAGGAACGATAATTCCTATTTTAGTTTCTAAAAATGGCAAAGATGTCTATAATGCTGCTATATTAAATGGCTACGCTGATATTGCCGAACAAATCGCATCTAACTTAAATTTACAGCTTGAAAGTAGTGTTGGAAATTCAAACAAAACTACGTTAAATTTTTTAAGATTTTTCATCTATGGTTTGGTTGCATTTTTTGTAATTGTTGTCTTTTGTAAAAAGGTAAAAAATGGATAAAAAAACCTTTTGGCCTTATGCTATCGTACTTAGCTTCATTGCTATCATTATCGCTTGCGCAGTAACGATCATCATAGCACTGAAACATCCAGTCGAAATGGATAGCTCTTATATGCAAAGCTACCAAAATGTCGATGAAAACATAACCTTTATTAAAGAGAGTGAAAAACGCTTTGATGAGAAATTTGATCTAAAATTTGAGCCAAATTTTAATGTCCTAAATGCTAAGTTTAAATTTCATCTAACTCCCCAAAAAGGAGAAATCTCGGCTTTAAAATATGAAATTTTACTTACTCGCCCACAGACAAATAAAGAAAATAAAATTTTAAGAGCTTCATGGCAAGAAAATGATCTAGTAAGCGAAGAAACAAGTCTAAGAGAAGGCAGGTGGCAGCTACTTTTAAGGTTAAGTGACAATAATGATACAAGGTATTATAAATTTGACCTTAATGTCACAAAATGATCTTAAAATCGCAGCTTTGGCATCTGGAAAAGATTTCAAAGCTGGATTTAAATTTTAACAAACTAATCTTTTTGGCTAAAACTAAAATACCAAGTTTTTATTAAATAAAGCTATAAATCAAATCTCTTTAAATCCAAAATTTAATCCCAAACGCTCGCAAGTGCCGACATATTCTTTAAATTTATAGATTAGTGGATGCCATTTTTGCGTATCTATCTTTTCATCTTTTAGCAAATTCTCATCTACAAAAATGCCTGTAATCTTGCAAGTAACGATGCTAAACCACTCTTTTAACTCTATCTTTTCTACAACCGTTTCTATCTGTATCTTGCACTCTTTTATCCTGACGGTTTTTGCATTTATGCCAGGCTCTTTGTTGAGATTTGCCACATTAAATTTGTCGTGCTCGTAGGTGTAGCCAAGATTCTTTTTTTCTTCTGGTACGTTACTATCGCCAGTTAGTTTTTCCATTTTTTGCACAGCTTCTAGAAGACTCTCATCACATAAATTTAGCGTGATATCTGAACCATTTTTGATATTTTTAAAGCCTTGATTTTCAATGCCTATGCCAAGCACTACTGTATTTCCTAACGTCCAAGAAGATGAAAGCACCGTGATATCATCGTTTGCGTTTTTATCTTTTGTGGTAGCCAGCAAAACCGGAAAGCCGTAGTAAAAACCTTGTCTGTTTAACCCTTTATGCATTTTTGCTCCTTTTTTTGTGATTGTAGCTTTTGGCTCTTTAAGGCTTAAAATTTTAATGTATTTAGATAAAAATTTAAAGCTTTAGCTAAGCGTAAAAAGCGCTCTTTTATCAGCATTTAGCTATCATTGCTTAAAAATTTAAGAGAGAAAAATGCATAACTTAAACCAACTTTTTGTCTTTACGAACTCGCGTAAGATTCGTGAATTTAATGCAAGTTTTAATGACGAACTAATCCCAAAAAGCCTAAGTATTGCTGAGTTTTATAAAAAGGTAGTTTATGTAGATGGTAGGTTTGAGATTGATAGCACCTATGCTTTAGTGCTTATGAATAGAGCCTGTGCTAGCGTCAAAAAGGCAAACTCTGTTCTTAAAATTCCAACTGAGTTTTTTGAATTTTTGAAAAATAATGACTATCTTTTTTCATTTTTTAAAGAGCTAGCTATTAGTAAAAAGAGTATCTCTGAGATCAAATTTAACGATATTTACGCTAATTTTGAGGAGCATTTAAACATACTTGAAGCGGTTTTAAAAGAGTATGAGAGCTTGCTTGATAGAGAAAATCTCTACGATGATATAACCTTGCCAAAAATTTATAACATAAATGAAGCTTACATCAAAAGCTTTAGTGAAATTTCACTACACATAGATGGAATTTTAAGCGAATTTGAGTGGGAAATTTTAGAGAAAATCTCAAAGCTAACTACGCTAAAAATTATCTTTCAAACTAGTGTTTTCAACACAAAGCTAATCAATAAAATAAAGCAAATTTCATCTATTAGCGAGATTGAAAATTACAAAAAATATGAGCTAAATTTAAAGACAAATGAGCTAATTTGCTTAGAAAATATCAAAAAATTTGAGCCAGTCTTAGAGAAGAGATTTACCACTAGAAGCCTGCAATGTGCCTACGCTATGGCAAAGGCGAGCGAGTTTGTGTGTGATGGAATAAAGCCTGAAAACATCGCTGTTATATTGCCAGATGAGAGTTTTAGTGAAATTTTAAGGCTACATGATAGCAATAAAATTTTTAACTATGCTATGGGTGAGAGCTTTAAAAATACAAAATTTTATGAGACGCTTTTTTACATTACAAGAGCGATAAACGAAGAGGTAATACCGGTTTTTGATCAAAGTAAGTGTGAGAGCTACGAGGAGCTTGGCTTTATCTTGAACACACTTGGCGTAAGCGAAGAGCTTTTTAATAAATTTAAATCAAGCTATTTTGACCTTTGCGACTTTGCTAAATTTAAAGGGCTAATAGATGAGCTTTTAACACTTGAAAATGAGCCAAGATGTGAAGAAAAGCTCGCGCTTGAGCTTTTTAGGATTGAAAATTTATGCAGGTATTTTGACTTTAGCTTAAAGCAGTTAAGTGAAATTTTCTTGCTAAATATCTCGCGCCTTAGCATCGATGATGTGGGCGGTGGAAAGATCAGTGTCATGGGCATGCTAGAGAGTCGTGGAATGAAATTTGATGGCGTGATCATAGTTGATTTTAATGATAACTTCATCCCAGCAAGAAGCACAAATGAGATGTTTTTAAACTCAAAAGTGAGGCAAAAGGCAGGGCTTATAAGCTACCTTGAGCGTGAAAATTTGCAGAGATTTTACTACGAAAGCCTTATAAACAATGCCAAAAAGGTCGCCATAAGCTGTGTTTTAAACGAAGAGAGTATTCCTTCAAGATTTTTAAAAAATTTCAAAACAATAAAAGATGAGAAATTTAGTGACGAGGCGTATTTAAAATTATTTTTAAAAGGAAGTACAAGCCTAAATTTAAGCGATAATGAGATTATTTTGGAGCATGATTTTTTCACTAAACCGCTATCATTTTCGACACTAAATTTATTTCTAACTTGCCCAAGAAAGTATTATTACGCAAAGATAGCTGGTATAAAAGGAGCAAAAGCAATAGCAACTGAGCCAGGATCTAAGCAAGGAAATAGCGTGCATAAGGCGCTTTATGAATACTACACAAGTGATTTTTATAGACAAAAAAATATGTTTGATTTGGCTATTTTTAAAGAAATACTTGCAAAGCAAGATTTTTCTTCGCTTGAGCTTGAGATTTGGTCGCAGAAATTTAAAGAATACGCAGAGTTTGAAAATGAACGTTTAAGTGCTGGCTTTAGAGTGCTTGAGTGTGAAAAAGATATAGAGAGTGATTTTTGTGATGTAAAGATAAAAGGCATTATCGATAGGATCGATGCTAGCCCTGATGGTGAGCCTTTTATACTTGATTATAAAACTGGTGATGCAAATGCGAACTCGCTTCAGCTTGCATTTTATGAAGCACTTTATGGTAGCGAGGTAAAAAGTGCTTACTTTGCTCTAAAGAATGAACCTGTGCTTATTAGCTCAAAAAAAAGCGTAGATGATCTAAGGGCTGAGATAGAAAATCTAAAGAGTATAAATAATACTAAGATAAATTTTGAAAGAAAGAGCGGAGCTTGTAAATTTTGCGAGTATGCCATACTTTGTAGGAGAGAGTTATGAAAGATTTTTTAGCCCTAAAAGCAAGTGCTGGAAGCGGGAAAACATTTGCTTTAAGCGTTCGTTATATCGCTTTGGTGCTTAGAGGCGAAAATATAAACGAGATCATCGCTCTAACCTTTACCAAAAAAGCGGCCAATGAGATGAAAGAGCGCATAATCACAACTTTTTTGGACTTGCAAAATAAAAAAGACGAGCTTGATAAGCTTTGCAAAGAGCTTAGTTTGAGCCAAGATGAGGTCATAAAAAGACGCGATGAGAAGCTTGATAGGTTTTTGCAAAGTGAGTTAAAAATTTATACATTTGATGCATTTTTCTCTGGAATCCTAAAGAAATTTAGTCAAAATTTAGGACTTAGTCCTGATTACAGCGTGCGAGATAGTCTGCAAGATCTGGCGTGGAAAAAATTTGTAAAAGAGGCAAGCAAAGATCAAAAGCTTCTTAGCGAGCTTGCACTCATGATGATCATTTCAAGCCAAAAAGAGGCGAGTTTCTCACAGACTTTGGCTAAATTTTATGAGAGTTTTGGTGGTGAGCTAAAAGATAGTGGTGCAAGCTATCCAGATGATAGCAAGGTAAGAGCAGCACAAAAGGAGATAAATGAGCATATAGCCTTGCAAAATGGTGCTAGCGATACGGCCAAAAAGACATTTAAAGAGCAAAATTTATTTGAGCTTTTTAAAAACAAAGTCTTTGAAAGAAAGAGCCTAAATTACCGCACTTTTAGCAAAATTTATACAAGTGAGCTTGATAGGCTCTTTAACGAGCTAAAAGAGGCGGCAAAAGAGTATATTTTGGAGGTTGAAAGATACAGACTTAGCGGCTTTAGCAAGCTCTTAAACATTTATAAATACTCAAATTTAGAGCTAAATAAAGAGATAAACGCTTTAAGTTTTGCTGATATAAATAAGCTGGTCTTTAAGCTTTTGGTTGAAAATTTTGATAAAGATGTGCTTTACTTTAGGCTTGATGGACGCATAAATCACCTTTTGATAGATGAGTTTCAAGATACAAACGTGATCCAATATGAGATCATCTTGCCGCTCATCACTGAAATCGTTTCAGGATACGGACAGAACGGACTTGGAAGCTTTTTTTACGTTGGAGATACGAAGCAGAGTATCTATAAATTTAGGGGCGGTAAAAAAGAGCTTTTCGATAAGCTTGGAGATGATTTTAGTCAGATAGATATAGAAAATTTACCAAGTAACTACCGCAGTTTAAAGGCTTTGGTGAAATTTAATAACGCTGTTTTTGAAGAAATTTATCATAGATATGGGCTTAGTTTTGAGCCACAAGAGCCAGCTAAAAAAGATAAGGAGCTAAGCTACAAAGTAAGTGGTGAGTGTCCTTATTTTGAAGCCGAGGAAGATGACTACGGCTACTTGCGTGTGCTAAGTGACGAAGATATCGCGGGTGCAGTCGTTTCACAAGTAAAAGAGCTACTTGCAGCTGGCGTAAATGCAAGTGAGATAACTGTGCTTTGCTGGAAAAATAGTGACATCAGCCTTATTTCAGAAGTGCTTAGCAGTGAGGGGATAAAAAGCGTAAATGAAGGCACCTTGGAGCTAAAGCGAACGCCGTTTGTTGCAGCGATCATCGAGTATGCGAAATTTTGTCTTTTTGGTGAAGAAATTTATGAAAAAAATGTAAAAGCACTTGTAAATACAAATCCTAAAAGGCTAAAAATAAAAGCTGAAGATAGTGCGACAAAAAGCCTATTTTATCTAGCTAAAAATTTATATATAAATATGGCTGATGTTGATATTTTAAGGCTTTTTGAGCTAAGCAGTGGCTACAAAAATTTAAGCGATTTTATCTTTAACCTTGAAAATTTCAGTTCTAAAATCAGTCCTAAAAATGCTGACGGCGTAAAGATAATGACCGTTCATAAGTCAAAAGGGCTCGAGTTTGCTCACGTGATAGTTTGTGATATGATGAGTAAAGGCAGAGGCGATGACTCAAACTTTATAACAGAATATAGCGAAAAAGGCGAGTGGATAGTAAAAAGCCGAATTTCTGGCAGAGAAAATTTTGACCCTGAGTATGCTGGCGTGTTAGAGCAAATAAGAGAGCTTGAGAAGCAAGAAAATACCAATAAAATTTATGTTGCTTTCACTAGGGCTACAAAGTCGCTTATTATCATTAAACAAGCTGCTCCAAGTGGAAATAGTCCTAGCTTTTTTTCTTTTTATACTAGAAGTGATAAAAGCGAAGTAAACGACTATCTTGATCTAAAAGAGTTTAGTTTTGGCAAAATTTTACCTAGCAAGAGCGAGCAAAAAGAGGCAAAAAAAGATGAAAAAATGCCTGAAATTTTAAAGATAGAAAGGCAAGAGATAGAGGCAAGAGAGCAAAAAACGAGCGGTAAAAATTTAGAGGCAATCTATTTTGGCTTAGCGTTTCACTATTTACTTGAGATGAGTGAGAAATTTGATGAAAATTCGCTTTTAAAAGCCAAGAGTTTAATACTAAATAAATTTTATAAATTTCTCTCACCTGATAGGCTTGAAGATGCCTTTAAACGGGCAAAAATGCTAATAAATGAGCCAAAATTTATAGAGTGCATAAAAGATAAAGAAATTTACAAAGAGCAGCCATTTAAAGTAAAAAATGAGTTAAAACAGATGGACTTATTTTGTGTTGGAGAGAGCGAAATTTGTGTGATAGACTATAAAACAACAGATAAAAATATTGAGGAAAATAAAAAACAAGTTGGAGAATATAAAGAGGCATTAAGTAAATTTTATCCAAAGCATAGTATAATCGCCGTCATCTTCTACGCTCTTGATGGAAAAATTTCATATATTGAAGTTTAAATGCTACTTAATTTAAGCTTTATAAAAGCATTGTTTAAATACAATCACAACTCAAAAATTAACTTGGCAAAGGTAAGAAAATGACAAAAATAACAAAGCCAAACGAAGTTAAACGAGACTGGATCGTTGTTGATGCAGCTGGTAAACGTTTTGGTAGATTGCTAACTGAGGTAGCAACTATACTTCGTGGCAAAAACAAACCATGCTTCACGCCAAACGTAGATTGTGGCGACTATGTTATCATCATAAATGCTTCAAAAGTAGAATTTACTGGTAATAACAAAGCTGAAGATAAACTTTATCACAGACACTCAGGATATTTTGGTAGCGTAAAGAGTGAAAAATTTGGCGATTTGATAGCAAATAAGCCAGAAAAACTATTTAAATTAGCTGTTCGTGGAATGCTTCCAAAAACTAAACTTGGAAGAGAGATGATAAAAAAACTAAAAGTTTATGCTGGCAGTGAGCATCCTCATACGGCACAAATAGCTAAAAAAGAAGGAAAATAATTATGGCAAAAGTTTATGCAACTGGTAAAAGAAAAACTGCCGTAGCAAAGGTTTGGATAAAAGCTGGAAGCGGTAAAATCGTAGTAAATGGTATGGATCTTAATACTTGGCTTGGTGGACATGAAGCTATAAAGCTTAAAGTAATTCAGCCACTTCTAGTTACTAAACAAGAGAGTTTAATAGATGTAGTAGCTACAACTTTAGGTGGTGGTTATTCAGCACAAGCTGAGGCTTTAAGACACGGCATTTCACGTGCTTTAGCTGACATGGATGCTGATTTTAGAGCGGCGCTTAAACCAAAAGGCTTGCTAACTAGAGATTCTCGTGTTGTTGAACGTAAGAAATTTGGTAGAAGAAAGGCTAGAAGAAGCCCACAATTCTCTAAACGTTAATGGTTTTTTGCAAGTGCTTTTGCATTTGCAAAATTTAGGTTATGTAAATTTCAAATTTACATTATTAATTAAATTAGAATTTAGAGTTGGTTTATATTTTTTTAGTTAAAATGAAACCACTTTAAAATAAATCCTAAGAAAGGAATTCTAAATATGAAAAAGATTGCTTTAGCTATGGTTGCCGCAACAGCGGTTTTTGCGTCTAACGCAGCATATAATTATGAAGTTACTCCAACTATTGGTGGCGTTCACCCAGAGGGAAATCTACGTGTAAAAGACCATAACTTCGTTGGTGTTAGAGCTGCTAGAAATCTTGAAGATTTCTTCTTTGATCAAGTAGAGCTTGGTGTTGATTACACTCAAAAAGCAAAAGAAAAAACAGGTAGCTTAACAAGAGAAGGAAGAGTTCTTAGATATCATGCAAATCTTGTAAAAGATATAGTTGATTTTGGACCAGTTAGTCTATATGGCTTAGTTGGTGCTGGTTATGAAGATGTCCCAGCTATTTTTGTTAAAAATGAAGATGGCGGTTTTGGCCAATATGGTTTTGGTTTAAGATACCAAGTAACTGATAGATTTGCTCTTAAGGCAGAGGCAAGAGACGCTATCAAATTTGAGCACGCTGATCACAACCTATTCTATTCACTAGGCTTTGGCATCGGTCTTGATTCAAAAGCAGCTCCAGTTGTGGCAGCAGCTCCAGTTGCAGCAGCAACTCCAGCAGCAACTCCAGTTCTTGATGATGATAATGATGGCGTGCCAAATGATATAGATCAATGCCCTAACACTCCAGCTGGCGTAGTTGTTGATGAAAGAGGATGCGAAAAAGTTATCGTTCTTAGAGATTTAGATGTTAACTTTGCATTTGATAGCTATAAAGTTGGACCAAAATATGCAGCTGAGATCAAAAAAGTAGCTGACTTTATGGGCGAACACCCAGATTATAAAGTTGTACTTGCTGGTCACACTGATAGCGTAGGCGCAGAAGCTTATAACCAAAAACTATCTGAAAAAAGAGCAAAAGCAGTAGCTGATGTTCTTGCTGGCTATGGCGTAAGTGAGGATAAAATTTCAACAGTTGGCTACGGTGAGCTTAAACCAATTGCTACAAATAAAACTAAAGAAGGCCGCGCGCAAAATAGACGCGTTGAAGCTACTTTCAATAAATAATCTTATTATTTAAGGTTACTTCTTTTAGGGGCTTAGCTTCGGCTAGGCCCTTTTTTATTTCTACGGAGAAAATAATGAAAAAAACCATACTTTTTGATTTGGACGGTACACTTATTGACTCGACTTCTGCTATTTTAAAAGGATTTGATAGAGCTTTCTTATCTCATGGTAAAAAAGAGCCAGACCATAATACATTAAAGTCTTTGGTTGGTCATCCGCTTGAAATAATGTTTGAAAGACTTGGTGCAAGCAAAAATTTAATTGATAGCTATATAAAAGAGTATAAAGCTTGCTATGAAAAAATTTATCTTGATGAGACGGTACTCTTAAATTATGCAAACGAAGCACTAAAGGAGGCAAGTAGCTTTGCTGATGTGGGTATAGTTACTACGAAAACTTCAAAATTTTCTATTATCTTGCTTGAGCATTTAGGAGTTATGAAATATATAAAAACTGTTATTGGAAGAGACGATGTTACTAATCCAAAACCAAATCCAGAGCCTATAAATTTGGCTTTAATTAGACTTAATAAAAATAAAAATAATGCATTTATGATAGGTGATACCATTATGGATCTAATGGCTGCACAAGCTGCTTTTGTTGCAGGCGTGGGTCTAACTTGTGGGTATGGTCAAAAGAGTGATTTGGAGAAATTTAGTAAACATATTTTCTCAAATCCATTTGAAGCCGTTAACTTTATAAAAGAGGTTTAATAATCTAGTATTTCCAAGTTACTTATACTTTAAATTAAATTCAACCTAATGTTTAGTTTGCTTGGCTATAAAATTTATTCCAAAAATTCGTTGCTTTTGTTTGGCATAAAATCTTTTTAAAGTATTTATTATGAATTTTTAACATCTAAATTACTCTGAATAAATTTGCTTAAAAACGCTACTTTCATGGTAATTTTATCTTATTTAAAATATGAAAATTTATCTAAAAATTAGCTAACTTCTAGGAGATCATAGATTTAAGACCCTAGCCACCTTTAGAGCGCTTGCAAATGCAAAATGTAAGTTATATCCGCCAAGCATGCCAGTGATGTCCAAGACCTCACCAATGAAATAAAGCCCCTTAACGTTAGAGTCTTGTAAATTTTCATCTAAAAATTTACTCTTTACGCCACCTTTTGTGACTTCCGCTCTTTCAAAGCCAAATGTCCCAGCTGGAGCAAATTCATAAGCAAAAAGCCTTTTTATGATTTGTCTCTCTTTATCGCTAAATTCATAAAAAGCTCTATCTTTTAGGCCAAAATTTTTTAAAAACTCTAGCACAAATCTCTTTGGTAAGGGTAAAACCGAGCTAAGCTGCTTTTTACCATTTATTAAATTTTTCTCACTAAATCTAGGCAAAAAATTTATGCAGATTCGTCCTTTTTGCCAAAACAAAGATGCGTTTAGTATCGCTGGGCCGCTTATGCCTCTGTGTGTAAAAAGCACATTGTCACTAAATTTATGATTGTCGTTTTTGTCGTTCATCTCAACATCAGCATTTAGACTAACTCCGCTAAGCTCTTTAAACCAAAACTCTTCTTTTTGCACGCTAAATCCAACAAGTGCAGGTGCAAGAGCTGAGATTTCAATGCCAAAATCATTTGCTATTTTATAGCCAATGTCACTTGCGCCAAGGGCTTTATAGCTTAGTCCGCCACTTGCGATGACTAAATTTCTGGCTCTGAATTTCTCATCTTTTGTCAAAATTTCAAAAATTTCATCTACTTTTTTAGCGCTAAGAACTTCTTTGTTATAAAAAATATCTGCATTTTGCCTTTTTAAAAGTACGCTCAAGACACTCTTTGCGCCACTATCGCAGAAAAACTGATTTTGCTTTTGCTCACTAAATTTAAGCTCGCTAAAAAATTTTAAAACTTGATCTGGGGTCAGTACTTTTAAAATTTGCTCTATAAATTTTTGCTCGCCAAGGTAGTTTTTGGCGCTTACAAAGCGGTTTGTGATGTTGCACCTGCCGCCACCACTTGCTAGGATCTTTTTGCCAGCGCTGCTATTTTTCTCTAAAATTGCAACTTTTTTACTCTTTAAATTTGCTCCTAAAAATAGTCCGCTAGCACCGGCACCAATGATGATGACGTCGTAGATCAAAACTTCAAGCTCTCTTTTAAAGCCGCCTCGCTTGTTAGGCGAGAGTCAAATTTTATCACTTGATTTTTCTCGTATTTGTAATAATCCACCACGCCTTTTTGGCTATTTAGTAACTCTAAATTTAAGCTTACTTCAGGGCTTAGATAGATATTTTTAAAAATTCTTGGATCGCTTAGGCTAAATAGCAAAATAAGCCAGATCACGCAAAGCACCACGCAGATAATGGCGAGTATTTTAAAGCCAAAGGCGTGCAAGATATACCCACCAAATGCACCTCCAATAAAGCTTCCTAGATAGCCAAATGAATTAAATACACCAAGAGCTGAGCCTTTTTGTGAGGATTTTACAAATTTTGTCGCAGTTGATTGCATGATGGGTTCGTGAAGATTAAATCCTATAAAAAATATAGCAACTCCCAAAACAAAAATAAAAAGCGTAAAGCTAATGGCAAAAATAGTGTAGGTTAGGGCAAAAAGCAGCGTGCCAGCTATCAAGATGACCTTGCTAAGTCCCTTGCCATCGCCAAGGGCGCCAGCTAGCCCCATAGCTAAAAAGCCAAGCACGGCGCCAAGCGTATAGACCTTGTAAAGCTCGCTACTTTCGTAACCATACTCTTTTACTAAAACGATAGGGATCACCAAAAATGCGATGCTTGCTAGCATCTTTTGCATAAAAGAGGTGAAATTTATGATCATGTAGTCTTTTTGTAAAAACAGCTTACCAAATGGTACTTTTTCACTTTTAGCGCTCACTTTTATCTCTTTTGGCACAACGGTATAAAGAAGTACAATGCAAAGCAGGCTAAGAGCGGCGCTTAGATAAAAGAGGCTTGAAAGTCCGTAGTCTTTGGCAAGAAATGGCCCAAGTACCATAGAAAGTGTGAAACTAAGCCCTATAAAAGCACCCATTATCGCCATGGCTTTTGAGCGTTTTTCTTCTGTTATATAGTCACTTATCATCGCAGTTGCAACTGCTCCGATAGCACCTACACCTTGTAAAAATCTACCAAATAGCATGGTAAAAATATCGCTTGTAAGTGCACAAATTATTGAGCCGATGATAAAAACCAAAAGTCCGATCGTTAATGTTTTTTTGCGTCCTATCCTATCCGAGAGCGCTCCAAAAGGCACTTGAAATATCATCTGTGAGATCGCATAGACGCCTACTATTAGCCCTACTAAAAACTCGTTTGCTCCGCGTAAATTTAAGGCATAAAGGCTAAGCACTGGCAAAACTATAAAAAGACCTAAAAATCTGCTTGCTATGATAAAAGATAATGGTAAAACGCTTTTTAACATAAAATTTTCCTTATTTTTAAAAGGACTAAGTTTATCATTTTAACGCTAATTTAAATTTAAAAATTTAATCTACTTTTTTGTAAAATACACCCAAAAATCAAGGAGCTCTTGCAATGAAGATTGTGCTTGCGACATCAAATTTAGACAAAGTAAAAGAAATAAAAGAGTTTTTAAAAGGCTATGAAATTTACGCTCTAAGCGAGATTGTAAAGCCATTTGAGATCGTTGAAGATGGCAGCACTTTTCAGCAAAATGCGCTCATAAAGTCAAGAGCTGTCTTTGCAAAGCTTAAAGAGCAGGGGCTTGATAATGAGTTTATCGCTCTTAGCGATGATAGCGGCATCAGCGTGGATGCACTTGGTGGCGAGCCGGGGATCTACTCAGCTCGCTATTTTGACCTTGATGAAAATGGCAAAGTATGTGGCAAAAACGCAAATGATGCAAACAATAGAGCAAAGCTAATTGGCAAGCTAAAGGTTCTAAATTTAAAGAGCTCACCAGCTCACTACACCGCCTGTATCGCCATTAGCTCAAAATTTGGAGATTACACAACTCATGGCTTTATGTATGGCAAAGCGATAGATGAGGAGCGTGGTACAAATGGCTTTGGCTACGACGCGCTCTTTATCCCAGATGGCTTTACTAAAACGCTTGGCGAGCTAGATAATGAGACGAAGCTTAAAATTTCTCACCGTTCAAAGGGACTTGAGCTTGCAAATTTCGTGCTAAAAAGTCTAAAGAAAAACTTTAGTTAAGCTCTTTTAGTCCTTTGTTGGCTCGCTCTAAAAGATCCAGTGCGCGAGGATTTTGCTCTTTTCCATTTAAAATTTCAAGCACTTTTTTGTAGTTTTGGGTAGCTTCGTCCTTTTGATTAAGCTTTGCTAGGTCGTTAGCAAGCTCTACTAAAAGCTCTGATCGCACAAGCTCGTTGCCGCTTAACTCCGGCGTGATATCAAGTAAATTTAGCGCTAAAAGGTGGTTTTCGTGGGCTTTGTCAAAGTCGTTTTTTAGGTAGTAGGCGCTAGCGATGCCTTTTATACAGATGAGTTCGTCGTTCATTGGGGCATTTGGCGCGTTGTCATAAATTTTTAGAGCTTCTTGAAAATTAGCAAGTGCTTCGTCGTATCTGCCTAGCGCCTTTTGTGCCGCACCTAGGCTATGATAAGAGCGAGCTAGTAGCAGCTTGTCGCTAACGTTTGCCGCAAGCTCTAGGGCTCTTTGTGAGAGCTCTAACGCCTTTTGTGGCTCTTTATTTACCATGCAAATGCTAGCGCTATTTATGAGCGAAGTGATCGCCTGCTCGGTATTGCCCTCTTTTAAGCAGACATCAGTCGCTTGCTCGGCTAAATTTATGGCTCTCTCCAAATTTCTATCGCTTTTATAAAACTCCCTCACACTCTCTTGTATTAGCTCGTCACAGCTACTTGCAAAGAGGCAAATAGGCGCTAAAAATGGCAAAATTTTCTTCATGTTTTTACCTTTAAAATTTCGCGCTATTGTAACGATTGAAAGCAAATTTTATCCCGTATTGCCTCATAAATCAGTATTATTTCTTGGCAAATAAACTTGTGACATTATTTTTATGTCTTCTTCTTCTGGATTCTCGATTTGAGTATCAATTATCTGCCTCATTAGCGCCACGCAAAATTTCATACCCATCTCTTCTGTGATTATATCTTTTAGATAAATATTTGTTATTTCATTATATTCACTGGGAAATTTAACAGAAAAATAAGTCATTTTCTTCTTTTTTGTCTCCCATATTCTATATTTGACCTCTGATTTATCATCAATTTTATATTCTTTTGCCTTGGTGAGAAATTTATTTATTTGCCCAGCCTTATCCCAAGTGGCAAGACTTTTGTTTATATAGACTTCATCCCATGTGTCAAAAATAGGAAAGTGCAATAAGAGGTTTCTAATAAAACTAAATAGATCATCGGCAATCACTCCTTCAAAAAAAGGTCGTCCTCCTCTTTTCATCCACTTTAAATATTCTTTAATTGGTTCATAATTAGAAATCTCTTTAAATACCGAAAATGCTTCTCTGAGCCTATAAAATCTAAAGCATGGTTCTTGAGTTTTGAAATTTTCACTAGAAATTTCATCATATAAAAAATAAAATCTATTATAAAAAAGACTTAAGGCTTCTATCTCTTTTTCATTCGGTCTTTGCTTGCCATTTTCAATAATTGTTGCCTCTTTTTGCGTTTTCTTGCCAGGCGCTAATCCACCAAGTTTTTTAACTCGGTTGCGGTAGCTTTTTAGATTTAAATATGCTGATTATACCCAAAACAAGTCAACTTGATAATACATCGTTGATATGCTTTAGGATAAATTTAGGCGCTCAAATTTTAGTGAAAAAATTAAACCTAAAAAATTTAAGCTTATTTCTTAATACAACCTATCTCAAACTAAAAAATAGAATCTGAGAGAAAAATTATCGTGCGTTGTCAGGAGGTAAATTTAATTTTGTGCCGCCGTCAATCGACATGCCACTATCTGTGTTAGCGCTATCTGTTTTTTGTCTTTCTTGTTAGACTTTGTGCCGGCCATAGCCAACTTTATAATTAATTGCACCCCGTCTCTTAAAATTAATATTAACTTTGCTAAAATCACTAAAATTTAAAGGAGCTTAGATGTCAAATATCTTAATCATAGGCGCGGGCGGCGTGAGCCAAGTCGCGACCGTAAAATGCGCGATGAACGCGGACGTTTTTAGCAAGATCACTCTTGCAAGCCGCACAAAAAGCAAATGCGACGCGATCGCCAAATTTATCAAAGACCGCCTAGGCGTGCAAATTGACACCGCCCAGATCGACGCGGACGACACCGATGCCGTAGTCGCGCTCATCAAAAATACGGGTGCCGATTTACTTTTAAATGTCGCGCTGCCTTATCAAGACCTAACCCTCATGGACGCGTGCTCTCGCGCCGGCATCCCATACATCGACACTGCAAACTACGAGCACCCCGATACCGCTAAATTTGAATACAAATTGCAGTGGGCAAAAGACGAGGATTTTAAAAAGGCGGGCACCATGGCGCTTCTTGGCTCTGGCTTTGATCCGGGCGTGACGAACGTATTTTGCGCCTATGCGCAGCAAAATCTCTTTGACGAGATCCATGAGATAGACATCCTAGACTGCAATGCGGGCGATCACGGATATGCGTTTGCGACGAATTTCAACCCAGAAATCAACCTGCGCGAAGTTAGTGCAAGGGGTCGCTACTGGGAGCGCGGCGAGTGGAAAGAGACCGAGCCGATGGAGATAATGTTCAAATGGGACTATCCGAAAGTCGGCGTCAAGGACAGCTACCTGCTCTATCACGAAGAGCTTGAAAGCCTTGTTAAAAACATCAAGGGGCTAAAGCGAATCCGCTTTTTCATGACCTTCGGACAGAGCTACCTAACTCACATGAAGTGTCTAGAAAACGTGGGGATGCTGCGCATAGACGAGGTCGAGCATAACGGCGTGAAAATCGTGCCGATACAGTTTCTAAAGACCTTGTTGCCTGATCCTGCAAGCCTCGGCCCTCGCACGAAGGGTAAAACCAACATCGGCTGCGTGATCCGCGGCCTAAAAGATGGCAAAGAGCGCCAGGTCTATATCTACAACGTCTGCGACCACGAGGCTTGCTTCGCCGAGACGGGCGCGCAAGCGGTGAGCTATACGACGGGCGTACCTGCGATGATCGGCTCAATGATGGTTGCAAAAGGCATCTGGAGTGGAAAAGGCGTCTTTAACATGGAAAATTTCGACGCCAAGCCTTTCATGGACGAGCTAAATAAACAGGGATTGCCGTGGGAGATAATCGAAATGAAACCCGGCGAGAGGTATGAAGTAAAGTAAGAAATATTCTAACAAGATGGTAAAATTCTTTACCATCTTTTATTTTCTATTAAATATGCAGTCTTCAAGCTCTTTATAAACCAAAGTGTCTGGTAAAATAAAATTTGATAAATTTTCTTTGAAGATTTCAATATTAATAGGCGTCGTTATGCCACAACACTTTTTAATTTCTCCACCCTTATCCTTCACATTGTTATTTACTACATCTGTTACTACAGCATCATACCTACTCTCATCAAATTGGCACCCCTTTTTGTCGCAATAAGCCTTTAAAATCTCTTTATCAAATAAATAATTTTCTATTTCCCATCTTTTCATAACTCTAAAGCTATTTTCTTGACCATCAAGGTATTCTTGCCTATCAAATTCACTCACATTGCCGCCTGAAGCTATATCCCTATCTTTAAATACCCAAATTTCCAAGTCCTTAAATACTTTTCCAAGTATGGCTATCGCTATTCTACTTCTATAGTCTAGCTCAGTATTTCCACCACTTGATACAAATAAAGTATCTGGATATTTTTTATTGAAAATATTATTTAATACCTTTGCATCCAATCCTTTTTCATAGCTATCTTTTAATTCTGCTCTCCCTTCGCAATAAATTATTCTTTTAGGTGCAATTAAGCCTGTTAAATCGTCTAAGGCAGTTTCAAAAATTTCTTTCCATTCATTATAGTTTTTATCAATGGGTTTTAGTTCTATTTTATCGGATAGATTAATGTTTTTATGAAATTTAATGATTTGACTATCGCCTATAAAGTCCGTTTGTAAGGCCCTTAAAAAACCTATACTGTGCGTTGTTATCCAAATTTGACCTTCATCATCTATTAGATTATTTATCTCTTTCATAAGATTTCTTTGTATACATGTATTTATATGAAGCTCCGGCTCGTCTATTAAATAAATAGAGCCTTTATATTTTTCTTTTCTCAAAAATAAATCTAAAAGTATATCAACTACTTCTTTTTCGCCAGAAGATAAACTATTGAAAGAAAATTTTACATCAGAATCAGGCTTTTTGAAAAATAAAGTGCCATTGCCACCTTCAACTTCTCCCATACTAACTATTTCTAAATCTAAACAGTTTTTAATTGAATTATTTAGTTGGTCTATAACATGTTTTCTAGCTTCAGACGGTTTTAAATCATTGTCATCTCTATATGAATTAAAATATGCAAGCAGTCCCCTATAGTTTTCTTCTATTTTTTCATCAATGCTAACGGAATAGCTAGCACCATATCTATTTTCCTCTATTGGGCTGACTGCTCTAATTTCTTTAATATTTAAATCATTGTTATATCTATATGGGCTTCTAAACGAAAATAGACTATTTAGACTATTTTTATATTTTTCTATATTACGCAGTTCATCCTTTCTATAAACAATACCACCTACAACAAAATCTATATCAATTAGTTCATAGAAATTTTTATTATTTGATCTAAAAAAATAATTCTTAACACTACCGGATGGGTCTGTTCCTATACGTGCACCAAAAGATGGGCCTAATGCAATAAAAGCGTCCAATACACTACTTTTACCACAACCATTTGGGCCGACAATAGCAACGATTTTCTTTGGGCTATCTCCTAAATCAATAGTTAAATCCTTAAAACGTTTAAATTCTTGTATACGCACTTTAGATACCTTCATTGTTAAACCTTATTATTTTTAATTACACTTCTCAAATTTCTGCTTTAAATTTTAAAAACTTCGTGCTTGGATAGCTCGTATTTGTCGTATATCACGGCATTATCATCGCCGGTAGGCTGCATGAGGTCGTATGCTAGCCCACCTTTTTTAAATTTTATATTAAAAACACTAATTCTGCGCTTGGCGTCTATCTCGGGGATGTCGATTTCATCGATATCTTTAAAATAAAATTTCGCATTCTTGCCACCTTTTTTGTATGAAAAATCCGTCATCTTCGATTTTTTGGCATCACAGAATAAGAAATGAGGATAAAGAGGTAATTTCGGCGCAAGCTAACTTACTGGCACCGAAATTGAAAGTTATTTTATCACTGCTTCAAATCCAACATCTACATCTGGATAGCTCTTTCCACCGTGAAATGGTTTAGCAGCAGCGGCAAATTTATCAAAGCTCTCATTTAACTTCAAATCATCTACAAGATCAACTGAAAATTTTGCTACTAGCTTGCCATTTTGCACTTCATATTTTGTTTTAAAAATTTTTGAATTGCCATTTATGCTAAGCTCAACATCCATTTCTCCAGCCTTATCGTCGCCATTTACTGCTATGATCTTACCATCTACTGCCTTGCCATCGAAAATAATGCCAATCCTTTTATCGCGGTCAGGCAGCTTTGTGTCAATATCTTTTGGCTCTAGCTTAAATTCAAAGCTCTTTAAAAAATCAGCAAAATTTGCATTCTCTTGACTTTTAAAATTTATCGTTTTAAAAGTACCTGGTACGGCTGTTTTATTTGCTAGCTTGTAACCAGTAAATGTTACCTTTGGTTCACCTTCTACGCTAAATGCAAGAGCTGTAACTGTAAAAAATGAAGCTGCTAAAGCAACAGAAGTAAGTTTATTCATAAAGAATCCTTTTTATAATATTGATAATAAATATCGCAAATTATATATCCACTTACTTCAAAAAAGACTTAAAAACTCTTTTTAATTAATGAATAAATTTTTAATATCTTCTTACTCTGGATCATCGCTAAAATCGTTATCCCTAAAGATTGCATAAAAATTTATGAGCCAAAAAACAAAAGCGATTGCTATGAGTGTTGCTGGTAAATGAATGTAAAATCCACTCCAAAAATAAGCCAAAATTCCTCTGCTAACACCAGCTAAAAGAACTAAAATAAAAGCAAGCTTACTAAGGCGTAAAAACTCAAGCTCTTGTCCGCTGTGACGAAGTCCTGCGACATTAAATATAAGCATTACGCTAAAAATTACTGCATTTATCGCTATTAGATGCATAAAATTTGTTTCAAGATGGAGCTCAAAAATACCGCTAAAGCCGATGCCTAAAAAACCAACCGCTAAAAATAGTTGCATAAAATAGTATAAAAGCACAAAACTATGTTTAAAAAGCTCTTTATAGTGCCACTCTTTAAGCTTTGCAAGTACCGCACTTCCGCAAGCTATCGCAGCATAATAGACACCCATGCTTGCTTCAAAAAATATATTTAAAAGCAAAAATGTACAAGTCATGCAAATAGCGATATTTTTATAGATAAAATTTGGTACAAAAATAGCCTCATCCATATCTTTTTCTCGCTTTAGTGCTTCTTTGCCAAGCACAACGCTAACACGATATGAAATAAGTAAGATGGCGATGATATGAAGATAAATTTGCAAATTTAAAAATTTTTCGTTGCCACTTATTAGATAGTAGATTTCAAAACCTAAAATACCAAATAAAAATCCAAGCACGCCAAATTGATCAAGATTTTTATCTCGCCAGATCATATAAAGGCAAAGCATCACTAGATATGCCCAAAAAAGCGTAATAAAAAAATGTGCTAAAAATAAGCTAAAAAGTGCAGCTATAAAGCTAGTTGCAAAGAGTGAAAATAAAATGTAAGCGTGGACTTTTAGTGAGGAACTGAAATTTGTCCAGTCGGTTAGCCCAGTGAGTAAAAATCCAGCATAGGCAAGTGCTAAAAAAAGATGTAAAAATATAAATTTATGCAAACTCACAAAATCAGTTGGTGTAAAAAATATAGCAGCTCCCAGCACAGCACAGGCAGCACTGGTAAGAAAAAATATCCTCATAGGATATGTAAAAAAGTTGTTAATCATAATAAATTTGCCCTTTAAAATTTTCATCTATTGTTTTGCTAATAAATTCAAAATCACGGTTTTTAAAAGCCTCATCTAAAATAAGCTCTTTTTGTATAACTGCACCTTTACTTGATAAGAAATAAATTCTATTTGACATCTTCACAGCTTCCATTCTATCGTGTGTAACGAGAACCACGCTCATACCTTCACTTACTCTTTGGCCAATAATCTCAATCAAAATTTCTTTCATATCATAATCAAGCCCAGAAAAAGGCTCATCCATCAAAAGTAGATCAGGCTTTGTTACAACCGCTCTTACGAAAGCGACCCTTTGTCTCATGCCACCGCTTAGCTCACTTGGGTATTTTAAAGTGTCCTTTTGACTTAGTCCAACCTTTTTAAAAAGCTCTAAAACAGCGTTAACATCTGGTTTATCCATAACTAAAAGCACATTTTCAAGAGCATTTTTCCATGTAAGTAGGCGATTTTCTTGGAAAAAATATGTAGTCTTTTTAAAATTATTAAAAATTTTTCCTTTTCTAGGCTCATTTAGTCCGCTAATAAGCCGAAGTATCGTCGTCTTACCACATCCTGATGGTCCAAAAAGCGTCACCACCTCGCCACCTTTTACATTTAGACTAAAATTCCTTACGACCTTATCTCTTAAAATTTCATACTCTACATTTTTAAGCTCAAGCATCATCTTCTCCAAGGCATCAAAGCTATTTTTAATGGCTCGATGATGAGATATTCAAAAAGCATGATAAGAGTGATGCTTAAAAGAACATACGCCATTACCTCGGTTGTTTCAAGCATCGCTCTTGCATTTGCTATCTTTGCTCCCATGCCGTTATTTGCGCCAAGTAGCTCAGCCATTATGACTATCTTTACGCCCATTGCGACAGCTACGCTAATAGAGCTTATTATGTAGCTTGTAAGATGCGGGATGTAAAGGTGTCTTATCTTTTTTAAAATTCCTAGATTATAAGCGTCAAACATCTCTTTTAGCTCCTCATCTACGCTACTCATAGCAACTGCTGAGCTTGCAAAAGTAAGCGGTAAAACGGTTATAAAGATAGTAAAAACGGTGCTAAAATTTCCAAATCCAAACCAAAAAATAGCAAGTACTATCCAAATAATTGGTGGCATTGACAAAAGCAAGGTAATAACAGGCTTTAAAAAGGCTGCAAAACTTTTAAAACTACCTGCTATTAGCCCTAAAAATATACCAAAAAATGTTGCCGAGCAAACTCCGATCAGTGATCTGCAAAGCGTTATATTTATCTCGCTGTTTTTATAATCTTTTAAAATTTCACAGGCTTTTAAAAATACATCTTTTGGTGGCGGAAGCAAGAGTGGGGAGCTAAACTCGCTTCCCACTTGCCAAATAGCTAAGATCAAAAAAACTACGGCAAATCCGCTAAATCCGCCCCAAAAATAGTCAATTATTTTTAAAAAGCTTGAGCGATCTTTTTTGATGCCATCAATTAGTATCATAAAAATAGACCTTTATCTGGCATCTTGCCGCCTAGAAATTTTGGATTAAACTGATAAATTTCTTCAAAAAATGCCATGATCTCATTTTGTAGTTCATTTGCTTTTGTTACTGTTAGATTTGCCTTGTCAAAAGCATTTGCGAGTGCTACTTCTGGAGCTGGCAAGTAGCTTGAGCCTATCTTTGCTGCACTTTGTTTGTTTTCAAGAATCCAAGAAAGAGCATTTTTAAGATCGCTATGAAGCGTGTCAAATAGACTTAAGTTTTTCTCGTAAAAGCCTCTTTCTACGATAATGCCAGCCATTGGGATTATCGGTTTTGTACCAAAGCTCTCGCCCCAAATTTTTGGAAAATCAACTGAGTAATGCACGCTAACGCCTGCTTTTTTACCGCGCAAAATAGTCGCTTCGCCAAGAGGTTGTGGGACTATTAAAATGTCAAAATCTTTTTGTAAAAATAAAAGCAGAGCCTCAGGCGGCGTTGCTGTATAGGTAATGTCTATTTTGCTAACATCTATGCCTAGCTTCTTGCAAAGTGCCCTTAGGACAAGATCAGGCATATCACCTCGAAATGGCATTACTAGCTTTTTGCCTACAAAATCCTCTAAATTTTTGATCTTTTCATCCTTAACCATAGCGTTCATAACGCCAAGGGTTAGTAAATTTAACATAGTAAAATCAAGCCCTTGATTTCTTAAATTTGCAGCGACATTTGATGGTGACATCGTAACCTTAATGTCTCCGCTAGCCACGCCTGCACGAAGCTGATCTGGTGTTTTCCAGATATTTAGGCTTACATCATAAGTTTTATTTAACTCGCCTTGCAGCGCAGCAACTGCCATGATAACGCTTGGGATCGCTGGTGCGCCCCACATAGTAAAGCTCTCTTTTGCAAATAAATTTGGTGCAAATGCGCTAACGCCTAAAGCTGTGCTAAGTCCTAAAAATTTTCTTCTATCTAACATCTTTTTCTCCTTTAAAAACTGCTGTGAAAGCTAATAAAAAATGTTCTGCCAGAGGCATGAACGACTACTGGATCAAGTGCTGCTACGTGATCACCACTGATAAATTCTGCATAATCTTTATCAAATAAATTTGCTACGCCAAATCTTATGCCGACTTTGTTTTTAAACTCTACGCCGCCATAAAGATCAAGTAAGCCAAAACCTTTTGCGGCCTCTTTTTTGTCGATACCTAGACCATTTTGCTTGCTAAAATCGCCTCTAGTTTGCTTTGAAACTAGCCTTAGTGCAGTACCTAGGTTGTAGCTACCAAAGCTTGCATAGTCTTTGTAGTCAAATGCAAAATTTGCCTCAAAAGGCCTTATCTGATAAAGCGGCCTGCCATCAGTTTTGTTTTGTCCGTAGTTGTAGTAAAGTGAGCTTTTTAAGCCAAAGTGCCTTGCAAAGCTATATTCTGTATTGAAATTTACACTATAAAGCGTTGCATCAACGTTTCTTGAGATGACTGCGTTTTTGTTTATTAGAGGCATGGCAGCTTTTGAGTGGCGTCTATCAAAAATGATCAAATTTTTAACGCTATCAGCGATGAAATGTCCTCCAAAGCTAAATGCATCTTTGTTTTGAAGCGAGTTTAGGTATTCTTTGTAAAACTCGCTGCCAAATTTAAAGCCAAGAACTGCTCTATTGTGCCTTTCTGGCTCTAAATTTGGATTTGCTATCCAGCCTTTATCGCCTGCACCATAAAGTGCATTAAAACGCTCCATATTACTTGGCAAGCGAGATAAGCTCTCAAGTTTTGCAAAATAGCTATCCTTATCATTTGGTGTGAATTTATATTTCAAACTTGCACTAAAAGCGTCTTTTTTGATCTTATCGCTTACGTCTTCACCGTAAATTTGGCGAACTAATTTACGAGTGGTATTAGGTGCGATCGGATTTTGCACAAAAAATTTAGTGTCGATGCCATTTAATTTACTTCTTTGCTCTTCGTATTTTAGAGCTAGCGAGGCCTCGTTAGCTTCATTAAATTTATAAGCAAGTGTGTCAAAAAGCATAAATTTATCATTTCTAACATCAGCAAATCTGTATCCGTTAAAGACCCAGTTGTTGCCTTGCTTCATGTATCTTTTGCCGTCATGTTTATCTTTTTCAAAGCCAGTGCCTATTTGATTGTGAAAGCTTGCAAAGTCAGCGTCATACTTTAAATTTGCTTCAAATATATTCCTTTTTAAATCCACTTTCACATTTGGAGTAGCATCCCTTAGATGAAAGTTGTCAGCTTTTCGCTCAACCTTTTTTACAGCAAGCTCAAGATTTAGTGTGTTTGATAGATCTTCTTCGCCCAAGCGAATATTTAGCTTGCCGACTTTTCTTGTCGTTTTAAAAGCGTCCATCTCGTGCTCCGGCTGCTTATCTTTATCAATATTATCCCTTAAAAACGTAAGCCTAAGCTCGCTAAGATCATTTGGCACGAAACCTAAGATAGCGCTTTGGCCTTGCCTATTGTAACCATAGTCCCATCTTTTGCCACTTCCATCTTTATAATTATTTGCTTTGGTGAAATTTGCATTTAAAATGGTATAAAAATTTGCGCCGCGATATTTAAAAAGCGATGAGTTGTAAAAGCTTTTGCCATACATTCCAGCTGAGATATGAAACATATCCGCTGAGTTGTCAAGCAAATTTGTAACAAATGGATATTCGCTTCTTTGAGTGCGGTCAAATTGATTTTCCACAAAGGCACTTTGCGCAATGTTTGGCGTGATGACTGGTGGCGGTGCAAATTCTCTAATAGGCTTTATAATGTCTAAATTTGCTTCATTTGCTAAAAGCAGCGATGAAAAAACTGCCAGGCTTAAAATGGGCCTCATAAAAACTCCTTTTAAAATATAATTATGATTTTTTTTATCATAATTCTAATACTAAATTTATTTATAAGAGTTGATATAAATCATTATTTTAAAAATTAAAATTTTAATTTTTAGAAACCATATAAAATGGAGGAATATTAAATTATTTACTTTTTACAGGGCTGCCAAAAAATATAAAGTTTTAAGTAGTAAAATAGGGTATGAACAAGCTATGCTTTAAATTTACTAAGTCTATCTCTTAGCTCTTTTGAGATGGTAAATTTTGAAAGTTCGTATTTATCAAAAATAATGATCATGTCATCACCAATAGGCTGAGCAAGACCAAAGCAAGCATCTCTATCAAGACGATTTTTTCTAAATTTTACGCTTAAAGTTTCCACTTTTTTCTTATCGCCAAAGCTCCTAATGGCTATCTCATCAATATCTTTAAAGTAAAATTTGATGCTTTTTGATCCTTTTGTGATGATAAATCCATCATCATTAATACGCAAAAAGTTGTTTTGTAAAATTTTTCTAATACAAAAAAATGCCGAAAGAGCACCAACAATGATACCAAGAAGAGATGGTGTGCCAAGAGCTAAATAAAAGTAGCCAAAAATGCTAAATATAAATAGTCCAACGCCAAACGCCAATGTTAAAAATAGATCTTTTTTACTCTCTTTTGTTATCACCATATCTCCTTATTAAGCTAAAATTCCAGCACCATTTATCGCCTGGCTACGCTCTTTTGCATAAATTCTCTCGCCATTTATCACGTCGTATTTCCAGATCGGTGCATTTGCCTTAAAGTCCTCGACAAATTCGTTTATGAGTCTTAGCGCGACCTTTCTTTGAGGGCTCACAATGCCTGCTACATAAGAGCTCGCATGCACCGCCACGTCGCCTTTTGAGTGAGCAAAGAGCACGTAGGCATTTTCTTTTTTGGCTCGCTCTTCCCAAGCATCTAGCCATTTTTTAAGTATTGGCTCATAGATATCAAAGCTAAGTGCTGAAATGCCACCTTCTTCTCTTACGATTCCAACAAAAGTGATGAGTGCACCGCAGTTTTTATCCTTAAATGCATCATACCACTCGTTTGTGATGCTTTGAACATCCAAGCATCCGTTATAAATTTGCATCTTAACCCCCACAAACTGGCGGCAAGATAGAAATTTTATCGCCTTCTTTTAGAGCAAAATTTATATCGCTTACGATCTCGTCATTTACGGCAACCGCACAGATATTTAGCCATTTTTTAAGCTCTTCTTTCTGGCTTAAAGCCGCTTTTACCTCGCCTAAATTTTTAGCCTCTACCTTTAAATTCTCTACTCCGATAGGCCCAAGAAATTCGATCTCTACCACATTTTATCCTTTAAATTTTTGGTGATTTTACTTAAAAATAAATTTAGATATACTTATTTGAAAATTTACAAAAGAGAAAGAAAATGAACGAAATTTTAAAGAAAATAAAAACCCCAGCCTACGTCTGCGAAGAGGCAAAAGTACGTAAAAATTTGGAGCTTTTAAAATATGTCAAAAAACAAAGCGGAGCCAAAATTTTAGTAGCACTTAAGGGCTTTGCATTTAGCGGAGTGATGGATATGGTGGGCTCTTATCTTGATGGTGCGACTTGCAGTGGGCTTCATGAGGCTAAATTT
Source organism: Campylobacter concisus (assembly GCF_002913945.1). GTDB lineage: Bacteria > Campylobacterota > Campylobacteria > Campylobacterales > Campylobacteraceae > Campylobacter_A > Campylobacter_A concisus_P. Next base: position 60,934 of record NZ_POZK01000038.1, on the reverse strand, counting down.
GCAAACGAATACGTAAAAGGCGAGATTCATACTTATAGTCCAGCCTTTAAGGAGGAGGATTTTGATGAAATTTTAAAAATTTCAAAGCACATTATATTTAACTCTTTTGCGCAGTGGCAAAAATTCAAGGGTATTGCCCTGCAAAACGGCATAATCTGCGGCCTTCGCGTAAATCCAGAGGTCTCGCTAGCCCCAACTGACAGCTACAATCCATGCGGTAAATTTAGCAGACTTGGCATTACAAGGGCAAATTTTAAGCCTGAGCTTCTTGATGGCATCACGGGGCTTCATTTTCACGCGCTTTGCGAGGAGAGTGCGAGTAGCTTGCAGACCGTGCTAGAGGCGTTTGAGGAGAAATTTGGCGAGTTTATCCCAAAGATGAAATGGATAAATATGGGCGGAGGACATCACATCACGAGGGCTGATTACGACGTGGAGCTGCTTATAAAGATAGTTAGGCGCTTCCGCGAGAAGTACGGCGTAGAGGTCTATCTGGAGCCTGGTGAGGCGGTTGGCTGGCAGACTGGCTTTTTGATAAGCAGCGTGCTTGACATCGTGCATAACGAAAAAGATATCGCTATCCTTGACACCTCGGCCGAGGCGCACATGCCTGATACCGTGCTCATGCCTTACCGTCCAGCCGTTAGAGGTGAGAGTAAAAATGGTAAATTTGCTTATAGATTTGGCGGTAATACCTGCCTGGCTGGCGATATAGTGGGGCTTGAAGCGGGCGATGCGGAGTATAAATTTGATAGTGAGCTAAAAATTGATGATCGCGTCATCTTTGAAGATCAAATTCACTACACTATCGTAAAAAATACGACATTTAACGGCATAAAACTGCCAGATCTACTGCTTTTAAAAGAAAATGGAGAGATAAAGATGATTAGAGAGCTAGACTACGAAGAGTATAGGCGTAGAAACTAATAGCTGGTGTTGCGGCTAGTTTCTGGCTGCTAAATACTAAAAGCTCATTTGTATTTATATCTATAAAATTTTTACAGATTAGTATCCATAAATTTTGGCAAATTTGTCTATCTTTGCACTCTTTTGCCAGTTGTATTCGGTTTCATTTGCGATATTTTGAGCTAATTCTTTACCAAAATGGTCACTTATGAAGCCAAGAGCCATATCAATGCCAGCAGCCACGCCTGAAGCGGTGTAGAATTTATCATCTTTTACCCACCTGGCGTGCGATTGCCATTTTACGGCATCACGGCACTGTTTTACCCATTCAAACGACTTTTTATTTGATGTGGCTTTTAGCCCATCGAGTACTCCAATGCGAGCTAGCAAAGCTGATCCAGTGCAGACACTAAGGCAAAAATTTGAAGCCAAAATACACTCTTTAAGATGTGATATAAACTCGTTGTCTTTTACTAAAATTCTTGTGCCCTGACCACCAGGTACCAGCAAAATACTATTGTTTGGTAAATTGACCAGCTTTTTTGTTTTTATTTCAAAGCCTTGCTTGCTTTTTATTGCTTTACCATTAAACGATACAAAATTTAGATTTATTCCAGGTACTCTTGCTAAAAACTCTACAGGACCCATGAGATCAAGTGTCTCGTAATCATCAAAAAGAAGACAAAATAGATTCATCGCTCTGCCTTTTGGATAGAAATTTCAAAAATACTTTGATATTTTAGTTTAAATTTTTAAGAAATAAAGGGGAAAATATAAATTTTGAAAGAATTTTTATCTAAAAAATTGAGATAACTGAAAATTGTTTTTAAAATTTAGATAATAAATTTTTAGGTATATTCTAGTAAAAAATTAACAAAACTTAAATATATTTTATTAAATTATTAGTAATTTTTTTTACTAAGGTTTACTTGTGATTAGCTCTGATATAATAGCGATCAAAACAGCATAACTATGTGATTTTAGCATATTTAACTAAAAGCTCAAATCATTAAGTTTTATGCAAATAAAGGAATAAAATGACGAGAATTCTTACTCTACTTTTTACATTGTATGTTGCGGCAATGGCCATTGAGGGATCAACTGGTGTCAATCAATTTGACAGCACCATTTGGGCAGCACAGAGGATAGAAAATATCAAGCCTTATGAGCATAGCTGGGGTCCGATATTTACTTTTATCCAAGGTAATGACTACTTTGCAATAGCAGCACTTTCTATCATTTTGGCTGTTATTGGAGCATTTGCATTACACTTTTTAATCATTGGACCAAAACATTTTAGTCATGATGGTAAAAAGGTATTTGCTTTTTCATTGATCATACGTATAGCTCATGGCTTGGCAGCGATCTCATGGATCATTTTAGTGCCAACTGGTATCATCATTATGTGGGGTGCAGAGCTTGGTGGTGGAACATTTGTGCGTTTCTGTAGATACTTGCACGATACAGCAACTGTGATCTTTGCTATTTCTGTGCTTCCTATGTTATTTACCTGGACAAAGAGAATGCTTCCAGCAATTTATGATATCAAATGGATGATGATAGTTGGTGGCTATTTATCAAAGAAAAAGAGACCTGTTCCAGCTGGTAAATTTAATGCTGGTCAAAAAGCATGGTACTGGATCGCTATCCCTGGTGGTATCGTTATGATAATTACTGGCGCGATTATGTATTTTACGGACTTCAAAGAGCCAGCGGTTGCTTCTTGGTTTGGTCTTACACAAATCGATCTTTTAAGATACAGTGTAATTATCCATAATTGCCTTGGCATCGCATGTGCAGTATTTTTCTTAGTTCATATTTATATGGCAGCTATTGCTATTCATGGTGCTATTTGGTCGATGATTACTGGATATAAAGAGGAAGAAGAAGTTTATGTTCTTCATCACTACTGGTATCAAGAGCTCGTTAGAGAAAATAAAATTCCAGTATCTGATTATGAAAAGTCTTATACAAATTTAAAATAATTAACTTTACTTTGACCTTGCTAGTAAGCGGGGTCAAAGCTCTCTTTTATCTCAAATTTATACATTAAAATTTTTAAAATAATTAATATTTTTTTGGCTATAATCCAAACTAGTTTCAAGGTTTGAAATACTAATTGCAAAAGGAAAAATCATGACAACAATTGATTGTAGAAATTTAGAGTGTCCAAAACCAGTCATAATGACAAAAAATGCACTTGATAGTTTAAGTGAAGGCGAAAGCTTAGAAATTTTAGTAAATGCACTAGCCCCAAAAGAAAATATTTCAAGATTTTTAAAAAATCAAAATATAAACTTTAGCCTCGAAAGCAATGGCAATGAGACTAAAATTTTAGCTACAAAAGGCAAAAATGCGCTTGAGCTTACAAATTTTGATGAGTTTGTCTGCGACATAACACCAAAAAATAATAAAGTACTCTATCTAAATGAAGAGCGTGCGGGAAGTGGCGAAGTAGGAATAAATTTACTATCAAAATTCTTAGGAGCATTTCTTCAAGTTGAGAAAAAGCCAAAGATAATAATCTGCGTAAATAACGCTGTAAAGATGACGACAAACCGCTCACACCCAAGTTTTAAGCCGCTTAAAGATCTTGAAGCTGCTGGTGTTAAAATTTTAAGCTGCGGAAGCTGTTTGGAGGCTTATAAGCTAGTAAGCGATCTTGCGATTGGCGAAATTTCAAATGCTTATGAGATCATCGACATACTCTCAACTCACGAGCAAATCAAATTATGATCTACCACGACAAAAAGCTTACGCAGTTTGTTAGAGCCGCTGGTTGAGCTGCTAAGCTTGACCCGTCGGGTCTAAACAAAACGATTAGTAGTTTAAATTTATCTCATCCAAATCTGCTCTCAAGCACCAATTCTAACGAGGATGCGAGTGTCTTTAAAATTTCAAGTGATCTTGCACTTGTTCAAACGCTTGACTTTATAACGCCTGTGGTAAATGATCCATTTATCTACGGTCAAATCGCTGCTGCAAATAGCCTAAGCGACGTCTTTGCAATGGGTGGCGAGGTGATAAATGCTCTAAACATCGTGGGCTTTGATAGCTGCAACTTGGCGCCTGAAATTTTAGGCGAAATTTTACAAGGTGGAGCCGATAAAGTAAAAGAGTGTGGCGGTATAATCGTTGGCGGGCATACGATTGAGACACAGCAGATGTATTATGGGCTTAGCGTCACTGGAAGGGTGCATCCTGATAAATTTTGGGCAAATAATACAGCCATAAATGGCAATGTTTTGATACTTACAAAGCCCCTTGGAAGCGGCATTTTAAGTACAGCAATAAAGGCTGATTTATTAAGCATCGAGCAAATAAAAGAGGCTGCAACTATTATGGCACAGCTAAATTTTTATGCATTAAAAGCACTTGATGGCATCAAAGTCTACGGCGCTACTGATGTGACTGGATTTGGCTTTTTGGGACATTTAAGCGAAATGCTAAATGAAAAGATCAGTTTTGAAATTTATGAAAAAAACGTGCCAATCATTGCAAGCGCAAAGGAATTTGCAGATATGGGTATTATTCCAGAAGGAAGCTATAAAAACCGCGAATTTGCAAAGCATTTTGTAGATAAAGAAGCTGACATTTTGCTATTTGATGCACAAACTTCAGGCGGACTTTTGCTTGCAGTTGGTGAAAAGGACGCGATACTTGCAGTAAAACGCTTAAAAGAAGTAGGCTATGAGCACTCAGCTATTGTTGGCTCCGCGGTATCAAAGAGCGAGTTTGGTATATTTTTAAAATAAATTTTTAAAAATAGCATGCTATCTCATTGCGTTAGTGAAATCTTTTAATTTACTTAGCCATTCTATAATTTCAAAAACTACAAAGGAGAGATAATGAATTATCTTGAAATTTTAAAATTTCGTCATGCTTGCAAGGTTTTTGACGAAAGCAAAAAAATCGGTGCTGGAGAGTTTGATTTTATACTAGAAGCTGGTAGATTAAGCCCTAGTTCAACTGGTCTTGAGCAGTGGGATATCTTAGTCGTTCAAAATAAAGAGCTTAGAGAAAAAATAAAAGCTCTTTCATGGAATCAAGCGCAAATCACATCTTGCTCACATTTAGTTGTCGTTTTAGCTAAGATCAAAGAGGTAAAATTTGGAAGCACCTACGTTAATAAAATAATCGCTAGAAATACCAACAAAGATCCTGAAGCCATTGCTGCAAGGCAAAAATTTTATCATGACTTTTTGCTTGCAAATTTTAAAAATGATGATGAGCTAACATTTCAGTGGTCGCATGAGCAATGCATGATAATTGCCACAAATATGATGAATGCAGCTGCAAGTTTGGGCATTGATAGTTGCCCGATAGAAGGCTTTGACAGACATGCTTTAAATGAACTTTTGGGACTTGATGAGAGCTTTCAAAGAGTGGCCATCATGGTGCCATTTGGCTACCGCCTAAATCCACAACCAAAAAAACTTCGCAGAGAAATTTCTGATATCGTTACTTGGATCTATTAAGATATTTGAGCCAAATTTTAAATAAATTTTTGGCTCGATTTTAAATAAATCAATAAATTCTAAATAAATACTTACCTTTATAAACCCAAATCAAGTAAAAATGGGATAAAATCAGAGCCAAAACCTAAACTAACGAGGTGTCTATCGTGCTTGAGAAACAAAAAACCAGCCTTCAAATAGTAAAAATGTTTTATACAAAGGCTATTTTACTTTTACTCTCATTTATATTTTTAGCATTATTTGTAGTTTGTGCCGGTACGAACGATATAAAGTATGATCTTAGCTCAACTAATTCAAATATAAAATCATCAATCTCAAATAGCTTTTTTATAATAAAAAACGATCTATTTTTAAAATCAAAAATGGTTGAAGCAGGTCTTAGCGATATGCTATTTGATAAAAATTCAACAAAAAACGATCTTTATATAGCTTTTTATGTTTTTGATAAAAATAGAAATTTACTCTATTCAAAGAGATTTTTAGGTGCTGATGACATAGCCGAAAAGGATCTATCTTGGCTTATTTTAAACGAGACAGATGCTGGAAAATTTACAGTATCGGATCGAGTTTATAAAAACAATCGTTTTAGAGACATTTATGCATCTTATGGACTAAAAAATGGAGGCAGCATTTTAGTTCAAATTGATATAAAATTTTTGCAAAACTACACTAATGTAGATTACGATGATAAAAGCAAAACTTATGCTTATCTGGTAGATAAATATGGAAATTTATCAAGAGATGAGTTTTATAAAAAATTTGATGAATCGATGTTTTTGCCTTATGTGAGTCTTGGCGACGAGTTTAAAGAGGATAAAATAATATTTTCTTTAAGCCATATGGGCTTTTATCTCATAAGCTATATGCCAGAGTATAAAATTTTTGTTATTACAGCTTCAACGAAGCATTTTCATATCTTTATGCAGTTTGTGTTATTTTGGCTATCGATCTTTTGTTTTATATCTTCTTTAATTTTGTGGGTTAGAGATGTAAAATTTATAAAAAATAGAATAATGCCAGCTTTAAAAGAGGTAAGAGATACTTTAGATGGCGATGAATACGAGATAAGACGAAGCTTTAATGTAACAGAATTTGAAGATATAAAAAATGGAATAAACAAGCTAAAGATAGAAACCAAAAAAGCAACTGATGGGCTAGAAGAATACAAAAGTAGATTTGGCTATATTTTTGAGCAAAGCTTTTTGAAAATAGTAGTTTATGATGCTTATAGCGGCGATATTATTGATGCTAGTAATGCATTTTTATCTTCCGTTGGCTACACAAAAGATGAGATTATAGAGCTAAATTTAAATGATTTAATAGATGGCGATTTTGCATTGTTTATGCAAATGAAACAAGACGCTCAAAATAGCGATATGAGCTTTAAAATCGAGCTAAAAACAAAAGATGGCGGCACTAAAGAGGGATTTTTACAAGAGTCACAGATCGAGCTAAGAGATTCTAGGCTAAATTTTATGCTTATACACGAGCTTGACGATGGAAAATTTACGAAAAAGGATAACGAAGCAATAAATGATTATTCGTTTTTATCGCCAAATGTAATAGCAGAAGCATTAAGCAGCGATCCATTTTCTATCGTAAGAAGTACGCAAAATATCGATAGTGTCTTTAAAGTCCCACAAGATAAGAAGCTTATAAATTTAAAAGATCTAATAAGCCCTGAAAGTTTAGATGAGTTTGCTGTAAATGTTTCTAATGAATCTAAAAAATTCTTTGAAAAAGGTAGCAAAAATAGCGAAATAAATCTCGTAGCCAATATGCAAACAAACGAAAATAACAAAACGCCATTTAAGATAAAAGTAAAATTTATAGATAATGGTGCTGATAAAGAGCGAAAGATCATCTACTTTTTTAATGACTTAAGCGATATAGCAAAGTTGCAAGAAAAATACGATGCTGAATTAAAATATTTTCAAAGCATACTTTGGGCAAGCCAAGCGCTTGTCTTTTCATGGGATAAAAAAAGCGACACCCTTTATATCCCAAATGCTATTGCCAAGTCGCTCGGATATGCATTAAATGGGGATATGAGTATAAATTTTGAACGTGCAAAAACTATATTTGTAGATGAATTTGTAAGCTTTAAGGACTTTTTTGATCTTATAAAAAAAGATGAAGTATATGATGGTGAAGTGCGTTTTTATAGGGCTGATAAAGAGATTATTTATGTTAGGATTAGAGCAAAAGCAATAGCCTTTTATGATGGTGAAGCAAGCGTTATAAAGGGCACAATGCAAGATCTTAGTGTGCAAAATAACTTTTTTTCTTATCAAGACCTTTTAGCAAAAATTTTCTCATACGCAAAAGAGCAAATTATTATGCTTGATGATGAGTTTAGGATCATAGATGCTAATGACGCTTTTTTCGATACGCTTGACATTTCTAGAGATAAAAATTTTATAGAGAAAATTTACTCAAAAGATATAATAAATTTTAAAAACGGACTAAAAGATATTAAAGATGAAATTTTAAATTCACTTAAAATAACTGGCTTTTGGCAAGGTCTTATTCATGATGTTCGAAGCAAAAATAGACTCGAAGTCATAAGTATAAGCAAGCTTTTAAACGCGTTTGGCGATCAAGAGGGATATATTTTGTTAGCTTCAAGCGCAAATGATGATTGCTATAATAAAGAATATCTCGAATTTATCGCGTATCACGATACGCTAACTGGACTACCAAATAGATTTTTGCTTTTTAATAAGCTAGAAAATCTACTAAAACAAGCGAAAAAAAGCTTAAAAATAGCAGCTTTTTATGTCGATTTTGATAACTTTAAATCGATAAATGACGGATACGGACATCAAGTAGGCGATAAAATCCTAATAGAAATTTCAAAAAAAATAGATGAAATTTTCCCAAAACAAGGAATATTTGCAAGAATAGGCGGAGACGAGTTTATAGGTGCTATGCCTTATGAAAATTTGGGAGAAATTTACGAAACTGCTGAGAACATCTTAAGAGTGGGCCAGAGTAAAATTTCTATTGATGATGATGAGAAAAAACTTAGTGTAAGTATTGGTATTAGCTTAAGTAGCGATGCACTTAGCGTTGATGATCTAATTGAAAGAGCTGATTGGGCCATGTATCAAGCAAAGCTTAATGGAAAAAATAAATATTATGTATTTAACTCGAAAAAAGATACGTACTTTAAAAATGAATATAGAGATGACTCAAAGATCATTGAAGCTATCGATGCTGGCGAGATGTTCTTGCTTTATCAGCCTGAGATTGATATAAAAAGTGGGGAAGTTAGCAGCTTTGAGGCATTTATTAGATGGAAAAATGGCGATAAGATATTAAGGCCATCAGACTTCTTGCCACTTGCAAAAGGCTCAAAAGCAGTTGTTGCTATCGCATTATTTACACTAAAAGATGCTTTAAAAGCTAGGGCTGTATGGCTAAAAGAGGGAATAAATGCAAAAGTTAGAGTAAATTTATGCATTAAAAAGCTAATGACTTCTGAGTTTTTTGAGAAATTTAAAAAGCTTTTAAAAGATGAGCAACTAGACGCTAATGGGCTAATCATAGATATCGTTGACTCCGCAAGTGGCGTAAATTTAGATGATGTTGTTAGATATATTGATGCTTATAAGGAGCTAGGCGTTAGCTTTTCGCTTGATGATTTTGCGTCTTATTCAGGCTCGGTAGAAGCTTTAGGTATGTTAAAAACAAATAGATTTAATATAGATAAAAGATTTTGCAAACAAATTTTTGATTCAGTAGAAGCGCTAAAGACCATACGTATGATAAAGTATGTATCAGATACATTTAATTTTGATGTCATGATAAAAAATTTAGAAGATAAAAGCATGCTTGAAATTTTTGTTGGATTTGGCTTTAGTAGATTTCAAGGACGACTTTTTGCGCCAGAGCTTAGCCTAGATGATGTGCTTAAATTTAAATTTGCTCTATCATCTCCGCTAAATGTAAGAAATTTTCAAGATGATGAGAACTACAATATGCTTTGTAAAATAGTAGGTGCAAAAGAGCTTATGATTCGTTTGATAAATTTGCTTAAATGCGATGAAAAAGTAAGTGAAAAATTAAAAAGTGAAATAGCAAATCAAGTAGATGATATCAGAATAATAAATGAAAAATTAGCTGAAATTTTAGATACGATCCTTGTAAAAATAGACAAAGAGAACGTAATAAATTTAGCTAATGAGGCAATTTTGTTATGCGATAATGATCTAAATTTGAGTGGAGCGAATAAATAATGAATGAAAATGCTTTAAATGTTTATGAGCATGAAATCCCAAATGGAAGCAAGCTATACTTTGCCAGTAGCGCAAAGCTAAAGAGGCAGATCGAGCAAAAAGCTAGTGAAATTTTAGAAAATGAAGGCTTTAGCGAGATCGTAACGCCATTTTTCTCATATCACCAGCATTTAAGTGTAGATGCTACAAATCTTTTGCGTTTTAGCGATAGTCTAAATCACGAAATAAGCCTAAGAGCTGATAGTACGGTAGATACTGTAAGGATCGTGCTTAGAAGGCTAAAAGCAAACGAATCAAAAAGATGGTTTTATATCCAGCCAGTCTTTCGCTATCCAAGCCAAGAAATTTATCAAATCGGAGCCGAACTAATCGGTGAAAATGATGTTTTAAAAAGCATAAATATCGTAGCAAAGCTTCTTAATGAGCTAAAAATGGATACATTTTTGCAAGTGAGCAATATACAAATTCCAAGAGTGATTTGTGAAATTTTAAGTATACCTATTGAAATTTTTGAAAATGGGCAAATGGAAAAAATTTTATCTCAAAATGTTCCATGGCTAAGCGCTCTTGCTCTTTTAAAGTCAGTTGATGAGTTGGATGAAGTGATTAAAATTTCTCCAAGCAAACTAAAAGAACCGCTTGAAAATTTGAGAAATTTAGCCAGCGCTTTAGAATATAAAAATTTAAGAATAGTTCCGCTATATTACTCAAAAATGAGATATTACGATAGTTTATTTTTTAGATTTTTAAGAAATAACAGCATAATAGCAAGTGGCGGCAGCTACGAAATAGACGGAAAAATAAATAGTGGTTTTGCTGTTTATACGGATGCATTGATAGAAGAAAAAATTAATTTAAGGAAGTAAGAATGAGAAAGGCTGATTTAGTAGTTGGAGTTCAATGGGGTGATGAGGGTAAAGGCAAGATAGTTGATATGCTAGGACTAAACTATGACATGATCTGTCGCTCACAAGGTGGTCACAATGCCGGCCATACGATCTGGGTTGATGGCGTTAGATACGCGCTTCACCTTGTTCCAAGTGGAATTTTGCATAAAAATATTATAAACATCATTGGCAATGGTGTTGTTGTTTGCCCAGAGGTATTAATCACTGAAATGGCTCAGTTTGAAAATTTGGAGGGAAGACTTTATATTAGCGATAAAGCACATTTAAATCTAAGCTACCATAGTCAAATCGATCAAGCAAAAGAGAGACTAAAAGGCGAAAAAGCAATCGGTACGACTGGAAAAGGTATCGGACCAACTTATGCTGATAAAATAAGTAGAAGTGGTCACAGAGTAGGCGAACTACTTGAGCCGGAGCGTTTGTGCGATGCTTTGATGCATGATTTTGAGACAAACAAATGCGTATTTGACGCACTTGGTGTAAAAATTCCTAATGAGAACGAATTACTTGAAGAGCTAAAAAGATATAAAGAGGTTTTAGCTCCATTTATCGCAAATACTACAAACCTAGTGTGGAAGGCACTTGATGAAAATAAAAAGGTATTACTTGAAGGCGCTCAAGGCACACTTTTAGATATTGACCACGGCACATATCCATACGTAACTAGCTCAAATACCATAAGTGCAGGTGCTTGCACAGGTCTTGGGCTAAATCCAAAAGAAATCGGTGAAGTAATAGGCGTCATAAAGGCCTATACGACTCGTGTTGGTTTTGGCCCTTTCCCAACAGAAGATAAAGGCACGAGCGGCGATAAGATGTGCGATATCGGTAAGGAATTTGGCACAACAACAGGCCGCCGCAGACGTTGTGGTTGGTTTGATGCTGTGAGTGTAAAATATGCTTCAAGGCTTGACGGTGTCGATACTTATGCGCTTATGAAGCTTGATGTGCTTGATGGATTTGAAGTGGTAAAAATTTGCAAGGCTTATCAATATAATGGTGAAACGATTGATTATATGCCGACAGATCTTGAAAATGCAACTCCTATCTATGAAGAACTTGCAGGCTGGGATAGCGTAAAAGGCATAAGCAAATATGAAGATCTGCCAGCAAATGCAAGAGCTTATATCGAGCGAATAGAAGAGCTAACTGGCGTAAAGATCGGCTACATTTCAACAAGCCCTGAAAGAAGCGATACGATCATTAGATGAAAAGCAAATTTACCTCTATCGTCCGTGTAAAAAAACAAGAGATGGATAAGGTAGAGGCAAAGCTTGCCATTGCTAGGCTTAATGTAAGAAATTTTGAAGAAAATTTAGTGCATTTAAGAGCAAGGCTTGAGGAGTTTTGCTTGCCAAAAAGTGGCAATATAGGCGAGCTAAAGGAAAATTTAGAGTTTATAAAGATAGCAAGGCAAGAGTTAAATGCCTGCAAAGAGAGCCTTGAAATGGCTAACAAAGAAGTTTTACACTACGAGCATAAATATAAAAATGCAAATTTAGAGTACGAAAAGATGAAATATCTAGAAAAAGAAGAGTTTAAAAAAGAGATAAAACGCATACAAAAGGCCGAAACACTTGCACTTGACGAGTTTGCAGTGATGAAATTTACAACTAAGAGCGAGTTGTGATGAGAGCGGTTTTATTATTCTTAACTATTTTAAATTTTGCATCTTGTTTTGAAGTACCAGTTGACTGTACGCAAATTTTTGAAGCTAGAAAAGAAGAAATTTTAAAGGAACTTGAGATCATAGATGAACAGCGCCAAGCTTTAGAGGTATTTCGCGCAAGCTCGGCAGCAGCCTATGAAGAAAATAATAAAAAGCTTGCCAAAAAAGAAGCTGACCTAAATACGACAATGAAAGTAATCGAGCAAAAACGCAAAGAGCTCGATGAAGTGGTCGCTAAAAATGAAAAAATTTTAAAAGAACTTCGCACAATGACTAGCGATAAAGTCAATGAGTCGTATTCTAAGATGAAAGATGGTGCGGCGGCTGAGGTGCTCTCTAAAATGCCTAGATCAAACGCAGCCACCATACTTTATGCTCTTGATGCCAAAAAGATATCAACTATCATGGCAAAAATGGATCCGAAAGTGGCCTCTGAGATCACCACTTTGCTTCAAAAAGGGCCACCATTTGCTGATGAAAAAGGTGATATGCCAACTCCAGCCGGTAGTATAAATATACAGTAATCAATCTTTTACACAAACAAGTAAAATTTTAAAGAATTTAGACACCAAACATAAAGCTCTATGCTTATAAATTTTTAATTTTAAGCTCATCTAACTTTAGCTTGTATACTTTTATGGTAGTTATTTTTTAACCAAACTTGCTAGCACCCCAACTCCAAGGATGGCTAGAATGATAAAAAGGCTAATTTGTGCAGAAATTTCAAAACAATGATGAAAGATATGAGCAGTCGCACTTACAGCTAGCTTTGCTGCGATAAAAAATAAAAGCACGATCACAGAAATTTCTAGATATTTTAAAAAATTTTTGAGTGCTTCAAGCACAAAATAAAGCGTTCTTAGCCCAAGTATCGCAAATATCATCGCTGAATAAACAATTACAGGATCTTTGCTCACAGCAATGACAGCCGGAACGCTATCAAAAGCAAATATCACATCGCTTAGCTCAATCACGCAAAGACACAAGAATAATGGTGTTGCTACCCAAGTGGCTTTTAGTCTTAAAATTTGATCGTTAAGAGCAGTTTTTTGACTATCTGAAATTTGCTTAGAAATTTCGCTAAATTTAACAAAAAAACTATGTCCAAAAAGCTGTGGTAAAACCGGAAAGAAGCGATAAACTGCCCTATAAGCTATGTGGTTTGAATAATCTTTTATATCCTCATCACACTTATCTTTTTTTATCATCATTACAGCACTATATGCGACTATTGCTGCAAATATTAGCTCCATCCAAGGCGAGATGGCAAAAAGCATCGTACCTACGGCTACAAAGATGAGCCTAAATATCATAGCTCCTATAACGCCAAAGTAAAGCACTCTGTGGCGGTAAATTTCAGGTATCTTAAACCATGAAAAAATCGCCATCATCACAAAAAGATTATCTACCGAGAGCGACTTTTCTAGCGCATATCCTGCAAAATAAAGACTTGCTATTTCACTGCCTCGCTCAAAATATAAATATATGCCAAAAAGTACCGAAACTCCTATCCAAAAAATAGACCAAATACCAGCTTGTTTTAGTGAAATTTTCTCATCATGTTTATGAGCAAAAAGATCTATTCCAAAGGCAAGTGATGCCATTATAAGAAAAACTATAATTGTTTGAATTTCTGACGTGTTCAACTTTTATCCTTAAAATTTTAGCAAGGCATCATCAAGACTTCTACTATCTCGCCTTTTTTAAGAATTTCTTTATCCATTGGGATCATTAAAAGTGCAGCTTTGTTTGTTAAATTATTTACGATCGCTGAACTGCCAAGCTTTTTGCCATTTAGATTTACAAAATTTTTTCCTTCACGATTTTCTAAATTTACAGCTGTAAATTCTAAAAATGGTGAGCGTTTTTTATAGTCTTCGTCCATTATAGCCGTGATCTTTGGCTCTTCTTGACCAAACCACGCATTTATTAGGACCCTCACGTAAAGCACACACATAACCATTGCCGAGTACGGAAATCCAGGCAGCGCAAAGATGTATTTATCGCCTGACTTTGCCACTCTGATGTGACGACCCGGTTTTATGGCAGCACCTTCGATGATAAGGCTAAAATTTTCATTTAAAGCGCCTTTTACAAAGTCATAGTCCCCCATACTTATGCCACCAGTCGTCACTAGTATATCAGCTGATTTTAGTGCGTTTATGATAGCTTTTTCGACAAGCTCGGCCTTATCTCTTACGATCTCGCAAAGGATCGGCTCTGCGCCCATTTTGCGTATCTGCATAGCGATGCCTACGTGATTTGAGCTGTGAATTTGTGCTGGATTTTCTAATGGTTCGCCAAGGTCTTTTATCTCGCTACCAGTTGCAAGTATCGCCACTCTTGGACGGATAAAGACGCTTATGTGAAAGTGGCCAAGCTCTGCTAGAAGTGCGATTTCGGCGTAGCTTAGACGAGTGCCTTTTTTGATTAAAATTTCACCTTTTTTGTAGCTTTCTCCTACTTCTCGTACGGCAAAACCCTTTGGCACACTCTTTTTAATAATTATTTTTGAGCCGCTAACCTCGACATTTTCTACCGGCACAAGAGTATCAGTGCCTTCGCTCATTAGTGAGCCAGTGAAAGTTTTTACACATTTACTACCCTCTATGACCAGTCCTTTGTCGCTTCCAGCAGGCAGGTCTGTGATGAGCTCAAGCTCGTTTAGACCATCTTTAAAAGCAAAAGCGTATCCGTCCATTGCTGAAACCGGCTTTGCTGGGTAATTTTCAGCGGCTGTCACGTCGTAGGCGATATTTCTATCAAGTGCGTCCGTGATGGCTACTTTTTCGACCTTTTCCCACTCATTTATTGTATCTTTTAAAATTTTTAGGCTATCTGCGTAACTCATAAAATCTTTCATTTTTATCCCTTTTATGAAATTTTTGCATATTTTATCTACTTTGCTCTTAAAAAAATTAATCTTTGTTTTATTTAATGATTATTAAAATGCCATTTAAGAAATCAGTTTGATTTTACCCTATACACAGGAATATTCATGAATAAAACAGTGCTTTACATCATCGCAGGTGCAAGCCTTGGCATTCTTGGCCCAGTGCTTGTTTATTTTGGCAACCCAGCAAACATGGGCGTTTGTGCGGCTTGCTTTTTAAGGGATAGCGTAGGTGCTCTTGGCTTTCACCAAGCCAAGGTCGTGCAGTATCTAAGGCCTGAAATTTTAGGGCTTATCATCGGAGGCTTTCTAGCCAGTATGCTTTGGAGTAGAAATTTCACTCCAGTATCAGGCAGTGCGGCTTTTTCTAGATTTTTCTTAGGCGTGTTTGCTATGATTGGTTGCCTTATCTTTTTGGGCTGCCCATGGAGAGCGTTTTTGCGTCTTGGCGGAGGAGATATGACTGCTATTGCTGGTCTTGTCGGTCTATTTGCTGGTGTTTTTGTTGGACGATTTTTCAAGAAAAATGGTTACGTCATACCTGAAAATGATGCCACAACAAAACCAGTTGCATTTTTGCCATTAATCATTGCCATTTTGCTTTTAATAGCCCTTGTCTTTGGTTTAAAACTTGGCGATAATGGTGCATTATTTAGCTCAGAAAAAGGCCCAGGCTCACAGCACGCAAATATCTTTATCTCACTTATTTGCGCCATTGTTATTGGCATTTTTATGCAAAGAAGTAAATTTTGCTCGGTTGGAGCGATTAGCAAAGTTTTTGAGCGCGATCTTTCAATGTTTTATGGCATTGTATCTATCATCGCTTTTGCAAGTATCACAAATTTAGCTCTTGGACAATATAAATTTGGCTTTGAAGCTCAACCTATCGCTCACAATGACGTTCTTTGGAATTTCCTTGGCATGAGCTTGGCTGGTCTTTGCTTTAGTCTAAGTTATGGCTGCCCAGGCAAACATTTAGTGCAAATGGGGGCTGGAAATTTAAGCTCGGCTGTATTTGTTTTAGGCATGGGAGCAGGCGCTGCGATAAGCCATAACTTCATACTTGCAAGCTCTGGAGCTGGAATCACTCCTTACGCTCCATATGCCGTAGCGATCGGCTTTATCTATGCTATTTATGTCGGAGTTTTTACTAAAAAAGCATAATATAAATTTGGCTGCCTTTGCAGTCAAATTTACTCACTTTTTATATCCATCACCTCATCAAAAAGTCCAAAAAGCTCACGTGGGTGTGTGATCATTAAAATACTAGCCTTAATCTAAAATTTTTTAGTGGCAATAGTAATGCATTTTTTAAGATGGCAAATAATAATTTCAAATCGAACTAAAATTTTAACAATGGATTGGCAAAAATTAATAAACATCAATATAAAGTAAATATTTTAAACTATTTTGATATAGAATATCGATTTTAATTTTATCTAAAGGAATTCTATGAAATTTAGCATACTTGCTTCATCACTGATCTTTAGCTCGCTGTGGGCTTTAGATACAAATAACAGTGATTATTCAGTTATTTTACCAACTATCGAGGTGGAAGGTATCTCTGAGCAAAATACCCTAAAAGGTTATATCGCGTATGATAGTGCGGATATCAATAGAAATGGACTCAGCAACAAAGAGACGCCACAAACTATCGAAAATATAGATATACAAAAGAACAGAAACTACGGTACAAACGATCTTTCAAGTATTCTAGAAGGAAATGCTGGTATTGATGCAGGCTATGATATGAGAGGCGAGAGCATCAAGATAAGAGGCTTTAGTGTTGATGGTGGCGATATATATAGAGATGGTGTTAGAGATTCTGGCCAGATAAGACGCAGTACAGCAAATGTTGAGAGAGTTGAAATTTTAAAAGGACCAGCTTCGATCTTATATGGAAGAAGTGACGGCGGCGCAGTTGTAAACCTAGTTAGTAAGAAGGCAAACTTTATGCCTGTTTATAAGCTCTCAGGAAGAGTTGGCAGCTGGAGTAGATATGGTGGTGGTATCGATATAAATCACGTAGTAAATAATCAATTAGCTGCAAGATTAACGACTGATATGGAACGTGGAAAGTCATGGAGAGAGGGCGTAAAATATAAAAATTTTATGGTAAGTCCAAGCATTATCGTGACAAATGATGGCGGAACGGTAAGCTTTGAGGCGCAATACACATATGATAATGCTTGGCGTGTACCTGATAGAATGCCGACAAAAAGTGTCTATGACAAACTTGGTATCGACTATACAAAGGGATTTTCTCACGATGGTGACTTTACAGAAGACAAACTTCACTTTTTCCGCACTGAGCTAAATGCCGAGCTGGCAAAAGAGCTAAATTTAAAATGGGTTTTTGGATACAGAAAAGCTAGTCAAAATTTTGATCATTATTTTAGTGGTACCATCATGCCTGGAAATAGACTAAAGCAAAACTATGCTAAACAACAAACTGATAATAACACGCTATCAAATGCCATAACGCTTACAAAAGAGCTTGAATTTACAAGATTTAAGCATAATCTTACTTTTGGATATGACAACAGCGTAGAAACTCGCCATCCAAGGCTTTGGTATGACAAAGCAAAAAATGTAACCATAAATCCATACGCATCAAGATCGAGTTGGGGTAGTGTGGGCTACATGCCGCTTACGACCGACAACAAGCACAAAGCTATAAATAATGGAGTATTTTTAGAAGATCTAATAAGCTTAGATGATAAATATAGGCTGCTTCTTGGTGGTAGGTTTGACTTTTATAAGTTTACAACAAGAGATATAAAGGGTAAAACAAATAGCTATAAGGGGGATTCTTTTAGCCCAAGAGTTGGCTTGCTGTGGGACTTTTTACCAGAGCATACCGCATATGCTTCATACTCAAAGAGCTTTGCCCCATACGGTGGCCGTGGAAATATAGGTATAAGTATAGGCGATACAACAATGCTTGATCTAAAACCACAAAATAACGAGCAATATGAAATCGGCTTAAAAAGCACATGGGCTGATAATAAATTTAGCTCAAACCTAGCTATATTTCAGATCGAGCATAATAATATAAGATATAGACCAGATCCTACAAATGATCCATTCACTTGGGCACAGCGTGGTAAAGAGCGAAGCCGTGGTATAGAGCTAAATATATTGGGTCAAATTTATGAAAATTTATATCTAAGAAGTTCGCTTGGATATATGAGAGCTATTATCGCAAGCGACAAATCAAATCCATTAAACGAAAGACTTAATTTAAAAGATACAACCAACTGGCAGGGCAATGTTTTTTTAAGATATGCTAAAAACGACAAATGGTATGTCGAAAGTGGCGTAACCGGGTACTCTAAAAGATATAGTTACCAAGTAACTAAAACAAGCGTAACCGATCAACACTTGCCCGGCTTTGTAAGGCTTGATGCAAGTGCTGGATATAACTTTAATGAACACGCTCAAATAACACTAGCGATAAATAATATCTTAAATAAAAAATACTGGCGTTCTGATTCAAGACCGGGCGACGAGAGATCGTTTATGCTAAATATGCACTACACTTTTTAACTAAAATTTACACCGCCTTCTCTTTGGCGGTGTAAATTTTTGTCATGTGAAATTTGGAGAAATTTAACCACCAAAGATGGCTAAATTTGAAGTTATCTTAAAATTTGAATCTTTGCTTTTGCGCGGAGTTTATCAAAATAATCAGCCATAAGTTTTTCTTGCTCACCTTGATAAAGCTCATTTATAACATTATCCTTAACGTCTGCAAAGCTTGGTGTGTATGAGCCGATCTTCTCTTTTACTAAAAACATATCAAAGCTGTCAGGCCCTTGCAAAGGCTGTGTGTAGTCACCGTTATTTGTGCTTGAGATGATCGCAGCAAGCCTTGGATCTATGCTTTGATAGTCCAAACTAACCTCTTGTGTTTGCACGCCGTCTAGTAGCTTCGGACTTGTCTTTTGAGCCTCAAGTAGCTCAGGATCTTTTGCTCTATAAACTACGACTCTAGCGGTGCTAAAGACCTTAAATTTATCAGGATTAGCATCAAAATACATCTTTGCTTTTTGCTCATTTACATTTTTACCAGCTTCAGCCAAGATGCTTTTATAAAGCTTTTCTTGAAGCATCTTTTTTTCTATGTTGTTTTTAAACTCCAAAAAGTCCATGCCTTGAGCTTGGATAGAGCTTCTAAACTGCGAATTTGTCATGCCATTTTGCTTTGCGATCGATTCGATTCTATCGTTTAGCTCAAATGGCGTTACACTAATGTTTAAATTTTTTATCTGAGCATCTTCGAGCCTATCTCTTATGAGTAAATTTAAAGCATCTTGTTCGCTAGCTCTTAGCTGTTCTTTCAAGCTATAAACTTCATAAAGCGTGATTGGTTCGTTCTCTACAATAGCTGCGATACCGTTTATCATCTGAGCCGAATATAAATTTAAAGCACTTAGCATGCCAGCAGCCAAAAAGAGCAATTTTTTCATAATAAAACCTTTATTTAAGTATTTAGTAAATATAATTTTGGGCAATTATAACATAAAAATAAGGCACAAAATGATAGTTACTAGATTTGCTCCGTCGCCTACTGGATACCTACATATAGGCGGACTTAGGACAGCCCTTTATAATTATTTATATGCAAGAGCTAATAATGGAAAATTTTTACTTCGCATCGAAGATACTGACTTAAAACGAAACTCAGAAGAAGCCACGCAAGCCATAAAAGAGGCATTTGCTTGGTGCAAGCTAGATCACGATGGCGAAGTAACATATCAGTCAAAGAGGTTTGATCTTTACAAAGAGTATGTAAAAAAGCTTCTTGAAGAAGGCAAGGCATATAAATGCTACATGAGCAAGGACGAGCTTGAAGAGCTTAGAGCTAGCCAAGAGGCAAGAAAAGAGCGCCCAAAATATGACAACAGATATAGAGATTTTACTGGCACGCCTCCAGCTGGCATCGAGCCAGTCATCCGTATCAAAGCCCCACTTAGTGGCGAGATCGTCATACATGATGGCATAAAGGGCGAGGTTAAATTTAAGGTTGAAGATATCTTAGACGACTTCATCATCGCTAGAAGTGACGGCACGCCAACATATAACTTCACAGTTGTGATAGATGACGCACTAATGGGTGTAACAGATGTCATCCGCGGCGATGATCACCTCTCAAATACCCCAAAACAGATCGTTCTTTACGAAGCACTTGGCTTTAAGGTACCAAAATTTTATCACGTCGCTATGATAAACGGCGAGGATGGCAAAAAGCTTAGCAAAAGACACGGCGCAACTGACGTTATGGAGTATAAAAAGATGGGCTATTTGCCTGAAGCACTCTTAAATTTTCTCGTTCGTCTTGGCTGGAGCCACGGTGATGATGAGATTTTTACTATTGAGGATATGCTTAAATACTTTAATCCAAACGATATCAACAAAAGCTCAAGCACTTATAATGCTCAAAAGCTTGACTGGCTAAATTCTCACTACATTAAGACCCTGCCTTACGAGAGATTAGCACATGATATGCTCGAGTTTGGCGTTGATTTTAAGGCTTTGGTAAAGGGCGAGCTACTGCTAAATTCGCTCCGTGAGAGATCAAAGACACTAATCGAAATGGCAAATAGCGCAAACGCGATCATTAGCGCTCCAAAAAGCTACGATGAGAAAGCATGGGCTAAATTTATAAATGAAAATAGCAAAGAAATTTTGGCGAAATTTGCTCAAATTTTAGACCGTGACCTTGACGCAAAGGGCTACGAGGAGCTAACTAATAAATTTTTAGAGCAAAATGGCTTAAAGCTAAAAGACCTAGCTCAGGCTCTAAGAATAGCGCTAACTGGCTCAAGCGTGAGCCCAAGCATCTTTGAAGTACTTGAAGTAGTGGGCAGTAGCGAGACGAAAAATAGAATACAAAATTTATTAAAGGAAGAAAAATGACACATGTAACTAAAGAAGAAGCACTAAACTACCACATAGGTGGTAAGATCGAGATAAAGGTAAAGACGCCTTGCGAGACGTCAAGAGACCTTTCAATGGCCTATACACCAGGTGTTGCAGAGCCTTGCAAAGAGATAGAAGCTGACAATGAACTAGCTTATAAATATACGAATAAAGCAAATCTAGTAGCCGTTATCACTGACGGCACGGCTGTTCTTGGACTTGGCGACATCGGCGCTATCGCTGGCAAGCCAGTTATGGAGGGCAAATCAGTTCTATTTAAAAAATTTGCAAACGTTGATGCCTTTGACATCGAGCTAGATGAGCACGATCCAGATAAGATCGTTGAGATTTGCAAGGCTCTTGCTCCGACATTTGGCGGTATAAATTTAGAAGATATCCGTGCTCCAAAGTGCTTTGAGATCGAGAGAAAGCTTCAAGAAGCAGTCGATATCCCAGTCATGCATGACGATCAGCACGGCACAGCGATGATAACAAGTGCTGGCATGATAAATGCGATGGAAATTTCTGGCAAAGATATATCTAAGATAAAAATCGTAGTTAGCGGCGCAGGCGCAGCTGGCATTGCATGCGCGAAGATGTATAAAGCGCTTGGTGCAAAACACATCGTTATGATAGATAGCAAAGGCGTAATTCATTCAAAAAGAACAGACCTAACACCTGAAAAGGTAGAGTTCGCGCTTGAAACTGAGGATAGAACTCTAGCTGATGCGATGAGGGGTGCTGATATGTTTTTAGGTCTTTCTAAGCCTGGTGTTCTTACAAAAGAGATGGTTGCTTCAATGAATAAAGAGCCTATCATCTTTGCTTTGGCAAACCCAGTGCCTGAAATTTATCCAGAGGATGTTGAGGCTGTAAGAAGCGACGTTATGATGGGTACAGGCAGAAGCGACTATCCTAACCAAGTAAATAACGTTTTAGGCTTTCCATTCATCTTTAGAGGTGCGCTTGACGTTAGAGCTAAAAAGATCACTGAAAATATGAAAATGGCTGCGGCTAGAGCGCTTGCACAGCTTGCAAAAGAGCCAGTACCAGCTGAAGTTTTAAAAGCAAGTGGCGTTAGCGAGCTAAAATTTGGCAAAGAGTATATCATCCCAAAACCATTTGACAAGCGCGTATTAACAGCAGTCGCTCCAGCAGTTGCAAAAGCTGCAGTTGAAGATGGCGTGGCGAGAGTAAAAGATTTTGATGTTGAGGCTTACAAAGCCAAGCTTGCAAAAGGATTTTAAAATTTAGCCCAAATTTTGGGCTAAACTCTTTTTGGCATTTTGTAAAGATAAACCCTGTAAAAACAGTAAATTTAAGGATAAAAAATGCAAAACGTTAAACTCATCTCGCACCCACTGATCGAGCATAAATTAACCATTCTACGTGATAAAAATACCCAACCTTTTCAGTTTCGTATGCTAGTTGATGAGATCAGTTATCTTATGATCTTTGAGGCGACTAGAAATTTAAAGGTAAAAGATGTAAAAGTCCAAACCCCAGTTGCGGTGGCAGATGCAAAAAGGCTTACTACAAAAGTGATGATATGTCCTATTTTAAGGGCTGCACTTGGTATGCTTGATAGCGTTTTTACCATTATCCCAGATGCGAGTGTGGGCTTTTTGGGCTTTCAGCGAAACGAAGAGACGGCGCAGGCTGAGTTTTTCTACGCAAAGCTTCCAAAAGATGCAAAAGAGCGCATGGCGATCATAATTGACCCTATGTTTGCAACTGGTGGCACGGCGATAGATGCGGTCAAATTCTTGCGTGAAAAGGGCGTTAAAGAGATCAAATTTATCTCTATCATTGCTGCACCTGAGGGGCTAAAGAGATTTAGTGAAATTTACCCAGATGTTGAGGTCTATACGGCATCGATTGATGAGAAACTAAACGAGAAAAACTACATCGTTCCAGGTCTTGGTGACGCTGGCGATAGAGTTTTTAACACGCTTTAGGGGCTAAATTTGAACAAAAGACTTTTGCCAGCCTTAGTCGCCTTTGTAATAGCCGTAATTGTTGGCACTTTCTTTTTCTCAAATAATGGTAGTGAGGCAAATAAAAACGCTCAAATTTTACTTGAGCAGCTAAACAAAGAGGGACAAAAAAGCCAGAGCCTTGCAGAAAATGGCTCATACACCTCAAAAGATGAGGTCGCTCTTTATATCTATAAATTTAACAAGCTACCAAAGAATTTCATAACTAAAAAAGAGGCACTTGATCTTGGCTGGGATGCAAAAAGCAGAAATTTATGGCAGATAAGCGGTGGCAAAAGCATCGGCGGGGATAGATTTTCAAACAGAGAAAAGAGGCTGCCAGATACTGATGGTAGAAAGTGGTTTGAGTGCGATGTGAATTATAATGGTGGCAGGCGCGGTGCTGAGAGAATTTTATACTCAAACGACGGGCTTATCTACTACACGCCCGATCACTACGAGCATTTTTACCTGCTTTATGAGAAGAGGATGCAATGAAAAGCGTGATCTTAGATGCCAAAAAGATGGCTGAAAAAGAGAAGATGCATGAGTATTTTGCTAAGAAATTTGACCTGCCAGAGTACTACGGCAAAAATTTAGACGCGCTCTTTGACTGCCTTTGCGAGATAAATGAGCCAACGCTTATAAGGCTAAAAAATGAAAAATTTTTGGATGATAGTGCAAAAGAGAGCTTGACTCGGCTATTTCGCGATGTTTGCAATGAAAACGAGCTAGTTAAATTTGAGCTTGTAAAAGATGAAAAATGATATTTGGAAAGATTGATTATCTAAATTTACTCCCATTTCACGTTTTTTTAAAATCAGCCCCACTAAGCTCTCAGATAAAAAAGGCTATCGAGTTTAAAAAGGGCGTGCCAAGCAAGCTAAACAGAGCTCTAAACGCCAGAAAGATCGACGCTGCGGTGATCTCAAGCATAGCAAGCAAAAAGGCAAATTTAAAGAAGCTAAATTTTGGAATAGTCGCCAAAAAAGATGTAAAAAGCGTGCTTGTGCGCAAAAACTCAGCCCCAAAGCCAGATCCTGCCTCAGCCAGCTCAAACGCTCTAGCCAAGGTGCTTAAGCTAAATGGCGAGGTGATCATAGGCGACAGGGCGCTAAAGACATACTTAAGCGAGGGCAAAGAGTGCTTTTACGACCTTGGTCAAATTTGGCACGAAAAGACAAATTTGCCATTTGTTTTTGGTAGATTTTCTTACGTAAAAAATGGCTCGTTTTACAAAAAGCTGGTTGCAAAATTTTTACAAAAAAATGTAAAGATCCCAAACTATATCTTAGCACAGTACGCTAAAAGCCGCGACATAAGCGAGCAAAATATCAAGTGGTATTTGAAATTTATAAGCTACAAAATAGGTCCAAAAGAGCAAAAATCACTCCGAAAATTTTTTAAAGAAAATAGACTATTAAAAGCAGCAAAAAAGAATTAAATCTAAAGCTGCTTAGCAACTTCCAAGAAACTTTTAAATTTAGTGATGCATATGCATATTAGTTGAGTTATCATCGCTCATATTTTGCATCATCATCTTGTGGTGATCATGCATCGGCATATCTGCTGGCATGTTCATTGGCATATTTATCTGCATATCCATCGCGCCGTTTTCAGCCTTATAGCCTGTTATGGATAGGATCAACCATGCCAAATATCATAGCGACGTGTCCGACGATCAAGAAGAAGATGAGCAGGCAAAAGTGAAGTTTTGGCTTTGTTTTTTCGTTTGCATTTTTATAGATCAAATTTAGCTCTAAAAGGGCGATGCCAAGAAGTGGGATGACGCCGATAAGATAAAAAATTTACACATAGATGGCCAAGATAGTCAAAAACACCAAAAATAGATGCAAAATTTAAGAAGATATAAATTTACTCCTAGCTTGGCTAAGAGTAAATTTAAGCTAGTCTTTAAACTCGTGTGAGATGACTGGAGAAAATTCCTCCCAATGAAGCTTTGTTTTAAATGTTGGCATCTTGCTTTGAAATGGCTCTTTTTTAAGAGCTGCCATAGCGACACTATCGCCTTTTGGTTTAGCTGGTGCTTCTACGTTTAAGACCGCTCTTTCAAGCTCGATGAAGTCTTTTAAGATGATCGCATACGAGCGAAAGAAATTTGCCTCTTTGTGAGCTGAAAGTAGCTGAGAAAACTCATCTACAAATAAATTTAAAGTTTCAGAAAATAGCTTATTGCTAATATTTTTTGCATCATTAAACTCATCTTTTAAAAATGTAGCCATCGCTAAAAATATAAATCCAACGTAGTCCTCGCTATCTTTGCAAAGCTCGCTATCACGTCTATATGGGCTTAGTTTTAAACATTCAATAACCCTAAGCCTAGCTGCTCCGTTATCTCTGCCCTCTTCATAAAATGAGGCACTTAAGGGGATATTTGTAAAGCCAAAAAGAACGTCATTTTGTTCTTTTGAAAATTCTTCAAAGCTAAATTTATCTAAATTTTTAAACGCAGCATCACTATCCTCGCTCAAAGGATTTGCACTTAAGTATTTTAGCTGCTCTTTCCACCTTGAAAATTTTTCATCATTTGTGTAAAAAAACATAGGGTATGCTAGAAATTCGTAAAAATATGATCTTGCTTTTATGATGTTTTTATCCATTTAATAAATCCTCTTTCATCGCGTTTATTTGGGCTTGAACCATTAGTTTGGCCTTACAGTCAGCACAGCAGTAAAGCGCTTTTATCTTGACCCTATCGTTGCCAAATCTTGGTTGCATTATAGTTGCGATCTTTTCGACTGCTTTTTTAGTTGCAAACTCTTTTCCGCACTCAACACAGGCAAAAAGCTCATCTCTTGCCAGTTCATTATATGTAAAAAACTCAGGCTTAAGAGAAATTTTTCCAATCTCAAGGCTTATGGTATCTTTTTCAGCACAGCTTAGTTCGCAGTATCCGCAAGCTGTACAGACGCTTGGATTAAATAAAATCGAATTTGTCTTTTTATCAGCCACTAGCGCACTTACGTTACAAGCACCAACGCAACTTAGACAAAGTGTACAGCTATCAGTGTTTATCTTGATATCACCGTATCTTATCATCTCACCGCTTTTTACCACGCCAAGATCTTCGCTGCCTACTAAAAACTCAAGCCTTTTTGCAAAAATTTCTCTTTTTGGCAAGGCATATTCGTTTATCGTGTGTTGTGAGTCAGCTATAAATTTTGCTTTTTTGAGCGCATCTTCAAGCTCATTTTTATCTTTAGCGTGATAGATCGCCGTCTCTTTAAATTTAAGCTCATAAATTTGATTTAAGATGCTAATGGCGTCTTTTTCGCCTTTGCTAAGAGTTTTGCTAAATAAAATCACACTCGCACCACTTTCTTGAAGCAATGTAAGAAGATGCGCTTGATTTAACATATGCGGTGCTGATATGAAAAAAGGCAAGATATTTTCAGGTAGGCTTATATTTAGCTCATCTAAATTTGTTTCATTAGAGATTATTAGCGGAGTTTTGCCTTTGTAAAGTTTGGCAATAGTAGCAAAAGAATTTTGTGGCATAAGTGTAGAGTCAAGAGATCCGCTAGGGCAGACGCTAATGCAGTTGCCACAATTTACACAATCGATTTGTGAGAAAACAAGATGCTTTGTCTCGTCTTCTTTTAAAATGGCTACAGTTGGACAAACATCGACACAGCGTCCACAAATTTCATTTCGTCGCTCATGGTATTGGCAGATCGAAGAGTCGTATTGAGTTAGGCTTTTGTACTTAAATTTTGGAGTTTTTTCATTTAAAATTTTAAGCACAGCTTCATCTTCTAGCCCAGCTATTTCGTAACAGCCGCTTTGTTTTAGCATATAATCCCTTGCATTTTCAACCAAGAAAAAGTCACAATCGACCTCAAATTCGTCATTTGCTCTAAGTATCAAAACACTAAGTTCGCCAGCTGCACCATAAATAAATTTCACTTCAAAATGCGTTAATTCAATGACTTTATAGCCATTTTCTTTTAATAAATTTGCTAGCTCCTCACGGCCTGAGTTGCTTACTATTACGACATTTTTGCCGACTTCTTTTTCGTAATCAACATCCTTTGCCATGTCAAATACAGTTGCTCTTGCTTCATAAAGCAAAAGTGTATTTTTAGCTTTTTCTAAGACGCTTGCAGTTGTATTTTTTAGATAAAAATTTATCTCAGGTGCGGTAATGTTTGCTTTAAGCTTTGGCGAGTTAGAAACTAAATATTCTTCCTTTTCATTATTTATTTCTATCTGTTCATTTAGCATTAAAGTATCGTCAAAATCGTTATAAAAGCCAAATTCTTTCATAATTTCTCCTATTATCAAAAACAGGCTTATTTTAATATTAATGGGATTAATGAACTCTGAATTTTATATGTTCCTTTTTGCTCTAAGGTTTAATTTATAATATTTTTTATGTTAAAATCACGGCTTGGTAAAACTAACTTACTAGGAGCACGAATTGAGCGATTTAAGAGATATCCCACAAGTTGATAAAATCATAAAAAACGAAGCTTTTTCAGGATTTGATATAAATTTAGTCACATTGCTTGCGAGGCAAATTTTAAATGAAGTTAGAGCTAAAATTTTAAATGAAAATGCAAACTTTGCGTTGCAAGAAATAATAGATTTAATCCTAAACGAATATCATAAATTTAATGAATCAAGCCTTCAAAGAGTGCTAAATTTAACCGGTGTGACCATACATACAAATCTTGCTAGAAGTGTTATCGATAAAGAAATTCTAAGCCGTGCAACTCCGGTAATCACAGGGTATTCAAACCTTGAATACAACCTAAAAACAGGCAGTCGCGGCAACAGATATGACTATATCGGTGAGATGATCGCAAGAGCATTTGGTTTTGAAGATGCTATCGTTGTAAATAATAACGCAAGTGCTGTATTTTTAGTGCTAAATACCTTTGCAAAAGGCAGAGAAGTCGTCGTTAGCAGAGGCGAACTAGTCGAGATCGGCGGTAGTTTTAGAGTGCCAGAAGTTATGGCAAATGCGGGCTGCTTTTTGAAAGAGGTTGGCACGACAAACAAAACTAAGCTAAAAGACTACGAAGAGGCAATTAGTGAAAATACGGCGATGCTTGTAAAGGTTCATCGCTCAAATTTTGATATCGTGGGCTTTAGCGAAGAGGTTACGGCAAATGAACTAAGTAAATTGGCGAGTGAGCAAAATTTGATAGATTATTTTGATCTTGGCAGCGGATTTTACGGAAATTTGCCGTTTAATCTTGACAAAAATGAGCCAGATCTAAAAAATTTAAAAGATGTTTCGCTAGTTAGTTTTAGTGGCGATAAGCTGCTTGGTGCGGTGCAGTGTGGCATCATTGTCGGCAAAAAAGAGCTCATCGCAAAGCTTAGGAAAAACCAGCTTTTAAGGATGCTTCGCGTAGATAAAGTGATCATCTCGCTTTTGGCTGAGAGCATGAAAGCCTATCTAAACAAAGAATTTGAGCTAATCACAACGCAAAAACTGCTTCATAAAAGTGTAAAAGAGCTTGAGAGCTTGGCAAAATTTATAAATAAAAGCCTAAAAACTCCGCTTGAAATAGTACGCACACAAACCTTTGTAGGAGGCGGTGCGATGCCAAATAAAAAAATTCCAAGTATGGCTTTGGCAGTTAGCGGAGATGCAGTTTTAAATGAGCAAAAATTTAGGCAAAAAAAGGTGATCGGCCGCATAGAAAATGATAAATTTTTGCTTGATTTAAGAACACTTTTAGATGAAGATGTAAATGAACTAATAAAAATAATAAATGAAACGGAAGAAAAATGAGTTTAATAATAGGAACAGCAGGGCATATCGACCACGGAAAAACCGCGCTTATAAAGGAGCTAAATGGCTTTGAGGGGGACAATCTTGAAGAGGAGAAAAAGCGTGGCATAACGATCGATCTAAGCTTTTCAAATTTAAGCAAAAATAGCGAAAATATCGCGTTTATCGACGTGCCAGGGCATGAAAATCTCATAAAAACGATGATAAGTGGCGCGTATGGCTTTGATGCGTGCTTGTTTGTGGTGGCGGCAAATGACGGCCTTATGCCTCAAAGCTTGGAGCACCTTGAAATTTTAAATCTACTTGGCGTGAAATCTATAATCGTGGCACTTACTAAGTGTGACCTCGTAGATGAAGCGACTATAAATTTAAGAAAAAAAGAGATAAGAGATGAAATTTCTAAATTTAAAAACCTGCAAATTTTAGAAATTTTTGCCGTTAGTATAAAGGATAAGGCAAGCATCGATGAACTTAGAAACTACCTCTTTACGCTAAGAGCTAAAAAACGCGATGAAGACGGCGTTTTTAGATACTACATTGATAGGGTTTTTAGCCTAAAAGGTATCGGAAATGTCGTAACTGGCACCGTTATAGAGGGAAGCGTTAGTAAAAACGAGAAGCTTTTTAACTACGATGCTGGCAAAGAGGTGCTAGTAAGAAGTGTGCAAAGCCACGATAAATTCGTTGATAGCGTAGGAGTTAGCAGCCGCGTGGCGCTAAATTTGACAGGAATTGAGCTTAATGAGTTAAAAAAAGGGCAGTTACTTAGTAAAAAAGGCTATTTTAGGGGATTTAGAGAGGTTGATGCGGTCGTAACTGCTAAGAATTTGATACATTCACAAAGCGTGACATTTTGTGTGGGCGCTAAAAACGTGCCCGCAAAGGTGCTAATACTAAGCCAAAAAGATGATAGCTACTTTGTAACATTTAAATTTCAAAGCGATATGTTTTTAAAATTTGACGAGACCTTTGTGCTTATCTCAGATGCACGCGTGATAGGCGGTGGTAGAGTGCTAAATCCTGTGCTTGAGCCACTAAAAAAAGCTGGCAAAATTCTCTTTTTGGCTGCACTTTTAAAGCATGATTTCATTGGGGCATTTTCTATACTTAAAGAAGCCCACAAAAATGGCTTTGGCATCATCTCTTCTTATCAAAGATTTGGTTTGAGTCACGAAGAGGCCGTAAATGTGGCCAAAAAAGTCTCAAACGTCTTTGTTGATGAAAAGGCTTTAAATATCTACGATCTAAGCGCGGTTGAGCGGATAAAATCTGTGGTTAAATTTATGATAGAGAAAAATGAATTTGCTGTTTTTTCAGCTCAGAGTATAAGCTTAAAGCTTACTTGGGCTAGCGTTAGTTTGGCTCAAAAAGCACTTGATGAGCTTGAAAGTATAAACTTAATCTCTAAAAATGATGGCGTCTATACAAAAAAGGGCGTTGATATAAGCAAACTAAAAGTAAGGCTTGAAGAGAAAATTTATGAAATTTTAGAAAGCGGAAAGCTAGCTCCAACGGCACCTTATAATATATATGATGAGCTGGAAATAGATAGGCTAAGTGGCGATAATGCCCTTAAAAAACTAACTGCAATGGGTAGAGTTGTAAGGCTGGAGCATAATCTTTTTATCACTAGAAATTCGCTAAAAATGGCACTTGATAAGCTAAGAGAGATCATCAAAAATCAAAGCTTTGTAAATGTCACAAACGCCAAGGATGCACTAAATTTAAGCAGAAAATATGTAATCGCTTATCTTGAGCAACTTGACCTTGAGAGTGACATAATGAAGCAAGGAAATGATAGAGTCTTTCGTGGTTAGTATTCATTTACAAAAAGTAAATATAATCCGCCAAATTTTTAAAAAGGAAAAAAATGAAAAAAGTGGTTTTAGCCTCAATAATAGCGGCAACTAGCCTAATGGCAGCAAGCGATAAGCAAATAGAAGATTTTTACTCAGAAGTTTTTAAAAATCAAAATATCGATGGTGTTAATGTAAAAGTCGTAGAACGCACTAAAATTTTAGATGATATAGAAAAAGTAAGCTTAAAATTTAGCAAAGGAGATATGTCTCAAGAAGATGTGACTTTTGTTAAGGGCGATCTTATGTTTCCTGATGTTGTAAATTTAAAGGAGCAAAAGTCTTATTTGGCTGAAGAAAAAAAGGTAATCGCAGAAAAAGCAGCACTTGATTTAGTAAAATCACTAGCTAAAATTTATAAAAATGAAGACAAGGCAAATGTTATAACTCTTGGCAATGATAGCAAAAAGCCAACTCTTATCATGTTTTCAGATCCTGAATGCCCATATTGTAGAGCCGAGCTAGCAAAGATTGAAACGACATTAAAAGACAATAACGTTGAAATCATCCTAACTCCAGTGCATGAACTATCATCTTTGCAAAAAAGTGCTTTGATCTATAAAGATATAAAAAATGCAAAAAGTGATAGCGATAAGGTTAAAATTTTAAGAAAGTATTTTTCTGAAGATTATAACGTGGATGAAAAAAATGTTAGCAAAGAAGAGAGCGACAAGATAGATACTTTACGTAAAAAATATTTCTCAGCTGGCGTTAGATCAGTGCCATTTATCATAAACAAAAGTGATCTAAAATAATCTTTTCTAGGGAAGCTCTCCCTAGAATTTCTTCTTTTAATAAAAATTCTTAAATTTTAAAATACATTTAACTATATTTTTAATAAATACTTAACAAATATAATTAATATTATATATTTACTTTTATTATTTTATAAATATGCTAAATTTACATAGTTTAATTCTAGGCTCTAAAAGCCCTGAAATAGACTATTTGCAATATTTTAGTATCTCTAAATATGCAAATTTTACATATTATGGAACCAAATTTCTCAAATTTTTAAGATTTGAGAGGCAAGGAGAAAAAATGCAAGGATCAAGAAGAGATTTTTTAAAGAAATCTCTAAAAGTTGGTACTGCTGGCGGAATACTCGCAGTTTCTGCAATAGCAAAAACAACTAGTGATGACTTAGCTCCTGATGGCAATGGCGTCGTCGTAGGTAAGTCTAACAAAAAAGAGGTGCTTTATAAAAAAAGCAAAAATTGGGAAACCTACTATAAAATCGCTTATTAAGGGAGAAAACCATGAGTGATGCACGTATAGGGAGACGTTCATTTTTAAAGCTAGCCGCACTTGGTGCTGGCACCACAATGGCTTTTGGAAAAAATGATACGATAAGAGAGGCGAGTGCGGAAGAGATAAAAGATCCTTTTTCTGGCTCAAAAAAGGTTAGGACTATTTGTTCTATTTGTTCAGCAGGCTGTGGTATCGAGGCTGAGGTAAAAGATGGTGTTTGGATCCGCCAAGATATGGCGATGTACCACCCAATATCTCAGGGCTCACACTGTTCAAAGGGTATCGATCAGATCGATCTTACACATAGCAAACAACGCATCAAGTATCCTATGAAAAAAGTTGATGGTAAATGGCAAAGAATTTCATGGGATCAAGCCGTAAATGAGATCGGTGATAAGATGCTTCAGATCCGCAAAGAAGACGGTCCTGATAGCGTTATATTCCTTGGATCTGCGAAATTTAACAACGAGCAAGCATATTACTTTAGAAAATTTGCTGCGTTTTGGGGCACAAACAGCAACGACCACGTAGCAAGAATTTGACATAGCGCAACAGTCGCCGGTGTGGCGAATACTTGGGGTTATGGCGCGATGACAAACCACTTTGGAGATATGGCTGCAAACTCAAAATGTATATTTATCATTGGAGCAAACCCAGCTGTGGCAAACCCAGTTGGTGGCATGAAGCACACTTTACAAGCAAAAGATAGAAACAATGCAAAAGTAATTGTAGCTGATCCAAATTTTACAAAATCAGCCGCTCACGCTGATCTATATCTAAGACAAAGATCAGGTACTGATATAGCGCTTGTTTATGGACTTATCCACATCATCTTAAAAAATGGCTGGGAAGATAAAGAGTTTATAAAAAATAGAACTTACGGTATCGACGAGATAGCAAAAGAGGCTGAGCACTGGACACCAGAGGTCACATCTGACGTTACAGGCGTGCCAGTTGATAAGTTAATGGAAGCTGCAAATATACTAGCTCATACAAAGCCAGGCACAGTGATCTGGGCACTTGGTATCACTCAGCACTCAGTTGGTAGCTCAAATACTAGAATTTTACCTATACTTCAACTAATCCTAGGCAACATGGGCAAACCAGGCGGCGGCTGTAACATCATCCGTGGTCACGACAACGTTCAAGGTTCAACTGACATGTGTAACCTCTCAGACAGCTTGCCGATGTATTATGGACTAACTGATGCGGCTTGGAAGTACTACTGCCAAGGCTGGGGTGTTGATTATGATGAGTTTGTAAAACGCTTTGCAGTCTCAACAAAAGAGCCAAAACAAGGCGGCACACCAGTTAAAAACACTGTTTTTGAAGAGTATTATTACCACGATCCTAAAAATCCAGAGGATAGAAACTGGAGAAATGAAAAAGGCTGGTCACTTTCAAAATGGTGGCAAGGCGTCTTAAAAGAGGAAAATACCTTTAGTAGTGGTGCATTAAGAGTTCTTTGGGTTCAAGGAACTGGTCTTACATCTATGGCGCACCTAGCTAAAATTCAAGAAGCAGCTTCAAAACTAGATATGATCGTCGTAGCTGAGCCATTTGTAAATGAAATTTCTATCCTTTCAGATAGAAAAGATGGCGTTTATATCTTGCCGGTGGCAACTGCCTTTGAAAATGAAGGTCACTTAAACGCTACAAACCGCTCAGGTCAGTGGAGAACAAAAGTCGTTGATCCACTTTATGAAAGCAAGGGCGATCATGAAGTAATGTTTGCATTTGCTAAGAAATTTGGCTTTTATGATGAGTATGTAAAAGGCATGAAGATGGCTGTCGTAAATAGAGAGCTAAAACAAGTAAAAGATGATTTTGTATGGCCAGATGATGCGACAAATGAGATAGCAAGGGTTGGAAATTCTATCGGTTATGGCGGCAGAACTGCTGAGATGTTTAGACGTCACCAAGCAAACTGGGATAAATTTGACCCAGATACGCTAATAGGTCTTGGTGGTGAGGTAAAAGGCGAGTACTACGGCAAGCCATGGCCAGCATGGGATGATAAACACCCTGGTACACCGATACTTTATGATATGAGCAAGCCTTACGCAGAGGGTGGCTCTGGCTTTAGAAACCGCTTTGGACTAGAGCATAACGGCGTTAGTCAGCTAGCTAGCGAAGAGAGTACACTTGTTGGCTCAGCTATAAAAGGTGGCTACCCACAAATCACAAAAGAGAATATAGAAAAAGTCTTAGGCATAACTCTAACTGAAGAAGAGAAAGCTAAGATGGGACCAAGCTGGAGCATGGATTATAGTGGTATTATCTTTGAAAAATGCCGTGAAAAAGGCGTAGTGCCGTATGGTAACGCAAGGGCTAGAGCTATCGTTTGGGAATTTCTTGACCCTATCCCAAAACATAGAGAGCCTATCCACTCACCACGTTGGGATCTTGTTCAAAAGTATCCGACATTTGATGATCAAGCTAGAAATTTCCGTGTTTCTACAAGATTTAAGTCAGAGCAACAAGCAAAAGATTGGTCGAAAGAATTCCCTATCGTGTTTAGTACTCAACGTGTCGTAAATTTAAGTGGTGCGGGAATGATAGAAAGAACAAGTAAATACCTCTCAGCTATCACGCCTGAGATGTTTGCTAATGTTCACCCTGAGCTTGCTTTAAAATACGGCATAAAAGATCGCGATATGATGTGGATCCACAGTCCACAAGGCACAAAGATCAAAGTAAGGTGCTACCACAGCTACATGGTAACTCCAGATAGAATTTGTATGCCTTATAACTTCGCTGGCGTTATGCAAGGTGTCGATCTCTCAGCTCGTTACCCAGAGGGCACTAAGCCTTATGTTATCGGCGAGAGCTTTAACACAGTTACTAACTACGGATTTGACCCAGTTACTCAAATTTCAGAATTTAACGCAGGTCTTTGCCGCATAGAAAAAGCTGAAGAAAACACCTTTAAAACATCGTTTTATCACGAGTATGGCGAGAGAGACGCCTTAGGTAAAGAGTAAGGAGAGATAAGATGGCAAGAATGAAATTTTTTGTAGATACTAACAGATGTATCAGCTGCTATGGATGTCAAGTCGCCTGCTCTTCTGCTCACGAGCTTCCAGTGGGAATTTATAGAAGAAAAGTGATCACACTTCATGATGGTATCGAGGGTAAAGAGGTCTCAACTACTATTGCGTGCCAGCACTGCACCGATGCACCTTGTGAGCAAGTCTGCCCGGTGGATTGCTTTTACATAAGAGCCGATGGTATCGTGCTTCACGATAAACACAAGTGCATAGGCTGTGGATACTGCCTATATGCTTGTCCATTTGGTGCGCCACAGTTCCCTAAAGACGGGGCATTTGGTGTAAAAGGTGTAATGGATAAATGCACTATGTGTGCAGGTGGCCCAGAGCCTACAAACTCACTCGAGGAGAGAGAGCTTTACGGTCAAAACAGAATGGCTGAGGGCAAAGTGCCTATGTGTGCGGCTATCTGTTCTACAAATGCGCTTTTAGTTGGCGACGCTGCTGAGGTTTCAAATGTATATCGCAAACGCGTTATGCTAAGAAATACAGGACTAAACGTATAACACACTAAGGAGGGCGCTTGCTCTCCTTTTAAATTTATAAAATTTAAATTATTTTTATGATTTTTATAATCTAAAATTTCATCAATAATTTTTCTTATCTATTAAAATTATCAAAAATATATAACTATTTTATCTCTAAATTGAAATTTTAGAGTAATCTTCTAAAGCCCTAAATTTACGTAAAGTTGATTATTAGATTGTAAAAAATATTATTTATACTTTCATTTTATATTACTTTATGATAATCGTTTTTATTTTAATCAAAGTAAAGCTTTGATAATATTGCGCTTTAAAATAATCTCACAGGTGGTTTAACCAATGAATAAATTTTTTAAATTTATGCTTATCATGCTACTGCCTATCTGGCTAGTGGCAAAAAATGATGACTACGCACAAGTTGCAGCTCAGATAAAAGAGTCATTACAAAAAGTAATAACAGAGTACAGAGCTGGCAATGTCGAGCAAGCAGTTAGCGATACTCAAAACGCTTATTTTGGTTTATTTGAAGATGTTGAAGCCGGCATTAGAATAAATTTAGGTCAGAAAAAAGCTTACTCTATGGAGAAGCAGTTTGGCGAGATCAGAAAGGCGATAAAAGCTGGCGAAGCACCAGATGATGTGCAAAAAAGAATAGACCAGATAAATAGCGAAATCGCTGAAGTTCTACCAGTTATCTTAAAAGGACATAGACTAGTTGGTGAGTATTCAGATAGCCCAGCTCAAGCTGCTACAACTGATTATGATACTTCTAAATTTATCCCTGAGTGGAAAGTGACATTTGCAAATTTATCAGCTGATCTAGATAAAGCAATAGCAAGCTATGAGAGCGATAAGCAAGATGACGCCAAAAGTGCTATTCAAGATGCTAAATTTACAGATTACAGAAATACTCAACTTGAAATCGCTATTCGCCAGCATATAGAAAATGGTAAAAGCATAGATGCTGATATCCAAAGAAAGATGGGCGAAGCGATCAGCGGCATCACAAATGGTATAAGTAAAGATGATTTTAAAACTAAGCTAGATGAGATCAAAAAGCTAGCATATGAGGCAATCTCAAAACTACCAGCTGATACTGCAAAACTTGCAAAAGTTGATATGAGCGACGTAGAAGCAGCTTCTGAAGAAGATAGTGGTGCAGATTATACCAAAGTCGTTCAAAACATAAACGACAAAATTCAAGCTGCTATCACACTTTATAAAAATGGTGATGTAAAAAAAGCTATGGGCGATATCCAAGACATCTACTTTGATGAGTTTGAAGGTAGCGGTATGGAGAATAAAGTAGGCGCAATAGATGTAAATTTAAAAACAGCTATTGAAGCTACATTTGGCAATCTTGTAGCCCTTATGAAATCAGGTGTAGACGAAAAAACTCTTCAAGAAAGCGCAAGCAAGATGTCATCTCAGCTAGCAGCCGCACTTGAAAAAACTAGCGGTTCAAGCTCACCTTGGACGCTATTTATCTGGGCGCTAACTATAATCTTAAGAGAGGGCTTTGAAGCTCTTATCATCGTTGCAGCCGTCGTTGCATACCTTGTAAAAACTGGCAATGCAAAAGCTATGGGTAAGGTCGTATATAGCTCAGTTGGCGTGGCTGTCATCTTAAGCTTTGTCATGGCGTGGATCATGAACGTCATCTTTGGCGAGGCAGCAGGTCAAAAAAGAGAGCTTATGGAAGGCATCACAATGCTTGTTGCAGTGGGGCTTCTATTTTACGTTGGTTTTTGGCTTCTTTCAAATGCTGGCGCTAAAAAATGGAATGACTACATCAAATCACATGTATCTGAGTCTATCTCAAGCGGCTCAAGTACAGCGCTTTGGTGGACTGTATTTTTAGCGGTATTTAGAGAGGGCGCTGAGACAGTGCTATTTTATCAAGCACTTATCTTTGACGCAAAAGACTCAGCTGGCTACTCAATGATTGCAGCTGGCTTTGTGATAGGACTTGTCGTTCTTTTAATAGTCTATTTCTTATTTAAAATTTTTGCTGTTAAAATTCCTATTAAACCATTTTTTATATTTACGTCAGCTATTATCTTTTATATGTCGATCGTCTTTGTTGGCAAGGGTGTTGGCGAACTAGTTGAGGGCAAAATTTTCATCCCAACTATCATAAATGGACTTAGCTTCCCTGACTGGATGAGAGACTGGCTAGGACTTCAGCCATATTACGAGAGCTTAGTGCCTCAAATCATTATGGTGCTTGCCCTAGTTATAGGCATCGTTATCATGAAATCAAAACAAAATAAAAATTAATCTTATTTAAAGGAGAGAATATGAATAAAATTCTTAGTTCAGCTCTAGCACTTAGCCTAGCAGCTGGTTTTGCACTTGCTGGAGAGCACCCAATCGGCGAGCCTGTAGAGGCTAATGGTATGGAGATAGCTGCAGTTTATTTGCAACCAATCGACATGGAACCAAAGGGTATTGACCTAGCTCCAAGCCTAGCTGATTTTCACCTAGAAGCTGACATACACGCTATTGCTGGTAATAAAAACGGCTTTGGCGAAGGTGAGTGGATCCCATACCTAAAGATTAACTACGAGCTAAAAAACCTTGATAACGGCAAAGTTAAAAAAGGTACCTTTATGCCAATGGTTGCAAGCGATGGCCCACACTATGGTGCTAACGTAAAAATGGATACAGGCGTAGGCAACTATGAGCTTAAATTCCACATTGATAATCCAGAAAAACAAGGTTTTGGTCGTCACGCTGACAAAGAGAGCGGTGTTGGTAAATGGTTTGAGCCTTTCACAACAACTTATAAATTTCAATGGACAGGTGGTCCTGTTAAATAATCACCAGGGGCGTTCTCGCCCCTTTTAAAAAATTCTCACAGGGTTTAGTTATGTCAATTTATTTCTATCAGGTCTTTTTAGCCCTCCTTGGATTTACGCTTTTTGCTGCCTTAAATAACAAGGATAAAAGTTTAAAAACACTTTTTTTACCGTCACTTTTTGGAGTCGTAGCTGGCGTATTTATTTTTAAAGTCGTTCGTCACTCACTTATAGATGATCAGTTTAAAATTTTCATCGATTCAGTGACGCTAGTTTTTCTACTAATTAGCATTTTATGGATATTTCTTGAGCTTAAGATAGCAAAAATTGTAACGTTTTTTGTTTTAGGCATCGGCTTTGGCTTTGGCTATAGTTCAAGCAGTGTGTTATTTCCACTATTTGGTGGTGAGCTACTAGATACGCTTTCTGTCATTAGCTTCTTTCTAATGATATTTGCAATGATTTTGCTCGTATTTTTATTCTTTTTTATTTCGAATTTAAAATCTAGCATTTCTCCATTAATAGCTAAAATTTTAGTCCTTATTACTTTAGTTTTCTTGCTAATCGATAGGAGCTCTCAGACAGCACTTGAGCTTTTGCGTGCTGGGGCTTTAAAGATAAGTAGTGAGTTAAACTCTCAGATTCTATCTGTTAGTGCAAAAGGTATTTATGTATCAGAATTTGGTACTTATTTTTATATCTTTGTGATCTTACTTTTATGCATCACCGCACTTTTCTTTATGCCAAAAAGTATTGATAAAAATAAATTTGGTTCTATCAAATACCGCTTTACAAAAGCCATTAGAGAAAATATTTTTGATAATGCAAAATTTGCATTTTGTAGTATTTTGATAGCACTTGGATTTTCGCTCTATTATGATCTTTACGCATCTCGTCCACCTGAAATTTCAGAGCCAGTGCTAGTTGAGCCAGTGGGAGATAAATTTATATTTAATGTTGATATGCTAAAAGATAATGAACTTCACAGATTTGCTTATATTACAGATGAGGGTAAGCAGATAAGATTTTTCTTATTAAACCGCTTTAGCGACCGAGTATCGCCTGTTATCGTATTTGATTCATGCATGATATGTGGCGATATGGGCTATATAAAAAGAGGAAATGACCTTATTTGCATCTCTTGTAATGTTAGAATTTTCTTGCCATCAGTTGGCAAAGAAGGTGGTTGCAATCCGATACCAATGCCATTTATCTTCGATGGCAAAAATATCATAGTTGATTATAAAACTATTACAGATGGAGCAAATTTCTTTAGTAAGGTTGTCGAAAAAATGGTGCTTGATCCAGTTAGTCGCAAAAAGGTGAGCAACCTTGAGTCAAGATCATATTTATACTATGGACGCACATATTTCTTTGAAAATAACGAAACTCAGGCGAAATTTGAAGCAAATCCAGAAAAATATGTAGAAACAAATGGAACGTTAAAATGAAAAATATGCAACTAAGAATGATAAAAAGCTCAATCACGGGCTCAAAGGTACAAAAGACGATGGCCTTTATCACCATACTACTAGCTGCTCTTTTAATAGCTTGCATGCTAAACATTACGCTAAAAATCGGCGATCAAGTAGCAACTGAGCTTAGAGGTTATGGCTCAAATATCGTCGTTTTACCACGCGGTGAGAGCCTAAGCATCGAGATTGAGGGTAAAAATTTCACCCCGCTAAAATCACAAAATTTACTTCCAGAAGCTGATATCTACAAGATAAAAGAGATCTTTTGGAGAAACAATATCGTTGCTTTTGCGCCGTTTTTAGAAGCAAAAGTTAAAGATGAAAAAGGAATTGAATTCGCCTTTGAAGGAACCTATTTTGATAAAAATATCGGTCTAAAAGATGAGCCAGAATTTAGCACAGGCGTTAAGAGCTTGTATGGATTTTGGGGTGTTGAGGGCGCTTGGCCAAAAGATGAAAGCATGGATGAAATTTTAGTTGGCGAAGAACTTTCTAAGGCTAAAAATTTAAAGGTTGGCGACAAGCTTAGCCTTACTGGCAAAAATGGCGTAAGAGAAGTTAAAATAGTTGGAATTTTAAAAGGAGCTAGTGATGAGACACATAAGCTAGTTGGCTCCCTAAAGCTTGCTGGTGATCTCTCAGGACACGCTGGCTCATACACAAAAGCTGAGGTCTCAGCCATGACGATCCCAGAAAATGACCTATCGCTAAAAGCAAGAAGAAATTTAGACAATCTTGATAGCGCAGAGTACGACAAATGGTATTGCTCAGCCTATGCAGGATCGATCGCATTTCAGATAGAAGAAAATTTACCAAACGTTAGCGCAAAGGCAAGCCTTCAAGTAAGCGATGCAGAGAGTAACATAGTAAAGAAAATCCAAAGCCTAATGGGTATCGTTAGTATCATCGCTCTTGTGGTCTCAGCCATTGGTATAACATCGCTAATGACAAGTGAAATTTACCGCCGTAAAAAAGAGATCGGTCTTTTAAAAGCTATAGGCGCAAGTAACTTTGAAATTTACGCTTTGTTTGCTAGCGAGAGCCTTGTGGTAGCCTTTTTTGCGGGCATCACTGGAGCATTTTTGGGTTACGCTCTAAGCTACGTGATGTCTTACATTATCTTCTCTCACGGCATAGGCATAGCTTGGATCGTACTACCAATTAGCGTGGCATTTGCCCTACTTATCTCAGTCGTTGGCTCGCTAATGCCAATGAGAAACGTCATAAATTTACTACCTGCGGAGGTGCTATATGACCGCAAATAGCAAATTCTTTTACAATACAATTTATAAAAGTTTAAAAAACGGCTCATCAAGAGTAATGGTCATCGTGATCTCTATCTTACTTGGAGCATGCGTGTGTGCTGCGTTTGTCAATGTCTATCTTGACATTGACTCAAAGGTCTCACGCGAGCTAAAAACTTATGGTGCAAACATGATCTTTGCTCCAAAAGATATGGCTACAAATGATGATATGAGTGAAAAAACTTACAATGAAATGATCGCTAAAGTGCCAAAAGACAAGCTTCTTGGTGAGAGCGGTTATCTCTTTGCTCAGGCAAATATCGGTCCAACAAACGCTATCGTCATGGGAACAAAATTTAGCAATTTAAAAAAAGTTAAACCATTTTTAGATGTTAGAGATGGAACGATGATAAATGTCGATTTTGACGATAAAAACGTGCTAATAGGCGTCGATCTTGCTCGTCAGGCTGGCTTTAAAGCAGGCGATGATATAGAGATTCGCGCCATTGGCTCAAATGAGAGCATAAATGTAAAGATAAAAGGCGTAGTTGCAAGTGGCGACAAAGAGGATGCGCTTTTGATCACGTCACTATCTTTGGCTCAAAAAATTTCAAATAAAGCTGGCAAAATAAACTATGCTGAAGCTGTTGTGCTTGGTAACTTTGACGAGATAACATCGCTAGCAAAGACTATAAGCAATGAAGAAATAGCTGCAAAACCAGTGGCAAAGGTCTCAAAGTCTGAAGGCTACATCTTGGAGAAAATAAAGCTATTAATGGCACTTGTTAGCCTTGTTATTTTGCTCATTACTTCAATGTGCGTAAACACAACGCTTAGTGCTATCTTGCTCTCTCGCTCAAAGGAAATCGCACTTCTTAGAGCCATAGGTGCAAGCAAAAAAGATGTACTAAATCTATTTGGTTTTGAAACATTTGTGACAGCGCTCATCTCAGCATTAGTTGGTGCATTTTTAGGATATTTACTAGCTCAAATTTTAGGTTATGCGATATTTGATTCTAGTATTGATTTTAGAATTTTAAGCATCCCAGTAGCTGTGATAATATCGCTTTTATTTGCAGCGATCGCAGCATTTTATCCGATCAAACGGGCACTTAATAATAAAATGGCAGATACATTAAGAGGAGAATGATATGCAAAATGCACTAGAATTAAAAAATATTTGTAAAATTTTTGGCGATGTTAAAGCACTTGATGATATAAATTTTGAGGTTAAAAAAGGTGAGTGGGTCAGCGTAATGGGGCCAAGTGGTAGTGGTAAGAGTACGCTTGTAAATATCCTTTCACTAATGGATACTCCAAGCAGTGGTACTTATATGCTCGGTGGCGATGATGCGAGTAATCTAAATGCTGATGATACACTTAAATTTAGACGCGAGAAGATCGGTCTTATTTTTCAGCAGTTTCACTTAGTGCCATATCTTAGCGCACTTGAAAATGTGATGATCGCTCAGTACTATCACAGCTCAGTTGATGAAGAGGATGCTAAAAAAGCGCTTGAGGCAGTTGGTCTTTCTCACAGACTAACACACAGACCAAGTCAGCTAAGTGG
Organism: Campylobacter concisus; assembly: GCF_002913945.1. GTDB lineage: Bacteria > Campylobacterota > Campylobacteria > Campylobacterales > Campylobacteraceae > Campylobacter_A > Campylobacter_A concisus_P. The sequence goes on along the minus strand of NZ_POZK01000038.1, from coordinate 18,439 downwards.
TGGTGAGCAACAACGCCTTTGTATCGCACGCTCGCTCATAAACGATCCTGAAATTTTAATAGCAGATGAGCCAACTGGTAACCTTGATGAAGCAAATGAAAGAGTTATACTTGATCTATTTTGCAAGTTAAGAAAAGATGGCAAGACGATACTTCTAGTAACTCACAACCCTGATCTTGGTGAGTATGGCGATAAGATCGTCTATCTAAGACATGGCAAATTAGAGAAAATTCGCACTATTGAAAATCCAAAGGTGCCAAATGAGATATAAAATTTTATTTTTATGTCTAGTCTCAGCCCTAGTTATGGGCTGCGTCAAGCAGTATGAAAAGCATCATATCACGCTAAACGACTCAAGCGGCATTGATACGCAGTTTTTTCCAACGGAAAAGAGGCTAAAGATAGGCGATAAGCCATATATGCTTTTTTTCTTTGGCACTGACTGCGGAGTGTGCAAGGCCGCGATACCTGATCTAAATACGCTTGAAAAAGAGTATGGCAAAGAGGTTCAATTCATTGGTGTTTTAGGACCTAGTAAAGGCTTTGATAAAGATATTGAGCTTTTAAAAGAGCACAATATTACATTTAAAACTACGAGCGATAAGGTTTCAGTTGATTACTTTAGCAAGGCAGTTGGTGGCGTCATGGGCGTGCCAGTTATCTATTTTTTTGATAAAGATGGTAAGATGCGATCAAAATTTATCGGTCTTACACCAAAAAGTGTACTTGAAAGTGCTATAAGATCGCTCTTGTAGGAGTGAATATGAAAAATTTCTTTTTATTTGTCTTAGCGGTTTTTTTTGTTGGATGTGCTAGTAGTACTCCAAATATCTCGGTCAAAACGAGCGAGCCTATATTTTTTACGCTTAATGAAGCAAATAAAAGCGTCTATGTAAATTTTAAAAATAGTGCGACCGGGCAAGATGTAAATGCTGAAATTTTAAGCGAGTTTGCAAAGGCTGGCTTTAGAAACGAGCCAAATATCAAAAACGCCGACTTCATCATCCTTGGCGATGTGCAAAGCTTTTCTAGGATAATCAAAAGAGATCCTAGATTTTCAATGGGCATGGGATATGGCTTTGGCAGACCAAGCTTTGGCTTTGGCTACTCGATGTTTTTCCCATTTGGCTATTACGACGATGATGACTTTAGCACGAATAGCTACACTTATCACATGCAAGTAAGCGTGCTAGTGCGTCCAAAAAATGGTGGCGAAAAGGCGACAAATATATCGCTTATGCAAGCTGGTAACGTCTATTCGCCAAGCTACATTTGGCCGTTTTTTAAAGAACGTCTAGCAAAACAGATCGTTAGCTTTTTTTATAATGTCTCGCAAAAATAGGAGAAATTAGTAAATTTAAAAGGATTTAAATGCTAGTTGATGGAAGCTATGAAATTTCATCTTGTGATGATATTGAACTTGGTATAAAAAGAAGCTCTCCTCTCTCCTTTTATTCCTGTTATGACGATGCCAAGGATGCAAAAGCCATTTTAGTGATTATCCCTGGGCTTGGAGAAGACTCTGACCTTGGATATAGAGCTAATCTTATGCAGACTATGGCAGAGACTTATGATGTTGCATGTATTAGTGTGGATTATCACTGCATAGGCAACCGCCCACAGCTTGGGGCGAAATTTGGACTTGATGATATAGATCGCGAAATCTTAACAAGAGAACTATCAAGCATAGGTATAAATTTACCAATTGATCTAAAAAGTATCGACTGCCACGAGAAGGTTGATGTGTTGCTTAAATTTCTTAGTCAAGAGATCACGCTGCGAAAAGAGAGCGGAGTTTTGCCAGATGATTTTAGGCTAAAAGCTAGTATTACGATGGTGCCAACAAAAAACGAGTACCAAAATTTTGGTGTTATGCAAGCACTAGATGTGCTAAATGCCGTGATTTATACAAAAAAATATATAAATAGTGCCAAATTTGAGCATCTACCTGTCATAATGGTAGGCAGCTCGCATGGTGGATATTTGGCACATATGTGCGCTAAGATCGCTCCATGGCTAGTAGATGGGGTGATAGATAATAGCTCTTATGCTATATTTTTATGGCGTCTTATTGGTTTTGGCAAAGAGATCGATTTTACTAGTTATCCTTGTTTTGGCACTGGCACTTTGTATCAAAATTTGTATCTTTATTTTTTTGATAAGACCTACTGGACGCTTAATGAAAAATCACCATACTATTTTATTGACGCAAGAGAAGAGATAAGAAACATCCTAAATTTAGATCATTTAAATGTTCAAAGTAGCTATAAAAAGCCAATTTACGTGAGCTATCACTGTATTTGCGATAAAGAAATAGCTCCAGCAAAGGATAAAATTGAGCTTTACAAGGCTCTTAAGAAACTTAAATTTGACGCAACGCTTCATATGATAAAAGATGGGAGCGAGGTTGATGGCAAATTTATAAAGTCTCTAACGCATGGAATGGGGATGTCTTATAAACTACTTTTACAAAAAGAGCTTCCCAGTATGATGGAGAAAATTTTATCTCAAAAAAACAAAAAGAGCAGCAAGAGTATTGAGTATAAATGCGGCGATACGATCTATAAATTTAGTGAAGTCTTAGATCAAATAAATCTTGAAATTTTAGATATTGCTTAGTATTTAAAATAGTTAAAGCTAGGCGCATAAAGACCTGGTTTTTATCAGTCATTATCTATCTCAAAGTCGTAAAATTCGCTTTCATACTCAATATTTCCTATTTTGCTGTATTGTATAAGAGCTGCTTTTATATTATCTATCTGCTGATACATTAGACCCAGAGCTATTCTATTTTCGATAGCACTAGCATCATTTAGTTTTGTTAGCTCTAAAAGTGCGATCGCGTTTGATACTTTTCCAGCTCCTGTCGCAGCCACAGATGCTAAAAACAATGTGCCAGCGTCATTTACTTTAAACTCATCGATCGCTTGATTATAAAGTTTATAGCTTTCTTCAAAATCGTTTGTAAAGATATCGACATAGGCTAGAGTTTGGATTAAATTTATATTCTTTGGAGCATTTTTTAGCTCAGCTCTTAACTTATCACGCTCTCTTGTAAGTAAGCCTGAAATTTGAAGTAGCTTGATGTATTGCTTTTTGATGATATCAGCGCCGTGATAGAAAGCATTTGAATCAAGCTGCTTGCCGTTAAAGTGAATTTGTATCGCTTTTGCATACTCTTTGACACTTTGCTCTTTGTTTTTCGAGATGAAATTTAAGATATTTGCAATAATATCATTTGGTAAAATTTTTAGTAGTTCATCAGCTTTCTTTGCCATTAGCTCATCATTATTTGTTACTTTTGCGATGATGATATCAAAGGCTAAATTTAGCATTGTCTGCTCTTTTGGCTCTTCAAGCCACCTTATCATCGCACTTTGGTTGCCGCTAACCAGGCTTAGAAGCGAGGCATATAAATTTACAGGCTTTAAACTCTTATCGTTTTCTAAATTTTCGCCAATCTCTTCAATGAGTTTTGGGTTTAAATTTCTATTTATATCTAGACAAATCGCCCCAAAAATACCTGCAAGATGGTTATTTACGTCCTGGTGATAGCTTGCTATGAAGTGCTTTGCTGCAAGGCTAAAATTTCCAAGCTGAGCGTAGCTTAAGGCGAGGTTGTATTGTAAGATAGAGTGATTTGGATAAGTACTGGCTAGCTCTTCAAACTCTTTATTTGCTTCTTTTAAGCGGTAGCTTAGTGCTTTTGCAATAGCTTCACTAAGTTTTGCATTTACTTTTGAAGCAGCTGCACTTTGGCTAAGATAGTCGTTTGCTGCTGATGTATCGTCTAAAAAGACGCTAACGCCGCCTTTTCTTATCTGCTCGATGCTCTGTTTTGCGTCAAAAACCTTGTAAGGTGCGAAGTAAAAAAGGGTCTCATAGCGCCTTGTTCTATCAAAAAACATATCATCACTAAAGTGTGCCTGAGCTAGGCTGACATCAAAAAGATCAGGCTTTAGTATCGTTTTTATCTTGTAAATTTTGCTTGGCAAAGAAGCATTGTAGTCGTAAACATCTTTGATAAATGCAGCCGCGTCGCCGTAGTCAGCAGTTTTTAGATCAATTAGCGCCTCAGTCATCTTGATAAGATCGATATTTGGCGTATTTTTAGAAGCTTTTGTTAAATAATCCCTTGCCTTATCGTATTTGCCAAGTCTTGCATAGAGCTGTGCTAGCGTGAAGTCGGCTTTAAATGCCTTTTGGCTCTCAAGCTTAGCTATTGCTCTCTCATCATCTCCAAGAAGTGATAAAATTTTTGCACTTAAATACGCATATTCATTTTTATAATCCGCAGTATTTGGATGAGAAAGTGCTTGAAGCGCCTCGTAATAGTTGCCTTTATAGTAGTTTATAAGCGCGTAGTAATAGCTATAAAGTGGCGAGTTGTTTTCATACTGCAAAAATGAATCAGCAAGTCCTATATAGTAGTTAAAATTTTTGGTGCTATTTAGCTCAAGTGAGCAAACGGCAGCGTTTATGGCGCTAACTGCTGTGTTTTCTCTATCGGTTATAGCTTTATTAAAAGATATGATTGCCTCATCACATCTTTCTTGTTTCATCTGCGAAACACCGAGGTTGTAGTTTGAAAGTGACTGGTTATAAACAGCTATGTTTTCATAAATTTTTAACGCTTCAAATTTATTGCCACGCTCGTAGAGCTGATTGGCTTTATTTATCATTTCATCGATCTTTGAAGCGCCAAAATTTTGCGTTTGGTAGTTGTTTTCTATATTTTTTACGATACTTGCAGCATCTATGTTCTCTTTTTTGTCTTTCTTTAGCAAGATAACTAGCAAAACTACTATCAAGATGATAAGCACTAGAGCGACCACGCCTGCTATTATAAAGAGCTTTTTATTACTCTTTTTTACAGGGATTGGCTCCGGGATGCTCTCATCTTGTAGCACACCCTCACTTGCGATACTCTCAAGCGAGACGATCTCTTCAGGTGTCTCGGCTTTTGCCTCTTCAGGCGCTTCTTGCTCTGCTTGCTCGCCAGGTGGTTTTAAAACTACAACCTCTTCTTCAGCCACTACATATACCTTTTAAGAACTTCTGGAATTTCGATAGTGCCATCTGCTTTTTGGTAGTTTTCCATGATGGCAATAAGTGTCCTACCCACAGCTAGGCTTGAGCCATTTAGCGTATTTACAAGCATATTTTTCTTGCCATCTTTAAAGCGAATTTTTGCTCTTCTTGCTTGAAAATCACGAGTGTTGGAAATAGAGCTAATCTCTCTATATTTGCCTTGACCAGGTAGCCAAACCTCAAGGTCTATCGTCTTTGCCGCGCTAAAACCAAGATCGCCGCTACAAAGAAGCATATGGCGGTGAGGAAGTCCAAGACTAGTTAGTAGATCGCTCGCGCACGCTACCATCTCATTTAGCACGTCTTCGCTTTGATCTGGCTTTGTGATGCTTACAAGTTCTACTTTTTCAAACTGGTGCTGGCGGATCATACCTCTAGTGTCACGTCCTGCTGAGCCTGCCTCTTGGCGGAAGCATGCTGAGTAGCAAGTCATCTTTATAGGTAACTGCTCGGCCTCAATGATCGTGTCATTGTATAAATTTGTCACAGGCACTTCGCTGGTTGGGATGAGGTAGAGGTCCTCGTCGCGCACTTTGTAAAGATCCTCTTCAAATTTAGGCAGCTGACCAGTACCAAAAAGTGTGTTTGAGCTTACTAGATAAGGGACATTTACAAGCTCGAAGCCACGTGAGCTGTTAAAGTCGATCATGTAATTAACAAGCGCTCTACTTAGCCTTGCTCCCATGCCACGAAGCACGGTAAAGCGAGATCCTGAGAGCTTTGCGCCTCTTTCAAAGTCAAGCCAGCCAAGGCTCTCGCCTAACTCCCAGTGCTCTTTTGGTGTAAAGCTAAATTTAGTTGGCTCAAGCACCGTTTTGATGCAGACATTATCGTCCTCGTCCTTACCAAATGGCACGTCATCGTCGGTGATATTTGGCACATTAAATGAAATTTGCTCAAGCTTTTCTTCATATTGTTTAACGATCTCATCAGCATCAGAAAGTGCAGCTTTGTTTAAATTTAGCTCATTTTTTAGCTCGCTTACGTCTTCACCGGCTCTTGCCTTTATACCAAGCTCTTTACTCTTTGAATTTTGGATCGCTTGGAAATTTTCAAGTGCTTTACGTTTTTGTTTTAGCTCGTTAAAAGTTTGTAAAAGCTCGTCAAGCAGCCCAGCTTTTACATTTTTTCCCTCAAGTTTTTTTACAAATTCATCGTAATTTGTCTCGAGTAGTTTTAAATTTATCATTCCGCATCCTTAAACCATAAACATAACTTTTGCAAAAAGTACTATAAAAACTGCTGCTGTTAGCGCAAATGGATGGATGTTACCAAGTGGGCTAGGGCGTTTAAATATAAATTTGCAGCTCAAATTTGTAATCACCGCAGCTACGATTAACATCGCTAAGAAAAATTTGATCATAAAAATGATTTGTAAATTTGTCTCAAAGTAGCCTCCAGCTTTTGATCCGACCCAGCTACTCATCATCATGCCCCCAGTTAATACTAAAAGCAAGATACAAAGTGGCATTATCTTAATAGCAACTGAACCGATAGCTTGTTTTGCCTTTTGAGCAAGCTCAGGTGGCATTTTTTTACAAGCTGCCTTAAAAATGATTACATCAAAAAAGAGGTAACCAACAAAGATGATTGCACAGAAAAGATGAACTATCTGTGCGTATGGATATAAATTTTGCATATTTTTTCCTTTATTAATAAATTCCGACTGCTTCACGAACTTTTTTTATCGTTGTTTGAGCAACATTACTTGCCTTTTTGGCTCCTATTTCTAAAATTCCAGACACTTCGTCAGGATTATTTTGATAATGCTCAAATTTCTCTCTCGCATCTTTAAAATAGTCCCAAATAAGCTCATTTAGATAAGCTTTAAAGTGCCCATGACCCTCGCCACCACGCTCATATCTAGCTTGAAGCTCTTTTTGCCCACTCTTGTCTAAGAAAAGTTTGGCGATATTATATACGTTGCAGTTTTGCCACTGCTTTGGCTCTTCAAGTGGCGTGCCGTCTGTCACGATGCTAGAAATTTGCTTTTTAAGCGTTTTGGCATCGGCAAAGATGTCGATTGTATTGCCATAACTTTTGCTCATCTTTTCACCGTTTGTGCCAGGCACGGTGGCGACATTTTCATCGATCTTCGCCTCAGGCAATGTAAAAATTTCTCCATGTTCGTTGTTAAATTTTATCGCAATATCACGTGCGATTTCTACATGCTGGATCTGGTCCTTGCCCACAGGTACGATCTGCGCATTATAAAGCAAAATGTCAGCTGCCATTAAAACCGGATAGCTAAAGAGTCCGTGGTGCGAACTAAGGCCCTTTGCGACTTTGTCTTTATAGCTGTGTGCACGCTCAAGAAGTCCCATAGGGGTGTGCTGACTTAGCACCCAATAAAGCTCAAGCACGTCTTTAACATCACTTTGCACCCAAAATATGCTTTTATTTGGATCGATCCCAAGTGCCAAAAACGCACACGCAGCCTCAAAAGTGTTTTGTTTTAGGGCTTTGGCCTCACTAAGGCTTGTCATCGCGTGGTAGTTTGCTATAAACATAAACATCTCATTTTGCTCTTGCATATCAACCATCTGCTTTATCGAGGCAAAATAGTTGCCAAGGTGTAATTTGCCGGAGGGTTGGAGGCCGGTTAATACTCTCATCTTATCCTTTCAAATTTTGGCTTTTTCTCGTGAGCGCTTTTGATAGAGATTTGAAATTTTAAGCTTTCGGCAGACTATGTGTCTAGCCTCGGCTTAAAATTTCTACACAACTATCAAAATCATCTCGCGATACTTCGCCAAAATGCTTTTTAAATTCTAACGTTACATTAGAGTTTTTGTATCTAATCTAATCTTAAAATTTAGCTTGGCAGGCTAAAGTCTAGTCTTGATTAAAATTTGACTGCACAATATTTAAATTTTCCTCAAATACTTCGCCAAAATTTCTAACTACAAAACGTTAAATTTAGCTCAAACATTTCAAATTTTAACATCACGCCAGACAGCCATCTAGCATGATCTTAAAATTTATCGTTGCAAGCAACTTGCGCCACTTTACAACTAAATTTTTAAAAGCATCCTTATCTCTTTTACGATTTGCTTTGGAGTTTTACCCTCGACTTCGATGATGTAATCAGCCTTTTTCTCATAAAGCTCCTCTCGCTCCAGATGTAACGCCTCGGCTCTCTTTAGATCGCTTAAAAGCGGACGTTTGGCGAGTTTTTTCTCGCTATTTTTGCTATTTTTTAGCCTTTGCATGATCGCTTCAAAACTAGCTTTTAGATAGATCACAGTGCCAATCTTCTTTAAATTTTTAACCTTTGCAAAGCCGCCACCTGTCGAAATGATCGCATTTTTGACATTTGTGGCTAAAAATTTGGCTAGATCCTTTTCAAGCTGCCTAAAATGCTCTTCGCCAAATTCATCAAAGATAGCTTTTATCTTCATATTTTGTGAGCTCTCCAGTAAGTCGTCGCAGTCAAGGTTCATCGTCTTTAAAGCCTTGCTTAGTGCCCTTGCGGTCGTGCCCTTGCCAACGCCCATAAATCCTATCAAAACGATATTATTATTCTTTGTTTTCATCACTCTCTCCACGTTTTTTAGGGATTAGCACGATAGGTACGCCAGTTAGGTTAAAACTCTCTCTAAGCTTGTTCGTTAGGTAGCGTTTGTAGCTAAAGTGTAGGCATTTTGGACGGTTCATTATGAGCGCTATCATGATAGGCGTTGCCTTAAACTGCACTGCGTAGTAGATTTTCACAACTCTGCCTTTGTCGCGTGGCAGTGGGTGCACTTTGGTCGCTTCGCCGATCACTTCATTTAGCTTTGAAGTTTGTATTTTTTGTGTGTAGTTTTTGTAAATTTCAACTATGAGCGGATAAATTTTATGCACTCTTTTGCCACCAAGTGCTGAAACACTAATGATCGGCGCGTATGCTAGAAATTTAAATCTATCTTTTATCTCTTTGCAAAGCTCGTCAAATTCTTCGCTACTTTTATCCCATTTGTTTAGCACGATGATGACGCCGAGCTCAAATTTAGAGGCGATACCAGCGATACGCTCATCAAGCTCGGTTAGTGGCTCAGAGCTATCAAGTACTAGTAGCGCTACGTCTGTCTCTTCTAAAATTTTCTCAGTTCTATTTAGCGCGTATCTCTCGATGCCCTCGATCTTGCCACGCTTTCTAATACCAGCAGTATCGACAAACTCAAAAACCCTGCCATCATGCTCATAAATTTCATTTACTGGATCGATCGTAGTGCCTGCTACGTCGCTAACGACAGCGCGACTCTCTTTTACAAGGGCGTTTAGAAGTGAGCTTTTGCCGACATTTACGCGGCCTATGATACCAACTCTAATGTTTTTACTCTCATAGTCTATCTCGTCGCTTAGCTCGCCCTCGTCGTTGTAGTTTTCTAAAAAATCATCAAAATCTTCACTCGTATCAGCCTTTATCTGTACTTTATCTTCTATATGCTTTGCTAGCCACATACTAAGCTCGTCTATGCCTGTGTTGTGGCTTACGGAAATTCCAAAGGAATTTTTAGCACCAAAGCTTATAAATTCCCACTCTCTTTGCTCATCTTTTTTGCTGTCTATTTTATTAATGATAAGTGCGATTGGTAAATTTAGCTTACAAAGCTCGTAAAAAATGGCTCTATCCTCGTCATCTGGTATCATTTTGCCATCGACCATGTATAAAATGACGTCTGAATTTCTAGCCTCTGCTAAGGTCTTTGCTTTTACATTTTTAAAAAGCTCGCTACTATCATCAAGGCCACCGCTGTCGATTAAAATGCACTCTTTACCCTCAACCTCGATCTTAGCTTTGTTCGTATCTCTTGTCGTGCCACTAACATCGCTTGTTATAGCGATACGACGACCAGCTAAGCGGTTAAAAAGTGAGCTTTTGCCGACATTTGGCTTGCCTACTAATATTACTTTTTGCAAATTTTGTCCTTTTCGTGATGGCTGATTATACAAATTTTTGACTTATATAAAGTATAAAAATTTGCTTAAAAGCGCCAAAATAAAAGAAAAAATCAACCAAAATTTAAGCCACTTTTCATTAAAATGGCTACTTTAAATTTAAAGGTATTGTGATGTTAAAAAGGTTTTATATTTCGCATCTTGGTATTTTTTATATGCTTTTTGCTTGCTTTATGTTTGCCGTTACTGGCGCATTTGCAAAGTATCTTAGCAAAGATATGCCATCTATCGAAGTTGTATTTTTTAGAAATTTAATAGGTCTTTTTATCGTCATTTATGCCATTTATAGATTTCCATTTAAGCAAGCTGGTGGACACTTTTTTTTGCTGATGTTTCGCGGTTTTGTGGGCACGGTCGCACTTTTTGCTTTTTTTTACAATGTCGCTCATGTAAATTTGGCCACAGCTTTTACATTTCAAAAGACAAATCCAATCTTTACAGCCATCCTCGCAGCTTTTATTTTCAAAGAGCGTCTAAGCTCACTTGGCTGGTTTGCTGTATTTTTGGGATTTGGTGGAATTTTGCTTGTTATCCAGCCAAATTTAGGCATAAGCAAGACTGATATTATCGGTGTTTGGAGCGGTCTTGGTGCGGCGATCGCATACACGAGCGTTAAGGAGCTAAACAAGAGCTACGGTACAAATGTTATCGTGCTAAGTTTTATGCTTTGGGGCTCGTTTTTGCCACTTATTTGCATGGGTTTGGCAGAATTTTTCACCTACGAGCCACTTGATTTTTTGTTTTCAAAATTTAGCATGCCAAGCTGGTATAACGTTGTTTTTATCTTGCTAATGGGGCTTAGCGGATATTTTTTTCAGTCGTACATGACAAAGGCGTTTGCAGTTGGTAAAAAGGCTGGCGTCATCGCTGCAGTTAGCTACGCGGATGTTATTTTTACACTTATTATTGGCTATTTTATGGGCGATGCGTTACCAAATCACCTAGCGCTTGTAGGCATCATACTTGTCGTGGTTAGTGGAATTTTAGTTGTTAAAGAAAAATAAAGGAGAAAAAATGATACTAATAGCAGGGCCTTGCGTCATAGAAAGCGAACAGCTAGTATTTGACGTGGCAAAGAGGCTGGTTAAATTTAACGAAGATAAGCGGATAGATTTTTATTTCAAATCAAGCTTTGATAAGGCAAATCGCACGAGTATAAGCTCGTTTCGCGGGCCCGGACTTGAAAAAGGGTGCGAAATTTTAGCCAAAGTAAAAAAGGAATTCGGCTTTAAAATTTTAACCGATATCCACGAGAGCTACCAGGCCGCGCCCGTAGGCGAAGTGGCCGACGTGTTGCAAATCCCGGCGTTTTTGTGCCGCCAAACCGATCTGCTAGTGGCTGCTGCAAAGACAAAAGCCGTGGTAAATATCAAAAAAGGGCAGTTTTTAGCGGCGTCTGCGATGAAGCATTCGGTCGAAAAAGTGCTAGAAACGCGCGGTGTAAAGGGCGATGGTTACGAGGTCGCTAAACAAAACGGCGTGTGGCTAACGGAGCGAGGCAGCACCTTTGGCTACGGAAATTTAGTCGTAGATATGCGAAATTTGGTGCTGATGCGCGAATTTGCGCCCGTGATTTTCGACGCGACTCACAGCGTGCAGATGCCCTCGGCTTTGGGTGAGAAAAGCGGCGGCGACGCGAGATTCGTGCCGTATCTAGCGCGAGCTGCGGCGGCTGCGGGCGTGGACGGATTTTTTTACGAGACGCACGTAAATCCTTGCGAGGCGCTTTGCGACGGGCCGAATATGCTAAATTTGGACGAGCTAGATGCAAATATCGCTCAAATTTTTAAGATAAAAGACGCCCTAGGCGATGCAAACTAAGGGCTTTTTGTGGGTGCTAGGCGGCGCGGTCGCCGAGTGCGGTTGGGCATACGGGCTAAAACACGCCCAAAACGCCGTAGGATTCGCGCTTACTGCCGCGTTAGTCTGCGTTAGCTTCGTATCGTTTATGAAGGCTATGAAATACTTGCCCGTTAGCGTCGCATATACCGTATTTGTGGGATTTGGAGCGTTTTTTATCGTGGTCGCCGAAAGCGTTAGCGAATACACCTCAAGCGGCCAGGCACCAGATGCTTTGCGGCTATTTTTCATAGCGACGCTAGTTGCCGGCGTACTGGGGCTAAAGAGGCTAAAATCTTGACGCACGTTTTAGCCCTTTTGGCGGCCGGGTGCTGCGAGGTCTCGGGTGTATTTTTTCTAACCAAATTTCAAAAAAGCTTCGGCGTGAAAAAAGCGGCTAATTTTTTGATTTTGGTCGCGAATTTCGCCCTTTCGCTCTGGCTTTTGAGCTACGCGATGCAGGCGATGGCGATGTCTGTGGCGTACGCGATTTGGACGGGTATCGGAGCGATCGGAGCCGTGGGCGTCGGAGTGGTTTTTAACGGCGAAAAAATGAACGCGCAAAAGGCGTTTTATCTATCGCTAATAACGTTAAGCGCGATAATGTTAAAAATAATCTAAGGGTTAGAAATGATAAATTTAAATGACACAAAATGTGCGATTAAATATAGACTAAAAACTGCAAAATAGGACGACAATGCAATTTGGAACGCAAAGGGTTAGCGAAGACGCCATAAGACAATATGCGGCAAATCTACTAAACTTTCAAGACGATAAAAACGCCAGGAGCGGTACTGGACAAATTACTACGTTTAACGAACTAGGCTTTGACGGTATTTTAAAAAAGCCTGACGGTCGGTATTTTCCGCACAACGAAAACGATACTGCTATTATTTTAGAAACTAAGGCTTATGAACCCAATTCAAATTTAAGCTCAAATTTACCGCAACTTCAAGAATATATAGAGATTGCTCAAACTAAATACAACCAAGTCGTCGGGATTTTATATAACGGTAATGAAGCAATAATTTATAAAAACGACAAATTTTACCGTGAGGATAATGAGCTTTTTAGTAAAGATTATTATCTGAAGCTTTTTGCCCAAAGCAGTATAGATAAGCCTAAAATTTATTCTTGTACTAAGTCGATAAACGATAATCTGCATGTAAATTTCGGCATAAACAATCTAAAACATCGGATGATTTTCACCGCTTGCGCTTTGGTGGCAGATAGAAAAGGCGCTAATTTAAAAGGCTTAAAGGGCAGAGATTTTGCGACTTTACAAAACATTATTATTTCAACGCTTGAAAATTCGTATAGCGAACAAAAAGCCTTAAATTTAAAATTAGATATCATAAAAGAGCAGTTTAATCTAATCAGCTTTAACTATACGAAAAATCAAAAAGCTATTGATAGCTTTATCGATGATGTCGTGGCGATTTCGGGCTATATAAAGGCTGAAAGCTGGAACGGCGAAGACGTGATGGGAATTTTCTTTAATGAATTTACCCGCTATAAAGGCAAAAGTGAAGCAGGACAGGTTTTTACGCCCGATCATATCACGAGCCTTATGTACCGTATAGCTAACGTAAATTATAAGGATAACGTCCTGGACGCATGTTGCGGAAGCGGCGCGTTTTTAGTAAAAGCCATGAATAACATGATAAACGAAGTCGGCGGAAATTTTAACGAAAATGCCGTAAAGAAGATCCAAAATGAAAGGCTTTTCGGGATTGAATTCGATAAAGAGTTGTTTGCCTTGGCTTGCGCTAATATGCTAATTCATAAAGACGGCAAGACGAATTTAACCCACGATGACGCAAGAGGCGAAGCAGCTTGCGAATGGATAAAGAGTAAAAAAATTACAAAAGTTTTGATGAATCCGCCGTATGAGAATAAATTCGGTTGCCTAACGATAGTAAAAAACGTGCTTGATAACGTGGAAAGCGGTGCGACTTGTGCATTTTTACTACCGAGTAATAAACTTGAAGTGGGTAAAAAACAAGTTTTAAAATGGCTTAAAAAGCACTCTCTTTTAAAAATTATTAAACTTCCCAAAGAAATTTTTGCTCGAATGAAAGGTGCAAACGAAACGTCTATTTTTATTTTTAAAGCACACGAACCGCAAGGAAGTAAGGAAATTTTCGGATGCTATATAAAAGAAGACGGACTAGAAACCGTTAAAAATCAAGGGCGTCACGACTTAAAAGGTAAATGGCAAGAGCTTGAAGATTTTTGGGTTGATGTAATATACAAACAAAGTGGCGACGAAAGTTGCCAATGGATAAAACCGAATGAAAGCTTGCAATACAAAATGCCCGAGCCTAAATTTGAAATAACCGAGCAAGATTTTAAAAAAGTCGTACTTGATTATTTGCTTTTTGAAAACGGCATAGATAAAAAAGAATTTGAAAAAACGATTTTAGAGAGCGTTTTATATGGAAGCGATATAAATTTATACGATGATGAGATAAAGATTAAGGTTTAAATTTGGAATACGGAAATTTTCAAATCAGAGATATTTTTGATATAGAATGCTCAAAATATCATAATCCAAGAAAATATAATAAAGGCGAGGTTCCATATATTGCAAGAACTACGTTTAATAACGGTGTGATTGATATGATTGAAACAAGTGAAACTTTGTATCCAGCAAACTGTATAATTATTGGGGCCGAATCCGCAAAGGCTTTTTATCAAAAGAAGCCATTTGTAACGGGTAATAAAATTTATAGACTTTATTTAAAGAAAAAATATAATTTTGTACTAAACGAGAAAGTTGCTTTATATTTTTGTTCTTTATTAAATAAAATCGGCGAAAAATATGATTATACAAATGCATTTATTTCAAGTAGAATTGAAAGTGAAATTTTAAATTTACCTGTAATAAATGGACAAATAGACTTCAAATTTATGGAAAATTACATAACAAGCGTAGAAGCTAAAATGCAAAAGTTGATTTTATATCATAGCGTGCTTGCCCTTCGAGAGAGAGAGAGAGAGAGAGAGAGAGTAAATCGCGCGGCGATTTTAATCTTATTTTTAGCGAGGATTCTAGTATTTCAAACTTTATCAAAGAGGCTATTATGCAAATAGCTAATAGTCTTTTTGATAAATTGGGCGTAAAATGGGGCGAATTTAAGCTTGTAGATTTGTTTGATTATGAACGCGGCACAAGACTTACAAAAAATAATCGAGAAAACGGAATTTATCCGCTCGTAACGGCCGGTGAAATAAATTTAGGCGTTAAAGAATTTATAAACAATAAAAACCAAAAGATTTTTAATAATGCGATTACTATTGATATGTTTTGTAATTCTTTTGTTCATATTAAAGATTTTTGCTGCGATGATAATGTTCTGGTGCTTACTTCAAAAGCGAAAATATCTACCCAAGCTATGCATTTTATCAGTGCTGTTATAAATAAAAGTAAGGATAAGTTTGGATACGGACGACAATATAGACAAAATACTTTGGAAAAACATATCGTTTATTTGCCGATTGATAAATTCGATAAGCCAAATTTTACTTTAATGGAAAATTTTATAAAAGATATAGAGAAAAAGCATACGCAAAAGTTAATAAATTACTACAAATTTTTAACTATGGGTGGGAGTAGGGCCGAATTTAATCTAGCTTATTATGAGAAATTTCAAAATTTAGAGTGGAAAGAATTTAGAATCGATGATTTATTTGAGATTAAAAAGGGAAAAAGGCTTACAAAATCACAGATGAAGGACGGAAATATAAATTTTATCGGAGCAACATCTACAAATAACGGAATAACCGCAAAAATATCAAACGATACACATTTGCATCCGTCAAATACCATCAGCGTAACCTACAACGGTTCGGTCGGCGAAGCGTTTTATCAACCTAGTCGGTTTTGGGCTAGCGACGACGTAAACGTCTTGTATCCGAAATTTAAAAACAATAAATTCTTATCGTTATTTTTTGCGACTATTTTTCGTAAACAGGGCCAAAAATACGGCTATAATCGCAAATGGACTAAAGAAATAATGCAAGAGGATAAAGTTTTATTACCGACCTATGGGGATGGTCAAATTGCTTTTGATTTTATCGAAGAATACATCTCGCAAGTGCAGAATAAAATGAGAAACTTACTTTTATCAAGAGACTGACTGGCCTCATAAATTCTTTAAATTTATTAAACTTTCGCTAAAATCGCGCTAAATTTAAACGAAGGAAAAAGATGAAAATAATCGAAGGAAATTTGGCTTTAAAAGGCGGCGAGAAGATCGCTATCATCAATGCGAGATTTAACCACATCATCACCGATAGGCTGGTCGAGGGTGCGAGAGATGCGTTCTTGCGCCACGGCGGCGACGAGAAAAATTTGAGCCTCATTTTGGTGCCGGGCGCGTTTGAGATACCGATGGCGCTAGAAAAAGCTCTAGCTAGCGGCAAATTTGACGCTATTTGCTGCGTGGGAGCGGTGATCCGCGGCTCTACACCTCACTTTGACTACGTGAGCGCAGAGACCACCAAAGGCATCGCAAACGTCACGCTAAAGTACGGCAAGCCGGTGACCTTTGGCGTGCTAACGGTAGATAGCATCGAACAAGCCATCGAGAGAGCGGGCTCAAAAGCCGGAAACAAGGGCTTTGAGGCGATGACGGGCGTGATCGAGATGCTAAATCTGTATAAAAATTTGGAGGCGTAAAATGGCGACTCGTCATCAGGTTAGGCAGGCTGTCGTTTCGCTACTATACTCAAACGAGATAAATCCGGTAACTGCTGCATTTGAAGAGGAATTTTTAGAAGAAAAAAAGATAAGAAACGAGCGAAAACATGAAGCTTTACAGACCTTTAAAGCGGTGCTTGCAAACAAAGAAAAACTAGACGAAATTTTAAAGCCATATCTAAAAGATGGCGATTTTAGCAAAGTTGGTGCAACCGAACTAGCCATCCTTAGACTTGGAGTTTATGAAATAAAATTTAGCCAAACTGATAAAGCAGTTATCATAAACGAAGCGATCGAGCTTGCGAAAGAGCTTGGAAGTGATCAGGCACCAAAATTTATAAACGGTGTACTTGATAAGCTAAAGGGCGATCTGTGAGGCTCTGTGTCGCACTTGATATGGCTAGTCGCGAAGAGAATTTAGCCCTTGTTCGCGAGCTAAAAGGGCTTAATCTTTGGCTAAAAGTTGGGCTTAGAAGCTATCTTAGGGACGGGGCAAAATTTATAGAAGAGCTAAAAGGGATTGAAGGTTTTAAAATTTTTCTTGATCTAAAAATTTATGACATACCGAACACGATGGCAGATGCGGCTGAAGTCGTCTCAAAAATCGGTGTAGATATGATAAATGTGCATGCTAGTGCTGGCGAGCGTGCGCTGAAGACAGTTATGGATAGGCTAGCTGGTCTTAATAACCGTCCTTTAGTGCTCGCAGTATCGGCACTTACTAGCTTTAACGAGAGTGAATTTGAAATGATTTATAACGATACGCTTGCTCGCTCAGTTAGAAAATTTAGTCAGATGAGTTTTGAAGCAGGGCTTGATGGAATGGTCTGTTCTGTTTTTGAAAGCAAGCTCATCAAAGATGTTACAAATGAGAAATTTATTACGCTTTGTCCTGGCGTTAGGCCATTTGGCGAGAGTGCTGGGGATCAAAAAAGAGTAGCAAACTTAGTGAGTGCAAAGCAAGAAGGTAGCGACTTTATCGTTATTGGCAGGCCGATTTATGAAAATGCAAATCCAAGAGAAATTTGTGAACGAATTTTGGAGCAAATTTAAAATTTGAACTTGTGTGAAGTGGTTTTAACTAAGCTTTTTTACAAAATGTTGCGTGAAGATGACATCAAAGCGAAGTGAGGAACTAAATTTGAGTGATTTTAAGAAAATCCCCTATGTTGGCGAAGCGACAGAGACCGATCTACTGGCGCTCGGCTACACAGACATTGCTTCGTTAAAGGTTGCGGTTCTGGACGAGATGTTTGAACACACAAAGGCGCTTGATCTCGGTAGCAATGGATACTTTCTCAATGTTTATCGTATGATTTACTACTATGCCAATACGCCGCACTTAGACAAAAACCAAGTTGAAACGGTGGCCTTAGCTTAGAAGGACTAAATTTATAAATTTTTATTTTTAGATTCTCTATCTGAGTGCTATAATTGTGAAATGCAAATTTAAGCAAGATATCAGCAGCATTCAATTATAATGCGATTTCTTTTTTATGGACAGATGGGTGAGCGGCTGAAACCACACCCCTGCTAAGGGTGCAGCTCTTAATCGGGGCTCGAGGGTTCAAATCCCTCTCTGTCCGCCACTATTTATAGATAATCATAAATTTTTTATTATTGTTCAACATTATTTTTTAAATATCTTTATATAAAATTTTCCGTGTTAGAAAATTGCTTAGCTAGTAAAGCTTAACTATAAGTTTGTAGATTTTAGACTGATAATTTTTTGTGAAATTTATAAATAAAATTTTTATAGTGATCACATATTTTTTAAAAAATATGATTTTTTTGGTTATATTGTTGTTTCAAACTAATTAAAAATATCTTAAATTAAGTTTTTATTATAAAAAATATTAT
>NZ_POZK01000037.1:0-29014 GCF_002913945.1 Campylobacter concisus | reverse complement strand
TGAATTCTTACAATCTAAAAACTTTTGTAAGTCTTTTTTGAGCCATGGCGACAAAGTATTTTCATCTAATATGATATTCTCTTCCATATTACCACCTATCTAAATTTTTATCTTTTTCTTTATCTTTTATTATTTGTGATAATTTCAACTGCTCTTTTGCTATCATCTCTTTCTTATTACTTTCAAGTAATGCTAATTGTGATTTTATCTTTTTTATTTTCTCATATTTTAAAACTATCTCAATTATAGCCATTCACCTTTTTACTGATAAAGATTTAATTAATAGTATAGCGAAGTTCAATGAAAATTTTAAGGCAGTAATAGCTATTTTTTAATTGTGGCAAGTTTTATCGTGTATAATTTTGGTCGTAAATAGTATTAATTGCAGGATAGCCAATCACGCCAAAAATGTAATACATTTTTTGTGATTGGCATTATCTCTGCGAGGCTCAGTAAGGTATAAAAATGAAAAATGTAATTAAAACTTTTAGAATAGAAAGCAATTTGTTAAATTTGGTTGAAGCATATTTGAAAGATAGTAAATATAATTTTAGTGATTTGGTTAATGCTGCTATTATGAATTTTATATCTACTGGCAATATTGAGGGATCTAAAAAAAATACTTTGTTATTAAAAGAAAACAACAAAGAAGTTGAACTTAGAATATCAATATCTAAAAGTGAATATAAGTATTTGGTTGATTTATCTAATAAACATGGTTTTAACTCAGCCACCAAAGAGGCTAAATTTTTACTATTAAATATTTTAAATTCCAATAGCCCTATTTTTAATAATATTGAAATGGAGGAGTTAAGAAAATCTAACTATGAGCTTAATATGGTTGGTAGGAATATTAATCAAATGTTGAAAGTATTATACGAGCAGGATTTGAAAAATTTTAAAGTAAATTATGAAAATTTAATATCAGTAGTAAAAGTAGTGAATGACAAAATTTCTGCTGTAAGTGATAAGATAGAAAAGTATATCAAGATTTTAAATTTAAAACTAAAGTAATATTAGATGAGAAAAAAAGAATACTTGATGACGAATGGTGGCGACCCAAAAGAGTTATTACTGATTTAGAAAAAAGGCTAAGAGTTCTTACGCATATAATAATCAATGTGGTATTTATAAAAATAGATATAAGAGTGTTATTGCATATACAAAAACATCTTCAAAAAAACAAACGGAAGTTGTTATTAAATTTACTAGATCTAAATTTTAAAATTTTTACCCTTTTTGGGAAAAAAGGGTAAAAATCTAATTATTTGAAATTTTTTTGATAATTTCACTTAATACTTTAAAATCTGCAAGCTCAGTTTGTAGTTTTTGATTTTCTTTTAGTAGATTGATCGATTGTATTGTTTGGCTGCTAAATTTATCAAAGGCTTCTAGCTCCATCATATTTATCGATAGAGCTAGTATCTTTTTTTAATGTCCTAGTAGTTTTTCTCTTATCTCTTTCATCGGATATCTCGCGTCGCTCAGATTGAGATATTCCTTGTAGATCGACAATCCCCCCATTATCTTGTAAATTTCCAGATCCGTATTGCCTATCTCTCTTAACTTCTTCGCTTCGTCCTCGCAAAGAATATCCTTCTCCCAATACTCCTGCCTGTATAGAGCTATCGCTAACTCCTCCAGCTTCTCCTCGTCCACTAGTCCTCTGGCTTGGATGTCGTCTATCATCCCCAAGTTCTCCAAAGCTGTCGTCCAGCGGTAAAGTATCGTTAGTCTGTGCATCCAGTCGCCTGATTGAATGTTCGAAGGTGCTGGATACGTTGATCTCATTATCTCTTGTTGCTCCACGTCCAGACGTTTCTCGATATAAGCTCTCATCCGATTTATCACTTCCTCGCTCGGCTCTATCGTATCGCAAGTCATCGCTCTCCAATTCACCCAGTCGTGATTGATTGTTATTAGTATATTGACTAACTCTTTTTTGATCTTCTCTATTTGTTCTTGATTGATCTGGTTGGATTGATTGACTTGGCTCTCCATATTCTTGATTATCAGATATAGATAATTTGAGAAGTTCATCTCCTCTTGTAGTGGCATCCACTCCATTTCCATCATGTCCGTAAATCTCTTTTTGGTTATTAGCGGCCGATTGCCCTTTATCTTGTTCTGCGGATTTGATAGGATAAGGTTGTTCTTGGTATCCACGAAGTCCCAGATCTCGTTTATCGTCTCTTTGAAATTTTGCTCTGATAATTCATTATATTTAGGATTTAATATGTAAAACATTGTATATGCTCCAAGTTTATTTGTTGAATGCAATTTTAATATTTTTACATAAACTATTACATAACTGGATGGTTTTTGCCTTGAGGATAAAGCTAATGGCAAAAGGGAGATAACAAACAGATAAATTTAAATATATGGATATGAAGTAGTAAGTTAAAAAGCAAGTGCTACCTTTTTAAAATTAAACTTGCTTGTATTTAATCCATGCGCTTTTATTATATAATCACATTACATATTGAGCAATAAATAACATTTTATTCCTATATGTTATGTTTGATTTCTAGTTTTGTAAAATAATTTATTTAAGTTCTATTAAATCCTTAGTCCTCTTAAAATACGGCTTTATCTTTTCTGTTAGATACGGCTCGACTACGTCGTAATCAAAAGTAAAATACAAGCCGTATTCCGAGTGAGATACCAAAGCCCCGTCTACAGCTAGATATTGTATCATTAGCTTATCGTTAGCTATCCAGATATTTTTTTCATCGGGATCGATTTTTTCGGCATATTTTGCATTTTCGTAATTTTTTGGGTCGTCGATTGCTAGCTTTTTAAGAAGCGCTATAAGACCTTGTTCGTCGGCTAAAAAATCCTTAGCCGTAAATAACTTACCGCCGATATACGTTTCATATTCATGGTAAGCCCATGCATTACCGCAACCT
Organism: Campylobacter concisus; assembly: GCF_002913945.1. Lineage (GTDB taxonomy): Bacteria > Campylobacterota > Campylobacteria > Campylobacterales > Campylobacteraceae > Campylobacter_A > Campylobacter_A concisus_P. The sequence goes on along the minus strand of NZ_POZK01000037.1, from coordinate 26,105 downwards.
TTGTAAAAATCTGCATACGATATAACCACCATATCTTTATAAACGTAATAAATATCCCTAGCGTTACTATCACCCCAAGACGAACAGTAATCGCCATCCTCTCGTTTAAAATATTCCCCCGCTAATTTTACGTATTTTTTAAAATCTTGAACCTTCGGGTATTGTGTTTTTAGCTCGGAGCATATGAAGTTGCCTCCGTCTTTACGATATTTTTCGTCTTCTTTATAATCAGGCTTTTTCAAGTCGCGCAGGTACTCGTAGTAACTAGGCGTTCTGTGCTGCCAAAGAGCTACGCCATAAATCGGCGCACTAAAAATTTCATCTAAAACGATACCGTATTTTTTGCCGTTATTTTCTCTAACCTTTACGCCTATTTTTTTATCGCTTAATTGCCAAATCGTATATTCGTTTGCATGTCTTGTGTATTCATCTTCGCATTCAAAGTATCCTATATCTGCTTGTTTGCATTTTATCTTTTTGTTCCCTTCAAGCAGGCTCCAAGAGTGTTCGCCTATCTTGCCGTCGTTCGCTTGTTCAAAATCTATAACATTGGGTTTACCGCCAAAATAGGTAAGGACTACGGTTAAATTCGAATCATCTTTTGAAAATACCTTTTGGATGCCTTGCTTTGGTTTTTGGCCTTTGACTTTGCCGTATTTATCGGGGCAATGCGCTTCCTGCTTATCAGCCTTGCATAAAGCTAGCACTTCTGGATCAATGTCTCCTGCTTGAATAGCCGCAAAACAAACAGATAAGGCCAATGCGATCTTTTTCATTTGCATCCTTTTTGGTTTGATTTTATTCAGAGATAAGTTAAGTGGACTCTCTCTTGTCAATTTTAGCAGAATATAATAGAGTTCCTTCATATCCTTGATTGTTATTATATCTAAACTCTACTTTGCAATGCTCGAAGTTTTTAAGAAGTAGTAATGAGTAAAATTAAACGCCAGTGTTTTATATGCCGCATCTCTGTCTTTTTTCTCTATTTTTTGGTTCCGGGTAGATTTTAACAATCTCTATTTTGCTTGAAAAATTAGATTTTTTTACAACTCTTTTTTATAAAAAACTAAATAATATGATTGTAAAATTTCGTAGTGGTTTGTATCATAATCATATTAATTATAAACGAGTACTTTAAATTTTTTAAAAAGCTACTGTAGATAATATGGAATATGAGAGTTTAATACTATTGAGGTTAAAATATATTTTTTAGATTAAACAATAAGTGCGATTATTGATGAGTTAAAAATATATTTTTGAATTATTTCTTCAGCTCTTCCAAAATCCTCGTGGCAATAGTTGTTTCTTGGTATTTTTAAATTGTCGCTATTTATTTTATTGCGCTTTGCTATCTCTTCAAATTTATCTCTTGCTATTATATATCTGCTATGATCTCTTTAAACTCGCCGTCATCTATATCAAATTTTGATTTTATCTCGTAAAAAAGCTGGACTGAGGGCAAGCTTTGAAAATCCACAAAATTTAAAGCATAGTTTTGTTTTGAGTAAATTATAGTTGTTGGTGTTATATTAAATGCAGGGGATAAATTCCAGCTTTTTATTTTTTCATCATATAGTACGTCGTAATTTCTTAGATGATCGTCCGTGTTACCAAACAAGCCGTTAAAAACCATACGTCGAAAGAGTTCTTTTTTGTTTTTGCTATCAAGCACGCTAGCTAGATCTCAGTAACTCTTATCGTTGCTTTCATCGCCATCTCTAACCCCAAGCAAGGTCATACCGACTTATAGGGTGTTCTTTTACCTGCGTTTCTATCAAACATCTTTACAAGTAAGGCTATGCCTTTTGCTGTTTCAAAAAGCTCGCTTTGACATACGTTGATTTTAGCAATATTAGCAACATCTAGCATAGTCTTTTCACTACGAGAAATTTGCCTATATTCATCCTTTATGGACGGAAATTTGATTATGTAAAGCTCATTGTCTTTTAATACGCTTGCCTTTGGTTTAGCACCGCCCAAGCTTCCACTAGGTGCGAGCAAATTTTTAATATCACTTTCAAGGCTTTCACCACGTTCAATTCTTTGTGATGATATGCAAAGCTCGCTAATGGAGTTAGCTTTGGTATATCATTTTGTAGCAGATACAAATTCGTTCTCTTTTTCTATTCTAAGTGAGCCTATACGAAAATAATCGCTTTCCCTAGCATATACTCGCTTTTTGTTAGTTCACTATTTGCTTTTTTGTATTAATCGTCCCCATCTATTTGGGCTTATATCGCAAAATGCGCCCCATAGATTTTTGGATACAAACCTGGTGCTTTGTAAAGGTAAATTTGGGTCTATCTCGAAGCAATTTTTTAGCCACTCTTTATTGTATTCAAAATAATATGTTTCGTTCTGCCTATGGCATAGACTTTTAAAAAACCTACAAAGTCATCATCGCTGTATATGTTTAAAATATTATTCATAACGCACCATTATCAAAAGGTTTTAAATATTTTTAAACTTCTTATATAATTTTATGGTGCAAGTATATTTGGTTTGTGGCTCTGTATAAAAATGTTTATGTGTTTCGTCTTCTACAAGCTGCCTTATAGAATCACTATACATTTTTTCAAATCGTATTTTGTCTATCTTATTGTCTTCATATTTACTGCAAGCATCTTCATAGGCATTTCTATAATCTTCATATAAACTTTCAACTATATATCCTATAGTTTTTTTCATTTTCATCTATATTGTCTGGTATCTTTCTTGCGTATTCAATAATTCTCAATCGAGCTTCTACTATATTTTTTCTTATTTCTGTTTCTAAAATTCCTTTATTAGTTAATAGTTGGTCTCGTGTTATTAACACATAAGTTGCTGTTGCTATAAGCAAAAGCAAAGATACAATTAAAGTTCCCATTGATATTAATGCTTGTAATTCTTCCATAATTGTTTTTTATCCTTTTTTTATTTTTTCTTGAACCATTAATTTAATATAGCTTAGAATAGATAGCTCTTTTTGATTGTCGTAGCTCTCGTTAAGCATTTTAAAATCGGCACCGTATTTTTGCATATAACCAATTATTTCTTCAATATCTTCTCTTGTAAGTTTTTTCGTATTGAGATTGTAGGCTATAATGTTTTGAATTACAATATCTTGGTTTTTAACTAGGTTTTCTTTTAATAGTTTTGATTGTTGTAATGCAAAATCTTTCAAATTCATAAAAATCCTTTTTAAAAATATTTTTACAACTATATAGCATAAAGTGGAATTATTGTGTAATAATAAAAACACACCGCTCCGAAGAGTGGGTGAAATTAAAAAAAGGTATTTTAAGAAATAAAAACCTTTTATAAGATGCATATTATGCTAAAAACTTTCTTGTTTGTTAAATTTGTCAAACTTCGTATCATACAACACAAAGTAACATACAGCATACATCAATAAAAGTGATAACACATTAAAAATCATTAAATCCCTTGTTTATTTGGTCTTTGTGATAACTCAAGACGATATGGCTCATCATAGGCTCTTTACCAGATTTCGTTTTCTAGGTAGTCTATAGCTTTTTCAACATCTATTTCATCTTTTTGCCGTTATAAGACGTGGCTAGTCTTGCATACGTTGTAGTAAGCGTAGAAGTAAAACAAGCCATCAAAGTCTTTGTCTTTCACAACGATTGAAACGTATGACAAATTTAAGTAATAATCTAATTTTTTGCAATTAACATCAAATCGCCAACGCTTTTCTAGCAAGCTCGCTTAGCCACGCCGAGCGGTTAGAAGTTACAGCATCAATAGCGTTTAAAACACCTTTTGGTATGGTTAAATTTATGCGAACTTTGGCGTTTTCGTCGATTGGCTCTGGTATATTTATACCGTCAGCAAGTGCTGTTTCTATCGTAAATTTAAAAGCTTCTTCAAGCTCTGCAAGGGCTTCTTCTTTGCTTTCGCCATCACCATAAAAAAACGCAATGTTATTAAGTTCAGGCATAAACGCACCCCAGCCACCACCTTGGTTTTGTGGTATTTTTTTAAGCTCTATTTTATACGGTAGGTTTAGATAGTAGTCTAAATTTTTCATTGTTTATCCTTTATGGCGTCTAGAACTAGCTTGACATAATACGTTTTCATCGGCTTTTTATATGGCAAAGTAAGCAAAATTTTACCATTTGTGAATTGATGATGTGAACCTTTTATGCCACGTAAATTAAAGCCATTATTTAAAAGCAACTTTTCAAGTACTTCAAATCTTACATTTTTAGGATTGTTTTCAAGCTCTTTTAATAATTTGTCATTTTTACTCAAATTTTTACCTTTTTATATGTATATTATACACACTTCTTGCTTACATCACCCTTTTCATCTCTTTTTTCACCATATCTCCAGTAGCGTCTGCATATATCATAGTAGTCTGTATCTTTTTGTGCCTAAGAGCCTTTTGGATAACGCCTAAATTTGTATTTTTCTCAACCATATTCATAGCAAATGAGTGCCTTAAAATATGGCAACCCCTTTTATTTACTATGCCACATTTTCTATATATACGTTCCAGTAAAGTATATACGCATTGCCTAGAAATGGGCTTATCGCCGTTTTTATTTGTAAAAATATAGCTTTCAGGTGGATATATGCTAGATAGCCTTTCAAAATCATCTTCTATATGGTTTTTTGGTATATATGCCGTTTGATACTCTCCACCTTTGGCTAGTATATTTATATCGTAAAATTCTCCGTCATCACTCTCTTGAAAGTCACAAAATTTAAGATTTAGTGCCTCGCTTATTCTAAGCCCACTTTTTAGCATTAGTTTTATAAGCAACGAATTTCTATAATTCTTGATATATCTATATTCAGGTTTTTTAGTCAGCTTATTTTCTATATAGTCTAAAATTTTATCTCTCTCACCCTCTTTCATAAAATTTTCAAAATTATTTACTTTTTTCTTGGCGATCTTATAATTATTTAATATTTTCTCTAAGTCAATAAGCTTATCGTTATTATTAGTAATATACTTAAAAAAAATCTTTAAAATAGTTAAATAACTAATCTTTGTTGAGCTTGATATATTTTTAGCTCTAGTAGTACTCTTTTTATGCTGTTTTTTTCTATATAAAACATCTAACCATATAAAATAATCAGTTATATGCTTTTGACTTAGATTATTAAAGCTAATTATATCATTATTCTCATAACAAAACTCTATAAAGCCATTAAGACAATTTTTATAGGTACTAATTGTATTAATACTCTTGTCTGCTATTTTATTGTAAGAAATGAAATTATCTTTATATTTTTCCATCTCGTCTGCGAAGTCTAATTTCTCGTTATTTTTCATAAATTTATCCTTTTTATTAACATAATAGCTTATTATGTAAAATATTTTTTACGATTTATCACAAGGACAGATTTTTTAATTGCTCTTATTTTTAATAATTATTATGTAAATATATCTAGAAATTATATCATAATAGATTGTATTGTCAAGTAATTTTTATATTATATATACTATTTTATAAAATATGCTATTAATTTAATATAATATTGATTTATTTTATATTATTTGCTATAATAATATATTACTTATATTATAAGTATCTTTATTATTAACTTAGAGATAGGGGATTAAAAATGGCACTTAAAAAGATAGAAATTTCAGATGAGCTTTTAAAAGAGCTTAAAGTAAATAAAAGTCTAAAAGAGTTGGGTGAAGTGGTAGAATGCTATATAAAACAGGCATAAATTGTATTAACTTCTCAAATGAGAATATTACACTTTGTAATGTTGTTTTAGACTTATCAAAGAGGCTTGGTAAAGACAAAGAAGCTAATGCTTGATTAAAGAGGCATTAAAAGACATAAATTTAAAGCTTATGCAAGAATTTTAAATTTTTAAAAAAAGGATAAAAAATGGTAATTTTTACACCAAAAACAAAAAAAGATTTAGAAAACCTTGTTGTTAATCCTGACATAAATTTAGTTGAGATAGATGTTACTAATATAACAGATATGAGTTTTTTATTTAAGGACAGTAAAAGAGAAAATTTTGATGGAATAGAGGAATGGAATGTAAGTAACGTCATAGATATGAAAGAGATTTTTTATGGTTGCCAAAATTTTAATCAAGATATATCATTATGGGATGTAAGTAAAGTAAAAGATATGACTAACGCTTTTGCTTTTACAAATTTCAACCAAGATTTATCAAGTTGGAAATTAGATAGTATCGAAAAGATTGTTAATGCAGACCCTTTCTTAGGCAATAGTTCTATGAAACAAGAGTTTAAACCATCTCCATTTAATAAAGCTGGCTTTTCAAGTAACAATATAAATAAACTATGAACCTGCAAAGACCAACACGGAATGAGCTTAAAGACGTAGCATTGTTATGGTTGGCATATTCTACACTTGAAAAAGTTATGTCAGGATTTGGGACAAAAATAGATGGTAGGGTCTAAAAATTTCCCAGAAAAAAGTTCAAAGGTGTAAATTTAGGCTTTTTGGCTTTAGAATTTAAAAGATTAAAGAGATAAGAAATGGACGATCAAAAGAAACTATATATATTTGCAGGTGTAAATGGCGCAGATAAATCCACTTTTTATATCAACCAGTTAGAAGCAGATTCTGTCATCTATGGTGCAAGGATAAATTCTGATGAAATCGTTAGAGAATTTGGTGGTTGGAAAGATCCAAAAGATCAAAATAGAGCTGGCAGGCTTGCACTAAAACTTAGAAAATCTTACATCAAGAGCGGAATAGATTTTAATATAGAAACTACTCTTAGCGGTCATAGCATAGTTAAATTTATACAAGAAGCAAAAGAGGCTTGCTGCTATATTACTCTTTATTATGTTGGTTTAAATAGCATTGAACTCTCAAAACAGCGAGTGGCCATAAGAGCAGCAAGAAATGGACACTCCATTGATGAAGCAACGCTTGAAAGGCGTTTTTCGCAAAGCTTTGAAAATTTAGCCCGCATTATCCCAGTATGCGATGAAATTTATTTTTTTTGATAATAGTGAATTGATCGAGGATAGAGAAAAACAAAAATTTTCAAATTTAAATTTTATCGCTAAAAAACAAAATGGCACAATCACCATTTATTCGCCCAATAAAATAGAATGGTTTGAAAACGTTATAAAAAACAGTAAATTAAAGAATATTATAAAATAAAATCAGAAAGGAAAGAACAATGGCATTAAAAAAGGTAGAGCTTGCAGACGAGCTTTTGGCAAAGCTAGGTGCGACAAAAAGTCCAAAAGAGTTGGGCGAGATAGTAGAAAGTTACATAGTAGCAGGGATGGAGTGTGCTAGGTTTCCAAAGGATAATATAATGCTTTATAATGTTATTTTAGATCTCGCAACAAGGCTTGGCAAAGAGCAAGAAATAAATACTATGGTAAAAGAAGCTCTCAAGGAAATAAACCAGAAAATTTTGAGTGAATTATAAAAATTAGTTAAAAAAGTGTGATTTTTAGCCCATAAAGACTCAAAACCACAGTATCAAAGACAAGAGGGTAAAAGCACGTTTAATTTTGTTGCTGCCAATGGTAAAGATGTCATAAATTTCAAAGAGGACGAGCATATAAAACTCGATGGTGTAGGTTATAGATTTTATAACAAAAGAGAGTATAAAAATGCTAAAGAGCTTTGGCAAATCGAAATTATTGATGACGCTGGAGCTATAAGAACAATGGATCTAAATCAAAACAAATTTATATTTGGTTTATATAAAATTATTTTTTAATTTTTGTTGGATATGCAGGTTAGAATAATCTATAACCTGCATATTAATTATGGTTCTATGTTCTTTAAAACATTACAAAAAATTTCGAGTATTTTTTCGTTATCATCTTGCAGTAATATATAGTCAGCTTTCTTGTCTTCTAACACAAAGAATTCGAGCAATTCCCTTGTAAGTTGTTTTGAAAGGTCTCCATTTGTTTTTAATTTCTCATATCTAAACCTAAAATCTTCAATTTTTCTACCAAGTGCATCCCAAAAACATACGGCTATTGAATATTCTTTATGTCTTTCGTTTTCTAGCAATGGAAATCTATCAATTATGACACGTATTTCACTTGCAGGTATATTTACTTTTATTTCCTTATAATCAAACAACAACTTGTCATAAACTAATATCGGCTTCATCTCTTCTCCTTTTGGATTAATATGTATTTGGATATTTTTATCATACCACTCGTAAAATTTAGCGTAATTAATATCGCAACCAATCTCTACTCCAGCTGCTGCAATATGTAATCCAAGCAACTTTAGTAATGCTTCGGTTTCTTCGATATTGGCTGGATTTATTGGTAAAGCCTCTATATTTTTTACCTGATTGGCAAAATCATCTAATGCTTGCATCATCTCTTGTTTTTTGCTGTCATCAAAAATGTCAGATGAAGCCATATAGTCTTTTACCGAGATAATTGAATACTTTGCCTTTTCAATTAAATGCCTAATTTGGATGATTACTCCTTATCAAAACTTAAATTTTAAAAATGATATGATATTTTATCTAAATTTTATAAAATATTTAAAATTTAGGCGGAGCATTGATTGCTTATTGCATAAAATATATTGATACAAAACAGAAAAAGTATTATTATAAAAAATTTGTTTTTGCCATCTTCAAGCCTATAACCAGTTCCATTTTTGGATCTCCTTCTTATAGTAAAAATTATAAATAATTTTGACTTAAACCATGGTTTTTAAAATAAAAATATTTTTTTCTGGGAAAAATTTTTCTACAATGATAAATTTTGTATCATTTTTTGGGAAAAATTAAGTAGGCAATAAGGCGAAAAAATGTAAATTCGTGTCAAAAAATGAAAAAAGGATAAATATGGCAAGAGAGATTATAGACCTTGAAAAATCTCGTTCTACAAGTGCAAGGCTTTACAATCGTACGCAAGAGATAGTAGATAGTCAAACTGGTGAAGTAAAAACGATAGTAACAAGCTTTTTGCAAAAAGAACAGTCAAAAGACGCATTTATAAAAGTATTTGTTGAAAACTTAGACTTTTTAGTTGAAAATCTTTCAAACAATGCTAGAACGGTTTTTTTAGTGATGATAAAAAATGTCAATTATAAAAACATCTTTAAATATGATAGTGATTTTGTCAAATACTTTGAAGAAAGAAAGATCCTAGCAAAATCAAGTGTATATCGTGCACTGAAAGAGTTAGAAGATAAGCAGGCAATTTTTAAAATCAGTGAAAATGACAAGGATAAATTCGACATTATAGGTAAAAACTCATTTATGCTCAATCCACAAATCGTGGGCAAAGGTTCAATAAAAGACCTCAAGCAGCTAAGACAAACGACTGTTAAAACATTTAATTTCGAAACACTTGAGATGACAAAAGAAATTTTAACTGACGCAGCCTATGATGGATTTGATAAGGTTTTGGCAGCCCCCGATGATTTTCAAATCGATAGCGTAAAACAGATTCAACATTCAGCAAATAAGAGTGAGACTGAGATTGTGATATCAAAAAAACATGATGAGGAGCCAGCCGAGGACAAGCCAGAAGCCATCGAGGTAAAATCTGAAACAACAAATGAAGCAGCAAGCGGCGTAGAGAGCGATATTGCTGATATTATGAAATTTGTTGGAGCGTTTAAGGGTGATTTTAAAGGTGATGCTAAGTCACTTAGGGCTGCTAAATCAGACGAACTAAACCAAAGGGATGAATAATGAAAGTCTTTTTTGACCTAAATATTATTATTGATATTATTGATACTGATAGAGCAAATAACCAAAAAGCTGTTGCACTCATGCAAAATTTAATGCGAAATGGCACTAATATTGTTATTAGTGAAGATAGTATTAGCACACTTTATTACAATTTACGTCATTCAAAGCAAAAACAGCTTATATTGCTTGACTTTCTAGAAGTGATAACTCAAAAATGGCAGCTAGCAAGCTTTGGTGTCGAAACAATAAAAAAGGCTATAAAGTACTCTAAAAATTCTAACGCCGACTTGGAGGATGCATTGCAATATTTTTGCGCAGATAAAGAAGGCTGCGAAGTTATATACACGTGCGATAAAAACTTCCCAAAAATTGCTATTGCTGTAAAAAATTATGGTTAATTATAATTTCTTGGGAAAAATTTTGCTAGTGTGGTTAAATTTTTCCCACACAGAAAACCATTTTTCCCAGGCATGGGAAAATATAAAATAGCTACGATCCACCAAATTACCGCACTTTAAGACCATTTTTTATAGCGTTTTCCCTTCTTATTCTTTTCTTTTTGCCGGAACCAAAAATAAGGTAAATCAAAAGTAAATAACTTTTGAACTTTTATAATTGTGCTATTAATTTTTTGCTTGCAAAAAATTCGCACAAAAATAAAACACCAAAAAAGAAAGACTATTATTATTGGTTTATTTTATGGTCTTTGATTTTTCTTTAATGTAGTATTTGTTTCTTTTTTTGGGAAAAAATTTTATATAAGATCGAATTTTGTTTTTTTTGGAGATTTTTTATTTCATTAAGAGATAATATTTGTGTTGTTGATTATGTTTTTATATCCTGATCGATGTTACTTGTTTTTACAAGATCAATAAAAATAAGTTCAAAGTTTTTATTGAATTTATAAAAGTGTCATTGTAAAGAGGGATATAGAAACTTAGTATAATAACAAAGAGAAATTTGTTTATTTTAAATTTTATAATATTATTTAAATATGATAATAATATTATAAAGATAATATAATAATATTTTATTACTATGAATATGATAGGTTTTTATATGCCAAGGAAAAGAAAAAAAATTTATGTTGATGTACCCTACTATCTAAAAAATACTGCAAAAACAATGGGGGCTATGTGGGATAGTGACGAAAAAAGATGGTTTATTTATGATACTTTTGATTTTGAGGCATTAGTAAAGCTACTTGAAGAAAATAAAAAAGAAGGAGCTAATAAAAAAACTGTATTATCAGATGGTATTACAAAATTCAAAGTGCCCTATTCTCAAAAATATCAAATTGATATTACTGATGTATCTTCAAAATTTAAAGTTGCCTTAAATTCGGCTGGGCTTGAAGTAGATACGCCAATAATGGATGGAATTTTGCGACGTGTTAGAGTAGATGGTGATAAGGGTGCGCAAAAAAGTGGTGCATATGTTGGTTATTTAGATGGCTCACCAGCCGGGTTTATACAAAATTTTAAAAGTGGATTTAGTAGTAATTGGAAATATGAGACATTAGACATATTGCCCTATTCTGGTGAACTTATTTATAGTAAAAAAACTCAGAAATTAGCAAAAGACAATACAAATTTTATTCAAAAGCAGTTACAAAGAGAGAAGGAACTAGAAGACGAATATAAAAAAACAGCTAAAATTTTATTTGATGAGTTTTTGGCTGCAAAATTTGCTGTTTTAGATCATGCTTACTTCGTTAAGAAAAGAGTTTATAGTAATTACGGTTTAAAACAGGATAGATTTGGAAATATTCTTATGCCACTTTTTGATATCAACGAAAAATTTTGGTCTCTTCAGCGGATATTTCCAAATGGAAATAAGATGATAGGCGCCCTACTTTCAAAAGAGCAAAAGAAAAATGGTGAAAAATTTCTTGCTAAGAAGCGAGGAAATTTTTTTATTTTAAGTGATGATATGGATCTTTATAATAAAAATTCAGCTCAACTTAATATTGAGGCTTTATCAAAATATAATAAAATTTATATATGTGAAGGTTTTGCCACTGCAGCAAGCGTTCATGAAGCTTGTAGGTTGCCTGTGATAGTTGGACTTGATGTGGGTAATTTAGAATTTGTAGTTCAGAATTTTTCTGCAAGGTTTTGTAATATACATATCATAATTGCTGCTGATAATGATGCCAAGAAAGAAAAAGAGAGCGGGTTTAATATTGGAAAAGAAAAGGCAATGCAGATTAAAAATAATTTTAAAAATGTAAGTGTCTGTATCCCAAATTTTAATGATACAGAAATTTCTAGCGGATATAGTGACTTTAATGATTTGTATAATAGCAGAGGAATTGACGAAGTAGGGCGTCAATTAGAAATATTATTATAATATCTAAAATATATTTATATAATATTATTTTTATATGATTTAGATATTATAATAATATTATATAAAACAATAATGCTTTCTATTGTGATTTGAAAATTATGTATCGCTTTTGTGGTTGTATTGCCTGCTAATAAATACCTATTTTTATTTTTTTGTATAGAGGGTTACTAATTAATTATATCTTTTATCATAGCAGAATAAGTATTCTCAAATTTGTGTTTTTGTGTATTAATATTTATAATTCTTATCTATATTCCTAACTAAAGAGATTATATGAAATAAATATTATAATAATATGATAATAATATTTATATAAAAATATATAGATATGAAAAAGATATTTTTATGATATAATTCCATAAAAAGGAAAGGATTAAAAATGGTCATATCTATTGTAAATGAAAAGGGTGGTAGTGGCAAGACTACGCTCGCTGTAAATTTAGCAGCTAGGCTATCAGAGGATGGAGATAATGTCCTTTTAATAGATGCCGATCCACAACGTTCAACTGAAGTTTTTTCAGATATTAGAAGCCAATCAAGTCTAAAACCGCTATTTTCAAGCGTATCAAAAACAGGTGTTAGCTTGGGCGATGAGATAAAGCGTATGCGAGATAACTTTGACTCTATTGTAGTTGATACTGGCGGTCGTGATAGTAAAGAGATGCGTAAAGCTATGCTGTCATCAAATGTGCTTATTATACCAACTATACCATCACAGTATGATGTGAGTGTTCTTGACCGAATGCTTGATCTTAGTAGTGAGGCTAAGGAATTAAACGAAAATTTACTTACGCTTATTCTTGTAAACCGCGTTTCTCCAAATCCTTTTTTGGCAAAAGAGCTTGAAAGTATGCGTGAATACATTGATGATGCAAAAAAAGAGCGAAATTTAAGTGATGTCTTTTTATTAAACTCTGTTATTTACGAAAGACAAGCTTATAGAAAAACGGTTTCAAATGGCAATAGTTTAAGTGAATTTTGCAAAAACGGGGATAGGGCGCTTGAAGATTTTGAAAGTTTTTATGCTGAGCTATTACAAGTTGTAAAAGAAAATATTAAGGATTAAAAATGGGTTTTAAAAAAGTAAATACAACTCCAGCTACGAGTGAAGAAAATTTTATAAATCAAGCAAGAGGAGAAACATCAGAAGTAAAAAAGCCTAAAAATTTAAAACGAGATAAGTCATTTTTACTTTATTTTACACAAGATGAATTTGAGCGTGTAAAGATAGAAGCAGAAAAAATTGGCATGGGTGTAAATCAATACATTCGCTTTAAAATTTTCAACTAATATTGTTTAGATATTATAATTATATTTAAAAAATATGATTTTAATATTATAAAAAGTATATAGGGTATGGTAATGAGCTTAAGTTTTAGAAAATATGATGCTCATAAAATTTCTTCTTTTTTTGTTTAGTGATATTAAATTTGTACATTCTATTACTTGTCATATTAATTTGCTCTTTCACCGCCCGCGAAATGTGTATTATTGTTTAGGCTAACGGTTTTTGATTTTGCTTGACTATTATCATGGTTATTTTTCTTTAGCAGGTTCATTTAGTATTTGTTAAAAGTAAAAGCTGCTTATTTATAGGTTTATCATTCAAGCTTTTTAAAACTAAGCAGATTACTAAATAATTTACAAGCCGATTTACTATTTTAAATTTTGTACTTTCTGACGTAGATTGAGTTTATTTGTCTATAGCAAATCTATATATTTTCTGCATCAATATTATTTGTATTGAATTTTAAGTATATCTCATCTAATGTTGCTTTTTTTGTAAAGACCATCCAATGAACTGTTTTGCCCCTGAGCCCCCGACATAATTTGTCTAGTCATAGATGCTGATGTAAAGTAGAAATATCTTGCGATTTCATAATGCGGAAAAATAACCATTCTTCCAGATAAAATATCTTTAAAGGTTGAATATTTTTGCTGATTTTTATGCCAGCCAATATTATATTTACCTATTTTTCAGGTAACTCACTCATAAACTCGTCTAAAATAGGTATGTTCTTAAGATTTTTGGTCACCAGCAATCCATTGCCGACACTTATTTGAAGATTGTGAATATTTCCTGCGCTAGTTCCGTTTTTTCTGGTTTTCAACAACGGCACCCAGCGGGAAAGTACAAATTTCTTTTAGGTTGAAAAAAGATAGAAAATATTTGGGTTTATCTTTGAATATCTCTTTTAAATGATTGGGATACTAAAATTCGTTTCGTTTTGATAAAAGTCTCCATATGAAAAGATAATCAATTTTTTTATTTTTGTTAATTTTATCAATATCAAATCTTGCAAATTCACACTTTCATTCGTTGTCTAAAGCCCTCTGAGTACTTCTTAGAATCTATTTTATTCTATTCTAAGCTTAAAAATTTATATATAAAAGATCATCTTTGTATACCACACAATAGAGAAATTGTACAGTATAATTATTCTCTTCGATTTTTTAATTTTTCTGCTAACATTTTAACTTTTTACCTACGGCATACAAACATATTAATTTGCCTTTTTATGTTTGTAGGATGGTAGTTTTTTAAAGTCCTTCTTCTTTTTTATAGAAAATATGCTTTTTATCAATTCGGGGTATTTTCTCTTCTGCCTATTAACTATTTTTTTTATACATAGGTTAAGATCTTCTTTGTTGTCTAATTTATTTTTATTTTTGAATATATCTATTATTACAGTCAACAATAGATTGTTTTCAATATTTGACATCCTATTTATTTGCGGCAAAAACTTAAGCAAAATATCTCCCACATATTCTTTTCCTAATAAATCTATATTTGATAGTATGTAGATAGTGCAAAAGTAGAGCTTATTTTCATCTGGCTGTAAATCTATACTACTATCGGATATCGGAGTATTTGCAACCTCAGAAATTATATTTTTTACTTCGTCAACAATGAACATACTAGAATAATACATTCCAGTTAAATGGAGCATTGCTATGCTACTAAGTATTTTTGGTGGATTTGTTATTTTTAGAATTTTCTGAAATACAGAGTTAAGGTCATCTTTTAAATTTAAAGAATTGTTTATTGCCTTTTCTATAACCTTATTTTTTATAGTATTTTCGGTCATCCAACCATATTGTAGAAGCTTACCTAAAAACATTATATTGATATTTTTTTCAAATCTGTCTTCCAAGGACTCTATCCTACTACTTAACTTTTCCAAATCTTTTTGATTAAGCTTTGTTTTTAACCCAAAATAAAAATAAGCAACATCCTCCCATAGGCCATCAGAAGTATACAAATCAAACAATATGTCAAACTGATCAATATCATCTAACTCTTCTTTATTGTCCCTAAAATATAATGCAATAAAATAATCTAGAAATGATTTATGCGAAAAGGACATATTGCCATTTTCGTCTATTTTAATAAGAGACGTTCTAGTAATAGTATCAATAAAACTATGCTTATCTGCTATAAACTTATATTTATTACAAAAGAAATTAACGCATTCAATAAAATCATTTTTGTTCACGATAGTCTTATCTTGTTTGAAAAAATATTGATATGCAAAATTAGCTAAAAAGTCTTTTTTTATTTTTGGCTCAAAAAGTTTGTCAATATCAACATCTGTCGTTTTATATTCACCAAAAATTAGACTGACATACCTGTTGTATAACTCCGTAATGGATGCTGGAATCTCATGTTTTTCTTTTACAACATCCATTAAAAGCTTTAACGCCAAAGGATAGAATGGTATTTGTCCCTCTAGTTCGTTTATGCTCTTTTCTACAATATTGATTGATATATTGTTTGTTTTAATTATTTTTTTAATGAGAGATATCGCCTGATTTACACCGTATGGCAAAAGCTCATAATTCTCATATTCGAAAAAAGATTCTATTATTCCATAGTTTATTCTAGACGTAAAAAGTATATTTGCATTATTATTACTCTTGCTTAAATAACTTTCAATATTACATTTTATCTTATCTCTTATTTCGTTTCCTACTTCATCTATTCCATCTATAATAATTAAATTTGGCTTTATGGCAATCATATTACCATAAAAAGATTCTATAATATTGGAAAAATTATGCAGTGAATAACTGTTAATAAAATCAATAGCCCTAAAACATACAGGTAATGCAAAATCCTTTTTTTCTTCCAAAAGGATGTGGTTGTGGTTTTCTTTTAATAAATAATTTATAGAAATGAGCACCATTTTAAATACCAAAATGGACTTTCCAGAGCCTGCGTCGCCGGTTAGTAAAAATTTCTTTTTAGTTTTTGACATTAATATTTTTAAAAAAGAATCAAGAGTTTCTTTTTTGCCAAAAATTTGTTCGCCTATCCTATTGAGGGTATTTTTATCATTATCGCTTATTATTAACTCTTGTCTGCTCCTCATAATTTTTTTAATATTTGGCTGAATAAAATACTCATCGTCATTATTGTCTCCCAGAAATTCTTCTATCTTTTCTATGCGATCCAACAAAAATGATTCCATGCTCCCATTAAAAAAGAATTCTGGATAATATTGTTCAAATAAATTTATTAACCTTGTAATATCCATAAATTCAGTATTATTTTTATAGGGAGCCTCTTTTATTTCATATAGAATTCTTTCTTGAGCACCTTGTGTAATCGTACCGAGATTAACAATGCATACATCGGAAATGGTTACCATTTCATTTTTATCATTCAGTTTCGCTGGCAAATTAAAAGCCTGCTTAACTTGTGTTACTACTTCTGTTGTTTTTCCAGATGCTTTACCATCTAATTTTTCTAAAGCCTTTACAACAAACGCTGTATACTTTTTATTGCCAGTAGATCCATCATACTCCATAACAAGGTCTTTGCCATTCTCATTTGATCCTTGTAAAATCTCTATATATGGATTTTTTTCTTGATGCATTTTTTCTAATAATTTCTTTAGAATATGGTGAAATTCATTTTCTTTACCTAAAAATCTCTGCAGTAGCTTCTTCTTGGTATCATGATCTAATTTCTTTGCTTTTGTATTGTAGTCAACCATGAAATAATCCTTTTTAAAAATAAAATATTTTAATAAATTATAAAAACAACATATGTTCGCAACTTTTAATGAATTCACAAACAGACAACATCTTATAAAATAGCTATTGTTGCTACTATCACAAGAACTATAATAGCTAAAGCAACCGCAATGGTTATTAGTATAGGCTTTGCAAGTGTGTCAACTTTGTTTTTTACTTTTACAAGTATCATCATCTTATCTGTTACTTCAAATAGTATCATAGGGACAGCCCAAGATAAATAATATCCTGCAAACATCATTCCACTAGCAGGGATAAAAAATATTAGTATATTAGACATGAGTAGAATATTTGTTTTTACGGTGTCATTTTTTATATTAAACTTATCCATTAGACTTAGCGCTGTCCAAGTAATAATAAAAAACATTAACGTATAAGACATGGCAGCTATAAGTGGATGAACTTTTTTAAGTCCATTAGGCAAGATAGATGCTGTTGTTATAGTATCAGCTAATATTAGCACACCACTTCTTGTATCTATGGTTGTTTTTATTATATCGCCTGAGTTTTTATAGTCAGATCCTATAAGCACTATAGCATCACTAAAGTCTTCGTCTATATTATCAAGCTCTCCTGCTTGATAAATAGTGATATTTTTATAGTTTGAAACCTTGGATGTATCATCTATTCTTTTAAAAAGTATGCGAGAGTTTAACATCTCATTAAAACTAGGTTTATAGCCAGCATCACACTCGCTACCTTCATTATTGTTATTTGAGCTAAAGATCTTAGCTATATGTGCTATTTTTTTGCCATCTTTACAAATATATGGGCTATAGCCCCTTATTACACCGTCTTTGTTTTCATCTACTTGAGCAGATGCAAATTTTACGCTTTTATTAAGATACGGCTCTATAAACATCTTATTCGTATAGGTCGGTATATATATCGGATAATTTTTTGCATGAGCATTTAGTGCGTCTATTATCGTTTTATCATCAGCCGTTATAGTACCATTTATATCACCACTATATGCTAGGTAGTAATCAAGCAGTACCCCTTTTGGTTTTTGCCCTGCGATTTTAGAGTCTAGTTTATTTAGTATATTTGCCAGTAGCGATCGCGGCGTGTAGTTAAAACCTAGCGTTTCGTTTCCATTACTTAGGTTGTGATCACGTAGGTATTTTTCGTCTATCATTATAACTATTATATGTGGTGCATTTATGGGGTTTTGGCTAATGTGTGAGTATGTTTTTAGTGTGATGTCATACTCAACATCACCTATATTTTTCCTGATAAACTCATAGTCAGATATTGTATTATATACTAGATAACAAATCCCGGCCAGCACTCCAAATACAATAGAAAATTTAAAATTTCCCAGTTCTTTTAAAAGTGCTAGCTTTGGACTTAGTGTACTCTTAGCTATCACTAAAAGGCTTGACTTGATCAAGTTTAACAATGTCATAAAACTTGCTTATTTAACTTCTAGGCAGTATATGTCGTATTCATCCCTATCTAAAAATCTCATAATATCGCCTGATTTATATGATACTTTTGAATTGTTTGATGATATTATATTTTGACCTTGTACTTTATACTCATCTACTAGTTCTCCGTTACGGTAGTATAGTATAGAGCTAATGCTTGGAGCAAGCTTTAGTGTCTCTTTTTTTGCATCAAATGTAGCGCAGTTCGAGTCGCCTCTAGTAAATGCGTTTTTGTTTTCTACTTCAACTTTTGCAAAGTAAGCTTTTATACCAGCAAGAGATAATATACCAGATGACTTACTGGCAGTGTACTGATCACCTGTCTTGTTAAGAGTCAGCTTTTTATTAGATACGTCATCTTTTAGACTTAGCTTGCCATCTCCGCTTATGTATTCAATCAGCGATCCTTCATCTGCCATTTTACCAGTGCTTGATTTGCCATCGATGTGGTATACTACGTTGCCTTGTGTGGCTATAGATACGTTTGCAATAGCAAGTGATGCCAGTAGTGATAGTGCTATGGTGAGTTTTACCATTGTGAATCCTTTCTAAAAATAACAAGATATTAATACATACCGACTTAAAGTGGAGTGAAATTAAGTCGGTATAAAACTTATTCTCCGTTTATTATAAAAGCAGCCCAATAATATGGATGAAGCCCTTGTTTTATCATATTGAGTTTAGCTTTTTTTAACAGCACATTATATTCATTTTCGCTATTGTTAGCTTGGCTTTTCCAAGTCCCATTTTCATTGAGATTAACATTTTTAATGTTGTTGTAAAAATCTTTCATTAGTCCAACAGTTTGTTTGTCATCCACTTTCCACAAACTCATCATGACGTTTTTTACGCCAGCTTGCATAAATGTTTTTGGTAGTGCAGCAACAGAATTAGTATCTGCCATATCAACGACACCTGTTTCGCATGCTGATAATACAACCATATCAGTTCCCTGTAAATTTAATCCAGATAGTTTTAATGCGGTTACAACACCATCTTTTGTTTTTGTATTTGCTCCGCTTAGGGCTATGCCTGATTTTAACATAGGGTTAATGATATTGCGATCATTTATAAAAAACCCGTGAGTAGTTACGTGTAGAATTTTTGGAGAAGTTACCTTAAACATGTTTTCAAGGCTTGCATTTTCACGGTTATATACATCTATATTGTCAGTAAATATACCCTTGATCGCTTCCTCTTCTTCTTTAAAGCCCTTTAGCCTTGTAAAAAATTCTACAGAATTTACGGCTCTAGTCATAACCTCTTCATTTACGTTTGTAGTATTGATATCAGATATATTAGCCTTTACTGAGTTACTTGATACCTTATCATATGCTGGGTCACTAAAGACAGCCATGTGATTTTTTGTATCAGATGTGTTAAATCTATGCGTTCTTACAAATTCTTTTGCAGACATTATGTATCTAATATCATTATTTTCAATAAAATAACCAGAGCCAGTTATCAGAGCCTCAAAGGGCATAAGTCGCAATGCTCCGTCCGTAGAAACTATAAATTTATTGTAGTTACCGAGTTTTTGGCTTATATTTTTGTTAAAGATTAGCTTATAAAGACTTGATAGCGTTTCAGTACTCTCTTTAGAGATAGTGTGACTTTGCTCACTACTCTTTGCTAATTTTTCTATATCTTTTCTAAAACTATTAATAAGATCATTAATCTTTTTACTATCTTGGTAGCTATAGACAAAAAGATCTATATTTTTCTTATTATCAGCTATAAAAACAAAGTATTGTTCTTTTGCATAACCAAAATCCACATATAACTCATCATTGTTTATATAGTTTGCTATATCTGAGATAGTGATCTTTTCTAGCTTTTTCTCCTCTTGGAATTTTTCAGAGGCACTCGCGAGCTCTAACTCGATGCTGTCGATTTCTTTTTCTAGCTTTTCAATTTCATTTTTATCTTTTTTTTGAATGTTTAGTTCGGCTAGTGTTCTCTGTTTGGCTTCAAACTGCTCTATCTTATCCAGTATGCTCTTATCAGTTATATAATACTTCATCATAGCTATTGTGTTTTCTTTATCTAGCAAACTACCTTTTGAGTTGATAAAAAAATCAAACGCAGATGATTTTAGGGCTTTGATGTTTGAGTTTGCCTTGTTTGACCGTGCAGCTTGATAAATCGAATCAACTAGCGTAAGAAGGTATAAGCCATTGTTTTCCAGAAATTTCTTTTGGTCAGAACTTTGTAAATTTTTAAAAGATTCTTTTCTATTATTATCAAAATCTATATACGCTTTTTGAGCGTATTCTGCTGCATTATTATAGTCTTTTAAGCCATGATATGCTGTTGCTATGTTTAGGTTGATAAGTGGTTCTGGATTTCTTTTTTCTAAAAATTCTTCTGATACTTTGTAGTATTTTATAGCATTTTTCAAAAAACCCATTTCGTGTAGCAGCGCACCAGAATCTATAAAATATATCCAACTTGTACTATAAGCTTCATTTGGTTGTTGATATTTTACCATTTTGTCATAATTTTGTATATTGCTTTTCATGAGTTCTTTTGTAGATATGCTTGGGGTACGAGTGCTGCCTATTATTTCTAAATTGAGTCCATACGCTTTATTATCTGATGATAAACAAAACTCAGCAAGTGGATGATTATAAATATTATATGCAAGCTTATAGTCATCTATAGCTAGATCTATTTTACCTTCTGAAAGATAGTTGTGAGCGATATTATAATAAAGCTCCATTATCTCAGGTTCGCTCCCACAACCAATAACAAGCTCACCATTGCTTATAAGCGATTTAAATTTTTGATTAACTAAATCTCTAAAAATAGTGTTAGAGTTTTTATATTGACCTACTTTTTGATAGCTTTTTGCAAGTATAAACATTGCCTTAGATTTATCATAGTAAGTTGAATCCGCGGCTATGTCCTTTAGTAAATTTATAGATTTCTCATAGTCACCAACATTAAAGTATGCCTCCCCTAGCACATTGTGGTATAGGTCGTTAAGTTGTTTTGTTTTAAGAACGACTTTGGATATCTTTTCTCCAGCCAAAATAACGGTACCATAATTTTTTGTAAATTTCATATAGTCACCTAATTGAAAAAAAGACTTATATAATAGATCTAAAGCATTTTTATTTTCTTTACCGTTTTTAAGATGATCAAGACATATATCTATGGAATCCGTAACGTATCTAACAGCTTCATTATTTTTACCACCTATTTCATATATATATCCATTTGCTACATCTAAATAAAATTCAGCCAACTGCAAACTATTTTCTCCATACTTTATCCTCAGTAGCCTTATTGTTTGGTAAATAGTAAAGTCATCTGAAAAAATAAAACCAGTTCCTGAATCTCTGTTAAAATCTATACTTTGTTTATAAAAATCTAGCGCTCTATCATTATCGCCTATACTGCGAAATGCAACAGCCAGATCATGAGTTTCGCAACCATAGCTATCTTGACAATAGTTCTCAACAGAGATATTGTTTTTTAAGCTTACTAATTGTTCTCCCCAGCCGTCATCATCGATATATCCCGGATCTTCAAATTTTTTCTTATCGGCTTTGAGTCTTTCTTCGTAACTTTCATACAGATACTTAAAATAAGCACGGATAGCTTCCGTGTTATACTCGATCTCTTTTTCAGAGTTACCTAAATTCTTGTAAAAGGTTGCTATATCATTGTATATGTAAGATATAAACTTACCATATTCATTTTTAGCATAATCAATCTTATTTTTATCACTTGGTGTGAGATATCCTATGAGCTTTAAGGCATGCTTTAAAGCGTTTTGATAATCTCCCTTTTTTCCATATTCTTTATATGCAACATGCTCAGCATAAAGTTCATTTTCTACGGCACAAAATACAATAGAAATACTTAATAACAAAACTAAAATACTCTTCATTTGTTACCCCTTTTTGTCCTTTTTAAAAATTATAACTATGCAAAACTTAAACAATAATTTTAAGAAAATTTAAAAAATAATATAATAAAGATATTATTCTGAAAAAAACATAGCGGATATACCATCATACGTTTTTTGACTACTTTAGGCACTTTAAAAATACTTTTGAGATATACGAAATTAGCCCATATTTTATTTTAACTTAGTATTTTCAAATGTTTGTTATTAATGGTATTTCTATTTTTTTTCGCAGCAAACAATATATTCGTAGTTCATAGTTTCTTTTGTCACACCATGTTTGTTGGTCGGGGAATTACTTTTTGGCATTGTTTTATTGCTTAAAAGTCTTTCATATGTTACTACATGCTTAAAACCATTTTCTTCAAAACTTTCAGCAATAAATTGATCCGTAGGTAACCTAATACCTTTTACCATTCTATTGCCAACCACATAAAAAGCTTTTCCATTTTTCTTAACTGATTTTGCAACTTTTGAAATAGAATTTTTAAGGTCAACATAAAAAGCATTAACATCAAAAGCTCGATTAGCATCTATAGAATGGATTGCCTTAATATACTCATGCATTAATGATTTATCTATTAGTTCTTTATTTTTTAATCCGCCCATTAAGATTTTGTCGATCTGTCTTGCATTATTTACCCCCAGCCATTCATTTGACAGTGTGCTAAACTGCCCATAGGCAACAGTTGTTCTACTATCACCATACGGTGGACTTGTTAAAATGACATCATATTTGTTTTTACCATCAAAGGCCGACGATACCAAGTCTATATGTAAATTGTCAATTTTATCAAAATAATGTTTTTGATATATTTCAATGGCATTATCACATTTTTTCCAAAATAATTCCAATACATCAGGATTAAAAGCAAGAACATCTTCTGGTTTCATTTTAAAAAGTTTAAATTCATTATTTCTAGTATTAGAGCATTCCCTTGTCAGCTCGGACAGTACCAGCAAAAAAAAGTTCTGAACATTTTTATTCACAATAGTATTTACAAAATGTTTTATAATCGATAAAAACCTTATGACATTTGGTTTGAACCAGAAATTCATATTAGTAATTTCAGGAGGCTCTATATATGTATCTTCGTTGGCTAAAAAACTATATATTTGTTTTTTTAGATCCTGTTTACTCCTTATAAGATGATCGATATCTACTTTTGTAAATTTTACAGATGATATTAAAACCGCAAGTGGGTTTAGATCATATCCTGACATATTGCTAATTCCAATTTCTAAACCAGAGGCAAAACTTGAACCGCTTCCACAATAGGGATCTAATAAGTTTGCGGAGCTTTTTATATCAAATTCTTTTAAAATCTTTACTCCGATTTGAGGAAGCATGGTTGCAGGATATTTATGAATTTGTGGGTATAGCGTAGCATAACCTTCATTAACAAAATCATAAGATTCGTTTCTGACAACTTTGTACATTTTACAGCTCACTATTAACAAATTCAGCTATTTCTGACAAATAGCTAATAAAGTCGTCTTTTTCTTCTAAGTCTCTTGCAATAAAAGCTTTGTCGAAGAATTTGAACATGCCCTTCTGCTGCGGATTGTTTATTTCATTATAAAAATTTATAGTTGCAAAACAAACTATCGGTTCTACTGGTGGATTATAAGTTATATCATATTTTTCTTTGATTGAGTTATTGGTGCTGGCAATCTCCATCAAAAGCTTCCATTTATAAGTTTGCCCGGCACGCTCTCTTAGTGATGTTTTAAGAGATAGGATAATGCATTTTTTTAATGTATTATCATTCTTGAGCCTATAAATAACCAGATCACAGTCTGGTTTTTGAGTTTCGTCTCCCACTTCAATTGTTGAAATTTCCGTAAAATTTGGAACTTTAGATTTTCGGCTTGTAATAAAAATATCTTCATTTATATTGCCAACTTGCTTATTTTTTAAAAAAACATAGATAATCGCGTTAGAAAAAATACTACCAGCTATACTTTTTCTTGATTGGCTTATATCTCTAATAAGTCCTTCTTGTCTTTTTGTCTCGAGCAGCCTATCATTTTCTTCTTTTGAGCTCACAATAGCCTCATAAATCTTATTAAAAGCCTTCAAACAAACATCCCTATTATTATTGTTCCCAATAAAATCATTCAATCTATTTAATACTGCTACCATATAGTCTTTTTTGGATATTTCTTCTATTAGATTTTGTTCTTGCTCACTTAGCTGGTACATAATGATCCTTATTTTTAAGCTTAAGCCAATATGTAATAATGTTTTGATTCTAACAAATCAAAACTTAAAAACAGACGGCTATTTTTTCTAAATTCTCACGGGGGGGGATTGAGTTATGATCTGATTAAAGCCCCATAAGTAGAAAATTTGTAGTTTTAATGTAGAAAATTTGGGTCTTTAATGTAGAAAAATTGTAGTTTTAATAGTTTTGACGTGGTAATATCTTAATTTTTTATTTTGTTTTAAAGACCCAATAAAACGTATGATGTAGTTAAAATTACGTAAATTTCGAAGTTTAAAGTATTGTAGAAAATTTGTAGTTTTAATATAAAAAGGTCTATTTTGTTGGTAGAAAATTTGGGTCTTTAATGTAGAAAATTTGGGTCTTTAATAATTTTCTAAGCCTGTCTACACCGAGCCTACAAAGCCCTATAAAAGATAAAGAAAAATTATATTAAAAAGATAAAAATCGCGTGCACGTGCGTAAGAGAGAAAAACAACAAATATTTTTAGAAATAAACTTAAGTAATCATTAATTAAAATTTGATCATTCAACGATCTATCTTAATTTTTATCATCTAGCAAATATTTTAAGAATTTATAGGCACTCAAGTCTAGTCAGTTTATTTTTTTACTCCCATACACCTAAAACATATTATAGTTTTAGCTTATTTTAAGTACCTAGTAAGTCAATTTTAAGTTTTTTTTAAGAGCATACTAGGTAAAATACCAACTCACGGAACAAAGAACAATTAAGAACAATCCTTATATTATAAAGAAAAATATCTTTAATAACAATGAGATCATAGTTATTAGTGGAATAATAACTTCTGGATCTATTTTTATATGGATATCCATATGTTTTCCCTTTCCCAGACTAAACTTGAGTGCGTATAAGGGAGCTACATTCTATTATACCGTAACATTTATTAATATTACCTTAAATATTTTACTATTGAAATTTAGGCCTTTAGTTATCGATAAATGTTTGGATATTGCAAGCTGAAACACTATTTTTAAAAGTCCTAAAATAGTGTTTCAGCTCTTTTGCTGTTGAAAACAATTATTTTCAAAATAAAAATATAGGTATGCCCTATTTGTTGGGCTTTTGAAAATGTAAAATAATAAAATTTAAGTTTGGGAAGCTTAAAGTAGTAAAAATGGCTTAAGAATTTAACTAAAAACAAGTAAATTCTTATGTTTTCTTAAAAAATAAATATAATCCAAAATCTATTTTTCTTTTTAACTTTTATTAGAAAACTACTCTAGCAAATTCCTAAGTATTTTTTTCTTAAATATTCCGCTTGCTCTTTTGTAATCTCTTTGCTAAGCTGAGATATATTTATTGATGAGTAAAGCTCGCTCCAGTATAAGCTTAAATCACAATTAGGATGAGTATTTGAATTCTTACAATCTAAAAACTTTTGTAAGTCTTTTTTGAGCCATGGCGACAAAGTATTTTCATCTAATATGATATTCTCTTCCATATTACCACCTATCTAAATTTTTA
>NZ_POZK01000036.1:0-6373 GCF_002913945.1 Campylobacter concisus | reverse complement strand
AGTTTTAATATGGCATAAATACTCTTGGTAGAAAATTTGGGTCTATAATATTTTTGATTAAAGCCCCATAAGTAGTAAATTTGTAGTTTTAAAGTAGAAAATTTGGGTCTATAATTTGGTAGTAAATTTGTAGTTTTAAAGTAGAAAATTTGTAGTTTTAAAGTAGAAAATTTGTATTTTTAATGTAGTAAATTTGTAGTTTTAATATTTCGCCAGAGCCATCTACATCGAGGCTACAAAGCCATATAAAAGATAAAGAAAAGTTATGTTAAAAAGATAAAAATCGCGTGCGCGTGCGCGAAAGAGAAAAAACAACAATTATTTTTAGAAAATAAACTTAGGCAATCATTAAAAAGAAGTTAGAAATATTATAACCCCAAATTTACTACTAAGCTTAAATTAAAATTAGGCATCTAGGTCTAGTCAGTTTGTTTATTCCATTACACATAATTTCTTTTGATATCGCCAGTAGATATAAAATTCATAATAGCAGCATTAACCAAATCACTATTTGCTGTTGAAAACAATTATTTTCAAAATAAAAATATAGATATGCCCTATTTGTTGGGCTTTTGAAAATGTAAAATAATAAAATTTAAGTTTGGGAAGCTTAAAGTGGTAAAAATGGCTTAAGAATTTAACTAAAAACAAGCAAATTTTCGTGATTTCTTAAAAAGTATAAAAGCTCAAAGATAACCATTATAAAATCTGTCCTTGAGCCATTAATAAATACTAGAGGCTTGGTTATAATCTTTACGATATATCGTTTTAACAAATTCCTAAATATTTTCTTCTTAAATATTCCGCTTGCTCTTTTGTAATCTCTTTGCTAAGCTGAGATATATTTATTGATGAGTAAAGCTCGCTCCAGTATAAGCTTAAATCCCAATTAGGATGAGTATTTGAATTCTTACAATCTAAAAACTTTTGTAAGTCTTTTTTGAGCCATGGCGACAAAGTATTTTCATCTAATATGATATTCTCTTCCATATTACCACCTATCTAAATTTTTATCTTTTTCTTTATCTTTATCTAAATTTTTGTCCTTGCTCTGATGAAGCTTAAGGGACATAAAATAAAAAAGTCTATTTCTCTTTTTTTCATGATCTAAATGTTTTTCTATTGCCACGTCTATTATTTTTTCTTTTCTAGCTTGTATAACTGTTTGTAAGAATTTTTTATGAGTATCTGATATATAAGGTGTGCTAGAAATTATCTCATTGATTTTATTAAGATCTATCTTTGATCCTATTTTTTTTAATGAGTTTATACAATCCTGATTTCTTGTTTTTATTAAAAAATTATATGGATTAATTTTCTCATTCTTTTTCCGTATAACTGATGGAGGAAAATCATAAACTATTTTGTTTAAGTCTTTTTTATTGAGCAAAATATTTTTCATTTCTAGCTCATTAAATTGTGAAAAAAGAGAGCAACCGCAATCAAAAACTGGAGCTGGTCTTTTATATGTTTGAGTATCAACATTTGCAATAAAACCCCAGTTGCCATTATGTCTATCTGAGTTTGCGAGTAATGCATCTGCTATAAACATATCCCAAAACATTTCTTTCATTTCTTTTTCATCAACTGCAAATTGATTTTTTGCTTCTATTGTGTTTAATATATTTCCTAGATCGGCATCATATCCATTTGCTATTTTTTCTTGATAGGTAACAAAATCTATCATAAATTCATTTGGCTCTATAAAGTCTTTACAAGCTACAACAACTTTATCGTCATATGTTCCAAGGATTGTGTCTTGTGTTTGTATATCTAATGTTTTTAAAATACTACAAGATATATGCTCGGTAACGCAAGCATTCATAAAATTTAAATGTGCTGCAGCAACTGGCTTTGGAGGAAATTTCAGCATATAATCTTCGTCATTATATATTATGCCTACTTTTGTTCCACAAAATCCACCATAGCTTTTGGAGCTTTTTTCGCAATTTGTAAAATCTATTTCGTTATCTACCATTGTTTTTCTAATCTGAAAGTTTTTTTATGAGTTCTAAAATTTCGCTTGCTTTGTGCTTTTCTAAAATCGTTGTTATATCTTTTAAAAAATCGTTGTTTGTTTTTATCAAATCACTTATTGCTTGTGATAGTTTTAGCTGCTCTTTTGCTATCATCTCTTTCTTTTTGCTTTCAAGTGATGCTAATTGAGATTTTATTTTTTTAATTTTCTCGTCTATTGAAACTATCTCGCTCATAGCCGTCCTCCTTTTATTGATTAAAATTTTACTCGGCAGTATAGCAGAGTTTTAATAAAATTTCAAGGCAGTTATAGCTGATTTTTTTAATTTTATGGCAAGTTTTATTGTGTATAATTTTGGTCGTAAATAGTATTAATTGCAGGATAGGCAATAACGCCAAATTTGTCCGACATTTTATATCGGACTTTGGGTTATTGCCAACTCTGCGAGGCTCAGGTATAGGATAAACATAATGGAAAATAATAAGATAAAAAAGAGTTTTAGAATAGAAAACAATTTGTTAAATTTGGTTGAGGCATATTTGAAAGATAGTAAGTATAATTTTAGTGATTTGGTTAATGCTGCTATTATGAATTTTATATCTAATGGCGATATTGAAAGATCTAAAAAAAATACTTTATTGTTAAGAGAAAATAACAAAGAAGTTGAGCTTAGGATATCAATATCTAAAAGTGAATATAAGTATTTGGTTGATCTATCTAATAAACATGGTTTTAACTCGGCCACCAAAGAGGCTAAATTTTTACTATTAAATATTTTAAATTCCGATAGCCCTATTTTTAATAATATTGAAATGGAGGAGTTAAGAAAATCTAACTATGAGCTTAATATGGTTGGTAGAAATATTAATCAAATGCTAAAAGTATTATATGAGCAGGATTTGCAAAATTTTAAAGTCAATTATGAAAATTTAATATCAGTAGTAAAAGTAGTAAATGACAAAATTTCTGCCGTAAGTGATAAGATAGAAAAGTATATCAAGATTTTAAATTTGAAGCTAAAGTAATATTAGATGAGAAAAAAGAAAATACTTGATGATGAATGGTGGCGACCCAAAAGAGTTATTACCGATTTAGAAAAAAAGGCTAAGAGTTCTTACGCATATAATAATCAACGTGGTATTTATAAAAATAGATTTAAAAGTGTTATTACATATACAAAAGCACCTTCAAAAAAACAAACGGAAGTTGTTATTAAATTTACTGGATCTAGTAAAAATTATGAGGGGCTAAAAGCACATCTAAGATATATTTCTAGAAATGGCGAGGTTGAAGTCCAAAGCTCTGATGGTTGTAAATTTATAGGAAAAAGTGATTTAAATATTTTATCTGAAAGCTTTAATAGCGGTGATCGTATACCAACACAAAGAGAGATAAGAGATAACTCACTAAAAGAGCAAAGAGAAGCAATACATGTCGTTTTTTCTATGAAAGATTATCAATTTGCATCTGGTGCTAAAATTAAAAAAGCAGCAATGAATTGTGTATCAAAAATGTATCCAGATAACTACTTTTGTATAGCAATACATAATGATACGGATAATCCACATTGCCATTTAGTTTTAAAGGTAAAAGATTATTTAGGTAGGAGAATAAATCCTAAAAAATCTGATATAGCCAATATGAGATTATCATTTGCAAATGAGCTTATCAAGTTGGGTGTTGAAGCAAAGGCTACAACAAAATCTAACTCTAGAAATTCTGAAAATGATAAGGGAATTTACATTGCTGGAGATTATAATAATGGTGAAAAACACAAAGCACATCATTATAAAGTTACTGGCTATGGCAGAGCAAATTATAAATTCGATAAAGATAACGAGGAAAGCTTTTTTGTATCATATATGACTACAAAAGGTAAAGAGATTTTTATTTGGGCTAACGATCTTGAGAGGGTTGTAAAAGAAAACGACGTCAAAATTGATGATTATTGTAGGTTTGTCATTACGGCTGAAAGTCCAGTAACATTTAACGTCCATGATAAGAAAAAAAATGTTTGGTATGAGAAAACTGCTTATAAGAAAGTCTGGGACGTTTCTATTGAAAATAAGAACGAAAAGGTATTAGAACCTCTTAAAAATTTCACTCCTAACGATTATAAGCAGGTCGATGAGCCATATAATGAAGTGGTAGATTTTGGCATCGATCACTATCAATTTAATTACGATATGCCAAAAAGCTACTTTGTGAAAATGCTTAATCCAAATAGAAAAGAATTCTATATTTGGGGAAAAGATCTAGAAAATATCATTAAAAACGAAAATATAGTGTTTGGTGATAAATGCAAATTTAGCCAGCAGGGTAAAGACGAATATGGCAAAAATATTTGGGTTGTTGATATACAAGGCAGAGATACTAAAGCAGCTATTAATAGAAAAACAAATATTGCAGTGACCGACAATAAAACTTCAGCTGGAGCAGTCGATAAAAGTAATAAGACCAAGAATAAGAGCAAAGGCAGCAATAAAAATATTGACTTTTAGTTTTTAAAGTAGGGATTGTAAAAAAAGGGGGGGGGCTATTAAGTCCCCTTTTTTTATTTATATTTTCTCATCCACTCTTTTTTTATGTCTTCAAATCTATACTCGAGATAGCTAGTTCGTGTGTTTTCTTCCGACCAGACTAATAGCTTTATTTCGGTTTTATTGCCTTTGGTGATCGATACAATATCATACCCCTGAACTTGGCAGCCAAAAGTATATATATTAAATTGCTCATCTATCGCTTCGGTATCAAAGTGAAATTTAGCAAGCTCGTCATCAAAATCGTTTTCTTCTAACTCGTTATAGTTATCGCAAAGTATCCATCTGTCAGTATGCCCATTTGATTGAAAAATCCCCTTATATTTCATATTCCAGTCAAAATTAGCCCTGCCAGCAATTTTTGCCAATTCGTCAATGAAGTAGCTATAACTCTCTTCCATATCTGAAACATATTCCACTCTTTCATGGTTAAATTTCTCTAACGTTCCAAAACCCAATTCATCGGCAAGTTGATCAATGTGTTCAATGCCGTTTTCTTTACAAAATTTATTGTTCATAATTTTGTAAAAATTGTCATTTTTATCGTTTGTAAGAGTTATACCCAGTTTTTCTTGAAGTGTTTGCCACTCGTCAGAGTTAAAACAAAGTAATTTAAAGCCATCGCTAGAGCCGTCGCAATAAATTACTTTTTGAGGCTCTTTTAAAAATACGCCTAACTCCTTTTCTCCTAAAAAAAGCTCATATAATTTCATCTCTTATCCTTTATTTTATTTAAAAAGTTAGTATTTCTAACTTTTTATAAGAGAATTATATAATAATATTAACTATTTGTCAAGATAAAAGTTAGTATTTTTATACATTATTTTATAAAATAGTTAAAATTTTTACCCTTTTGGGAGAAAAAGGGTAAAAAATCTAATTATTTGAAATTTTTTTGATAATTTCGCTTAATACTTTAAAATCTGCAAGCTCAGTTTGTAGTTTTTGATTTTCTTTTAGTAGATTGATCGATTGTATTGTTTGGCTGCTAAATTTATCAGTGGTTATTGCCACTTTCAAGCTGCCCTCGGTCATACCGATTTTTTCCGCCAGCTGTTTATATGTTAAATTTTGCTGTTTGCAAAATTCCTTTACGTCGGCTGCTGTCATTCGCTTTTTCTTTTCATATCTTCTACAAGAAGTTTTCTCATATAAGCATTTCTAGCTAGAAAAGTTTCATCACACTTTTCATCCAAATACGCTATTTCTTCTTGAGTAAGATAAATACTTACTTGCACAGTATTTCTCTTTTGTTTTTTGTCTTTTTTGTCTTGCATCTCATAAGTTTTTACATTGCTGTTTTGCAAAGCAGCATCGATACTAATATCTGCTCTTTTTGTCATTATCTTATATCCTTTTAATAGTTTTTATATCATATTAATATATTTAAAATTAAAATAATATAAATTAAGATTTGCTTCTTATAGCCTTTAAAAGTCTTCTATATTCATTAAAAAAGCTCGAGTAGCTTCTTTTTGATAAAGAGCTTTCATTATATAACTCAGTAAAAGATAATCCGTAGTTTGCAGCGTTATTAACGATCTTAGAATTTTTGAAATAAAAAGTTGGTATATCTTTGTATCTCTTATCAAGCTCATTTTCTAAAAATTCTTCTTCTCTATCATCTTTATAGTTGGTTGCAAGAAGTATTATATTTGGATTTATTGAGATAATTTCATTTATCGTTTCTACTGTTCTGATAAATGAATTATATGTTGGCAAACAAGGGATAATTACGACATCACAATTTTTTATAATATCTAAAACCCCAGAAGCAGAAAACCCACCAAAGTCATATACACAATCGTCAAGATCCTTGACTTTGTCTGGAATTTTTGCTTTGCCTGGATAAATC
>NZ_POZK01000035.1:0-216749 GCF_002913945.1 Campylobacter concisus | reverse complement strand
TTATGATTTTAATTTTTACGAATAATTTTTCACATTTCCCTTGACTTTTACCTTGTTTTGATATATAATTGCCACTTCACAAAACAGGTGCTGGTGTAGCTCAGTTGGTAGAGCTACTGCCTTGTAAGCAGTGGGTCGGCGGTTCAAGTCCGTTCACCAGCTCCATTTTTGTAACAGTGTTTGACCAGAAAATACCAAAATAGTTTATTAATGTTTAAGGTGAGATACTCAAGCGGCCAACGAGGGCAGACTGTAAATCTGCTGACTATGTCTTCCGTGGTTCGAATCCACGTCTCACCACCATTGTTATGCGGGAGTAGCTCAGTTGGCTAGAGCATCAGCCTTCCAAGCTGAGGGTCGCGGGTTCGAGCCCCGTTTCCCGCTCCAAAATTTGGGAAAATAAACTGGGAGCTGTATCTAGATTTTACTAAACACAGTTATTCCTTACTTTATTTTCAAAATTTTTAGTTGTTTGTATTATTTAATTGGAATCATCTCTGCCAAGCGTTTTTCGCTCATATGGCTCAGAGGTAGAGCACTTCCTTGGTAAGGAAGAGGTCGCGGGTTCAAGTCCCGCTATGAGCTCCACTGGTTAATATGATTTTATTATGATTATACAAATTTGGTAAGAAAAAAGACATATATCACATACGGAGGAAAAGATGGCTAAAGAAAAATTTTCACGTAACAAGCCGCACGTAAACATAGGTACTATTGGTCACGTAGATCATGGTAAAACTACATTAACAGCTGCAATATCTGCTGTTCTTTCACGCAAAGGACTTGCTGAGCTAAAAGATTATGATAATATTGATAATGCTCCAGAAGAAAAAGAGCGTGGTATTACAATTGCTACTTCACATATTGAGTACGAGACAGAGAAACGCCACTATGCTCACGTTGACTGCCCAGGTCACGCCGACTATGTTAAAAACATGATTACAGGTGCTGCTCAAATGGATGGCGCCATTCTAGTTGTTTCTGCAGCAGACGGTCCAATGCCACAAACTAGAGAGCACATCTTGCTATCTCGCCAAGTTGGTGTTCCTTATATTGTTGTTTTCATGAACAAAGCTGATATGGTTGACGACGCTGAGCTACTTGAGCTAGTTGAGATGGAAATCCGCGAACTACTTAATGAGTATAACTTCCCAGGCGATGACACTCCAATTGTTGCTGGTTCAGCTCTTCAAGCTTTAAATGAAGCAAAAGCTGGACAAGATGGCGAATGGTCAGCAAAAATTATGGAACTAATGGATGCAGTTGATAGCTATATTCCAACTCCAGTTCGTGCTACAGATAAAGATCTTCTTATGCCAATCGAAGACGTTTTCTCAATCTCAGGTCGTGGTACAGTTGTAACAGGTAGAATCGAGAAAGGTGTTGTTAAAGTTGGTGACACAATAGAAATCGTTGGTATCAAACCTACACAAACAACAACAGTTACTGGTGTTGAGATGTTTAGAAAAGAGATGGATCAAGGCGAGGCTGGCGACAACGTCGGCGTTCTTCTCCGTGGTACCAAAAAAGAGGACGTTGAGCGTGGTATGGTTCTTTGCAAGCCTAAATCAATTACCCCTCATACAAAATTTGAGGGTGAGGTTTATATTCTAACTAAAGAAGAGGGTGGTCGCCATACTCCTTTCTTTAACAACTATAGACCACAATTCTATGTAAGAACAACAGACGTTACTGGTTCTATTACTCTTCCAGAGGGTACAGAGATGGTTATGCCAGGTGATAACATAAGAATTTCTGTTGAGCTAATCGCTCCAGTTGCACTTGAAGAAGGTACTCGTTTTGCTATCCGTGAAGGTGGTAGAACAGTTGGTTCAGGTGTTGTTTCAAAAATACTTGGTTAATTTATAAAATTTTGCCAAAGGGAATTCCCTTTGGCTTTCTATAATAAGGAATATATATGAGAATTAAAATCGGTTTAAGATGCTCTGAAAGTGGTGATATAAACTATACTACAACAAAAAATAGTAAGACTACTACAGAAAAGGTTGAGCTCAAAAAATATTGCCCAAGATTAAAAAAACATACTGTTCATAAAGAAGTTAAATTAAAAAGCTAACTAAGAATAAGTAGCTATTAGGGCAATAGCTCCAACGGTAGAGCGCTGGATTCCAAATCCAATGGTTGGGGGTTCGAATCCCTCTTGCCCTGCCACAACGAAGGTTAAGATTATGGAAAAATTTATAAATTATATTAAGCTTTCTAAATTGGAAATAATGAAGGTTATTTACCCTACAAAAGAACAAATTAGAAATGCTTTTTTTGCAGTTTTTATCGTAGTTGCTGTTGTTTCACTTTTTTTAGCTCTTGTTGATGTTATTATGTCCTTTGTTTTATCTAAAGTTATATGAGATAAGGAAAAGTAATGTCATATAAATGGTATGCTATACAGACTTACGCTGGAAGCGAAATGGCAGTAAAAAGAGGAATTGAAAACTTAGTAAAAGATCATGGAATAGAAGATCAACTAAAAGAAGTTATAGTTCCTACAGAAGATGTAATAGAAATAAAAAATGGCAAGCAAAAAATCAACGAAAGAACTCTTTACCCAGGCTATGCTTTTGCATGCTTAGATCTTGATACAGCTCTTTGGCACAGAATTCAGTCTTTGCCAAAAGTTGGACGTTTTATTGGTGAATCTAAAAAGCCTACACCATTATCTGAAAAAGATATAAATACTATTTTAGAAAAAGTTCAAAAAAGAGCTGCGCCAAAACCTAAGATATTCTTTGAGGATGGCGAGAGCGTTCGTATAACAGAAGGTCCTTTTGCCAACTTTACAGGTATTGTTGAAGAGTATGACATGATACATGGAAAACTTAGACTTAATGTTTCTATTTTTGGTAGAAGCACCCCTGTTGATATTTTGTATTCGCAAGTTGAGAAGATAATTTAAGGAGCAAGAAATGGCTAAAAAAGTTATAGGTGAAATAAAATTACAAATTGCCGCAACAAAAGCAAATCCTAGCCCTCCAGTTGGTCCAGCACTTGGACAAAAGGGCGTAAACATTATGGAATTTTGTAAAGCCTTTAATGAGAGAACAAAAGATATGGTTGGATTTAATATCCCAGTTGTTATTACAGTTTATGCTGATAAAAGTTTTACGTTCATCACAAAGCAACCACCTGCGACTGACCTTATTAAAAAGGCTGCAGGCATAACAAAGGGAACTGATAATCCTTTGAAAAATAAGGTAGGTAAATTAACAAAAGCTCAAGTTCTTGAGATAGTTGAGAAAAAACTTGTTGATTTAAATACAAATGATAAAGAGCAAGCAGCTAAGATTATTGCTGGTTCAGCTCGCTCAATGGGTGTCGAAATAATAGACTAAAACCTTTACCGTCAGGTTGATTAGCAAAAGACGGAAGCAATTTATATGCGGAGAAATTTATGGGAAAAACTAGTAAGAGATTTCAAGAATTGCTCAAAAAAGTAGAGCAAGATAAAATTTATAACCTTAGTGAGGCTATTGATACAGTTAAAACTCTAGCTTCTGCTAAATTTAATGAAACAGTTGAGATCGCGTTAAAATTAAACGTTGATCCAAGACATGCTGATCAAATGGTTCGTGGCTCAGTTGTTTTACCAGCTGGTACAGGTAAAATTGTAAGAGTTGCTGTTATCGCAAAAGATGCTAAGGCTGATGAAGCTAAAGCTGCTGGTGCTGATATCGTTGGTGCGGATGATTTGGTCGAAGATATTCAAAAAGGCATAATGAATTTTGATGTTCTTATAGCTACTCCGAATTTAATGGGTCTTGTAGGTAAAGTTGGTAGAATTTTAGGACCAAAAGGTTTGATGCCAAACCCAAAAACTGGAACAGTTACAATGGACGTTGCCCAAGCTGTAAATAATGCAAAGAGCGGTCAGGTAAATTTCCGTGTTGATAAACAAGGAAATATTCACGCTGGTCTTGGTAAAGTAAATTTTACTAAAGAACAACTTAGTGAAAATATTTTAACATTTATAAAAGCAATAAATAAACATAAACCAGCTGCTGCAAAAGGCAGATATGTTAAAAATGCTTCATTGTCTTTAACAATGAGCCCATCTATATCTCTTGATACTCAAGAAGTTATGGATTTAAAATAAAAATTTAGAGAAAATTATATCTTAGATTGGAGATAGCCGAGGCCTTTGGGCTTAATTGATTCGACCCGCTCTGCTTGAAATTACCGGTCGGAAAGGAGAAAAAGTGACACGTAACGAAAAATCTGAAGTTGTTGCAAAATTAGAGAGTGAATTTAAAACTGCTGAAGCTATTGTAGTTTGTGACTATCGTGGTCTTTCAGTTAAAAAACTTGAAGTTTTAAGAAATTCTGCAAAAGAACAAAATGTAAAAGTTCAAGTTATTAAAAATACTCTTGCAAATATTGCTCTTAAAAATTCTGATAAAGTCGGAATGGAACTTAAAGATACAAACATCTATCTTTGGAGTGAAGATCAATTAGCAGTAACTAAGGTAGCCGCAAAATTTGAAGAGTCTAATGCTGATCTTTTCAAAATTAAAACAGCTTATATTGATGGCGAAGTTGCAAGCGTTGATAAAGTTAAAGCTCTATCTAAAATGCCTAGCCGTGATGAGCTTATTGCGATGCTTTTGCAAGTTTGGAATGCGCCAATTCAAAATTTCACAATTGGTTTGAATGCGCTTAAAGAGAAAAAAGAACAATCAGCTTAATTAAAATTAAAAAATAATAAGGATTAAAAATGGCAATTACAAAAGAAGACGTATTAGAGTTTATATCTAATCTTTCTGTACTTGAACTTAGCGAACTTGTTAAAGAGTTCGAAGAGAAATTTGGCGTTAGTGCAGCTCCTGTAATGGTAGCTGGCGGTGCTGTTGCTGCTGCTGGTGCAGCTGCTGCTGAAGAAAAAACAGAATTTAACATCGTTCTTGTTGATTCTGGCGATAAGAAAATCAACGTTATTAAGGTTGTTAGAGCACTTACTGGTCTTGGTCTTAAAGAGGCTAAAGATGCAGTTGAGGGAACTCCATCTGTTCTTAAAGAAGGCGTTAGCAAAGATGAAGCTGAAGCAGCTAAAAAAGAGCTTGAAGAGGCTGGTGCTAAGGTTGAACTTAAATAATTTTTTATTATTTAGGCTTAATATTTCAAGAGAGGGCAGAGGCTCTCTCTTTTTTAAATTTTAGATGCCTTGTTAAAAGGCTATACTTTTCTTTCAAAATTACCACGAGGTAGATGCAATGTTAAATAGCTTATACTCAGGAAATCGTCTTAGGGTTGACTTCTCTAATGTCGTTAAAGAGATAGACGTTCCGAACCTACTACAACTACAAAAAAAGAGTTTTGATAATTTTTTAAATCTAAATAACAATCAAACAGAAAGCGGTATCGAAAAAGTTTTTAAGTCGATTTTCCCTATACATGATCCGCAAAATCGTTTGATTTTAGAATATGTTAGCTCAGAAATTGGAAAACCAAAATATACGATCAGAGAGTGTATAGAAAGAGGTCTTACATACTCTGTAAATTTAAAGATGAAAATACGCCTTATCGTCCATGAAAAAGATGATAAGACTGGTGATAAAGTTGGCGTTAAAGATATAAAAGAGCAAGAAATTTTCATACGTGAAATTCCATTAATGACAGATAGAATTTCATTTATTATAAATGGCGTTGAGCGTGTTGTTGTAAACCAACTTCATAGAAGCCCTGGCGTTATCTTTAAGCAAGAGGAGAGTGCGACTGTTGCAAATAAACTTATCTACACAGCTCAAATAATTCCAGATCGCGGCTCTTGGCTACACTTTGAATATGATACAAAAGACATTTTATATGTTAGGATAAATAAGCGCAGAAAAGTGCCTGTAACTATCTTGTTTAGGGCATTGGGATATAAAAAACAAGACATTATTAAGCTATTTTATCCAATACAAAATTTAACGATAAAAAATAATAAATTCTTAACTCTTTTCAATCCAGAGGATTATCTAGGAAGAGTTGAATATGATATAAAAAATGAAGAGGGCGATGTTCTTCATCAAGCTGGCAAGCGCCTAACAAAGAAAAAAGCTGATAAGTTGATTGAAGATGGCGTAAAATTTGTTGAATATCCAGTTGAAGCACTTATTGGTAGATATTTGGCAAATCCTGTAATAAATACAGAGAGTGGAGAAATTTTATATGACACACTATCTGCTCTTGACGAGAATAAACTCGCAAAAATTTTAGCTGAACATGAAAGTATCGAGATTATAAATAACTCTGCTGCTGGTGTTGATGATGCAATTATAAATTCTTTCATAGCTGACAACGATATGCTTAAGGTTTTAAAACAAACTGAGGGCGTGGATGATGAAAATGATCTTGCGGCTATTAGAATTTATAAGGTTATGAGACCAGGAGAGCCAGTTGTAAAAGAGGCTGCAAAGAGTTTTGTAAATGATATGCTATTTAACCCTGAAAGATATGACCTAACAAAAGTTGGTCGTATGAAAATGAACCATAAGCTCTCTCTTGACGTGCCAGAATACGTTACTTTACTAACAAGTGAAGATATCATAAAAACTGCAAAATATCTTATAAAAGTTAAAAATGGACAAGGTCACATCGACGACCGTGATCACCTTGGTAATCGCCGTATAAGATCGATCGGTGAGCTACTTGCTAGCGAGCTTCACCTTGGTTTTGTTAAGATGCAAAAAGCTATCCGTGATAAATTTACAAGTCTAAGCAACAATACTGACGAGATAATGCCTTATGATCTTATCAATCCAAAAATGATCACCGCAACAATTATGGAATTTTTCACAGGTGGTCAGTTAAGCCAGTTTATGGATCAGACAAACCCACTTAGTGAGGTTACTCACAAGCGCCGTCTATCAGCACTTGGCGAGGGTGGCTTAGTAAAAGAGCGTGCTGGCTTTGAGGTGCGTGACGTTCACCCAACTCACTACGGCAGAATTTGTCCGGTTGAAACTCCAGAAGGTCAAAATATCGGTCTTATAAACACTCTTTCGACTTATGCGAAAGTAAATGACCTTGGTTTTGTTGAAGCGCCTTATAAGAAGGTTGTCGATGGTAAGGTGACTGATGAGATAGTCTATCTAACAGCAACTCAAGAAGAGGGCAATGTTATCGCTCCAGCATCAACTAAACTTGATGAAAATGGACATATTATTGAGGATTTGATAGAGGTTAGAAAAGAGGGCGAGATGATGCTTGCTCGTAGAGAAGATGTTACCTTGATAGACCTTTGCTCTGGTATGATAGCGGGTGTTGCTGCTTCTCTTATCCCATTCCTAGAGCACGATGACGCTAACCGTGCGCTTATGGGCTCAAACATGCAGCGTCAAGCCGTCCCACTGCTTCGCTCAACTGCCCCAATCGTTGGAACAGGTATGGAGAGTGTTATCGCAAGAGATGCTTGGGAGAGCGTGAAAGCAAGACGTGGTGGTGTAGTTGAAAAGGTTGATAATAAAAACATCTTTATACTTGGAGAAGATGAAGCTGGTCCATATATCGATCACTACTCATTAGAGAAAAAATTAAGAACAAATCAAAATACGACTTTTTCACAACATCCGATCGTTAAAAAAGGTGATGAGATCGTTGCTGGCCAAATCATAGCTGACGGCCCAAGTATGGAAAAAGGCGAACTAGCCATCGGTAAAAACGCGCTAATCGCATTTATGCCTTGGAACGGCTACAACTACGAGGACGCGATCGTTATTAGTGAAAAAATGATACGTGAAGATGCCTTTACGAGCGTTCATATTTATGAAAAAGAGATCGAAGCTCGTGAGCTAAAAGATGGCGTTGAGGAGATAACAAAAGATATACCAAACGTCAAAGAAGAGGAGCTTATGCACCTTGACGAAAGTGGTATTGTCAAAATTGGTACAGAGATTAAGCCTGGTATGATTTTAGTTGGTAAAGTATCTCCAAAAGGTGAAGTTAAGCCAACTCCAGAAGAGAGATTGCTACGCGCTATATTTGGTGAAAAAGCTGGTCACGTGGTAAATAAATCGCTATACGCTTCAGCTTCGATGGAAGGCGTGGTTGTTGATGTTAAAATTTTTACCAAAAAAGGTTATGAAAAAGATAGCAGAACAAACAAAGCCTATGAAGAAGAGAAGACACTTTTAGAAAAAGAGCACCACGATAGACTGCTTATGCTAGACCGTGAAGAGATGCTAAAAGTTACAGCACTTCTTTCTAAAAATCCTCTAGCAAGTGATCAAGAGGTAAATAAAAAAGAGTATAAAAAAGGCTCAAAGATTAATAAGGCCGACTTTGAGAATATAAATAGATTTACTCTAAATGCTATCGTAAAGAGCTTTTCAAAAGATATCCAAAAGAAATATGATGAGCTAAAAAATTATTTCCAAAATGAGAAGAAAAAGCTCAAAGAAGAGCACGACGCTAAGATAGAAATTTTAGAAAAAGATGATATTTTACCAAGCGGTGTTGTTAAACTTGTAAAAGTTTACATAGCTACAAAACGCAAACTAAAAGTGGGCGATAAAATGGCTGGACGTCACGGAAACAAAGGTATTGTTTCAAATATAGTAAGAGAAGTCGACATGCCGTATCTTCCAAGTGGTCAGATCGTAGACATTGTGCTAAACCCACTTGGTGTTCCAAGCCGTATGAATATCGGTCAAATTTTAGAGAGCCACCTTGGTCTTGTTGGCTACCGCTTAGGTGAGCAGATCAATGAAATTTTTGAAACTAAAAAAGGCGAGTGGATAAAAGAGCTAAGAGCTAAGATGATAGAGATAGCAGGTGTTGCTAAGCTAATGGACGCTAAAAAAGCTCTTGGTAAGATGAGCGATGAGAAGCTTCTTGAATATGCAAAAGATTGGAGTAATGGCGTAAGATTTGCAACTCCGATTTTTGAAGGCGTTAAGGCTGACGAATTTGCAAAACTATTTGAGATGGCAAAGATAGATAGCGATGGTAAAACTGAGCTATATGACGGACGTACAGGCTCAAAGATAAGAGAGCGCGTTAATGTTGGTTGTATGTATATGCTAAAACTTCACCACTTGGTTGATGAGAAAGTTCACGCAAGAAGTACTGGACCATACAGCCTTGTTACACAACAACCTGTCGGCGGTAAGGCGCTATTTGGTGGTCAAAGGTTTGGTGAGATGGAGGTTTGGGCACTTGAGGCTTATGGTGCCGCTCATACACTAAGAGAGATGCTAACTGTAAAATCAGACGATGTTGAGGGAAGACTTTCTGCTTACAAAGCTTTAACAAGAGGTGAAAACGTTCCTGAGACTGGTATCCCTGAGACGTTCTTTGTTCTAACAAACGAGCTAAAATCACTAGCTCTTGATGTGGAAGTATATGATGAGGATGAGACAAATGAAACTAACTAATTTAAAACCAGTTGAGATAAAAGAAGAGCATAGACCTCGTGATTTTGAGGCTTTTCAACTTCGTTTAGCAAGTCCTGAGAAGATAAAATCTTGGAGTTATGGCGAGGTTAAAAAGCCAGAAACTATCAATTACCGCACGCTTAAACCAGAGCGTGATGGCTTGTTTTGTGCGAAAATTTTTGGACCGATCCGTGACTACGAGTGCCTTTGTGGTAAATATAAAAAGATGCGTTATAAAGGCATCAAGTGCGAAAAGTGCGGCGTTGAAGTAACAACATCTAAGGTTCGCCGCTCTCGCATGGGTCACATTGAGCTTGTAACGCCAGTGGCTCACATTTGGTATGTAAATTTCTTGCCAAGCCGTATCGGTGCGCTTCTTGGTATTAAGATGAAAGATCTTGAGCGCGTACTTTACTATGAGGCATACATTGTTGATAATGCTGGTGAGGCTTATTACGACAATGAAAATTCTAAAAAAGTTGAAAAATACGACGTTTTAAACGAAGAGCAATACCAAAGCCTAGCTTCAAGATATGAAGAGAGCGGTTTTACGGCAAGAATGGGTGGCGAGGTCATCTATGATATGCTAGCTGAACTTGATTTGATGCAAATCCTAAATCAGCTAAAAGAAGAGATGGAAGCTACAAATTCTGAAGCCAAGAAAAAGACTATCGTAAAACGCCTAAAAGTTATCGAGAGCTTTTTAAATTCAGGCAACCGCCCAGAGTGGATGATGATAACAAATTTACCAGTTCTTCCGCCTGATCTTAGACCGCTAGTTAGCCTTGATGGTGGTAAAT
Source organism: Campylobacter concisus (assembly GCF_002913945.1). Classification (GTDB taxonomy): domain Bacteria; phylum Campylobacterota; class Campylobacteria; order Campylobacterales; family Campylobacteraceae; genus Campylobacter_A; species Campylobacter_A concisus_P. Next base: position 206,578 of record NZ_POZK01000035.1, on the reverse strand, counting down.
TTGCCGTTTCAGACGTAAACGACCTATATCGTCGTGTAATAAATAGAAACAGCCGTCTAAAACGTCTACTTGAGCTTGATGCACCTGAGATCATTATCAGAAATGAAAAGAGAATGCTTCAAGAGGCCGTTGATGCACTATTTGACAATGGTCGCAGAGCAAATGCAGTAAAAGGTGCAAACAAGCGCCCGCTAAAATCACTAAGCGAGATCATTAAAGGTAAGCAAGGTCGCTTCCGCCAGAATTTGCTAGGTAAGCGTGTTGACTTCTCTGGACGTTCTGTTATTGTCGTTGGTCCAAAGCTAAAGATGGATCAGTGCGGTCTTCCAAAGAAGATGGCCCTTGAGCTATTTAAGCCACATTTGCTTGCTCGCCTTGAAGAAAAGGGCTATGCAACGACTGTTAAACAAGCCAAAAAGATGATAGAAGATAAGACAAATGAGGTTTGGGAGTGCCTAGAAGAGGTTGTTAAAGACTATCCAGTTATGCTAAACCGTGCGCCGACACTTCACAAGCTTTCTATCCAGGCGTTTCACCCAGTGCTTGTTGAAGGCAAGGCAATTCAGCTTCACCCACTAGTTTGTGCGGCGTTCAACGCGGACTTCGACGGTGACCAAATGGCTGTTCACGTACCACTATCACAGGAAGCTATTGCTGAATGCAAAATTTTGATGCTTAGCTCAATGAATATTTTGCTTCCTGCAAGCGGTAAGGCTATTACAGTCCCTTCACAAGATATGGTTTTAGGAATTTATTATTTAAGCCTAGAGAGAAATGACGAAAAAGGTGCAAATAAAATTTTTTCAAGCGTTGATGAAGTAATGATTGCTGAAGAGGCTAATACACTTGGTCTTCACGCAAAGATTAAGACAATGGTTGACAATAAGATCATCTTTACAACAGCCGGTCGTTTGATCCTAAGAGCGATACTACCTGATTTTGTTCCTGAAAATATGTGGAATAAGATTATGAAGAAAAAAGATATCGCAAATTTGGTTGATTATGTTTATAGAAATGGCGGCCTTGAAGTAACGGCTGACTTCCTTGATAAGCTTAAAAATTTAGGCTTTAGGTATGCTACAAAAGCGGGAATTTCTATCTCTATCGCAGACATCATCGTGCCAGATAGCAAGCAAAAATATATCGACGAAGCTAAGAAAAAAGTTCGTGAAATTCAAAAGCAATATGGTGCTGGTCTTTTAACAGATAGTGAGAGATACAACAAGATCATCGATATCTGGACAGATACAAACAATAGCGTTGCAAGCGAGATGATGAAGCTTATCCAAAGTGATAAGGGCGGATTTAACTCAATTTATATGATGGCAGACTCTGGTGCGAGAGGTAGTGCAGCGCAAATTCGCCAGCTAGCTGGTATGCGTGGTCTTATGGCAAAACCGGACGGCTCGATCATCGAAACGCCGATCATTTCAAACTTCCGTGAAGGTCTAAACATAATGGAGTACTTCAACTCAACCCACGGAGCTAGAAAGGGTCTTGCAGATACCGCGCTAAAAACTGCCAACGCTGGTTACTTAACAAGAAAGCTAATCGACGTTGCTCAAAACGTTAAAGTCACAATGCACGACTGCGGTACGCACGAGGGTGTTGAGATCACAGATATCACAGAGAGTGGCGAGCTAATAGAGAGCCTTGAAGAGAGAGTATTGGGCCGTGTTTTAGCAGATGATGTAATCGATCCTATAACAAATGAAATTTTATTTAGCGAAGGCACATTGCTTGATGAAGAAAAAGCCAAAGCGATAACAGAAGCTGGCATAAAATCAGTAAGCATTAGAACGCCTATCACGTGCAAGGCGCCAAAAGGCGTTTGCGCAAAATGTTATGGATTAAATTTGGGTGAAGGTAAACTTGTAAAACCAGGTGAAGCAGTTGGTATTATCTCAGCTCAGTCTATCGGTGAGCCAGGTACACAGCTAACACTAAGAACATTCCACATTGGTGGTACGGCTTCTACTGAGCAACAAGATCGTCAAGTAATTGCTCAAAAAGAAGGTTTTATCAGATATTACAACCTTAATACTTATGATAACGGTGATAAGAAGATCGTTGCAAATAGAAGAAGTGCGGCTGTGCTACTTGTTGAACCAAAGATTAAATCAACGATTGATGGCAAAATAGAGATCGAATATGCCCACGAAGATGTAAATATCGTGATAAAAGGTAAAAAAGAAGAGGTTAAATATACAATTAGAAGAAACGATCTTGCTAAGCCAAATGAATTAGCTGGTGTTAGCGGAAAGATCGAAGGAAAGATGTATATACCTTATGTAAGTGGCGATAAAGTAAAAGAGAATGAAAGTATTGTTGAGATCATAAAAGAGGGTTGGAATATTCCAAATCGTATCCCATACGCTAGTGAACTTAAAATTTCAGACGGAGATCCTGTAACTCGTAAAATTTTAGCCGACGCAAATGGAGTGGTTAAATTTTTCATATTAAAAGGTGATTATCTTGATAGGGTTAAAGATATCAAAAAAGGTCACAAAGTAACTGAAAAAGGTTTCTTTGTAGTTGTTTCTGATAAAGATGGACGTGAGGCGGTTCGCCATTATATCCCAAGAAATTCTATTATCCAAGTTTCTGATAATGATGCAGTTGAGAGAGCGACAGTAGTCTCATTGCCTGAAAAAGATGATAAGTTGATTATTGCTGAGTGGGACCCATACTCAACTCCAACTATTGCTGAAGAAGCTGGTGTGGTTAGCTTTGAGGATATTGAGCCAGGATATAGTGCGACTGAGCAAGCAGATGAGGCGACTGGACAAAGACGTCTTGTTATCAATGAATACTTGCCAAGCGGTGTAAAACCTGCGATTATTATCGCTACTAAAAAAGGAAATTTAATCAAGTATTCGCTTGATCCAAAAACTGCGATCTTTGTCTCAAGTGGTGATGAAGTAGCTCAGGCTGATATTTTGGCTAAGACCCCAAAAGCTGTTGCTAAGTCAAAAGATATTACCGGTGGTCTTCCAAGAGTTAGTGAGCTATTTGAAGCAAGACGCCCTAAAAATACAGCTATCGTTGCAGAGATTGATGGTGTGGTTAGATTTGACAAGCCACTTCGCTCAAAAGAGCGCATAATCATCCAAGCTGAAGATGGCACAACTGCTGAGTATTTGATCGAGAAAAGTCGTCAGATACAAGTAAGAGACGGGGAATTTGTCCATGCTGGCGAGAAACTAACTGATGGGCTAATCTCAAGCCACGATATTTTAAGAATTCTTGGCGAAAAGGCACTTCACTACTATTTGATCAGTGAAATTCAGCAAGTTTATCGTCGCCAAGGTGTTGCGATCGCAGATAAACATATCGAGATCATCGTCTCTCAAATGCTTCGCCAAGTTAAAATCGTTGATAGCGGAAATACAAATTTCATCGTTGGCGATATGGTATCAAGAAATAAATTTAAAGAAGAGAACGAGCGCATCATGAACATGGGCGGTGAGCCAGCTATTGCTGAGCCGATCTTGTTAGGCGTTACAAGAGCAGCTATCGGAAGTGATAGCGTGATCTCTGCTGCATCGTTCCAAGAGACAACTAAAGTCTTAACAGAAGCATCGATTGCTGCTAAATTTGACTATCTTGAGGATCTAAAAGAGAATGTTATCCTTGGACGTATGATCCCGGTTGGAACTGGTTTTTATAAGGATAAAAAAGTAAAAATCAAAGAAAACTAATACTTCAAGCCCCTATTTTTTGGGGCTTAACCTCTTTAATAGAATTAAATCAATTAAAAATTTACAAGCTATTAATTATCACCTAATAAAATCCTTATCTTTGAAATCACATCATGGAGAATTTATGAAAAACGTTGATCTTGGACTTTTATTTATACGTTTAGGACTTGGTATCTGCCTTTTTATGCATGGTTTTGGTAAAATTTTACATGGACTTAGTGGGGTAAAAGGTATATTAGTAAATGCTGGTTTGCCTGGATTTTTGGCATATTTTTCTTACCTTGGAGAGGTCTTAGCGCCCATCATGTTAATTATTGGTTTTTGTTCAAGGGTAGGCGCTATCCTAGTTTTAGGTACTAGTATTACTATTTTATACTCATACTATGGATTTGCAAATTTATTTGCATTAAACGAGGTTAATGGCTTTAAATCAGAGCTTATTTACCTTTATATTGCTATTTCACTTTGTATTCTTTTGATAGGTAGTGGCAAATATGCTGTCAAACAAGACTAATACAAAATAAAGACAGTAGAGTTTTTATAAAATCAAGAATTAGATGAGTAAGTCTAACTTATTAACCGTTATTTAAGTTTATTTTAAATAAAATTAGGTCTTTTTAATAAATTTAGTTGAAAGGAATTATTGTGCCAACCATAAATCAATTGGTCAGAAAAGAACGCAAGAAAGTGATTGTTAAGTCAAAATCTCCAGCGTTAAAAGAGTGCCCTCAAAGAAGAGGAGTTTGCACTAGGGTTTATACTACAACCCCTAAAAAACCAAACTCAGCTTTGAGGAAAGTTGCCAAAGTTAGGCTAACAAGCGGTTTTGAAGTCATCAGCTATATCGGCGGTGAAGGTCACAACCTACAAGAACACAGTATCGTTTTAGTTCGCGGTGGTAGGGTTAAAGACTTACCGGGTGTTAAATATCACATCGTTCGTGGTGCACTTGATACTGCTGGTGTTGCAAAAAGAACAGTTTCTCGTTCTAAATATGGTGCAAAACGCCCTAAAGCTGGCGCTGCAGCTGCAACAAAAAAGTAAAAATTTAGGTTCGCAGACGTTGCTAAAATTTGCAAACGTTTGAGTAAAATTTCATAAAAATTTGAAGGAAAGATCAAAATGAGAAGAAGAAAAGCCCCTGTAAGGGAAGTCTTACCTGATCCGATTTACGGAAATAAAATAATCACTAAATTTATTAATTCTCTTATGTATGATGGCAAAAAAAGCGTCGCTACTGAGATAATGTATGGTGCTATCAAAGCTATCGAAAAGAAAAATGCTGAAGTTAAAGGCATTGACGTTTTTAACGACGCTATCGAAAATGTAAAACCTATTTTAGAAGTTAAATCACGCCGTGTTGGTGGTGCTACTTATCAAGTACCAGTTGAGGTTCGCCCAGCTCGCCAACAAGCTCTTGCTATCCGCTGGCTTATAACTTACGCCAGAAAAAGAAGCGAAAGAACTATGATAGATAAACTAGCGAATGAGCTCTTAGATGCGGCAAACTCAAAAGGTGCATCTTTCAAGAAGAAGGAAGATACTTACAAGATGGCAGAGGCTAATAAAGCATTTGCTCACTACCGCTGGTAAGAAAGAATTAATATGGCAGAGAGAAAAACGCCTTTACATAAGGTAAGAAATATCGGTATTGCGGCTCACATTGATGCTGGAAAGACAACTACTAGTGAGAGAATTTTATTCTTTACTGGCATGAGCCATAAAATAGGTGAGGTTCATGATGGTGCTGCTACCATGGACTGGATGGAACAAGAAAAAGAGCGTGGTATTACTATTACTTCAGCTGCAACTACGGCATTTTGGAAGGGTTATCAAATAAACCTAATAGATACTCCGGGACACGTTGACTTTACTATCGAAGTTGAGCGTTCTATGCGTGTTCTTGACGGTGCTGTTTCAGTATTTTGTTCTGTTGGCGGTGTTCAACCACAATCAGAAACTGTTTGGAGACAAGCAAATAAATATCACGTACCAAGAATCGTTTTTGTTAATAAAATGGATAGAATAGGTGCAAATTTCTTTAGAGTTGAAGAGCAGATTAGGGAAAGACTAAAAGCAAACCCAATACCTATTCAAATTCCTATAGGTGCTGAGGATAACTTTAGAGGTGTGGTTGACCTTGTAAGAATGAAAGCTTACGTTTGGAATGATGAGAAAAAGCCAACTGACTATGTTGAAGAAGAAATTCCAGCTGAAGTTAAAGATAAGGCTGAAGAATACCGTGCAAAACTAATCGAAGCTGTTTCTGAGACAGATGATAGCTTGATGGAGAAATTCTTTGCAGGCGAAGAACTAACTGAAGAAGAGATTAAAAAAGGTATTAAAGCAGGTTGCTTAAGAATGACTATTACACCTATGCTTTGTGGTACTGCGTTTAAGAACAAAGGTATCCAACCTCTACTTGATGCTGTAGTTGATTATCTGCCAGCTCCTGATGAGATCGAAGCGATCAAAGGCGTTTATGAAGATGGTACTGAGGTAACTGTTGATAGTACTGATGATGGTGAATTTGCGGCTCTTGCGTTTAAGATTATGACGGATCCATTTGTTGGACAGCTAACATTTATCCGTGTATATAGAGGAAGCCTTGAAAGTGGTAGCTATGCTTACAACACAGTTCAAGACAATAAAGAGAGAATCGGCCGTCTATTAAAAATGCACTCAAATAAGCGTGAAGAAATTTCAGAGCTTTTTGCTGGCGAGATCGGTGCTGTTGTCGGTCTTAAAAATACTCTAACAGGCGATACTTTAGCTAGCGAAAAAGATAAAGTTATCCTAGAGAGAATGGACTTCCCAGATCCAGTTATCAGCGTTGCTGTTGAACCAAAAACAAAAGCTGATCAAGAGAAGATGGCGATAGCTCTACAAAAACTAGCTCAAGAAGATCCGAGTTTTAGAGTTAGCACGGATGAAGAGAGTGGACAAACTATCATTAGTGGTATGGGTGAGCTTCACTTGGAAATTATTGTTGATCGTATGCTGCGTGAATTTAAAGTTGATGCTGAAGTTGGTCAACCGCAAGTTGCTTACCGCGAGACTATCCGCAAGACAGTTGAACAAGAATATAAATATGCCAAGCAATCGGGCGGTCGTGGTCAGTATGGTCACGTATTCCTACGTCTTGAACCACTTCCAGCTGCTAGTGGATTTGAATTTGTTAACGACATCAAAGGCGGTGTTGTTCCAAAAGAATACATCCCAGCTGTTGAAAAGGGTTGTAAAGAGGCACTTCAAAGCGGTGTTCTTGCTGGTTATCCAGTTGAAGATGTTAAAGTTACACTATTTGATGGTAGCTACCACGAAGTTGACTCATCTGAGATGGCGTTTAAACTTGCTGCTTCAATGGGCTTTAAAGAGGGTGCTAGAAAAGCAGGTGCTGTTATTCTAGAACCTATGATGAAGGTTGAAGTTGAGACTCCAGAGGAGTATATGGGTGACGTTATAGGAGACCTTAATAAGCGCCGTGGCCAAGTAAACTCAATGGATGATAGAAGTGGCATCAAGATTATCGCTGCTTACTGCCCACTAGCACAAATGTTTGGCTACTCAACAGATCTTCGCTCAATGACACAAGGTCGTGCGACTTACTCTATGGAATTTGACCACTATGAAGAAGTTCCTAAAAACGTAAGTGAAGAGATTATTAAAAAGAGAAATGGCTAATTAGCCAAAAATAGGGCAGAGCGATCTGCCCTTTATCCTTAGCTGCTCGGCTAAAAAAAATAAACTAACTCGCAAATTTGTCCTCATAGCTCAGCTGGATAGAGCGTAGAATTCCTAATTCTAAGGCCACAGGTTCGAACCCTGTTGGGGACACCATTATATAATCATCTTTATAAAATACAAAATACTCAAACAAGTATATACTAAAACGTACAATTAAGATATAGCAATTTATAAAAACTATTCTTATGCTGATCAGCAAATAGAGTAAAAGAAAAGATAAAAAGAATAAACTTTTAAAAAAATAAGATTACTAAAATCAAAGAAAAATTTTTAAAAATGTAATGGCAAGTGAATATATTTTTATCAATCTAGTCGGTTTATCTATATATGCATTCGTAGTAGGTTTAGCTTTTTTATCAATACGTTATATTATTAATTTTTATCTAAACTAATAAATTTTATCAACAAAAATTTTTATATATTTAATAATCCGTGCTAACATTTCAAAAAATTATTTAAGGAGAGTAGATGAAAAAAATTTTACTTTTAGGAGCTGTTTGTTGTATGTTGTCAGCTGATGTTAAAACCGTTAATATAAGCCCAGATGAGATCAAAAAATATGATCAGATTATCGATATTAGAACCCCATCTGAGTGGCAAGAGACTGGCGTTATCGCAGGTGCAAAGACTATAACTTTTAATCCAAACGATAAGAGCACATTTTTAGAGGAGCTTTCAAAGGCAGTCGATATCAAAAAACCTATTGCTATTGTTTGCAGAAGTGGCAGAAGAAGCACAGCAGCAGCCGCAGCGATAGATAGCTCAGATCTTAAGATAATAAATTTGGATGGAGGTATGAGTAGTTTGATCGAGCAAGGCTACAAAACTACACCATATAAAAAATAGAAAAATTTATGATTCTACGTTTGACTACAAGATAATTTTATTTTGTAGTCAAATTTTATATCAAATAATAAAATTTATTATTTGATTAACCACCGATTAACTCTAGCTATATATAATTTCATCATATTTATAATAAAGAAGGAGACAAAATGTCAAAAGTTATTTTACAATTAAATGTTATTCAGGCTGATGCAAATGCACTTTATATTAAATTTCACGATCTTCACTGGAATGTAAAAGGTATTCAATTTTTTAGCGTTCATGAATACACAGAAAAAGCTTATGAAGATATGAGTGAGATATTTGACGATGCAGCAGAGAGGGCTCTTATGCTTGGTGGCAGACCTATCGTCAAGGCTGAGGAGCTAGCAAAAGTTACTCACATCAAACACGAGCCAAAAGAAATTTACACTCCAACTGAGGTTTTAGAGATTGTATTGGCTGATTATAAACACCTCTTGGGCGAGTTTAAAAAGCTTGACGAGCTTGCAGAAGGTGATACAACAACTCAAATGTATGCACAAGATCAAATCGCAAAATTTGAAAAAGCGATCTGGATGCTAAACGCAACACTTAGCAAATAACTACTAGCGGGAGTTTTCCCGCTTTATCTAAATAAATTCTACTTTTTGGCGATATTGATTCTATAAATTTTAAGGGAGCCAAAATGAAAATTTCTCAAATCACAAACTCATATAATAATTCAAGCCTAAAAGAAAATGTAAAATCAGAAATTTCACTTCATAAAGAAGAAAAAGGTATCTCTAAAAAAGAGTCTGAAATTACAAATTTAACAGCCAAAGACATTTCAAATAGCTACTTTTTGCAGTATCAAAAAGAGATTGCTCAAAGTAGTAGTTCAAATTTATTAGCTCAAGGTGGCTTAAGCTTTAATGCGCCTAAAAATTTATTAGAAATTTTATCAGGCCTTGATCTTGCAAATATCGGCTATAATGGTAAATCTTTAAACGAGCTAACTAGTGACGAGGCAAATGATCTTATTAGTGAGAATGGATTTTTTGGTATCGCAAATACGGCTGAGAGGATAGCTAGCTTTGTGCTAAATGGTGTAGGTGATGACGTGGAAAAACTAAAAGCCGGTATAGAGGGTGTGGCAAAGGGTTTTGAGGATGCGAAGAAAATTTGGGGAGGCGAGCTTCCTGAAATTTCACAAAAGACTATTGAAAAGACCCTTGAGACACTTGATAAAAAGATCGCCGAGCTTGGCGGTAACGTTTTAAATGTTTCAGCTTAACTATTTTAGGCAGGCTCGCCTAAGATAAATTTGTATGATTGTGTATATAAATTTAGATGCGAGCCTTTAATTTCCCGCAAAATTTATTTAATCTTAAAAGTTATACTTCGCCGTTTTACAATAAGGAGAAGAGATGAAAGCTAAAATTTTACTTCCACTGGCAACTACTATCATGTTTTTGGGTTGCTCATTTTTTGAAGACAATCCACCAGTGCGAAAACAGCCAAGACAGGTCATGCAAAATACACCAGCAAAAAGCTCGATCAAAGGTTTTATAAAAGAGGTTACTTATAAAGATTCAAAATACTGCTATGAAATAGTGGCGAGCGATACAAAAAATCACAAACTCAATAAAGCAAATTTTTGTGCAAATAGATACTATTATGATAAAGGCGACTTAGTCTATGCGACCTTTTATGCAGATAAACTTATAGATATGTTGCTTATAAAAGAGGGTGGCTCTAGTGGCTTATATAATGGTATAAAAAAGCCGCAAAATGAAGTGATTATTAAAAGAAAAAATGTAAAAACAAATATAGAAGTGCCAAAAGAGGAAAAAATTTCTTTTTAATTACCGTTGATTTACTGCTTGCTTATATAATTTCAACAGCAATCAAAACTAGAACTCCTTTTAAGGGGCAAGCAACGGCCCCTTCTTATTTTACTTAATTTTTTAAGATACTTTTTTAAGGGCCAAATTATCAAAATATACTTTTTCGGTTAAAATCAGTAAACGATTGGTAACAAAAATTAAAAATTTTATGATTTTTTAAGCTTTAAATTAAAATTTATAGATTATAATCATTGTCACAAAACCTTAAAAGGAGAAAAAATGAAACTAACAAAAATTAGTTTAGCCACTTTGGTTGCTTTAGGTGCATTTTCAAGCGTAGCAAGTGCTACCCCACTTGAAGAAGCTATAAAAAATGTAGATCTTTCAGGATTTGCAAGATATAGATATACAAATACTCACAATAAAGATACAGAGCAAAGTGATGTTGCAAAAAAAAGCAAAGCTAATCATCAATTTAGAATGGTTACAAACTTTAAAGCCGCTATTGATGATAACTTTTTTGGTGTTATTGGTTTAAGATATAACTCTGTTGATGGCTCAGGCGATAACGCTAAAATAGATAATACAGATGGTACAGATAAAACAGATACAACAAAGACATTTAATGTTCACCAATTCTATCTTGGTTATAAAGCTGGAAATACTACTATCACAGCCGGTAAGCAAGCTATTGGTTCATACTTTACTGATGATGCAGTTGGTACAGGTGTAAGAGTGGTAAATAAAGATATCGAAGGTCTTACGCTTACAGCTTTAGCGTTTGATGCTATCTCTAGTGAATGGGCTGATGGTACTTTATATGCAGGAGCAGATCGTGATAAACCAGAATTAAAAGCTACCAGTCTTTTAAATAGCTATGATGTTGGTAACCTATATGCAGCTGGTATCGCTGGCTCATATGATCCTATCAACTTCCAACTATGGTATGCTAGCCTTACAAACTTAGCTGACGTACTTGCAGCTGATGTTTCAGCAAATTTTGCTATTAATAATGATATTTCTTTAGGTGCAAGACTTAACTATGTAAATAGTTCAGCTGATAGAGAAGCAAAAGGGTATTTAACTTCAGAAAATGGTGCTAAATACAATGATGGTAATTTCTATGCTGGCGAACTTTCAACATCACTATTTGGTCTTGATCTAGCTGCTGGTTATATTGGCTGGAAAGTTCAAGATAAAGGTGTAACATCATTTAGTTTTGAAGATCAGGGTGCTCTTATTGATGCTGGTGAAGATGTATTTGATTGGACATTTACAGAAGGTAAAGGCAACTTCCTCTATGCAACAAGTGCTTATACATTTGATAAATTTACAGTTGGTTTAGACTATGTAAAAGGTACTCAAAAAGTATTTGGCGGTACTGGCAATCCAGACATAAAAGATAAAGTTGAAGAATTTGTTCCAAGATTTGCTTATCAATATAGCAAAAAGTTGAAATTTAGCTCTTTCTACTCTTTCCAAACACATAAATTACCTGATGATGTAAAAACAAAAGAAGATAAATTTAGATTTGAAGCTAAATACTCATTCTAATTCATAGCTCATTAATCAACTTATGATATAATCCCGGGTCGGAGCAATCTGATCCGGGATTTTTAAATTTAGAGCAAAATTTCAAGGAAAATTATGAAAAGTATTAAAATTTCTTTTTTGGCGTGTTTTTTGGTGGCAAATGCCTTTGCAGCTTCACAGGTCTACTATATAGAAGCTCGTGGTGAGTTTGGTAAAGAACTTGCTGAAATGGCAAAAAAGCAGGCTAATGATAGAAATGAAAAAGTAAATGTTTATGTCGATGAAGATCCAAGACGCTATAAAGATAATAGAATTTTAAAATTAGGCGTTGATAGAAAGGGTAGATATAGTGTTTCTTTGGGTAAGGAGCTTTATGAAAAGCAATGTGCTAGCTGTCATGGCGAGAATGCTGATAAAAGGCCATTTGGTTCAACACCTCTAAAAAATATGGATGCTAAAGATATTGAAGATAGTATTATCTCTTATAGAAGTGACTCAAGTTTTGGTGGAAGTGGTAAAAATGTAATGCAAAACCAAGCTAAAATTCTTTCAAATAATGACCTTGGTGCGATTCTTGCCTATCTAAAAGGCAAAGATGCATTTGCTGAACAAGACGCAAATGAAAACAAACCAGTCTCTACTCAAACAAAGCAAGGCAGTTATTTAAGATAAGTTTTACTTTGATAGCTTTGTCATAATGTAAATAAAAGGAAGCAGATGTTAAATCCAAAATCATTATTTTTAAGTATGGGCTCAGCTATCATTTTGATGATAATCTTTGCCATAGCTAGCGGAGCCGCTACGATAATAGAAAGTAAAACTAGCACAGAAGCTGCATGGTACTATGTTTATGGTGCCAGCTGGTTTGCGCTCATTCAACTACTTCTTGGTATAAATTTGGCCTATAATATCTTTAGATATAACTTAATCGATCCCAAAAAACTCCCTTCGCTTATCTTTCACCTTGGTTTTATCGTTATCTTAATCGGTGCCGGAATAACAAGATATCTTGGCTTTGAGGCTGATATGCATATAAGAGAAAAAGCTCAGTCAAATATCGTTACGACAAAAATATCCTATTTAAATTTAACCGCATTAAATGATAATGGAGAAGAGATAAACGCTGCTTTGCCGTTAGGACTTTCTGATGCAAAAAAAGGTTTTGATCTAAAGCTAAAAATAGCAGATAATGAAGCTAATTTAAAATTTAAAGAATTTGTGCCAAATGCAAGTTATAAGTTTGTGGGTGATAAAAATGGGCAACCAGTAGTGGAATTTGTGGTTTCAAACGAGAGTGAAAGTGAAGAAATCTTCTTGTTAGAAGAAGAGGAAGCAAGAGTTGCAGATATTAGTTTTATCTTTAATGCTAAGCCGGATGAAAGTAAAAAATATGTACTTTTTAAATTAGTGGACGGAAAATTCACTGTTACTTCAAATACTGATCTTTCAAAATTTACAATGAGTGATAGTTCAAAAACTGAGTTAAAAGCTGGTAGCGTCAATGAATTTGGCATGGGTAGTCTTTATACTATTTCAAATATAAATTTTGCTCCAAGATTAGTTTCGACTCATGCCTCAAGAAAGCTAGTTAGTGCAAAAGATAGCGAATTTAACGCCTTGATAGCTGAATTAAATTATAAAGGCGAGAGTAAAGAGATGCATATTTTTTATAACCTAACAGAGCCTTCACGCTTGGCTGTGGCTGGACAAAAATTTAACGCTTCATGGGGTGCACAGCAAGTTAAACTTCCGTTTAGCTTATACTTAAAAGACTTTGAGCTTAAAAGATATCCTGGCTCAAATTCGCCTATGAGCTATTCAAGTGAAGTTATTGTAAAAGATGATACAAACATGTCGGGGCTTGACTATAAAATTTATATGAATCATGTGCTTGACTATGATGGTTATAGATTTTTCCAAAGTTCATACGATACAGATGAAAAGGGAACCATTCTCTCTGTCAATAAAGATCCAGGTAAGATACCAACTTATATCGGGTACTTTTTACTTGGGCTTGGCTTTGTGTTAAATGTTGTAAATCCTGGTAGCCGTTTTAGAAAACTAGCTAAGTTAATAGACAATGAATCAACAAAAGGTGGTAAAAAGGTTGTTGCTATCATTGCCATTATGCTTTTAAGTTTAAATTTTAGCTCATTAAAGGCTGAAGACTTTTTGCCTAATATCAGCAAAGAGCACACACAAAAGCTTTCTAGACTTATTGTGCAAAGCTCAGATGGTAGAATGAAGCCATTTGACACTCTTAGCAAAGAAATTTTAAATAAAATACATAGAAGCGAGAGTATAAATAGCCTAAACTCGAATCAAGCCATGCTTTCAATAATGGTAACGCCTGATTTTTGGCGAAGTGAAAAAATTATCTCACTTGGACAAAGCAAGGAGCTAAAAAAAGAGCTTGGCATAGATGAAAATGCAAAGTATGCAAGTTTTAATGATTTTTTTAGAGCCACAAAAGATGGCGGAAGTGAATATAAACTCACAAAATTTGCTGAAATTGCTAATCGTAAGCACCCTGGATCACGCAATACATTTGATAAAGATGTGATCAAGATCGATGAGAGATTGAATGTTTTTTATATGATATTTATTGGTGAAATTTTTAAAATTTTTCCAAAACAAGATGACCCATCAAACTCTTGGTATTCGCCTGCTAGTGCAATGATGTACTTTCCGCCTAAGGAGGCCGATCTAGTCATTAATATGATGAGAGAGTATTTTGCAGCAGTTGATGCAGCAACAAAAGATAATGATTGGAGCAAGGCTGATGCCGCACTTGATAAAATTTCAGTCTATCAGCAAAAGTATGGTTCTGCTGTAATGCCAAGTGAAGAAAAGATAAATATAGAAATTTTGTTTAATAAAATTCAAATTTTTGAGCGATTGACGCCGATTTATCTTTTGGCTGGCCTAGCGCTTTTATTTTTTGTTTTTGTTAAAATGCTAGCTCCAAAAGTTCAGATAAATGGTATTGTAAGAGTTGTATACATTATAAATTTACTAGCTTTTCTTGCTCACACTGTCGGACTTGGACTTCGTTGGTACATTGCTGAGCATGCGCCTTGGAGTAACGCTTATGAATCGATGGTCTATATCGCTTGGGCTTTAGGATTTTCTGGTATCGTCTTTGCAAAACGTAGCCCTATCGCCCTTGCTCTTACGTCTATATTGGCTGGCGTTACATTGTTTGTTGCGCACCTTAGCTGGATGGATCCGCAGATCACTACACTTGTTCCAGTGCTTCAAAGCTACTGGCTAACAATACACGTTTCTGTCATTACTGCAAGTTATGGATTTTTAGGGCTTTGCGCGTTACTTGGTGGCTTTACACTATTGCTTATCATTTTACAAAATAAGAAAAAACCAAATCCAGAAATTTCTCGTAATATTCTTGAAGCTACCCGTATAAATGAGATGGCTATGATACTAGGACTTAGCTTGCTTACTCTTGGAAATTTCCTGGGCGGTGTTTGGGCGAACGAGAGCTGGGGTAGATATTGGGGCTGGGACAGCAAGGAGACTTGGGCGCTAGTTTCAATACTTGTTTATGCCGCAGTTCTTCATATAAGATTTATTCCAAGGCTAAATAATCAGTATGCATTTGCGGTAGCTTCATTCTTTGCTTATTGGTCGATTATTATGACTTATTTTGGCGTAAATTTTTATTTAGCTGGTATGCACTCGTATGCTGCTGGCGATCCATTACCTGTGCCTGATTTTGTCTGGATTAGTATCGTAATAATGGTACTTATGAGTGTTTTGGCATTTACAAAGCGATCACTTTGTTCAAGGCTTTAGATGCTAATAAAAGGTCTAATAGTTTTCTTTATTGTATTGCTATTAATTGCAATTTGTGTGTTAATCTATATACTTTTAAGAAATAGGGATTATAGCACCGAAACAAAGGAGCTTGTATTTGAAAAAGAAGAGATAACGATCGAAAAGCTTGAAAGGCTTGCGGGTGATAATAGTTTAAGTAAAAACGAGCTTTTCGAACTTATTCAAATCTTTGTAGGAAATTTTAGTATACCAGCTAAAAATAACCAAGTCATGCCAAAAGAAGCAAATAACTATATAAATTTCATAATTTTAATCTGCTCTCATAAAAATTCTGATGCGAAGCTCATTAGTTTTTTAGACAAAGAGGCTAAAAAGAAAAATCCAAGCTATATTGTCGAGATAGAAGAGAGTGAGAAAATCGGCATAGAAAATCGCAAAAATCGTAGATAAATTTATTTAAAAAAGTGTAGTTAAAATATCTTAAAATTAAGCTTGGGATAAAAATGAGTTCTTATGATTTTGATTCTATATGCATGATATCTCTTATTTTCTTTTCAATCGTATTGCCTATATTTTTGATAATTCCTGCAGGTAAATATAACATAAAGGTTTATGCGAGTAAATTTGATCTAATCGGGCTTCATCTAATTTTTCCAATCATTATATTGCCTACTTTAGTAAGTGCTTTTATTTTTGTTTGTAGCTTTTTAAATATTTCAGATTATACTGGTTTAAGCTTTGTATTCTATGCTTTTTTAATTTTAATGATGGCCTATATAATTTATGGTTTTTATGTTTGTATCAGATATAACTACGGCTTTTTTCATTGCATTGTAGCGCTTTTCTTAAGATTTAATTATGTTACCCCGCTTATTTATCTGCTCTTTTTAGGCGGAAAAAACTACAAAGATGACAAAGAGGTAACCTCTAAAAATATGAGAGGCTTAAATCTTTTTGATCAGTTTAGATTTTCCATTTATAATTTAATTGCTATTAGAAACTAAAAGTATTTTAAGAGCATTAAAGGTTTTGCAATTAGAGAAAATGCCAAAAAGCAAGAGAAATTTTTACATTTAGCTTTTGCTTAATTTTTAGGTCTTTCTCGTTTTTAAAATTTTAGTCCAAAGCAGGTTTTTGTTTTGTCTTGTCATTTTTAAGCTTATCTTTTTTAGCTTCAAACTCAGCTATTACATTTGCATCAGGAAATAAATATCCATCTTCAACCATCAGATCAACTGCTTTTTTAAACATAGGCAACGCACTTTGAGCACCAAAGTAGTAGTAAGGTCTTTTAGGATCTCTTGCTAGAACGCCTATTGTGTAGCTATTGCCTCTTGTGTCATTTACAAAGCCAAAAAATGAGCCATTGTAGGTATTGCTGTATCCACCACTACCTGAGGCAATATGTGCAGTTCCAGTCTTGCCACCTATCTCAAGTCCTGGCGTAAAGGCTTTTAGTCCAGTACCTTTTTCAACCGTTTTTATTAAAATTCTCTTCATTATCTTTGCGGTTTCTTGTGATATAACTTGAGCTGGCTCGGACTTTGGCAAATCGTATCTTTTTCCATTTCTCTCTAAGTAGGCAACCATGTGAGGAGTAACTTCAATGCCTTTATTATTAAATGTATTGTAGGCTTTTAAAAGCTGCATAAATGTAGCTTGCAAGCCATATCCGTAGCTCACAGTCGCCTTATATGTCGATGAGTTTAGCTTTGTAACTGTTGGCATCATACCTACTTGCTCGTAAGGTAGATCTATGCCTGTTTTTCTTGAAAAGCCAAAATTTAAAAGTCCTTGATAAATTTGTGGCCCATTTAAACGCTCAACAAGCTGAATCATGCCAATGTTTGAACTGTGTACGATTATATCTTCAGCGCTCATAAAAGGCTCTGGATGGGTATCTTTGATTATCCTTTTGCCAAGTTGGTATCGGCCATTATAGGTATTTACAAGCTCAAATGGATTTACTTTCTTCTCTTGAAGTAAGATAGAAAATATAAATGGCTTAAAAACCGAGCCAACTTCATAAGCATATTCACTAACGGTCGAATTTAGAGCGCTATAATCTTGCTTTCTTATGTTTGAAGGATCGTATCTTGAGCTAGAAGCTAGGGCTAAAATTTCTCCGTTTTTGCTATTCATTATGCAGATGACTAGCTCTTTTGCATCTAGAAATTCACGCTTTTCATCTAAAATTTGCTCTAGTTTAGTTTGAAATTTAAGCGGTATAGAAAGTACCGCATTGTAGCCATCTACTCTTGTTGCTAAATTCGAGTCACTTGTTAAAATGATATTGTTTCCAATATCACGAGGGCCTAAAATTTTTGCATTTTGTATCGGAGCTAAATAATCTTCATAATATCTCTCAAGGCCTTTTACGCCTTTACTCTTTGTAAGTGCGTCACTTTCAGTTTTGCTCACGTAGCCAATAGCTGGTGTGAGGGCATCTTTTGACATAAATTTACGATTTTGGCCGCTCTCCATTACTCTCATGCCCTGAAATGAAGCAAGTCCTGTTTTTGGGTCAAGATATGAAACCAAAATACTCTTGCGATTTAGCTTTCTTGAGAGCTCTTGAAGGTAGGTAGCCCCCTTTGCATCAATGCTATATGAGAGTGTAACGATACCTTTTGTACCATTTATGATCTTTCTTACTTTGTTTGGATCGTCGCCACTGTAAAGTGAATATAGTTTGATAAACATCTCTTTTTTATTAGGATCGATGTTTCTAGTATCAAGCATCACTTTGTAAAGCTTTTGACTTGAAGAGATGCTAAAGCCATCTTTTGTGATTATGTTACCACGAATTGCTGTATTTATATCGCTTGTTTGAAGCCTAGGAAGCTTTCGCTCGATACTTGCTCTATAAAATATGACAAGCACAAATATTGAAATTCCAAAAGTAATTAATAAAAAAAGTATGGTTATTTTTGATTTTCTGGAATTCATTAATGACTTAAATTTGTGTTCTAGAAATTTCTTTATAAGCACTTAGTGCTTTGTTGCGAATTTCTAGCATAAGCTTCATGCTAGTCTCTGCTTTACCTATCGCAATAGCAGCTTGGTGAAGATCTTTTACCTCGCCAGTTGCAAGATCAGCTATGGCTTTATCAGCGTTTATTTGAACCTTGTTTAGCTCTTTTAAAGAGTCGTTTAAAGCATTTTCGAAGCCGCCTTGTTCGCCTGCTTTTGCTATTTTATTTGAATTTTCATTTTTATTTATTTTGTCTAAATTTATACTATTTATCATTATGCTTGTCCTGAAATAAGTGATATTGCACTTTGTGCTATTGTTTTTGCGTTTTGAAAGGCTGCCACGTTTGCTTGATATGCTCTTGTTGCTTCAAGTAGGTCAGACATCTCAATAACCGGATTTATATTTGGAAATGCGACGTAGCCATTTGCATTTGCGTCTGGATGGCTCGGGTCATATTTTAGCTGAAAGTCCTTATCGTCACGCACCACTTTATCCACGATCACGCTAGTTAGGGCAGGGTGAGCGTTTCTTGGTGAGCTTGGGTCGTCGAGTGGATTTTCATACTCAAGTAAGCTTTGCGAATTTTTAAGCTGATCATTTAAAATTTTATCAAAACTCATCTCTTTAAAGATGACCTCTTGCCTTCTGTAAGGGCCACCTTCAGCTGTTCTTGTAGTTTGAGCATTTGCTATGTTTGAGCTGATGACGTTCATTCTGAAACGTTGTGCGCTTAGTCCGTATCCACTAATATCAAAATCATTTAAGTATGACATCATCTCTCCTAGTTCTTAGCACTTGCGTCTATTACGCTTTTAAAGATATTGCTTTGAGCCTTGTAGGCGTTATCAAGGGCATTTATCATAACTGTGTTTTTGCTCATCTCTGTTGTTTCTACGTCAAGATCTACTGTATTTGCGTCATTTCTAGCCATGTGACCGTCACGTAAGAAAATTTGAGCTGTGTCGCTTTTTGGAAAATCAACTGCAGCCATATGTGCTTCGTTTGTCTTAGCAAGTTGTAGCTTTTTTTGGCTTGAAGTGTTATAAATTTCATTTGCTTTTTCTTTTAAAACATCTTCAAATCTTATATCTCTAGCTTTATAAAATGGTGTATCAACGTTTGCAAGATTGCCAGAGATTAGTTTTTGGCGTAGTTCTCTGCCTGCAAGAGCTGATTCAACAAGTGGGCTAGATTTTGATTTATCTAAAACAAACATTTAAAATCCTTATGAAATTTCACATTTTTATAAGCAAACGATGTTCCAAATATAGGGCAAATTTATTTTGTCTCATAAATTTTTACCAGATCTTCTTTCGTTTTTGTGACTTTTATACCACCAAGATAGTATTTTACCCCGTATTGTCCGCTATCTACGTCTGTTAAAATTTGATATTCGCCATTTTTTATCACTACTTTAAAAGGTAGTGCGATCTCGTGTTTGTATTCGATGTCTCTTACGATCTGTTCGGCAAGTCTGTCATTTATCTTTTGATTGTTTGTTATGAAATAGTAGGCATTAAATTTTTGCATAAATTCGTGCAAAACATACTCATTTGTGACATTTTCAAAGTGAGTTAGTCCAATTAGTGTAAATTTATCTTTGTTTTCAAGCTGATATTTTGTAAGCTCAGCTGCCTCTTTTTGACAAGGCGGGCAAAATGTACCAAAAATATCGATCATTAAAACCTTATTTTCATCATTTTTGATAGCAAAGCCGTGATCTTTTCGAACTAAAGTAAGCTCCTTGCCGCTTACATCTACAAGCTTAACCTCTTCATTTGGGCTAAATTCTTTAAAATTTACACTACTGCTCTCATCGTCACCACAGCCAAAAAAAGCAAATAAAGTGATTATTAAAACAAGCAAATTCTTCATCTTATCCCTTAAACATATCTTTTTATGGCAGCTCTTGCCTCTTTGTCTGCCTCGCGTCTTTTTAGAGTCTCGCGTTTATCGTGTAAATTTTTACCTTTTGCAAGGGCTAGTCTTGCTTTTACGATGTTTTTATCGCTTAGATAAAGTGCTAAAACAACCAGTGCTAGTCCATCTTGTGAGACTTGACCAAAAATTTTATCGATCTGCTTTCTATGCATCAAAAGTTTTCTGGCTGCTCGCTCATTTGGACGAAATGCGCTATGCGTGGTCTCAAGATAACTGATGTGGGCGTTTAATAAAAAAAGCTCACCCTTTATGACGCGCACAAAGCTATCTTTTAGATTTGCTCTACCAGCCCTTAGAGCCTTGACCTCGCTGCCTTTTAAAACGATGCCAGCCTCAAAGGTTTCAAGTATGCTAAAGTCATGCAAAGCTTTTTTGTTTTTTGCTAGATCTTTTATCAAAATTTTACCTTTTATTTTACGCTAAATACGCTACTGCCGCTGCCACTTAGAAATTTATCTTTAAACTCATTCATCTGTGGATAGAGTTTAAAACATGGGGCAAAAAGATCGTTTAACTCCCCATTTTTATAAATTTCAAGTAGCTCTTTGCTTTTTAAATTTTGCATCTTTTTTGCAGCATTAACGTCTATGTATTGTAAGAAATTGCTTCTAAATTCTTGATAAACCGCCGGTGTAGAGCAAAAAACATTTGGCGTGAAGATATTTAAACCAGGTACTTCATCATCAAATTCTTCTATGATCTCACCTATGCCGCTTACATTTGCCGCCTTGTAGCCACATACGAAAAAAGCGACATCTGCACCGATTTTAGACGCTATTTGCATCAAATTTTCATGTTTTATATTTAAATTTAGCTCATCATTTACCATAAGTAAAAAGGTGGCGGCATTTGAACTACCTCCACCAAGGCCCGCACCAATTGGGATATTTTTGTTGATGATGATTTTATGAGAGCTAAAAAACTCGTCAAGCTCGTTTGAAAAGCCGGCTCTTTTTAGCTCATCTATCGCTTTTTGAATGATGTTATCTTTTATATCGTGGTTGTTGCATTCTATAGCAAATGAATTTGACTTTTTAAAATAAATTTCATCAAAAAGCTGCTCACAGAGGATAAAGCGCGATAAAATTTCGTGGTAGCTGCCTCTAGTACCAACTATCTTTAAAAATATATTTATCTTTGCAAAGCTTTTCATTTCTCGATTTTTTTAGCTAGCTCATGAATATCGGCTTCACTTGCAGTTTTTGTGGCATGGATATTTTCATTTTTGATATCATTTGCTAGTTCGCTTCTTAGTATCATTGTATTTCGTGGCGCTTCGATACCGAGCTTAACAGTGTTTTTTGAAATATTTACTATGACAACTTTTATGTCATTTCCTATTAAAATTTCTTCATTTTCTTTTCTTGCTAGGATTAACATTTTTCAACCTTATTTAGAGTGTAATTTATAGTATCATCCGTGATTTGGATTACGCTCATAAATTTATCATAATTTAGCAAATAAATTCCTTGCTTTTGTGTTTCAAAATCGTTAATTTTTAATTTCTTACCATTAAGAATATCGTTTATGTCCCCAAAGTATGTATTATTCTGAATGTTTAAAAAATCACAAATATTCAAAAATTTTTCATTTTCGTAGCAAAATTTGCCTTCACTTATTCTTTTTAATGAGCTTAAAGTTACATTATAACCAAGCTTTTTTCCAAAAATTTCTGCATACGAACGGATATAACTTCCTTCGCTTACGCTTAAACTAATGGTTAAAAATGGGTGCGAATAGTTTAAAATTTGGCTATCAAAAATTTCCATCGTTTCTGTCTTTAGCTCAAATTCTTCGCCATTTCTAGCTAGCTTATAGGCTCTTGTACCATTTACATGTTTGGCACTAAATTTTGGCGGGATGTAGCTTATCCTGCCAGTCAGCTCACTTCTTATGGCTTCTAGTTTTTCTAAATTTATCTCTTCTACATTTGAAATTTCAGTGATATTTTCATTATCCATGCTCGGACTACTCGCCCCAAGCCAGATCGTAGCTTCATAGACTTTTGGACTTTTATCTAAAAATCTAAAAAATTTCGTATATGAACCAAAAGCGACTATTAGGCAGCCGCTTGCAAATGGATCAAGCGTACCTGAAAATCCAGCCTTTTTAATGCCATATTTTCTCTTTAGTCGTCCTAAAAAGTGGTTTGAACTCATGCCAGCTGGCTTATTTGCCACGAAGATGGCGTTCATACGGCCTTTTCCACGAAGCTTGACATTATTTCTCTTACATTGCCACCAAAATTTATAGTTAGCTTAAACTCTTTTTTGATCTTACTAACCGCGCTCACCCTACCGATACCAAAAATTTTATGCTTAACAAGGTCGCCTTTTTTAAATTCATTGCTCTGTTCGATGACTAGCGAGCCATGCGTTATGCCGCTCTCGCTTAAAAATCTGCTTTTATTTAGCCTTGTGCGCTGGCCTTTGTAAAAGCGTGAATTTGCAAAGCTTAGGCTAAGTGTTTTTTTGGCTCTTGTGATCGCCACGTATGCAAGCCTGCGTTCTTCTTCGATATCGCTACCATCGCCAATGAGTGGGAAAAATCCCTCTTCAAGGCCGATCACAAAAAGGTGTTCAAACTCAAGCCCCTTGCTCGCATGCACGCTCATGATACTGATAGCCTCATCGCTGATGCCGTCTTGCTCGCTTGTTAGCGTGATCTCATTTAGAAATTCTTCTAGATCAAAGCTTGGATTTTGCTTGATCTGATCTTTTAAAACAGCGTAAAATTCATCGATATTTGCTGCTCTTTCAGAGCCATCTGGCAAGCTCTCATAGTATTTTTTTACGCCAAATTTTGCTTCAAATTTATCTATTAGGTCAAAAACAGAGCTACTTTCTTGAAGCTCTTTTAGATTGTTCACAAACCCAACAAGTGCAGATTTTACCTTTTTGCTAAAGGCTTCGTCGTTATCAGAGATGTTTGAGATCGCTTCAAAGATAGAAATTTTACCCTCAAATGCCATCTTTTCAAGCTTATCAAGGCTTACTTTGCCAAGGCCGCGTTTTGGGCGATTTATGATGCGCCTTATTGAAAAATCATCGTTTGGATTGTTTATCAGCCTTAGATAGCTAATAATGTCTTTGATTTCGGCTCTTTCGTAAAATTTAACTCCGCCAACCATTTTATAGGCGATTTGCTCTTTGTTTAGCCCATCTTCAAGCGAGCGAGAAAGCGCGTTTATGCGGTATAAGATAGCGATATCTTTTGCTTGCACGCCTTTGCTTAAAAGCTCTTTTATGCATTTTGCGATCTTACTAGCCTCTACGCTCTCATCAAAGTTCTCTATCAAATTTACGGCCTCGCCTTCACCCTTTGTGCCCACAAGCTTTTTGCCAAGGCGGTTGCGGTTATGATCTATTAGTTCATTTGCAGCCTTTAGTATTGCCTCACTTGAGCGGTAGTTTTTCTCAAGTCTGATAATTTTTACATCTTTAAACTGATCTTTAAAATTTAAGATATTATCTATCTTCGCACCGCGCCAGCCATAGATACTTTGATCATCATCGCCTACGACGCAGATATTTTCGTGGCATAAGCAGAGCTTTTTTAGGAGTTTGTACTGAAGGTCGTTTGTGTCTTGATACTCGTCGACCATTATGTATTTGTAGCGATTTGAAATTTCTCTCGCTAGATCTTCGTTTTCATCTAAAATTTTATACGTAAGGCCTAGTAGATCGTCAAAATCAACAAGATTATTTGTTTTGAGATAATCTTCATATTTTTCATAAATTTGCGCAGCTTGCTTGTAAAAATTATCTTTGTTTTTATCAAATGATGAAAAATTTGCGTTTTTATAGACCTCTTCGACGCTTAAAAGCGAGTTTTTATAGTTTGAAATTTCACTTGATAAAATCGCCGTGGCAACCGGGCTTTCAAAGCTTTTGATGATGCGTTTTTTATCGTCTGTGTCGATTATGACGAAGTTATTTTTTCTGCCAAGCTTTTCTATGTAAAGCTTTAAAAACAAAAGTCCAAATTTGTGAAATGTGCAAAGTAGCGGCGAGTAGTTTTTGCCACTTTGGCTTAGCATCGCCATGGCTCTACTGCGCATCTCGTTGGCGGCTTTGTTTGTAAAAGTAAGAGTTAGTGTATTTGCCGCGTCTATACCGACCTCGCCGATGAGGTAGGCAAGCCTAGTTGTGATCGTCTTTGTCTTGCCGCTGCCAGCTCCTGCAAGTATGAGCATCGGACCATCTATATGAGTAGCTGCTTCGCGCTGAGATTCGTTTAAATTTGATAGTAATTTTTCCATTTTTTGCTTTTTAATTTTTCTTTTGATTTTAGCCAAAAATGCTTAAAATTACTATTTTTTCTTAAATATATCTTTATTTTTAGGATTTTGTAAAAAGACTGAAACTGATTTTTTTGTGTGGTCCGTTTGCTTCTCTTTTGGCTTGTAGATAGAGAAATTTACAAGGATCGGGCTATTTTCAACCAAAATTTGAACCACTGCACCAAGTGGGAAAGAGACCACAGAGGCAAAATTTTCACTACCAAATCCAGCCTCAAAGCTAAGCTCATCTTGCGTTAATTTCGCACTCTCAAGCGTATAGCCACCAAGTGAAAACATAATGACTGGCATGCTAAAGCTTCTACTTATCTCATCTGGCAAGCTTGGCTCGAAGCTAACTAGCGGTAAATTTGCCATAACTGAGAAATTTACCCCTTTTTCAAGCAAAAAATCAATGCACTCATAGACGTGCATCTTCATCAAAAGTGAAAATTTCTCATCATCTAAAATTTCGTCTAACATCTTAATCCTTTGAAATTTCTAAAAACTCATCTACTAGCTTGTTAACCTCATTTATGCCGATCTGCCAGAAATTTTTATCATCGATATCAAAGCCAAATTTACCTACAAGCTCCTTTGGACTAAGGCTGCCGCCAAGGCTCAAAAACTCAGTGTAAATTTCAACAAAATTTTTGCATTTGCCACTTTTGTAAAGCCCAAAAAGTGCAAGCACAAGAAGTTGCGCATAAGAGTAGGCGTAGCAGTAAAATGGCGTGTGGATGAAGTGCGGGATGTAGCTCCACCAAATCTTGTAGTAGTCATTTAGCGTGACACTTTTGCCAAACATTTTTTTGCTCTCTCTTAGCCAAATTTTATTTAGCTCATCTAGGCTGATCTCGCCCTCGTGTGCATGCACGGCTCGCTCAAATGTGGTGAAATTTATCTGGCGATAAAGCGTGGCAAATATATCCTCGATCTTGCCAGCAAGCAGTGAAATTTTCTCTTTTTTGCTAAGGTTTTCTTTTATGTGGTCAAAAACTAGCATCTCGCAAAAGACTGAAGCCGTCTCAGCCGTGGTTAGCGGAGTGTCTGAGTTTAGGTAGCTTACGCTATATGAGAGCTTTTGATGCACAGCATGGCCAAGCTCGTGGGCAAGCGTGAAAAGGTCTCTTCGCTGGTTTGTGTGATTTAGCAAAACATAAGGGTGTGTGTCGCTTGATCCTGAGTGAGAAAAAGCGCCGCCTCGCTTGTTTGGCGCTGGATAAACGTCGATCCAGCCGTTACTAAAGGCACTTTTAGCGATTTCACCAAACTTGCTTGAGAAATTTGAAAATGCTTTTAAAACTATCTTTTTGCACTCATCAAATTTATACTCACCCTCACTGCTAAGAGGTGCATATCTGTCGTAGTCATAAAGCTTTTTAAGGCCTAAAATTTCTCTTTTGCGCTCGTAAAATTTAGCAACCAGGTCAAAATTTTTCTCAGTTACAGCAATGAGCGAGTCAACGCTTTTTTTGGTGATTTGATTTTCAAGGTGTCTTGGCTCTTCTGGAAGATTGAAATTTCGCAGCTCGCAGCTCGTTTTTAGATCAGTTTTTATCATATTATATATATAGCCAAGAAGGTGCTGGTGTTTACTAAGCTCATTTGAAAGGCTTTTGGCAGCTAGTTTTCGTACACTCTGATCGTTATCATGAAGCTTAGCTAAAATTTCCTCTTCGCTTAAAAGCTCGCCTTTAAATTTAAACCTCATCTTGCTCATACTCTCATCAAAAAGCCTCGAAAACCCCTCAGCCCCTGTGCTAGCTGTGCGTAGTAAGACTTTCTCTTCAGCTACACTTAACTGGTGCGGTTTAGCTTTGGCTAGGTTGCTTAAATAGTAGCTGTATTTTTTGGAACTTTTGATAATTTCTTCTTGTTTTTTAGGACTAAGCTCATTAAATTTGATCTCAAAAAATATCAAATTTTCATTTGCTTTTGTCGCTATCTCGTCGATCTTTGCATAAAATGCGCCCTTGCTTGTATCTTTAGCAAAATTTAAAAAAGCGTAAGTCATGGTTTTTGAAATTTTAGCTATCAAGCTTTCATATTCGCCAAATGCCTTTAAAAACTCATCTGTTTTTAAATTTTTATATTTTTCTAAATATTTTTCTTTAAATTTTTTACACTCTTTTTGTAAATTTCGAGCGTTTTGCTCGCACTCTTTTTCATTTGAAAAAAGTGCTTTTAGATCCCAAACCTGCATAAATTTCCTTTATAATTTTTTGGGATATTTTACAAAAAAATGGATAAAATTAAAATTTCAGCCAAAATTTAGCTGAAATTTTATGTGTATTAGTTTGAAGTCTCTGAGGCTACGGCTGTAAAAAGTACATCAGATGAGCTATTTAGCGCAGTTTCAACTGAGTCTTGGATAACACCAATAGTAAAGCCAACTGTTACAAACTGCATAGCGATATCGTTACTGATACCAAAAAGACCGCACGCTAATGGCACTAGAAGAAGTGAGCCTCCAGCCACGCCAGATGCACCACAAGCGCCAAGAGCTGAGATGAAGCAAAGAAGTAGCGCATCGCCAAATGTAACTGTGATAGATGGGATAGAATTTACCGCAGTAAGTGCTAGGATGCTGATGGTAACTGCTGCACCGCCCATGTTTATGGTGGCACCTAGTGGGATAGAGATAGAGTAGAGCTCTTCTTTTAACCCAAGCTTTTTGCAAAGCGCCATATTTACAGGGATATTTGCAGCTGAGCTTCTTGTAAAAAATGCTGAAATAGCACTCTCTTTTAGGCAGATCATGACAAGCGGATAAGGATTTTTTCTAGTTAATACAAAAACCATGGCCGGATAGATGATAAATGCGACAACAAGCATTGCCCCAACAAGAACTAAGATCAGTTTTAGATATCCTGCAAGTACTTCAAATCCAGTTTCGTGAATGCTAATAGCTACCATACCAAAGATACCAAATGGAGCTAGTCTAATGATAAATTTAACGATATGAGTCACACCATCGCTTATGTCTTTAAATACTTTTTTGGTCTCAGCTGTGGAATTTCTAAGTGCTATACCACTACCAACTGCCCAGGTGATGATGCCTATATAGTTACCATTTGCAAGGGCGTTTATTGGATTTTCGACCATTTTATAAATGAGATCTTTTAAAACATTGGTAATCCCTTGAGGCGCTGACATATCAGCACTTGCAAGACCTTTTAAAGAAAGCTCCACTGGGAATAAGAAACTAGCAACAACTGCAACAACGGCTGCTAAAAATGTACCGACAAGATAGAGTGTAATGATCTTTTGCATACCTTTTGTATGACCAAAATCTCTTAAAATGATGGATGTTGCTACTAAAACAAAGACAAGAATTGGTGCGATAGCTTTTAAAGCGCCTTTGAATAAATCGCCTAAAACTGAAGCTGAAGCTGCAATAGAATCTGCTGAGCTAGCTTTTTCTTTGGCTTCGTTTAGCTGCTTGGCTTCATCTTGACTAAGGTGAGTTTTTATAACTTCATCTACGCTCAAACCACTTTCGTTTTGAATAGTTTGAATTTTAGCTGAAATATTGTTGTAAGGGGCTGCCTGATAATGTGTGTAAAAGCCAACTAGGGCACCTAGGATGATACCAACTAAAATTTGAACTATCAAATTTCCATCGGCGTATCTTCTTGCTATGTTTTTAAGCATATTCATTTGACACCTTAATAAATTAGTTTTTTATTGATTTTAGCTAAACAATTTTTAAATATAAAGAATTTGATAAAGATTAATTAGCCTTTTAAATAGATTTGTTACAATTGCACAAAATTTAGTCAAGAAAAAAGGATAAAAATGTATCTATTTACTTCCGAAGTTGTAAGTCCAGGTCACCCAGACAAATGTGCTGATATTATCGCTGATAGCATTGTTGATACCATCTTAACGCAAGATCCAAATGGACGCGTTGCAAGCGAAGTTTTTGTAGCTGGAAAAAATATAATAATAGGCGGAGAGATAAACTCAAAGGTGAAACTCTCTTATAAAGACTACGAAAAGATCGTAAAAGATGCTCTTGCGCACATTGGGTATGATGGTAAGAGTAACTTTACAAAAGAGCAGTGTTTGCACCCAGACGATATCGAGGTCAAAGTTTGTTTAAATCAACAAAGCCCAGATATAAATCAAGGCGTCGATCAAAGTGACGGTGAGATCGGAGCAGGTGATCAAGGCATCATGTTTGGTTTTGCAAGCTGCGAAGCGAAAGAATTTATGCCAGCAGCTATAACTTACGCAAGAATGCTTTGTGAAAAAGTCTATAAATTTGCCAAAGCAAACCCTGATAAACTTGGTGTTGATATAAAAACACAAGTTACGATTGATTATGGCAGCAAAGATAACTTTGAAAACTGCAAACCTCAAAGCATCCACACTATCGTCGTCTCTGTGCCTTGCGTGGAGAGCATGAAGATAGAAGAGCTTCGCGCACTAATACAAAATTTAATAGATGAAACTGGCCTTCCAAAAGAGCTATATAATAAAGAAAAAACGATCATCTATATAAACCCAACAGGCAGATATGTAAATCACAGCTCACTTCACGATAGCGGCCTAACAGGCAGAAAACTAATCGTCGATAGCTTTGGCGGATATAGCCCGATAGGTGGCGGTGCTCAGTCAAGTAAAGACTACACGAAGGTTGATCGCAGCGGACTTTACGCAGCGCGCTGGATAGCCAAAAATATCGTCGCAGCTGGTCTTGCTAAAAAATGTATCGTTCAGATAAGCTACGCTATTGGCGTTGCAAAGCCAACCTCGGTTAGCGTTGATACGATGGGAACTCATGCAAATGGCGTAAATGACGATATGCTTTCAAATTTTGTAAGCGAGCATTTCGCACTAACTCCTCGCTGGATAACAAATAAATTTGGTCTTGATAAACCGAGCAAAGATACGTTTTTATACGCAAAAGTAGCTGCAAAAGGTCAAGTGGGAAATGCAAAATACCCTTGGGAAAAGCTTGATGCGGTCGATACTTTCAAGGCTTTACTAAAAAAATAATCAAAAAAGTGGCTTTATTTTAAAAGCCACTTTAAATTTCTTTTAGAACTCATTCCAAAACGCTTTTTTTGGCTTTATTATCTCACTTTTTGAGCCATTTACGCTGTGATAGACTGCTTTATTGTATTTTGTGGCAAGGTGCTTTATAAGCAACTTTTGAAGCACGGGCTCGCTGCTTGGCACAAACCAGCCATTGTTTGTGATAGCTACAACCACGTCAAATTCGCCTTTGTAAAGCTCCTCTTTTGTCGCCTCATAGCAGATAGCATTTCTAATTTTAACTCCGTCTATCTCATAGTCGCTAAAATTTTCAGCCTTTTTAAAGTCACTAGCTCCACCAAAAAATAGCTTATTTACCGCATCTTGCATAAATTTTGGCAGAGGAATTTCTTCGCCAAATGGCACTAAAAATTTCTTATCCATTCGCCTAAGAGTGCCATCTTGAAACAAAAATGCAGAGTTATAAATTTGCTTATTTTCATAGGCAAGCGCACCAGCTACGATGGTTATCTTTTTTGAAAGCTCTTTTAGCTCATCAACGAGCAGTGGCTCATTTGTCATAAATAATGGAAACGCGCTCTCTGGCAGTACGATAAGGCGTTTTTGCTCGGCTATGGCGTTATTTATTAAGTCTAAATTGTCATTTGTAAATTTCATGCGTAAGCTTTTATCCCAGCGCACCCTTTGAGCGACATCGGTGTTTATTAGTTCCACGTCAAATGGCAAAGTTTTTGCCTCGCTACTTTTAAACTGCAAGGCGGCGATGAGGCAGATAAAAGCTAGGCCAAATTTTAAAATTTTGCCTTTTAAACTCAAAGAAATGGCTGCTAAAAATATAAATATAAGCCCTCTTGTGCTTGGCTCAAAAGCCCCCAAAACAAGCGTTGCTTCAAGATTAAACCAGTTAAAGCCAAATGGATGAACGTAGCTTACTAAAAATAGCAAAACAGCCCTAAGCGATATAAAGCTTGGGAAAGAGGCCACCCAGAACATAAACCCATAAACAAGGGCTACAAAGAGAATGACAAAAGGTATAAGCCAGATCAGATCGTAGTAGATAAAACTAAAGCTGATCCAATAAAACCATAAAATTCCAGTGAAAAATCCAGCTGCAAAAAATCCAGCCCTGCTTAAATTTATGATGATGCCAATTCCAGTCAAAGTTAGAAACGGTGAGATGAAATTTAATAGCAAATTCTCGAAGAGGCTTAAAAAAATAAAGTTGGAAAGCAAAAAAGCACCGACAAAGGCTTTTATTATAATTTTAGTGCTAAAATGCCCATTTAAAAATCTTACAAATAAGGAAATCCATGCAAAACGCTGATTTTTTAACATCATTACTACCTCTTGTTGTGCTTTTCGCCATATTTTACTTTTTGGTTATTAGACCTCAACAAAAACAACAAAAAGCCCATGCAGCAATGCTCGCAGCTCTTGATAAAGGTGATAAGATAATAACTAATGGCGGACTTATCTGCGAAGTGATTAAAGCCGAAAATGATTTTATCAAAGTTAAACTTAACGATGATGTAATCGTTCGCATAGCACGCGAGTTTGTAGCTAAAAAGATCGAAGATAAATAATGCGTAACGCAAGAGTCACATATAGGCTAATTATCTTAATATTAGCCTTAATTTTTGGTTTTGGCTTTTCGGTGCCATCTTTTTTTCAAACTCAAAATGGGGCTAAAATTTCACTTGGCCTTGATCTTCAAGGCGGCCTTCATATGCTACTTGGTGTTGAAACGAGCGAAGCTATTCACTCAAAAATAAAATCAATAGCCGGAAGTATAAATTATTATGCTAAAAAAGAAGATGTGTTAATTGATAAATTTAAGATTAAAGAAGAGAACATTGACTTTACTCTCCTTGATGGCGACGAGGCTCCAAAAGTAGATAAAGCACTAGCCGAGATAAAGGGGCTTGATATTAAAAAAGATGGTTTAAATTACAGCATATCTTTAACCGAGCAAGAAAGAACGGATACGATCGAATATGCGATCTCGCAAGCTGTTGAAACTATTAGAAACAGACTCGATCAGTTTGGTCTAGCTGAGCCAACTGTTGCCAGACAGGGCAAAGATAATATCCTAGTTGAGCTTCCTGGCATAAAGACTGAAGAGGATGAACAAAGAGCAAGAGATCTCATCGCAAAGGCTGCTCACTTGCAGCTTATGGCAGTTGATGATAAAAGACAAGATCAGGCTAATACAATGAGCGAGGCTGAAGCTGAAAGCTACGGCGATGTGATCTTTAAAGATGCTAAAAATGACCGCGTGAAATACGTAGTTAAAAATATCCCAGTGCTTGACGGCTCGATGCTAACTGACGCAAAGGTTGCATTTTCTCAGCAAAATAACCTACCGATCATAAATTTCACTCTAAATTCAGAGGGTGCTAGAATTTTTGGCGATTTTACTGGTACAAATGTCGGTAAAAGGCTTGCTATCGTGCTTGATGGCAAGGTTTATTCAGCTCCAGTTATCAACGAAAGAATAGGTGGCGGAAGTGGTCAGATAAGTGGTGGCTTTACCCTTGATGAGGCTCACGATGTAGCGATCGCTCTTAGAAGCGGCGCACTTTTAGCGCCTGTTAAGATGCTAGAGAAAAGAAGCGTTGGCCCATCTTTAGGACAAGAGAGCATCAACCAAAGCATGGTAGCTCTTGCTGCTGGATCTATCTTGGTTGTGCTATTTATGCTAGTTTATTATGGAATTTCTGGAATTTTCGCAAATATCGCACTAGTTGCGGATGTTGTTATATTAGTCGCTGTGATGGCGCTTTTTGGAGCGACGCTTACTTTACCAGGTATGGCTGGTATCGTGCTAACGATCGGTATGGCTGTTGATGCAAACGTCATCATAAATGAACGTATTCGCGAGCTTTTACGTGAAGGTGTTGCGATAAGGACAGCTGTGCAAAAGGGTTATGAGCACGCTATGAGCGCGATTATTGACTCAAACTTAACTACTATCATCACAGTTGCGGTACTTTACGCTTATGGTACTGGTCCAGTTAAAGGCTTTGCAGTAACAATGGCAATAGGTATCATGGCTTCGATGCTAACAGCTATACTTGGCACTCATGGTATGTTTGATGCTGCTATGGACAAGATAGAAAAAAGTGGAAATACCAGACTTTGGTTTGGTTATAAAAGGAGCTAATGATGCAAATTTTTACTAAGGCAAAAGTTTATGATTTTATGCGTTTTAGATTTGCTTCACTAGCATTTTCTATATTTTTATTTGTTGGCTCTATCGTTTTACTTGCTACAAAGGGGTTAAACTACGGCATTGATTTCTCTGGCGGTACGCTTATTCAGCTAAAATACGACACCAAAGCGCCACTCGATAAAATCCGCGACGCTTTTGGCACAAATGAAGTGCTTAAAAACGCCTCTGTTACTGAGTTTGGGAGTGACGATGAGGTGGTTATTAGATTTTCAGGTTCAAGC
Source organism: Campylobacter concisus (assembly GCF_002913945.1). GTDB lineage: Bacteria > Campylobacterota > Campylobacteria > Campylobacterales > Campylobacteraceae > Campylobacter_A > Campylobacter_A concisus_P. The sequence continues at coordinate 173,491 of NZ_POZK01000035.1, read as the reverse complement.
TCAAATTTAACTGGCGACATCGGTACCGAGATAAAGCAAATCTTAAAAGATACTGGAAATTTTGAAGTAAGACGTGTTGATATCGTTGGACCAAAGGTTGGCGACGAGCTTAGAGAAAAAGGCTTGATGGCTCTTGGAATTTCACTAATTGGTATATTAATCTACATCACATTTAGATTTGAGTGGAGATTTGCTCTAGCTGCGATCGCAACTGAAATTCACGATATAGTCATAACTGTTGGTGCTATTTCGCTATTTAATATTGATGTAAATTTGGATACGCTAGCGGCTATTTTAACGGTGCTTGGCTACTCTCTAAATGATACGATTATTATCTTTGATAGGATCAGAGAGGGTATCAAAGAGAGCAAGCGAACTGATATTGAAGGTGTTATAAACGAGTCAGTCTCAGCCACACTTTCAAGAACTATCTTAACTTCAGCAACTACGATGATGACAGTTCTTGTGTTATTTTTATTTGGTGGAGATATGATACATGGATTTTCATTTATTCTTATCGTTGGCATTGTCATAGGAACGATCAGTTCGATCTACATCTCTTCGCCGTTTCTTATCTGGTTTAAATTTAGCATCGAGCATTTTAGAAGTAGAGAGACTGAAAAGCAAAAGATAAAAAAAGAGCGCGAAAAAGAGCGTGCTATGTTTGAGAAAGGCGTTGTGTAAGGAGGGATAATGAACTGGGGAAAAGTTATCTACATATTTTTTGCATTGATGAGTCTTACGACTACGGCAGAATTTTTATATGATAAAAACGAGATCGCCCTTTTTGTGGCGGCTAGTATAAATTTGGTTTCAACGCTACTTAAGATCGGTGTTAAAAATTTACTCTCAGCCGAGCTTTTTGCAAGTTCACTGGTTGCTGATTTACACCTTATACCAGCTTTTGTTATTTTGCAAGTCTCTGAAAATATAACACTTAGCTATTCGTTGGCTATTGGTGCAGTCATCGCAAATATATTTTCACTAGCTTTGGTATTAATAGAATCAAGCAAAGCACAAGAAGAATTTTAGGAGAAAAAAATGGCTGAAAAGAGAAAATATGAGCCTTTAAAGATAGAAAAAAAATGGCAAGAAATTTGGGATAAAAATGAAGAATTTGAACCAAAAGCCGATCTAAGCTTGCCGAAAAAATATATCCTAAGTATGTTTCCGTATCCAAGCGGACGCATACATATGGGGCATGTGAGAAACTACTCTATCGGTGATGCACTTGCTAGATCATATAGAAAAAGCGGCTACAACGTGCTTCATCCTATTGGCTTTGACAGCTTTGGCATGCCAGCTGAAAATGCAGCCATAAAACATAAAATTCACCCTAAAATTTGGACTTATGAAAACATTGACTATATGAAAAAAGAGCTTGCAAGCCTTGGTTTTTCATTTTCTAAAAAGAGAATTTTAGCTACTTCTGATCCACTTTACACAAAGTGGGAGCAAAGCTTTTTTATAAAGATGTTTGAAAAAGGGCTTGTTTATAGAAAAAATGCCATTATAAATTGGTGCGAATATGATCAAACTGTGCTTGCAAACGAGCAGGTGGAGGATGGCAAATGCTGGAGATGTGGTAATGATGTTGTACAAAAAGAGCTTCCAGGATATTACTTTAACATCACAAAATACGCTAGCGAGCTACTTGATGATCTGAAACTTCTTGAAGGCAAATGGCCAAATCAAGTAATTACAATGCAAGAAAACTGGATCGGCAGAAGCTACGGCTTAGAGTTTAAATTTAGCCTTGATGAGGCTTCAAAAGAGACTTTGGGCGGTAAATTTGACGGCTTTGAGGTATTTACTACAAGGGCCGATACAATTTACGGCGTTAGCTACACAGCCCTTGCACCTGAACATCCTATTGTAAAAGCGTTGCTTGAGAGTGATAAAATTGATGAAAACAAAAAGATAAAGATAAAAACAATCCTAAATCAAAGCCCAAGAGAGCGCCAAGCTAGCGATAAAGACGGAGAATTTTTAGGAATTTATGTCGTTCATCCGCTCACAAATGAAAAAATCCCAGTTTGGGTTGCAAATTTTATCCTAGCTGACTACGGCAGTGGTGCTATCATGGCTGTACCTGCACATGATCAAAGAGATTACGAGTTTGCAACTAAATTTAATCTTCCTATAAAGCCAGTAGTAAAGCCGCTTGAGGGCGAGAGCGACGGTTCTAAAGCATACTCTGAGTATGGAATTTCTATAAATTCTGAGCTTATAAATGGACTTACTTCAGAAGAAGCTAAAAATTCCATAATAGAAAAATTTGAAAAAGATGGTTTAGGCAAAAGGATCACAAACTACAAACTAAGAGACTGGGGAATTTCTCGTCAAAGATATTGGGGTGCACCAATACCAGTAGTTCACTGCAAATGCTGCGGCGTAGTGCCTGAAAAAGAGGAAAATTTACCTATCGCGCTACCTGAAGATGTCGAGATCACAGGCGAGGGCAATCCTTTAGATAAACATCCAACTTGGAAATTTACAAAGTGTCCAAAATGCGGACAAGATGCGATCAGAGAGACTGATACGATGGATACGTTTGTGGAGAGTAGCTGGTATTTTGCTAGATTTGCAAGCGATGAGAAGACTTGGGAACAAAAAGCGCTTGATGAAAAGAGCGTGAATTACTGGATGAATGTAGATCAGTATATCGGAGGCATCGAGCATGCGATCTTGCACCTTTTATACGCTAGATTTTTCCAAAAGGTCTTAAGAGATCTAGGCTATCTAAGAGATGACGAGCCATTTGAAAATTTGCTAACTCAAGGCATGGTCTTAAAAGATGGCAAAAAGATGAGCAAAAGTAAGGGCAACGTCGTAGATCCTGATGATATTATCAATAAATATGGTGCCGATACGGCAAGACTGTTTATCCTATTTGCTGCTCCTCCTCAAAAAGAGCTTGAGTGGAACGACAGCGCAGTTGAAGGCGCGTTTAGGTTTTTAAATAGGCTTTGGGAGAAGGCACAAACTATCAAAAAGATAGACGAACTGCCTCAGATAGATCATGAAAGCCTAAACAAAGACGAGAAATTTGCAAGGCTAAAAATTTATGAAGCGCTTAAAAAATCAACCGAGGTTTTTGGCGACACATTTGCTTTTAATACACTAATCGCTGCTTGTATGGAGGCGCTAAATGCTATAAATGCTCAGGATAACGACGATGTAAATGCCGAGGGCTTTTTTATCATCTTAAATTTACTCGAGCCTATCGTGCCGCATATTGCAAATGAGCTTAGCGAAGAGCTTTTTGGTAGAAAAAATTTCACAAAGATAGCTGTAAAAGAAGAGGTTTTTGTAAAAGATAGCATTGCTCTTGCAGTTACAGTAAATGGCAAAAAAAGGGCTGAATTTGAAGTGGCAGCGAGCGAGAGTGAGGGTGAAATTTTAAAGCTAGCTAAGCAAAATGTGGCTAAATGGCTTGAAGGAAAAGAAATTTTAAAAGAGATTTATATAAAAGGCAAATTAGTAAATTTTGTCATTAAAGGATAAATTTTGAGATATTTTTTAGCGTTTTTTATTGCGATATTTATCTGCGGGTGTGGTTATAAGCCGGTTTCAAAGATCACACATGATCTAGTTGGCGATAAAATTTACGTTGATGTGATTATCAGCAAAGAAGAGCCAAAAAATAGTGTCTGGATAAAAGACGCCGTAAAAGAGGGTATGGTCGCAAGGCTACATAAAAATTTATCAAGCAAAGAGAGTGCTGATACTTCGATAATAGTTTCAGTTAATAATTTAAGCTATGAAGCAATTATTTATGATGAGTTTGGCTACATTACGTCGTATAAAGCACATTTAAGCTTAAATTATAAGACTAAATTTAAAGATGGTAGCGTGGTTGATATTCCAGCCACTGGCGAGTATGACTTTAGTGTCGCAAGACGTCAAAAAGATGTAAGATTTGCTGACAGCATTCTTAGTGATACTCAAAAATACGAAGCTATCAAAGAGGCATCAAAAGAGGCCTTTGATGAGTATATCGCAAGTTTAGCGGTAAAAGGATATAGAAATGGCAGCAGTAACCGTTAGTCAAATAGTCAAGGAAGCCTTAAATGAGATCAAAGATCGTCATTTGATGCTAACGCCAGAGAATTACACTGAAGTCTATAATGAAATTTCTAAAAAATATGGCTTTACAACAGAAGAGAGTAAAAAGATAGAAAAATATATCTCAAGGCTTGGTGATGAATATAAAAATCAAGCCCTAAGCCTTCATATAAAGACGGTCGATGAGTTTGTCGCTTTTATGACCGCCAGGCTCTCTAGAGGTGCTCAACAAGGAGCAAGCCTTATGGCTGATGATAAAAAACTACAATCACTAAACGCATTTGCTAGAAGAATTCTTCAAGCTATCTCAATGCTTCACAATAAAGATGCAAAAAGCTTAGCAGAGCAAAGTATGCAGTTACTTGCTAGAAGATATGATGAGAAAAATCTTGAAGAGATGTGCCTTAGATGGTTTGATTTTGTTAGCTCGTACGACACTGAATTTTTAGAATTTTTGAAATATTATGGTGTTAGAAATTTTGATGATTTAAAGACAATGAGTTCTGAACTTGAGAAATTTCTTACACAAAAAGATGAAGATGACGAAGAGGATGTTTTGATTCAGCTTTTAAGCCTTACTCTTGAGCCTTCTATTACAAAGGATCTTGATGAAGAGCTTAGCACAATAAGAAGTACTTTGAAGCAAAATCCTAAAACCTTAAATAGCAAAGAATTTCAAGAAAAGGTAAAGGCATTTGTTGATCGCAGAATAGAAGAAGATAGAACGGAGATCATAGAAAAAGTTGGTTCGCTAAATAATGTCTTGCAAAATATAAGCGAGAGAATTTCTGATATTGCAGTTAGCTCACAAAGTAGTTCTGATAAAGTTAAAAGCATCAAAAATGATCTAAAAAATGTAAATTTAAATACAAATAGTATCGATCAAGTAAGAAGCATGCTTATTGAGATCGCTGGTGCTTTGGAGATCGAGAGCAAAGAGCTTGGTATCGAGATGCACAATAGGCAAGCTACTATCTTAGAGCTTCAAAATAGAGTGAACAGCCTTGAAAAAGAGCTTGAGGAAGCCAAGCTGGAGAGCAAAGAAGACTTTTTGACAAAAGTATCTACTAAGCGTGCTTTGATGAACGAGATTCAACGCATTGAAGAGGCATATAAACGCTATGGGACTGATTATTCTATCTGCTTTGTTGATATTGACTTTTTCAAAAGCATAAACGATACTTATGGGCATGAGGCTGGAGATGTTATTCTTTCAGCGGTAGCTCAAGTACTTAAGAAAAACGCTAGAAAGGTTGATTTCGTTGGTAGATATGGCGGTGAAGAATTTGTAATCTTACTTCCAAGCACTGGCTTAAAAGATAGTGTTAAATTTGGGGATAAGCTAAGAAGTATGATAGAAAATTTCAAATTTATCTATAAAAATGAGCGTATCAAGGTTACTATAAGCTCCGGCATAGCGACAAGAAGTGCAAATTTAAGTGAGACGATGACACTTGAGGCTGCTGATAAGATGCTTTATCTCTCAAAAGAAAATGGTAGAAATCAAGTAATGCCAAAGATAATCGAGGAAAAATGAGCCTAGCTAAATTTCTTGATGGCAAACCACTTTACTACAAAGAGATTGATTATGGTAGGATTATTAGAGCGTATGCGACTATAAAAGAGCACATAAAGCCATTTAAGATTATTCACATAATAGGCACAAATGGCAAAGGTAGCACTGGCCGCTTTTTAGCACAAATTTTAAGCCAAAATGGCGCAAAAGTAGGGCACTACACGAGCCCTCATATATTTAAGTTTAATGAGCGATTTTGGCTAAATGGTGAGGTCGCTAGCGATGAAATTTTAGAGGCAGCTCATGAGCGTTTGCAAGGACTTTTAAGCGACGAGTACAAGGTAAAAACGAGCTATTTTGAGTATATGACGCTGCTTTCTGCCGTGCTTTTTGAGGGTTGTGACTACTTTGTCTGTGAGGCTGGTATGGGTGGTGTGCTTGATGCGACAAATGTCTTTGAAAAAGAGTTAAGCATTTTTACGCCTATTGGGCTTGATCACACGGCAGTTCTTGGGGATAGTTTGGAAGAAATCTCACGTACGAAATTTGAGGCTATGGGTAAAAGAGCTATTTTAAATGACGAAATGAACGATACAAGTATCGCTATCGCAAAAGAGATCGCAAGTGAAAAAGGCTCCACTTTAAGCTTCCCAAGAGAAATTTTAACCAAAGAAAATTTAAACGAGATCGCAAACTATGCAAATAAATTTAATCTGCCAGAGTTTTTGCGCTCAAATTTAACTCTAGCCTACGCTGCGGCTAAAATTTTAGATAGCAGCATAGATATCAAAAAGCTGGGTGCTCTTACGCTTCGAGGCAGATGCGAAAAGATCGCTTCAAATTTATACGTTGATGTCGGTCACAACGAGCTTGGCGCAAAGGCTGTTGCTAAGAAATTTAGCCAAGGTGAGTTTACCGGCAAAAAGCTTACCTTGGTATATAATTCGTTCTTGGATAAAGATTTCAAAGCGGTTTTGGCAGCTTTAAAGCCAGTCGTTGAGGATGTGCTGCTTTATCACTATCACTGCGAGGGTAGGGAGCTTGGCGGAGAGCTCATAAATAAAGCGTTAAACGAGCTTAAAATTTCGCATAGAGAGTTTGAGTCAAGCGATATGAACGATATAAAAGAGGCAAAAAACGGCAAAATTTACCTAGCATTTGGCTCGTTTCACTTAGCCGAAGCCTTTTTAAAAGAGTACTATGCAAGCAAAGGTCTATGAGTATCTTCTAACACACGCCCCACAAATTCTCATCTGCGAAGATGATAAAGAGGCGGCACTTTGCGCTGATGCGGCCAGTTTTGCTGGCTTTAGCGCTTTTAAATTACCTGATTTTAGAGCTAAAAAGGGCGATGATCTAAGAAGTTTTAACGAAGAGCTTTTTGAAATTTCATCCGTGCTTAGCAAATACTATAAATTTGATGGCAAAAAGATCATCATAAGCCCATTTAGCACGCTTTTAAACCCACTTCCAACACAAAAAAATCTAGAGAGCTCAACAATCAAGATAAAAGATAATCTAAATTTAAGCGAATTTGCCGACTTGCTCATACGCTTTGGCTACGAGTGCGTCGATATCGTTGAGAGCGTTGGCGAGTTTAGCATTCGTGGCGAAGTCATTGACATTTACGGCGTAAATATGGACGATCCTGTTAGGATTTTGCTCTTTGGCGATGAGGTGGAGAGCATTAGAAACTACAACACCGCCACACAAATTAGCAACAAAGCCGAGCTAAGCGAAGCCGAGATAGTTCCTTTTATCGCAAATTTGAGCAAAGATGAGTTTGAAAAAGTTAGCCAAAAGATCGAGGATATGCAAAGCGACGCTTTAGTGAGCGATCTAAATTCGCTTGGATTTTGGGCGATAGATAGCTTTAGTGACTACTTAAAAGTTTTTGACTCAAGGCTTGTTAAAAAGATCGATTTTGAAATTTATGATGTGGCTGAGGAGAAATTTAAGGGCATTGAAATTTTACCTGAGCCAAAGGTCTATAAAGACCTAGAAGTTACTTTAAATTTTGACTTTTTTGAGCTAAATAAGAGCAAAAGCATAACCGTTCTTTCAAGAAATGAGGGACTTTTTAAGGGCTATGAGCTTGATGGTTTTGCAAATGTAAAGCTTGAAATTTCGCCCCTTGTAGTAAATTTAACCTCAAGCGCTAAGATCGTAGTTTCTCTTAATAAATTTGAGAAAAAAAGGCGAGTTAAGCGCTCAAGCCTCGTGGTGGATGAGCTAAAAGTAAATGACTACGTCGTGCATGAAGACTATGGTATAGGACGTTTTTTGGGCCTTGAAAAGATCAAGGTTTTGGGCGCGACGAAAGAATTTGTGGTTATTGCCTACCAAAATGACGACAAGCTTCTTTTGCCAGTTGAACATCTAAATCTGATAGACCGCTATATCGCGCAAAATGGCTCTATGGCGGTACTTGATCGCTTAGGCAAGGCAAATTTTGCCAAGATAAAAGAAAAGGTTAGAGAAAAACTCTTTGCAATCGCTTCAAAGATAGTTGCGATGGCGGCAAAAAGAGAGCTTGTGGCTGGTAAAATTTTGCAAAAAGAAGACATCTCTTATCTAAATTTTGTCCAAGACGCTGGCTTTTCATACACAAGTGATCAGCAAAAAGCAGTAAATGATATAAAAGATGAGCTAAAAAGTGGCAAGGTGATGGATAGGCTGCTTAGCGGTGATGTTGGCTTTGGCAAGACTGAAGTTGCGATGAACGCCATATTTACCTGCATAAAATCAGGCTTTAGTGCGTTTTTCTTCGTGCCAACGACGCTTCTTAGCTCGCAGCACTACAAGACGCTAAGCCAAAGATTTAGCAAATTTGGCATAAAGGTCTTTAGACTGGATCGCTTCTCAAGTGCTAAAGAAAAATCAAGCCTTCAAAAAGCGCTAAAAGAAAATGAGCCAATAGTTTGCGTGGGTACACATGCACTTCTTGGTGTAAAGGCTGAGAATTTAGGGCTTATCGTCGTTGATGAAGAGCATAAATTTGGCGTTAAACAAAAAGAGCAGTTAAAAGAAATTTCTCAAAATTCACACATCTTAAGCATGAGTGCCACTCCTATACCAAGAAGCCTAAATATGGCGCTTAGTAAGATAAAAACATATAGCATTTTAGCCACTCCGCCAAGCTCAAGGCTGGATGTGAGAACAAGTGTCAGAGAGTGGGACGAGAAGGTCGTCAAAGAGGCGATCATGCGTGAGCTAAGACGTGGCGGGCAGACCTTTTACATTCACAACCACATCGCAGACATCGAGCAGACAGCAAATGAGCTAAGAAAAATTTTGCCAAAGCTTAGGATTTTGATACTTCACTCAAAGGTAAATGCAAAAGTCGCTGAAGATGAGATGATGAAATTTGAGCAGGGCGAATATGGCTTGCTACTTTGCACCAGCATCGTTGAAAGCGGCATTCATTTGCCAAATGCAAACACTATAATCGTAGAAAATGCCAATAAATTTGGCATGGCTGACTTGCATCAGCTCCGCGGACGCGTGGGTAGAAGCGATAAGCAGGCCTACTGCTACTTTTTGGTGGAAGATAAAGATGCTATTAGTAAAGACGCGCTAAAACGACTTGTGGCACTCGAGGGCAACTCATTTTTGGGCGCTGGCTCAGTGTTAGCATATCACGACCTTGAGATAAGAGGTGGTGGCAACATCATCGGCGAGGCGCAAAGCGGCCACATCGAGGCTATCGGCTACTCGCTATATCTAAAAATGCTAGAAGATGAGATAAACAAGCTTCTTAATCAAGACTCCGCAAAGCTTGATAAGATCGATCTAAAGCTTAGTGTGAGCGCCTTTTTAAATCAAGAATTTATAAGAGAAGATAGGCTAAGGCTTGAAATTTACAGGCGCCTTAGCAAGTGCAAAGAGGTCGCTGAGGTCTATGAGATACAAAGCGAGCTTGAGGATAGATTTGGCAAGATAGATACATTTACAAAGCAGTTTTTAGACCTTATCATCATCAAAATTTTAGCTCTAAAAGCTGGCATAAAGACGATCTCAAATAGCGAACAAAACATACTAATAACAAAAAATGATGATGAGAAGATCAGGCTAAAGTCACATAGCAAGGATGATGACGATGTTTTGGCTGAAATTTTGGTCTATCTAAGAAAGGATAAGAAGTGATAGATTGGGGTGTGAAGTACGCAGCGATTTATAAAAGTACAAAAGGGATGTTAAAGCCGGTTGAGGATATCGATTTTGTCGATATCGACTCGCTTTATGGGCTAGAGAAACAAAAAGAAATTTTGCTAAAAAATACTCTAAATTTTATAGAAGGTAAAGATGCAAATCACGTGCTTCTTTGGGGCGAGAGAGGATGTGGCAAGTCAAGCCTTGTAAGGGCTATTTTTACTAAATTTTATAAAGCTGGACTTCGCATAATCGAGCTTGGATGTGAAGATCTAAAATACCTTGGCGACATCATCGACGATATTAGAAAAAGTGAGTTTAAATTTATTATTTTCTGTGATGATCTAAGCTTTGAAAATGGTAGCAATGAGTATAAATTTCTAAAACCTATAATGGACGGCTCTATCCAAAAGCCGCCAAAAAACGTACTTTTATACGCTACATCAAATCGTAGACATTTAATAAGCGAGTTTAAAAGTGAAAATGAAAACTCAGAGCTAATTGACGGCGAAATCCACTACAGCGACGCAGCTCAGGAGAAAATTTCTCTCTCAGATCGCTTTGGTCTTTGGATCAGCTTTTATCAAGGCAACTACGACGAGTATCTAAAAATGGTTGATTTTTATTTCAAAGACTACGCAGGCAACAAAGATGAGCTTCGTACGCTTGCTAAAAATTTTGCCACGCTAAGAGCTAGCAGAAGTGGCAGGACTGCAAAGCAGTTTTATCTCACATTTAAAGAAAATTTAAAATGAGATCAACTGATCTGTTTTTAGCTCTGCTAAATCACAAAAAGAGAAATTTTGATGAGCTAAAATGGCCAGGTGAGGGTACTTTTGAGGTTATTTTAGGTGCTATTTTGGTGCAAAATGCGAACTGGAAAAACGTAGAAAAAGCACTAAATAACCTAAAAAACGCCGGCAAAGATAGTCTAGACGCTATCTGTGCACTTGAAAATATTGATCTTGCCACGCTCATAAAACCAAGTGGTTTTTACAACACAAAGGCAAAGCGGCTAAAAACGCTTTGTCTAGCCATAAAAAACGAGTTTGGCGATTTTGAAAATTTTAAAGAAAATGCCAGTCGCGAGTGGCTAATAAACGTAAAAGGTGTTGGTGCTGAGACTTGCGACTCGATACTAGCATACGCCTGCGGCAAGCCATACATGGTTGTCGATGCTTACGTACTTAGGATAATGGCGTATTTTGACTATAATTTTGAGTGCTACGACGAGGCGGCTGAGTGGCTTAGCTCGCTTGATTATGATGAAATTTATAAATTTCTTGATAGCTCAAAATTTGATGAAGTTGAAATTTTAAAGCTCTATCATGCTCTTGTTTTGGAGTTCTGCAAAGAGAATTTCAAAGGTAAAATCTTAAGCCAAAATGGTCAAAAAATATTAAGTAACATTAAAAATTAAACTACTAATATGTAACAACTCTTTATAAATTTGCCAAAGATTGGGGCTTTTTATAATCTATTTTAAAATTCTGTGCTAAATTTACACAAAATTTATCTTATTTAATTTAGGAGGAGTGATGGTTTACGATAACATCGTTAAAACGATTGGTAATACACCTATCGTAAAGGTAAAAACAGGTACTGATGAAGCCGAAATTTACGTAAAACTAGAGTTTTTTAACCCAGGTGGCTCTGTAAAAGATAGGATCGCATTTAATATGATAACCAAAATGCTAGCTGACGGTACGCTAAAACATGGCGATACGATCGTTGAGCCAACGAGCGGAAATACTGGCATTGGTGTAGCGATGTGCGGTGCTGCACTTGGTTTTAAAGTGATACTTTGCATGCCAGAGAGCATGAGTATCGAAAGACGCAAAATAGTGGCTGCTTATGGCGCACAGCTTGAGCTTACTCCAGCGTCTGGTGGTATGAAAGCAGCGATCGCAAGAGCTACAGAGCTAGCAGCTCAGCCAAATCACGTAATGCTAAGCCAGTTTGAAAATAAGTATAACCCACAAGCTCACGAACTAACAACAGCAGCTGAAATTGTAGCTGATTTTAGTAAGCTTGATGCATTTGTAGCTGGCGTTGGTACAGGTGGTACAATAAGTGGCGTAGCAAAAGTTCTAAAAGAACAAGGCTATGACACTAAGATCATCGCAGTAGAGCCTGAAGCATCGCCGGTTTTAAGTGGTGGCAACCCAGGGCCGCATAAAATTCAAGGCATTGGAGCCGGATTTTTACCAAATACTATGAATATGAGCCTAGTTAGTGAAGTAGAAAAAGTGAGCAACGATGATGCGCTAAACGCAGCTAGAGCAATCGCTAAAAGTGATGGACTCATGATAGGTATAAGCGGTGGTGCTGCTTACGTGGCTGCAAAAAGAGTGGCTAAAAGACTTGGCGCTGGTAAAAAAGTACTTTTCATAGCTCCAGATAACGGCGAGAGATACCTAAGTACAGAGCTTTACGGAGCATAAAAATATGTTGGAGAGTCTAAAGGAGCTAGTTCAAACTGTTCGTGAAAAAGACCCATCGGTACATAAGTGTTGCTTTTTGGCAATACTTATAAACACTCCTGGTATTCATGCGGTTTTGTTTCATAAAATTTCTCATTTTTTATATAAAAAAGAGTATTTTTTTCTAGCTAGACTCATCTCGCAAATTGCAAGATTTTTAACGGGCATCGAGATCCATCCTGGAGCAAAGATCGGCAAGAGATTTTTCATAGATCATGGTATGGGTGTGGTTATCGGTGAGACAGCTGAGATAGGCGATGATGTAATGATGTATCATCAAGTAACGCTTGGAGGCACCGGAAAAGAATGTGGCAAAAGACATCCGACTGTAAGAAATGGTGTGACTATCGCAGCTGGCTCGAAAATACTAGGTGCCATAACGGTCGGTGAAAATGCTAAGATCGGCGCAAACTCAGTTGTGTTAAAAAATGTCCCAGCAAACGCGACAGTCGTTGGTATACCAGCAAGAATAGTTCGAGTAAATGGGACAAAATTTGAACCAGAGTTTATTATCTAATCTCAAAGATTAGATAAATTTATTCTTACTTTTTATGCTTTAAAATTTGAGCATAAATTTCGTCTTTTAGTTTTAACTTTTCTTTCTTTAAATTATCGATTTCAGATGGTTTTGCTAGATTCTCATCTATTTTTTTATTTAGCTCATCATGTTTTTTGCAAAGAGTAGCAAAACGAGCATCGGTTTTCTTTAGCTCATTTATAAGGTCTGTATATTCATGTAACATATCGGCTCCTATAAAAATTTGAGAAATTTTATCAAGACTTTGTAAATGCTTGGATATAAAAAAGGTGCCAAGCCATTGCTTAAATTTTTAAAAAGAATGAGTAGAAAAATTTATTTTATACGTATTTAAATTCTTCAGGTTTGTGTTTGCTTTTTACAACGCGCTTGGTTAGACGTATTCCATCAACGGTACCGATAACTAAAAGCTTTGATCCTGTTCCTACTAATGTATCGCCATTTGGCATTGGTACAAAATTATTATTTATATCTCTAATGCCTACTATGTCTGCATTTGTTATATTTCGTAGATGAGTTTCCTTTAATCTTTTAAATCTTATCCAAGAGTAATCAGGCACAAGAATTTCTTCTATATCGATAGGTGAATTTTTTGTATACAAAAACTGCTCTAATAAATTTTCCATATCTGGCCTTACGCTCATAGCACTTAACCGCTGCGCGACTAAGCGAGATGGGCTTACTACATTGTCAGCGCCTAATTTTTTTAATCTTTGCGTATCGTCTTCTGTCTCTGCATTTGTGATGATATGATAAGGCTTTCTACGACCTATCTCTTTTTCATAAAGTCTTACAGATGCTATAAGGGCGATGTTATCAGCAATATTTGAGCTAAGAGTTATAAGTCCTTTTGCGCTTGATAGATGTGTTTTCAAAAAGGCAATTTGTGTATGTGGCTGAGCTTTTATGAAATATGGATATTTATAAATTTGAGCTAGCTCTGCGATATCTTCTCTGTCATCGACCACTACAAAAGGTATATGATTTTCACGAAATTGAGCACTAAGTTCGATTGTGTATAGATTGTGATAACAAATAACGAAGTGATTTTTTAGTCTTGCGATCCTATAAAGCATGCGTCGTTCCTTTAAAATGCTAATTAATGTGCCTCTTTTTAAAACCTCAACCACAATACCAATCGATAGTGTAAATATAATAAAACCAATAAGTATAAACGTGATAGTAAAAATTCTGCCCTTTGGAGTTATTGGAGCAACTTCGGTAAAACCAACTGTTGTAAAAGTCATGCCAGCTTGGTAAAAGGCATCTATTAGCGAGAAATTATCTATTAAGACATAACCTAATGTTCCAAAAAGTAACAGTAATACGACTGAAATTAGTGGAAATCTAAAAGGTTTTAATTGTTCGTAAAGCTCAGTATCTAGGCTTATTTCTGGTTTTGTAGAGTTTGACCAGTTGAGGAATTTTAAAAGTCTTGAGAGAAAAGACATAAATTCCTCTTCATTTTATATTCTTAGTTTGATTGTTTCTTCATCGTTCTTAGAGTAGAAGCAGCAACTTTTATCTTTCTTGTAGTACCATCTTCTAGTGTAACGCGAATCGTTCTAAGATTTGGCAAGAATCTTCTTTTAGTTTTATTGTTAGCGTGGCTCACATTGTTGCCTATCATCGGTCCTTTGCCTGTTATCGCACATCTTTTTGACATTTTTTTTTCCTTATAAACAAAAATTTCTGCTGATTTTATCTAAAACAAACAAAAGTAATGCTTAAATAGATTCTTTTTTAAAAGAATTGATTTTTATTAATAATCTAGATAAAATAACGCCTTTGCCTATAATTATAAATAGCAAAAATATTTAGAAATCTTGAGTGATACAAAATGCTTAGTAAAGAGTTGATCGAAAAAAATGTTGATTTTGTTTTACAGATGCCAACTCTTTTTGAAAAGATTGAGCACTTTTTGTTAGCTGGTAATGTAACTGAGGCAGTTGCTACTTTGCAAAATATAGCATCTTTTAAAACTTATTTTAGCTCCATTTTTAAGCGTGCAAAATTTGATATTCCTTATGATGGTAATGATTTGGTAGTAATAGCAAATATGCTTGGCGTTGATACTTTTAGAGCGATAGTGCTTTCTTATTTTATATTTTTAAAATCCCCAAAAATTTATAAGGTATTTAATTTTAAAATCGTCGATTTGATCGAGCTTAATGCTAAAATTTTATCAGATTGGCTAAAGATATTAAACTCTTTTAAAGAAAAGCACTATAACTATTTATCGCTTGCTTCGTATTCTATGGCCTGTATTATAGTGTGTGAGAATTTATTTTCGAAATTTCCATCTTGCATGTCAGACGTTATTTCGTATTCTGACGTAAGCTATAATAAAATTTTGCAAAAAAAATATGGCTTTAGTCTTTGGGATATTTTTTTAAAAGCGATGAATATAAACAAACAATCATTAAGCAAGATTGATAAAGAGATGCTTTGTTTTTTTGAGATTTTGCTCTCTTATGAGTCCAGTAGGCCTGAATTTTATGATTTTGGAGTTGATAAAATTTTAGATATCAATATTTATCCAGAGATGCAAACCATTATATTTATTAAAAAAGCTCTACAAAAATGAAATTAACTTTTAATGGTTCTATGGCAATTATAAGGCCTTTTGGTTTTTTGGAAGCAGAGAATATTCCATTAAAATTAAGTGAAAAATATATAAACCAAATTTTATCGCGTGATATCAGCGCTATACTGCTCTCACTAAAAAATGTTACATTTTTTAGCCCTATTTGGCTTGGTAGAGTAATTGAAAATTTAAGCGAAGAAGCGCAAAAGCATGGCATAGTATTTGCGATTTGCGATTACAATGAAATTTTTTATGAATTGATGATGAAAACAGTTAAGAATATTTTAAATATTTCAATGTTTGAAAGTGAAAATATCGCAAGCTTGTTTTTAAATAAATTTCTAAACAACGCAAATGACAAAGTTTTCATTTACAACTCAACTGAGCAGTATAAGCACTATTTGGCTAATTATCTCAAAAATCGCTCATTTGATGTGGTTGAGGCTAGAGATGCGACCGAGTTTAATAAAAAAAAGAATTTATATAGTTATGCAGTATCACAGCTAAATCATGTGAGATTAAGACAAAATCAGATAGATACTTTTATAAAAGATGGTGTCGTTATTTATGCCATAAAAAGTTTTATGGACTCAGATTTTATTGAAGATTTTGATATGTCAGCTCATGACATTATGCTAAAAATCGGATATAAATTTTTTATTTTATGGGTAAATATTTCTGGCGCTTTAAATATAAGGGGTGCAAAATTTCTAATCAAACTTGCTAGCATTAGCAAAAGATCAGGTGCATTTATTTCGCTTTGTGGCATAAACGAATCAAATTTATCTATTGAATTAATAACGTACCTTAAAGATGCAAATATATTTATCTATAAAAATTTAAATGACTTTTACAAAGATGACACTATTTTTTATCTTAAAAAAAGAGACTTTGATGCGGAGCCAGTAGATATCAACAAGAGTGTTGTTCAAATTTCATCTTATGTGACGCAAATTGGGAGCAAAATTATCTCACAGTTAGCAGAAGAAGAAATTTTGTGCGTTGATACCAAAGTTAGTGCGCTTGACATAGAGGATGAGTGCGATTACTTGCGTATTTGTGTTCAGTATTATGGTGATATTTACGCAAGAGTGCTATTTGGTGTAAAAAAAGATAAATTAGACAAAATTTGCTCTATTTTTATGCCTGAAGGCGATGATTCAAATGATTATTTAAGTGGATATTCTCAAATTTTTAGTATCATTACGGATAAATTTTTGACTCATCTTTGGCAAAAAGGCATAAAAGCAAAAGTTAGCTTGCCTAAAATTTTATCCGATGATGTTTTTTTCGATCACAATAGTGTAGGCATCATGAATAGACTAGATGTAAAAGATGACGAAATAGGCTTTGTATTTGTAACCAAGTGAGGAGAAGAAATGTACGTTGCACCTAGTATTTTATCGGCTGATTTTGGAAATTTGGCAGCTGAGATAAGAGCCATTTGTGAGGCTGGGTGTGATCTGGTGCATGTTGATGTTATGGATGGGCATTTTGTGCCAAATTTAACCATCGGACCAGTCGTGGTAAATGCCGTTGCAAAAGCAGCCACGAAGCCACTTGATATACATTTGATGGTTGAAAATAACTCATTTTTTGCCGACCTTTTCTTACCGCTAAAGCCAAAATTTTTAACCTTTCACATCGAAGAGGAGAAACACCCATTAAGGCTCATCGATCACATTAGAAAAAACGGCGTTGGCCCTGGCATCGTGTTAAATCCGCATACGCCAGTTAGTGCGATCGAGCATATCATAGATGAAGTCGATATAGTGCTTTTAATGAGCGTAAATCCTGGCTTTGGCGGTCAGAAATTTATGCCAGTCGTGCTTGAAAAAACAAGGGCGCTACGAGAGCTGATAGAACGAAAAAATGCTAAGTGTCTTATCGAAGTGGACGGTGGCGTAAACGGACTAAATGCGCCTGATCTTGAGGAGGCCGGAGCTGATATTTTGGTGGCTGGCAACTACATCTTCTCATCAAATTCTTACGAACAAGCCATTCGCGCCATAAAGCTTGAGTTTTGAAACCAAAAAAACAGCGTTTAGAAAATAGCATAGAAATTTTAGCTAGGCAAAATTTAGGCTATCATGAGTTTATTTTAAGATTTAGTGATATCGAAGAAATTTCGTCGCTCATTGACGTGCGAGACCTTGATATGTGGCGAACTCTTGGGCTTGACATCACTAGAAATGAAGAGAATGAGATCGAGCTTGGCACGAGATTTAGAGATATTAGCGAGCAGGAATTTTGCGTGGTTGATATCGAAACGACTGGTGGTACGACGAGCGGACAGATTATTGAAATCGGTGCAATAAAAATGAAAGATGGTGTTGAGATAGGGCGTTTTGAAAGCTTTGTGGCAGCTAATGTGGTGCCTGAAAATATCATCGAGCTAACCGGTATAAAGACGAGCGATCTAGTTGGTGCGCCAAATTTATTAAGTGTGCTTGAGCGGTTTAAAATTTTTCTAGGAACTAGCGTCTTTATCGCCCATAACGTAAATTTTGACTATGGCTTTATCTCTCACAGCCTAAATGAGATCGGCCTTGGTATGCTGCTAAATAGGAAGCTTTGCACCATCGATCTTAGTCGCCGCACTATCGCTTCGCAAAAATACGGACTTGGCTCGCTAAAAGAGCTTCTTGGCATAAATAATACCCACCACAGAGCCCTAAATGATGCAATAGCTGCAGCTGAAATTTTTAAAGTTTGCCTCACACGCCTACCTTTTAGTATCCAAACGACAGAGGATCTCATAAGCTTTAGCAAAACAGCTCCAAGCGTGAAGCTAAAACCTGAACCAGTTTTATGTGCGAATTAGCAATAAAAAATTATCCACAATCCTAAATTTAATCATTAATTTCTATGCGATCTTTGTTTTTAAAGGATTATGGGTAGTTTTGCTAAAAATTTATAAAAAAGGAGGCAAATGAGCCAGAAAAATTTAGTTTCAAATTTTATCTCAGCTGACGATGAGATGCTCGCTTTTTTATCAAATTTTAGTAATAAGTGGTGCGTGAGTAACGATGGGGCGAAATTTATAGAGCAAAATTTTACCTTTATCGGCTCAAAGCCAGTTTTGCAAAATTTAAAAGGTTACAAAACGGCTGAATATAAAAATTTTACCGACATTGAAAAATTTCTCAGCTCAGATCCAAGTATCAAAAGTAAAATTTTAAGTGATGATATAAACTATATCGGCGACAACTTAACAAATATAGAGATTAAATTTGCGCCTGAGTATTTTTATGATTTTTTAAAATTTATAGTTGAAAATATCCCAGAACATCACTATTTTTGTGGTCCCAAGGAGGGCTGGATATTATTCATTGCGATGGAGGGATATGTGGAATTTGGTGTTTTGCACCAATAAATTTATTTTTAAGCAGTTGTCTAAAATTGTCAATAAAAACAAAACGTGAAAGAAAAATTATTCGTAAAAATTCTTAGAATTAACAAAAAACTGAGCTTGCATCCTAACACCGCTTGCTGCTAGCAAAATTTAATCAATTTTTTTATATAATCCCTATTTTTCACAAAGGCAAAAAGATGGATAGAAAATCTTGGAGTTCAAGGCTCACATACATTTTAGCTGTTGCAGGAGCTACGGTCGGCTTTGGTGCGACGTGGCGTTTTCCGTATTTGGTCGGACAAAACGGTGGTGGTGCTTATGTTTTGATATTTTGCATAGCAATGATTGTCATAGGGATTCCTATGATTTTAGTTGAAAACGCGATCGGTAGACGCCTAAAATGCAACGCTGTGGATGCTTTTGGTGGATCGATAAATGGCAAAAAAATCAGCAAAAAGTGGCAGATCGTTGGCTGGATGGGGCTTGTTGGTGCTTTTGGTATCATGGCTTACTATATGGTTATTGGTGGCTGGGTGCTAAACTACATCGCCCAAATTTCATTTGGCTTGCTTGACCTATCACATGTGGTTAGTTTTGAGGAGACAAGTGCATTTTATGAACAAAATATCGTAAGTAATCCACTTGCTATAAGCTTTGCGACACTTGTTTTTGTGCTAGTTAATTACGCTATTTTGGTGCAAGGCGCGGTCGGCGGTATCGAGCGATCAGCAAAATTTTTAATGCCTCTGCTTTTTATTTTAATGCTTATTATGATCGCTAAAAATATCACGCTTGATGGTGCAATAGAGGGCGTAAAATTTTACTTGACACCTAACTTTTCAAAGATAAACTTAAAGCTTTTCGTTGATGTTTTGGGACAGGTATTTTTTGCGCTCTCGCTTGGATTTGGTGTGATGATCACTCTTTCTAGCTTTGTGAAAAAGGATGAGGGTTTGGTTAAAATTTCTATCATTACAGGCATTTTAAATACGGTAATTGCCGTGCTTGCAGGATTTATGATTTTTCCTTCTCTTTTTAGCTATGGTGTATCGCCAGATAGTGGCCCAAGTTTGGTATTTAAATCACTACCAATTGTTTTTTCTCACATGCCATTTGGTGGTTTTTTCGCGGTTGCATTTTTTATACTATTAATGATCGCTGCACTTACGACATCACTACCAATATATGAAGTAATAATCACGACACTTCAAGAAAAATTTAAGATAAAACGCAAAAAGGCAATATTTTTAGTCCTTGGAGGCATATTTGTTTTAGGAAATTTACCTTCGCTGATGGCCACAAACATACTAAGTCACGTAAGCATTTTTGGTAAGAATATTTTTGATGCATATGATGCAATAAGTGCAACGATATTTTTTGTATTTACTTCATTTGGTTGTGCAATATTTGTAGGTTGGGTGCTAAAAGATGATGCAAAAAAAGAAATTTTGCAAGGTAGTGAAAAGCATGCAAAACTAATAAATATCTGGTTTTGGTATATCAAATTTGTCGTGCCGTTTATTATTTTGGTGCTTTTTATCAGCTCGTTTTACGATAATTTTTTAAAGTAAATTTGATGAAAAATCTCGTAAATTTAGCTAACGGCGACCGCCTAAATTTGCGCGTAGAGGGTCAAATTTTAGTTAGCGAGAGCGCCAAAAACGGCAAAACTAGGCAGACGCAAAAGGAGTTTGCGAGTGCGGGCGAGGCACAAAAAGCTTACGTAAAAAAGGAGTGGGAGAGCCTGAAGAAAGGCTACGTCATGCAAAATGCTGGCGCAAAAGCCGGCGAGGCGAGTTTGCATGTCTATATCGGCGGCGGATATACGGGCGCGCTAGCCTTTGCGGGCGTAGGCGATGAGTTTTTCGTCTATAAATGCGGCGACTACAAAGAAGAGGACTCGGTAGATTTTCTAACTAGGCTGGGCGCAGACGGAGCGATAAGAGGCGATATCGTCCTGCCAAAACCGCTTGCGTGGCACGCGGAGCGCGCGAGCGAAAATTTGCTACTGGACTTAGATCACGATATTTTTAAATTTAACCCTCAAACGGGCGAATTTACAAACGTCTTTAAAAAGCTAAAAATAAAAAGAAACGGCGATATTACAAGCTTTATCTGCGCGTCCGGCAAGACGGCGGCATTTGCGGCTTACGGTCAAATTTATCTTTTAAAAGACGGGGATTTTTCGTCTCTTGGCAAATACAAAACGGACTCGGGCTGCGGAGCTGCGTTTTGCGTAGCGTTTAGCACGGACGGCGCAAAGCTAGCTCTAAGCTGCAAACAAAACGAGATCAAAATTTTAAACGCTCTAAACGGAGAAATTTTAAATGAGATAAAAGAGGCCTTCGGTGCGCTTAGCGACATTTGCTTTTTAAATGACGGCTCGCTGCTAGGCAGGGAGTATTATGGGGGCGGCCTAGTCTATTTTGACGCCGCAGGCTCGCGGCAAACTCCCGCGTGGTTGCGGGGCGAATGCGCCAAGGCCCAGAAAATTAGCGTTAGCGCAGATGGCTCTCGACTCGCGCTAATTAGCTACGACAAAGCCCGTATCATCGATCTAAAAAGCGGAAATTTGCAGCTTAGCTTTGGACTCTCGTACGTCGTGAAGCGCTGCGAGGCGAAATTCGAGCGCATAAACGGCGAGGAATTTTTGGCCGTGCGCACCGACTACGGTTGCTTTAGCCTTTATAAAATTTAAGGAAAGATATGTTTTATTTTTTACTTGGTATTTACTTTTTTTACGTTGCGGTAAAGGCGATTTTGGCGATTTTGCAGATAGGCTTTATCCGTGCGGAGGCCAAAAAGCCCGCCGTAGTTTTGCCTCAAAGCGAGTACGAAACCGCCGCCGCCGCAGCGATAAGCAATCAAAAATTTGAGATAGCAAGCCTTTTTTATCACGCCGCGATATTTATGATGTGGGCTTGCTGGGGGCTTGGCGCGATATCGGGGCATGCCTATAAAACGGGAGATATAGGCGATAACGTCTTTATGGTTATGGTATTTTTGCTCGTTTCGTCGCTGCTAGAACTACCGCTAAATATCTACGAAACCTTCGTCAAAGATAAAAAGCTCGGCTTTTCAAACGTAACGCCTAAAATTTTTGCGCTTGACCTGCTTAAAACGCTCGCGCTAACGCTAGTTTTTGGCACGCTATTTGTGTGGCTGGTACTGCTTTGCATTAGATTTTTGGGCGATTTTTGGTGGTTTTGGGCGTTTTTGCTTAGCTTCGCGGTCGCGCTTGTTATAAATCTCATCTACCCGACGCTCATCGCGCCTATCTTTAACAAAATGCAGCCGCTAGAAGAGGGCGAGCTAAAAAGCCGTATAGAAGGGCTTTTAGCGCAGTGCGGGTTTAAAAGTAGCGGCGTTTTTACGATAGACGCCAGCAAGCGCGATAACCGCTTAAACGCCTATTTCGGCGGCCTTGGCGCGACTAAACGCGTGGTGCTTTTCGACACGCTCGTTAAAAAACTAAGCTTAGAGGAGATAATCGCCGTTTTGGGGCATGAGCTGGGGCACTTTAAGCACAAAGATATCCTAAAAATGATAGCTCTAAGCGCGGTTATGCTTTTTGCGATGTTTTTGATATTCGGCAATATCCCAGACGCGGCGTATCAAGCGCTTGGGCTTCATAGCGGAGGCGGCGGAACGATCGTATTTTTGCTACTTTTTTCGCCGATTTTCGGGTTTTTATTTTCGCCGATTAGCTCGTATTTTAGCCGCGCGAACGAATTTGGCGCCGATAAATTCGCGGGCGACGTCTCAAATAAAGCCGACATGATAAGCGCGCTAAAAAAGCTAGGCAGCGAAAACAAGGCATTCCCGAAGGCTCATCCGCTCTATGCGTTCGTCTATCACTCGCACCCAAGCCTTTTTGAGCGTATAAACGAGCTGGAAAATGAAAATTGAAGAGGCTCTTAAAGAGGCTAGTTTAAGACTAAGCTCACTTTGTCAAAATCCAAGCAGAGTCGCTAAAATTTTGCTTATGAACTATCTTGATGTAAGCATTGAATGGATATTTTTAAATCAAAAAAATGAATTTGATGAGAGCGGCTATTTTGCTCTAGTTAAAAGGTATGAAAACTACGAGCCTCTTGAATATATAACTGGTAAAGCTAGCTTTTATGGGCTTGATTTTTACGTGGAAAGCGGAGTGTTGATCCCAAGACCTGAAACAGAAATTTTAGTGGATAAAGTAATAGAAATTTCACGCGAATATAATGAACCAAAGATCGCAGAAATAGGCACAGGAAGCGGCATTATTAGTATCATGCTAGCTCTAAAAACAAAGGCAAATATCGTAGCGACAGACATCAACGAAAAAGCTTTGATGCTTGCTAAAAAAAATGCAGATAAATTTGATGTAGGTGGGAGGATCAAATTTTTAAACTGCTCTTATGTGGATGAAATTTTAGAAGATATTGATATTTTGGTTTCAAATCCGCCATATATTGCAAGAGGCTATAAACTTAGTAAATTTGTACTAAATGAGCCAGAAAGTGCGCTCTTTGGAGGTGAAGTAGGAGATGAAATCTTAAAAGACATTATTCTTATAGCAAAAGATCGTAATATCAAAAACGTTGCTTGTGAGATGGGGTACGATCAAAAAGCAAGTATGCAAAAATTCTTAGAGGCCAATGGTTTTGAGTATAGTTTTTACAAAGATTTGGCTGGCTTTGATAGAGGCTTTTGCGCGAAGTTAAAAATATAAAGGAGATAGTTTGAGAGGAGTTTATTTTTTGCTTTTGGCAGTACTTATAGGAGCTGAGCTAACGCTTGGTATCTTGGTGGCGCCAGTCATATTTTTCCCGCAAAGTATCATAGGAGATGGCGTACTTACGCATTTTATGAGCGGTCAAATGATGACAAAGATATTTTTGAAATTTAATTATATTTTGCTTTTTGTAAGCATAGTTGTAATGATTGGTGAGCTATTTGATCTTAGAAAAAAGCTTATTTTTTCACTAAAATTTAGCATGTTAATGCTTGCTTTTTTAAATTTGGCTTTAGCTTTTAGCTTTGTATTTTTCTTTACGCCTTTTATAGTTTATGCTCAAAATTTGGGTATTGACGCGACACAGACGGCTGAATTTGCCAAAATGCATAGCGCGAGTGAATATGTGATGAAAATCATGCTTGTTTTACAAATCATTTTATTTTTTGTGAAATTTAAGATTAGCCAAAATGAACGCAAAGCCTGATATTCAAGTTTTAACAAATTTTCTAGCCGAATACACGAGTGCGATGGTGAGCGCTGGTACCTACACCGCACGCGTAGAAAAGTGCGTAGACCGCATAGCTAAACACTACGGCTACGACGTTAGCGTGACGATTTTCGTGAAGTATTTTACGATTAGCGTCATGGACTCGGCCGACAACTCCCTGCGCCGAACTTACGTAAAAAAGATCCCGTTTGGTCATGTGAGTTTTAGCCGTATTTCCGAGCTTTCGTCGCTTAGCTGGCGGATTTTGGATGAAAATTTAAGCTTAAACGAGGCAAAAGAGCAGTTTGAGGGCGTCATGCGCATCGGGGCGAATAAATTTACAAGCTCGCTTATTTTGATCAGCCTTGCAAATGCGGCGTTTTGCAGGCTTTTTGGCGGCGACGCGGGCTCAGTCGTATGCGTATTTTTCGCGACGCTTGTTGGATATAGCCTTAAATTCGCGCTTGCTAAAATTGGCGTAAATTTAAAAATCCAATACGTTTTGGTCTCATTCGTCGTCTCTTTTATCGCTTATCTTGGCGTATTTTACGGCTTTACGCACACTAGCGACGTGGCGATCGGCTCGTCGATACTCTTCTTGATGCCGGGCGTTTTTCTCATAAACTCGGTCTTTGATATCATAAACGACAACACGCTTGTAGGCATCAGCAGGGCCGTGAGTACGGGCATTTTGATACTTTGCATAGCGGTTGGCGTCTATATTACGCTCTCGCTTAGCAATGCGGAGATTTTACATGTTTGAGCTTTTGACCGCGACTCTCATAGACGGCGCTTTTGCGGCGGTGGCGGGGCTCGGTTTTGCCTACGCTAGCTCTCCGCCAAAAAGGACTCTCGCATTTTGCGCGCTGCTTGCGGCATTTGCGCACGCTAGCCGCTTTTGGATCATGCAGATGGGATTTTTTAACATCAGCGTCGCCACTCTCATAGTATCATTTTTAAGCGGGGTTTTAGGTATGCTCTTTGCCAAACGGCTAAAAGTGCCCGCCGAGATCATCGCATTTCCCGCGCTTTTGCCGATGGTGCCTGGAGTCTATGCGTATAAAGGCATTTTGGCGCTGTTTTCGTTTCTAAACGAGACTGATATCGCTAAGAAAAACGAATACCTAATCATATTTTTCGATAACGCGATCACGACTACGACGGTCTCGCTAGCTCTAGGCGTCGGGGTTTCGGTGGTGCTTATTTTATTTTACGATCAGTCTTTGATGATTACTCGCGGCGCCAAGTGCGATCTGACAACGAGAAAGACGCGCAGATAATTTTAACTTTGGCATAGAAATTTGTATGTCTTTTTGATAGTTTTTATTATTTTGCTAGATATTTTCTCAATTTTGCCGATATAGCTTAAAACTAAATTTTAAAAGGATTTATGATGTTAAGCGGTATCGGTGGGTTTTCTAGTGTTGCTAAAAATTTTCAGCTAAATGAAAAACATAGCATAAAGAGTCAAATCATATATAAAAATGAAATCTCACAGCTAGATACGGTCGAGCACAAATTTAACGAAGTTTTAGGCTATAAAGTAGGTGCGGACGGATATTTTACGTCCGAATTTAACGAAGCCGCAGGTATCCCAAAGGACTACAAAATCCACTCAGATACCTTAAAATCGCTCGTGAACGTAAATACTAATTCGGGAATTTTAAAAGCCGATTTTAAAAACATAGATATAGCCAAAACAGTCGGCAATGCATATAAAATTTTATCCCAAGTAGTCGGTGAGGACGTTTTAAATTCCAAAGAAAGTTTTAGCAAAGAAGACCTTGCCAAATTTCCTCAAGGATACGAATACGACAATAAAACGCTCAAGGTATTAAAGCTTCATAGCAAAATATCAGACTATATGGGAGCCGATAGTAGCTTTCAAAGAAATGAACGAACTAGCATAACGACTACTTTTTATAATAGCTCCACGATCGGTTACTACTCAGAGCATAAGAGATTAAAACCATCTACCGATATATTAAACAGCAACAGCGGCGGCAAAGAGGATATAAACAGCGGGATGTATTTTGATACTACAAAAGACAAATATACTGGTAAAGACGGCAATATAACCAAAGGCGGGCTTTTGGTCGGCATTTTAAACAAAAATAGTCACGCCATAGAAGGTGAAACCACCTATCACGGCAAGATTAACGGGCTAGATAAAAACATATCCTCACAAGAGTACCAAGCAAAAATTAAAGCCTTTACCGACTTGCATGGACATAAATACGATAAATACTCGCAATCTTTAGTGGATTCATTGCCTCAAGATTTAAAAGATTTCGTAGATTTTGCAAGGAGTTTAAAATTTGTCGGCGAGATAAACGTCAGTGACAACGGCAAAGAATCAAAAAGCCTCTTTGAAATAATGCAAGAGGATATGAAAGAGGCGCAAAAACGCCTAGAAAAGCTAATCGAGCAAGAAAAGCGAACGCAAAAGATGCTGGATAAAAACAGAAAATACGACAAAGAGCTAGAGCAAAATACTAGAAAAAATTTAGAAGAACTTGAGGCGATAATGAAATTTAACGCTAAGGGCGTGGATATAAAGGCTTAAAAGGATTAATATGATAAGCGGCGTAAACGGATTTAACGCAAATGTAAATTATGATTTTAGTAGCTCTCATGGGCAAAATTTAAAGTTGCGCGACTAAAAAGAGGCGGATATAATGGGTCTTTTAAGAAAAATCAGTAAAATGTGCCTTAATCTAAAAGCCTAAGGAGTGGCTGTGAAAATACGAATCTACTACGAAGATACCGATGCTGGTGGCATAGTCTATCATACAAACTACATTAAATTTTGTGAGCGAGCCAGAAGTGAAGCATTTTTTCAGGCTGGGCTAGATTTTACAAAAGAGGGCGGATACTTTGTAGTTTCGTCGCTGGAGGCTAAATTTATAGCTTCTGCTGTGCTTGGAGATGAAATTTTTGTGCGAAGCAAGGTATTGGAGATTAAAAAAGCTAGTCTTGTTTTGGAGCAAGAAATTTATAAATTTGATGACAAAAATGCCGAAAAACTACTTTTTAGAGCGACGATTACGTTAGCCTTTATGAAAGAAGAGAGACTTGCAAAGATAAATGATGAGATAAAGAAATTTTTGGAGAATTCTAAATTTTAGATCGTGGCTAAGTTTAGAAATTTAACTTTAGCCACTTTGTGCTTTTACATTGAGCTATTTTAATCGAGCAAAATTTCTTGATTTGCTTCGTCAAAGTGGTCGCCTTTTGCGTTATAAATTTTAACTCCATATAAAACTTGTGAGTTTTCAACTCTTTCGGTAAAAATTCTATCAGCACTTTTATCTATAAAATTTGTATATATATACTCGGCACCAAAAGCACTTGAATAGCCGATTTGCGAATATCTAAAATCTACATCAAAAAGATCACCAAGCCCCAAAAATAAGTCGTTAATAGGATTTAATGAGTTTGCAATGAAAAGATTTTGTCTATCTCTTTGTGCGATGGCATTAAAGATATTTGGTAAAAAATTTATCTGTGTGCTTAAAAGTGCGTATGGTTTTATCTCAAAGCCCCTCATCTGCGTTGCTACAAGAGAAGCTTTGACGATTGGGATGTTTAAAAATATACTTGCATTATCAAACTTAGATTTTTTACTTAAAGTATCGTTTAAATTTATATCTTTGCCTACGATAGAGGCTTCATGATAATCGCTACTTTGCATGCGGACATATTCATTTAGCTTTTGCCCTAATGAACTACCATCGTCAAATGCAACTATCTTTTCGTTCGAGTAAGCTAGTAAAGCTGAAATTTGCTCTTTATAATCAATGCCACCAAAGATCAAATTTGGTTTTGGATTTATGATAAAAGAGCTATGAACGCTTGGAATGTAGATAAGCTCATTTGATAGAACTAGCGAATTCATAATGTTTGCACCATTTGATGTAAGGGCTGCGATAAAATAATTAAAGCCTTGGGCTCTAGCCGTTTGCATAGCATTTGTAAGACTTTGTGGGCTTTCATCGTTGCTATTTATAAATTTGATCTCAACATCTGCGTCTTGCTTTAAGACATAGCTTAAGACCGCATTTGATACAACATTTGCATAAGATTTTATAATCTTTTGTGGGATGATTACAGCGATTTTACCGCTTTTATTAACTTTTAAAATAGCTTCACCACCAAGAGAGATATAAAGCTCTAAAAGAGTGTTATCATCTATTTTTGCTGGCTCAAATCTTGCCATAAAACTAGCCAGTAAATCAGACTTAATAAGCTCATTTAAGCAGGCATTATCACAAAATTCTGGTTCTAAATTTATATAAGTAATCTTTGCTGGAGGTATACTTGATAGACTTTGGTTTTTTGTAATATTACTCTCAAAATTTATCTCATCTTGTGATGCAAAAATAGTCGAAAAAATGGCTAAAAAAAGTAAAATTTTTCTCATATCACTCCTTTGATCTTTCTTAAATCATCTATAAAAATATTTTCAAAACTAGGATTTTTGCTGATCCACTCTGGCGAAAACGTTGGTAAAATAAGGCTATTTTCATTTTTTAAAATACTACCTCTTATGCTTGCAAATCCGCCTTTTAGCAATAAATTTGGATATAAATACATAAAGGCTTTCTCTCCTAAAGTCACGATTATCTTTGGTTTTATCAGCCTAATCTCTTCAAGCAAATAAGGACGACAAAGCTCGATAGAGCGGCTTAAAATCGGACTTTTATCATCATTTTGCGAAATTTCACAACGAATTAGAGAGCTTATATAAATTTCTTTTATATCTAAATTTAAACTTTTTTCTATGGCATTTTCTAAAAATTTTTTACTGTTATTTTCATAAGAGCCACTTTTTTTAGAAAATAATATAAACATGATTTTGCTATTTTCATTGCCGATGCCAGCTGTTACGCCTTTTGAACTATTTCGCAAAGAGCAAAGAGAACATTTTTTTACTTCGCGGTTTAGCTCATCAATATTGTTGTAATCATGATAATTACTTAGACTAAGAAAATTTTTATCAATAAACTTATATCCAATTTGTTTTAAGAAAAATAATTTTTTTAAAAGCCTATTGTCTTTATTAAAATTCATTTTTGGATTATAACTTGATTTGCTTAAAGTTTGAGTTATGGCTTTTTAAGCTAAGTTATTCAAAGGAATTTAAGTATTGCTTTGATAAAATCCCACTTTTTATATTAACTTTAAGGATAGAAATGAAAAGGACTTATCAACCTCATAAAACCCCTAAAAAACGCACTCACGGCTTTCGCTTAAGAATGAAAACTAAAAATGGCCGAAAGGTAATAAACGCTAGACGTGCCAAAGGTAGAAAAAGATTGGCTGCTTAGCTGGTTTTGAGTCGTTAAGCGGCTCAAAAGAATTCTCTCAAGTTTATAAAGAGGCTAGCAAGTGGCATTGTGATGCTTGCATTGTTTTTTATAAACCAACAAATGAAAAAAAAATAGCAGTAGTTGCTAGTAAAAAAGTAGGAAAAGCGGTAGTTAGAAATAGAGCTAAAAGACTTTTGAGAGCCGCTTTTTTTAACATTTCTAGTGAATTAAAAGATGGCACATATATTATGATCGCAAAAAATGGAATTACAGAGATTTCATTTGAAAAAATTTGTAAAAATTTAAGTTGGTCTACAAAAAAAATGGGATGTTTAAAATGAAAAAAATTGCGATTAAAGCTATCGCTTTTTATCAAAAATATATTTCCATACTTCTACCAAAAAGCTGTCGCTATTACCCGACTTGTTCACAATACGCGATTTGGGAATTTCAAACAAATAGTTTTTTTTCTGCTTTTTTTGCAACCTTCATGCGAATTTTAAAATGTAATCAGCTTTTTAAAGGCGGTATCAATTACCCAATCATCTACAAAAAATTTAACTTATGTTTTATATCTCAAAAAAGTGATACCAAAAATATAAATTTTTGGTTTGTCCCTTGTCAGAATAGTAAATTTTATGTCGTAAAAGTATTAGATAAATTAAAGGAAAAAAAATAAAATGGAACAGATGTCTATGCAAAAAAGGTTGCTTCTTGCAGCGCTTTTATCTATTGTTTTTTTTATAGTGTATGATTTTTTTATGCCAAAAAGAGTGATGCCTGAGCAAAACCAAACTACAATGTCTCAAACAATAGATCAAAATAAAGCTCCAAATATAAATCAAAATACTCCAAAATCAAATGAAAATTTAGCTTCAAATGAGATAATCGCTACTATCAAAGGTCAAAGCTACGAAGCAAAAATAGATAAGCTAGGAAGAATTTCAAAATTCTATCTAACTGAAGAGAAATACAAAACTGAAGATGGTAACAAAATAGAGCTTGTTTCGCAAAATCCATTGCCACTTGAGCTTAGATTTAACGATAGTGCGCTAAATACCGATGCTTTTAAGGTCGCATACAGCAGTGACGTTAGTGAGATAGATACTAGCAGCGAGCCTAAAACTATAAAACTTACTCAAAATTTAGATGGAGTTACAGTTACAAAAAATATCAAATTTTACCCAAATGGTAGATATGAAGTTGAAGTAAATTTAAGTAAAAGTGTTGATTATTTCATCACCCCTGGCTTTAGACCAAACATCTCAGTAGATAGCTATACGGTTCACGGCGTGATGCTTAGAAACACGGATGATAGCCTAAATATTATTGAAGATGGTGACGCTAAAGAGGTTAAAAACTATGCAAATACCACAATAGCGGCCGCATCTGATAGATATTATACAACGCTATTTTACTCATTTGAAAAGCCATTTGAAGTAGCCGTAGACAAAGATTCTAACAATAATCCTATTCTTTTTGTAAAGGCAAATGATAATTTAAAATTAGGCGCATATATCGGACCAAAAGAGCATAAAATTTTAAGCTCAATGAACGAGAGACTAAACGACGTTATTGAGTATGGTTGGTTTACATTTATAGCAAAACCGATGTTTGCATTTTTAAATTTCTTGCATAACTATATAGGCAACTGGGGCTGGGCTATAGTTGTGCTAACACTTGTTATAAGGATAGTTTTATTCCCACTTACATACAAGGGTATGCTATCTATGAATAAGCTTAAAGAGCTTGCTCCAAAGGTAAAAGAGCTTCAGACAAAATATAAAGATGATAAGCAAAAAATGCAAGTTCATATGATGGAGCTTTATAAAAAGCATGGTGCAAATCCGATGGGTGGCTGCTTACCGATCTTGCTTCAGATTCCGGTATTTTTTGCGATCTACCGCGTCTTACTAAATGCGATCGAGCTAAAAGGCGCTCCTTGGATACTTTGGATACACGATCTTTCGGTAATGGACCCATATTTTGTATTACCTATTTTGATGGGTCTTACGATGTTTTTACAGCAAAAGCTTACACCAACGACATTTACTGATCCTATGCAAGAAAAGGTGATGAAATTTTTACCTCTTATATTTACATTTTTCTTCGTGACATTCCCAGCTGGTCTTACACTTTACTGGTTTGTAAATAACGTTTGCTCGGTTGTTCAGCAAGTATTTGTAAATAAACTTTTTGAAAAACATAAAAAAGCTGCGGAGGTAAAGGCTTAATGAAAATAGAAGCAAATACCCTTCAAGAGGCATTTCAAAAGGCAGCTGAGAAGCTTAACTGCTCAGTAACCCAGCTTGATATAAAAGTTTTACAGCATCCAAGCAGTGGTTTTTTTGGATTTTTTAAAAGAAGTGCGATCATTGAAGCAAATTTAGAAAATCAGCCAAAACCACAACACAAGCCAAAAAATGATAAAAATTTTGTTAAAAAAAATGATGAGAATGAGGCCGTAAAAGAAGATAAAAAGCAAGCTAAAAAACACGATCATAGTGATAAAAAGCGAGGCCCTAAAAAACATAGAGATGAAAAAAGCGAAACTAAATTTGAGCAAAAAGAGCATAAAAATGAAAAGTCAAATTTAAGTGAAAAAAATGAAGCTCTAGCTAAAGATGCATTTGCTCAAAAGAGTGAAGAAGAAGCTGAATCAGGATATGTGATAAAGAGACTTGATGAGCCAAAAGAAATAAAGGAGTTACAAGCTGGTAAAAATGCTCCTAAAAATATTTTAGATAATTCTATTATTGAAAATTTTAACCAAACTGATGAAGAGAGTGTGGCTCAAGCTTTACAAAAAGAAAAAAAAGAAAAAGCAACAATCGACTTTGATAAAATTTTACCTGAGATCAAAGATGGTATGAACTGTCTTTTTAAGGCAAGTTGTTTTGATATTAGTAAAATTGAAGTTAGTAAATTTGACGATGAAACTGTACTTATAGAGCTTGATGGAGCTGACGCGGCTCTACTTATAGGTAAAGAAGGTTATAGATATAAAGCGATATCTTACATGCTTTATAACTGGTTAAACTCAAAATACAACCTTGCTATCCGCCTTGAGATCGCACAATTTTTACAAAATCAAGAAGCGATGATGGATCAGTATCTAAATGGCGTGATCGAGCGTGTGCAAAATAGCGGTAGAGCCCAGACGAAGCCACTTGATGGGGTTTTGGTTAAGATCGCACTTGAAAAACTTCGCGAGAAATTTCCGGATAAATATGTCGGCATAAAAAGCGGCAATGACGGTAAATTTGTCGTTGTAAATGACTTTTTCAAAAAATGAGTGAGACCATTGCAGCCCTTGCCACAGCTTATGGCATCGGCTCAGTTTCTATCGTAAGGCTTAGCGGCATGGACGCCCTGGCCACCTCTTTAAAACTGCTTAAACTTTCAAATTTAGAGCCAAGATACGCAAAACTAGCTAAAATTTACTCCCTTGATGATGAAATTTTAGACGAAGCTATCGTTATATATTTTAAAGGCCCAGCAAGCTTTACTGGTGAGGATATCGTCGAGTTTCAAACTCATGGCGGTATCGTAGTTAGTGAAAGAATTTTAAACGAACTAATTAAAGCTGGTGCAAGGCTTGCTATGCCTGGCGAGTTTAGCAAGCGAGCATTTTTAAATGGCAAGATGGATATAGCAAAGGCAGAGGCGATGCAAGGGCTTATCACTTCAAAAAGTGAGATCGCTGCTAAAATTTTAACCCGCCAAATGCAAGGCGATCTTAGTAAATTTGTAGGAGAGATAAGGGGCGAAGTGGTCAAAACTCTTGCCTTTGTTGAGACGATGATTGATTATGCTGATGATGATTTGCCTGCAAATTTACTAGAGCAGACCAAGCAGATGCTTTTAAAAAATAGTGAGAAACTAGAGCGCATAGCCACTCTTAGTGAGCAAAGAAGAGGACTCATAGATGGCTTTAAGATCGCGATCGTTGGTAAGCCAAATGTTGGCAAAAGTTCTATTTTGAACTCGTTTTTGGCTTACGAGAGAGCTATTGTAAGTGATGAAGCAGGCACGACCAGAGATAGGATAGAAGAAAATTTCAAGATCGGCTCACATCTAGTTCGTATAATAGATACCGCTGGCATAAGAAAAAATGCTGGAAGGATCGAACAAATCGGCATAAACTACTCAATCTCTGCCATAAACGAAGCTGACATTATCCTAGCTGTTTTTGATGGCTCAAATCCAAGCGATGAGCAAGATAAAGAGATAATCAAGCTCGTTTTAGACTCAAATAAAAAGGCTTTTTTTATATTAAATAAAAGTGATTTATCTTTTAAATTTGACACCAAGCTAGATGGCGCTATCAAAATTTCAGCAAAAACCGATACGAGCGTAGTTTTAAAAGAGCTTGAGGGCTACCTCAAGACACAAGATACCGACGAGATCATGCTAAGCTCAAACCGCCAAATTTTAAGCTGTAAAGAGGCGAGTGAGGCTTTAAAAAGAGCCTTTTTGAGACTCAGCGAAGAGGAGCTAGAAATTTTTGCTTATGAGCTAAATAGTGCGATAAAAGCACTTGCAAGTATTACGAAACCATTTGAGAGAAGTGAAATTTTAGACGAAATGTTTAGCAGCTTTTGTCTAGGCAAATGATCAAATTTACTCTCTAGAAAAGGAAAACAATGAAAAAAATCATATCTATAGCCGCTCTAGCTGCGTTGCTGGACGGTTGCATGCCTTCACAGGATCATCTAACGGCTAACGTAGTATCGCCTGAACCGGACTGGATTAAATATCTAGAAAACGACGGCACCGTCGGTGATGTCGCATTTTTCTCAGAAAATTTGAGCGCAACTTATGCGCAAAAAATGGCGATATCATCGGTATGGCAATCGTAAAAAGGGCTGATATGGCGCTGAAACTGGGCGATATGTATGCGCTAAACGGGCTTTCGTTTACGGTACTTGAGCTTGACGACAAGGAAAAATTCGGCTATCGCTACGTAAATATGCGCGATAAAAATGAGCTTGCGACTCTAAGAAATGCTAAAAAGGTCAAATTTTATCAGTTTGGCGGCGGCATATTAGAGAGCGTAGTTTTTAGCGCGGACTCGGGTGCGGTGTGCGAGAGTTTTGCGGCGGATAAGGCGGTAAAAGCTCATGCCGTGACTAATTATTACGATAAAGAAATCGCCGATAATAGCGAGTTTTTTGCGACCGTGATGGATATCGGAGTGAAAAAAGGCAAAAGCGCCGAGATCAAAAATCTAGACTTTAAATTTTTCGTTAGCGACGGCAAGCTTGCTAGTGCGCAAACGCGGGCTCGCTCGGCAGATTTTAGAAGCGAAGTCATAGAGGCCGACGCTAAAAAACAGGAGCAAATCTTATCAAACATCGTGTGCGCCGCGCCTAAAAACTGATCGCTTTTATCAAATTTAAACGCGAGCGCGAGATGAAAAAATTATTTCTAGCGGCTATTGCGGCATTGGCGTTTTGCGGTTGCGCGGCCATCACAGGCGAGATGGGCGGCGAGAGAGCGTGGCGTACGTATATGGAAAACGACGCTAGTATACAGCAGATCGGGTTTATAACCGAGACTACGGTCTATGAGGCGAGCGGCGGCAAAAAAGAGGAAAAATTTGGCGACTACATGGGTAGAGCCGAGGTGAAATCGCCGGGCGAGAGCGACTCGGCGAGCCAAAATCTAGGCTGGGTTTATGCAAGCGGCGACGGCGTAAAAACTCTGATAGTGATTGATCTTGATAGCGGTAGAAATGTAGATTTGAGCGATAAAGACGAGATAAAAAAGCTACAAAACTCAAAGAAATTTAAGTTTTACGAATTTGGCGGCGGGATCCTTGAGAGCGTGATTTATAGCGCGCAAAAATCTCCTGTTTGCAAGGCGTTTTTTGGCGGCGAACCTATAAGCGCCAGAAGCGTGACGAACTACTACGTGGGCGCGTCTGACGAGTTTTTCGCTACCGTGATCGACGCGAAGATAGTCGGAAACAAAGGCTTTGAGATAAAAAATTTGGACTTTAAATTTAACCTACCGAGTAGTAAGCTAGCCGAAGCTAAAGAGCAGGCGACCTCTGCGAAATTTAGAAAAGATGTCATCGATCAAGACCTCAAAAAGCAAGGGCGTATCCTGCTAAACATACTTTGCTACTATAGCATGCCGAGCAAGTAGGCATTTGTGGCGGGTAGTTGCCCGCCGAATTTGACGTAGTACCGACTTACTTATGTCAAATTTAGGGTACTAATATACTTAAATTTTAATTTCCACAGCTACTTCAAATTTGGCATTTGTCTAAAATTTGAGCCGCTCGCCAAGACCAGCGCCGCAAAAATGCTGATTTTCGGTTAAATTTAGAGCCGAATCAATAACTACAAACAGAATATTTTTAGCTTGCCGTATGAAATTTAGGCTCTTGTTTTATTTGTCAAATTTGTCTCGTTTTCGTCCCTTTGGTTTATCAAGTTTTTATGCGAATTTAAGTAAAATCAACCAAAATTTTTTAAAGGCTAAAAATGGACAAAACTACCGTAGAAGCGCACAAAATCAGCGATCAAGAGTATGAAGAGATCTTAAAAATCCTAGGCAGAGAGCCAAATTTGCTCGAGCTTGGCATATTTTCAGCGATGTGGAGCGAGCACTGCAGCTATAAATCAAGTAAAAAATACCTAAATGGCTTTCCGACAAAAGCTCCTTGGGTCATACAAGGGCCTGGTGAAAATGCCGGCGTCATCGACGTTGGTGACGGGATCGCAGCTGTGTTTAAGATGGAGAGTCACAACCATCCAAGCTTTATCGAGCCGTTTCAAGGTGCTGCCACTGGCGTTGGTGGAATTTTAAGAGATGTCTTTACTATGGGTGCAAGAGTTGTTGCGAATATGAACTCGCTTCGTTTTGGCGAGATAAGAGGCGAGAGCGAGCTAGCCAAAAAGCATAGATATTTACTAAAAGGAAGTGTTGCAGGTATCGGTCACTATGGCAACTGCATGGGTATCCCAACTATCGGCGGCGAAACTACGTTTGATCCTAGCTTTAATGGCAATATCCTAATCAATGCTTTTGCGCTTGGCCTTTGCAAAAGTGATGAAATTTTCTATGGTAAGGCTGAAGGTGTGGGCAATCCAGTCATTTACGTGGGCTCAAAGACCGGTAGAGACGGACTTGGAGGTGCTGTGATGGCGAGCGATAGCTTTAATGACGAGAACAAATCGCTTCGTCCAACGGTGCAAGTGGGCGACCCATTTGCCGAAAAGCTACTCATGGAAGCTTGCTTGGAGCTCTTTAAAAAAGACTACATTATCGGCATCCAAGATATGGGTGCGGCAGGACTAACAAGCTCCAGCTTTGAGATGGCTGGCAGAAGTGGTAGCGGTATGAAGATATATCTAGACCGCGTGCCGATGCGTGAAGTTGGCATGACGCCTTATGAGCTAATGCTAAGTGAGTCTCAAGAGCGTATGCTAATATGCGCCAAAAAAGGCTATGAGCAAAAGGTGCTTGAAATTTTTAGAAAGTGGGACCTTGATGCTGAGATCATCGGCGAGGTCACAAGTAGCGGCGTGATGCAGCTTTATTGGCATAATGAGCTAGCAGGTGAAATTCCTATCGGCCCACTTAGCGAGGAAGCTCCGGTACTTGATCGTCCAGTTGCACGTCCAAAATACCTTGATGAGATAGTAAATTTAGAAATTCCAAGCAATGTTGATAACAAAACCGCATTTTTTAAGCTTTTAAAAGAGCCAGAGGTACTAAATAAAAGCTTTATCTACGATCAATACGATGCAAATATCCAGACAAACACGATAAAACAACCTGGCCACTTAGGCGCTGCAAGTATTAGAGTAAAAGGCACTAAAAAGGCCGTCTCTATGGCTGCACAGTGCGATCCTAGAGCAAATTTCGTTGATCCTAAAATTGGTGCTGCAAGAGCCGTCGCGGCAGCTGGTAGAAAAGTAGCGATGAGCGGCGCTGTGCCACTTGCGATCACTG
Organism: Campylobacter concisus; assembly: GCF_002913945.1. Taxonomy (GTDB): domain Bacteria; phylum Campylobacterota; class Campylobacteria; order Campylobacterales; family Campylobacteraceae; genus Campylobacter_A; species Campylobacter_A concisus_P. The sequence continues at coordinate 136,308 of NZ_POZK01000035.1, read as the reverse complement.
ACTGCCTAAACTACGGCAATCCACAAAATCCAGAGGTAATGTGGCAGTTTAAAGAGGGCTGCGAGGGCATAAAAGAGGCTTGCCGCGAGCTAAATACACCAGTTGTTAGCGGCAACGTGAGCCTTTATAACGATACTGACGGCGTTAGCGTCTATCCAACACCAGCTATCGTCACAGTTGGCGTAAATGAAGATGCAAATTTAAATCTAAAAAGTACATTTTTAAGCGAGGGCAGGGCGATTTACTTGCTTGGCGAGACAAGTGGAGAATTTGCTGCTTCGCTTTACGCAAAGGCGCTATTTAACGTGGTTGGCGGTAAGCTAAAAGAGGTTGATTATAAAGCTGAACGAGCCCTTTGGGATCTAGTGATAGAGGCAAATAAAGAGCAAATTTTAGAGTTTGCAAATAGCGTAGGCGTAGGCGGTCTTGCTATCACGCTGGCAAAAATGGCTAGCATCTCAAACATCGGCGTAAAATGTGAAGTTAAATTTAAAGAGCCAAATTTCATCTTTGATGAGAGCTTTTCAAGAGCAGTTGTGGGCGTGAAAGACGAGGCTAAATTTGAAGCGCTTGCGACTAAATTTGGTGTGAAATTTGAAAAGATCGGCGTTAGTGGAGGCAGAAGATTTAAGCTAAATGATATCGATGAGAGCGTGGATGAGATAAGAGAAATTTATCTAAATGAGTTTGTAAAAATAGTTAGAAAAGAGGATTAAGAAATGGCTTTAAAAAAGAGCAAGGTCGCTGAGGCTGAAAATGAGCAAAAGGAAACAGAGCAAGTTGAAAAGCGGGGCGTAGCAAAACCGCCAGTGCTTTTTAGTAAGACACAAAATTTAATAAAATCGATCGAAAAAAGACTAAACGCCACCTTGATAACTTACTATAATTCAAATGCTGGTAGCGTTTGCGGCAACGATGCAAGTGCTATGTATGAAATTTTAAAGGGTAAAAAGATAGATACTGCTTATCTTTTTATAAAAAGTGATGGTGGAAGCGGTATCGCCGCTCTTAGGATTATCACTACACTTAGAAATTACTGCAAAAATTTAATAGCTCTAATACCTGCAAACTGCGCCTCAGCTGCTACCATGATGGCACTTGGCGCAAATGAGATCGTCATGGGCCCACTTGCCTATCTAACGCCTGTTGATACTTCACTCAAACACGAGCTTAGTCCGACAAACAAAGGCAATGAGCTTGTGAGCGTTTCGATGGACGAACTTAGTCGTGTTGTCAAGCTTTGGAAAGAGCAAGATAAAGATAGGCCAAACGACACAAACCCTTATAACTCGCTTTATGAGTATATTCATCCGCTAGTCTTTGGTGCGGTTGACCGTGCTAGCTCACTATCGCTTAAGATTTGCACCGAACTTCTTAGGTATCACATCGAGGACGATAAAAAGATCGCAGAAATTTCTGAAAGGCTAAATGGCGACTATCCAGCTCATGAATATCCGATCCTCTTTAGAGAGGCGCACGAGATCGGCCTTCATGTAAAAAAGATGGATGATGATCTAAATGAAATGCTTCAAGAGTTAACGCTACTTTACTCTGAGATGGGTCAGCGAGCTTTTACTGACTATGACGAAAATAGCTATCACGATAACAATATCGCAAACATCATTGAAACAAATGGCAAGCAAATTTATTATCAGATAGACAAAGACTGGTTTTACCGCCCTGAAGAGCGTCGCTGGAATGTGATGAATGACGAGAGCTCTTGGCGTAAAAACGAGCTAGTAAATGGCAAAATAAAAAACACCATCTATCACTTGTGGTAATATGTCTGGAGTCCTGTTTTTACTGATATTAGGCGGTGCGATATTTCTCTTTATGAATGTCCAAATAGGTAGTAACCGCAAGAAACAAGCAGATGTAGATGAGGCTAAATTTCTAGTCTCACTGCTTGCAAAAGTAGCTAAAAGTGACGGCAGAGTAGGTGAGTTAGAAGCTAGGCTCATTAGCCAGGTGCTTGATGATCTAAGTAAAAAAGTTAGTGGCGTTAGCGGTGTGCGTGAGTATCTAAAAGATGTCTATAATAGTCAAAAAGAAAATGTAGATAATGCCTACGAAACTGCTAGAAACTATAAACGTGCGTTTAATCTAAACTACGATATATGTGTCGCCAGACTCACATTTTTTCTAAATTTGGCTTATATTGATGGCGAGTTTAATGCAAGCGAGCAAGCTGTCATTAGAAATATCGCTTATGGATTTGGCATTGACAAAGATACGCTTGATGAGATTATCTTAAAATTTGATAATTTTTATAGTTCAAGATTTAAAACAAATTCTAATACCGGTATGGGGGAAAACGATCCATTTGAGGTTTTAGGACTTAGCAAAAATGCAAGTCTTGAAGAGGTAAAAGCTCGTTACAAAGAGCTTGTAAGACAGTATCATCCCGACATTTTAATGGGTAGAGGTGAGAGTAAAGAGGTGATCGAGCGCTCAACTAAAAAGCTTCAGGAGATAAACGAGGCTTATGGGCGATTAAAAGAGAAATTTGGAGTTTAGATGAAGAAATTTATTATTTTGCTGCTAGCGGTGGCTGGCTTTTGTAATGATTTTAAAGTGGTAAATGTCGATGGAAAAGAGATAAAATTTAAGCTTACGCAAAGTGAGCTTTATCAAGATCAAAGATTAGTCATCAGCAACTACGATGTTAAAGATAGCAATGTGAGCATAATATTTGTCGATAAAGATGGCAACAAGAGCGACATTATGTCAGTTCAAGCAAAAAAATTAAATGAAATTAGTGAGTATATCTTTTCGTATGATCGCGGCATAAAGGTGATGAAATTTAGCTCGAAAAAGCCGATATGCGAGGCGCTTGAGAAAGAGGAACCTGTAAATTTAAGCGTATTAGATGCGAGATATTTTGATGGCAATCAAATTTCAAGCTATGCCTTTAGCGTTGATATTGTTGGTCAAAAGCGTGAAAACTTTGTAGAGAGAAAAGACTATTATATAGATGCAGCTGCAAATGTTATAGTTACGCTAGAAGCCTTATCGATAAAGAATATCGCAAAAGATATAAAAATGGGGCAGCTTCTGCTTGCAAAAGGTATGTGTTTAATAAAAAGATAAAAAATTTAATAAAGGAGAAAAAAATGAGAGCATTGCTTAGCGTTAGCGATAAAGAGGGCATTGTAGAGTTTGCAAAGGGGCTAGAAGAGCTTGGCTGGCAGATACTTTCAACTGGCGGCACATTTAAACTTTTAAAAGAAAATGGTGTCAAAGCAACTGAAGTTAGCGAATTTACGGCGTCGCCTGAGATGTTTGAGGGCAGGGTAAAGACGCTTCATCCAAAGATACATGGCGGCATTTTGCACAAACGTGACGACGCTACGCACGTGGCTCAGGCAAAAGAGTACGGCATCGAGGGCATAGACCTAGTTTGTGTAAATTTATATCCATTTAAAGAGACTACCATCAGGACTGATGACTTTGCTGAGATTATCGAAAATATCGATATCGGCGGCCCAGCCATGGTAAGAAGTGCTGCTAAAAATTTTAAAGACGTGCTTATCGTCACAAGCGTGCTTGATTATGATGAAATTTTAAAGCGCCTAAAAGAAAAAAGTGATGATTTTGAGTTTAGAAGATCGCTGATGATAAAGGCATTCGAGCACACAGCAGCTTATGATAGCATGATCGCAAACTATATGAATGATAGATTTAATGGCGGTTTTGGCGATGCTAGATTTATCGTGGGAAGCAAGGTTTTTGACACAAGATACGGAGAAAATCCACACCAAAAAGGCGCACTTTATGAGTTTGATTATTTCTTCACAAACAACTTTAGAGCCTTAAAAGGTGAGGCAAGTTTCAATAATATGACCGATATAAACGGCGCATTAATGCTTGCAACTAGCTTTGATGACGCGCCAGCTGTGGCTATCATCAAGCACGCTAATCCTTGCGGTTTTGCGGTAAAAGATAATTTGCTTGAGAGCTACGAAGCTGCACTAAAATGCGATCCGATCTCAGCATATGGCGGCGTGGTCGCAATAAATGGCACACTTGATGAAAAGCTAGCTAAAAAGATAAATGAAATTTACGTTGAAGTAATAATCGCTGCAAATGTTGATGAAGCAGCTCTTAAAGTATTTGAGAGTAAAAAACGCATCAAAATTTTCACTCAAGACAATAAATTTTTAGTTCGCTCAAATGATAAATTTGACTTTAAGCACGTTGATGGTGGATTTGTATTTCAAGAAAGAGACTATGTAAAAGACGAAGAGCTTGAAAATATGAAGCAAATGAGCAAGAAATTTGCAACTGGTAGCGAGCTAAAAGATGCTCAGATCGCGTGGAAAGTGGCTGCGCTAACGAAGAGCAACTGCGTAGTTTATGTAAAAGATGGCGCTATGGTGGCTATTGGCATGGGTATGACAAGCCGTGTGGATGCTGCTCGTGCGGCTGTGGCAAAAGCAAAAGAGCTAAAGATCGATCTAAGCGGTTGCGTGCTTGCTAGTGAGGCGTTCTTCCCATTTAGAGATAGTATTGACATCGCTAGTAAGGTCGGCGTAAAATGTGTCATCGAGCCAGGTGGCAGCATCAGAGATGATGAGGTGATAGAGGCTGCTGATGAGCATGGCATGTCGCTATACTTTACTGGCGTTAGACACTTTTTACACTAAAATTTAGGGGCGCTTGCCCCTTTCTTCACACTTTATAACTTTAATTTTCGTATAATCTTTCAAAAATGAAAGGAGATAGAATGAAAAAGATCTTAAAATTTATCTTAATGGCAGCAGTGTTTTTTGGTCTAAATTTGATGGCAAAAGATGAGCTTATAAAGGAGCAGACGATGGCAGGGCAAAATTTAAAAGAAATTTATCTAGCAGGCGGTTGCTTTTGGGGTATGCAGGGATATTTTAAAAAGATATTTGGCGTAGTGGATACAAAGGTAGGCTACGCGAATGGCAAGAGCGAAAATACTAGCTACCGCGAGCTTCATGAGAGTGATCATGCTGAGACACTTTATGTAAAATACGACGAAAATAGAGTCGCTTTGGCTGAAATTTTGGCTCACTTTTTTAGGGTAATCGATCCGACCTCGCTAAACAAACAAGGCAATGACGTTGGTAGGCAGTATAGAAGCGGAATTTACTATGTGAGCGAAAGTGATCTGCCAACGATAGAGAGCTTTATGAAGATAGAGCAAAAGAAATTTAAAGATAAGATCGTGGTTGAGGTGGCGCCACTTAAAAATTTCGTCTTAGGTGAGGAGTATCATCAAGACTATCTTGATAAAAATCCTTTTGGATATTGTCACATTGACCTAGGTTTAGCTGATAAACCGCTTTACGATGAGGCGAAATTTAAGCCACTTAGTAAAGATGAGCTAAAGAAAAATTTAAGTAGCGAGCAGTATGCCGTGACGCAAGAAGCAGCGACCGAGAGGCCATTTAGCAGTGAGTATGATAAATTTGATCAAAAAGGCATTTATGTAGATATAACGAGTGGAAAGCCACTTTTCTCAAGTGCAGATAAATTTGATGCAGGATGTGGCTGGCCAAGCTTTACAAAGCCTATAACGACAACAGCTCTTTCATATAAGGAGGACAACTCGTTTATGATGAAAAGGGTTGAGGTGAAGTCACAAAATAGCGACGCGCACCTTGGTCATGTCTTTGATGATGGACCAAGCGATAAGGGCGGACTAAGGTACTGCATAAACGGAGCTAGTCTAAAATTTATACCGCTTGAAGATATGGCTAGACTTGGATACGAGGAATTTATACCTTACGTAAAATAGCTTTTGTTGAAGCAAATCAATAGTTTAAAAAGTTTAATCAGAGTATAATTCTCCAAAATTAAAAGGAGAAAAAATGAGTGATTTTTTCAAAAATGCGGAGCAGTTTAATGTCGATGGTGCAACCGTACCATTTTATAAATTTAATGAAAATGGTGTAAATTTTGTTGGTTTTGATTCACGTCCTTGCGTACCGCCAGAGCCAATGGTCAATGCATTAATCGCTATTAAATTTGCTGATAAAAATACAAAAATTATGATGCTAAATCATAAATTTCCAGCTGGTCTTATACCAAAGATAGATAAGAGCTTTGACATAGAGCGTGAAGATATAGATGGTGGGGCTGTAAAGATGATTTTTAGCCTAAAAGACGGTGCAAACATAGAAGACGTAGATACGAGTCTTTGTCACTAAGATGCTTTTAAATACTTATGCACCACCATTTAAGCTAGTTGGTGGATATTTTATTGCTGGAATTTTCTTTTTAGCATTAAGTGTGCCGGCATTCTTTTATGCAGATTTTGATGCTATTAGCTCACTAAATACAGCTGGTTTTTTGCATATATTTTTTGTTGGCTTTGTTATAAGTATTATCATAGGAGCGCTCTATCAGCTAACCTCAGTCATCTTAGAAAAGCCATTTTTTACCGCAAAAGGTGCTATTTTAAATTTGGCTATTTTTTGTCTATCGTTGCTGGGCATGTGCTACGGGATGTTATTTGCTGAGGCTAAAATTTTACAAATTAGTGGAGTTTTGCTTTTTTGCTCACTCGCTTTTTTTGCAACGACTTACGCATTAAGCTTTATGGATAATGAAAAAAAGAGCTTTGCGGCCTTTGCACTTTTTGTTTCAGCTATCTTTTTGGTAATTGGAATAACGCTTGGTTTTTGCTTGCTTATGATACTTAGTGGCACGCTGATGCTTGATTTTGAGATGACACTAAAATTTCACGTTTATTTTGTGCTGGGATTTGTATTTCTTGTGATACTTGGAGCTGCTAGCGTACTCCTACCTATGTTTGCGCTAGCTCACGATCTAAAATTTACACTTAGTAAAGCCTCACTAGCATGCTATATTTTGGGTGGTATCTTACTAGCATTTAATGAAAATTTATCTATTTTGTCAATATGCGTGGCAGCTTTACTTTTTATAGCTCAAGCACTTTATATTTTAAAAAAGCGTGTTAGAAAGGCGTATGATTACTGGAATGTAAATATCGTACTTTCATTGGTGGCTTTGCTTGGTACTGCTGTTTTTATAGCTTTAGGCAAATTAAATTTAGCTGCATATTTTTTAATATATGGCTTTTTATTTGCTTTTATCGTAGCTCATCTTTACAAGATCGCACCATTTCTCATATGGTATCACTACGTAGCACCTTTTGTCGGAAAGGTAAAAGTGCCACTTCTTGATGCCATGATACTAAAAAAGATAGCTTATTTTGGTATAGCTTTTAATGCTATCTCGCTTCTTTGCTATCTTCTCTCAACTTGCTTTGAACTAGAAATTTTAGTGCAAGTAGGTATGATTTTTATAGCTCTTAGTATAGTTTTGCTATCGATAAATATAATAAATATTTTTAGATTTACTGGTTTTAAAGGATAAAAAATGAAAGAAAAAATTTATAACGCACTGTCAAATATCGTTGATCCAGAAGTTGGCTTTGATATCGTTTCACTCGGACTTATATATGATGCGAGCTGCGATGAGAATGGCAAAGCAAAAGTTACTATGACGCTTTCAACCAAATCTTGCCCACTGCACGAAATGATACTTAGCTGGGTAGAAACTGCCGTGCTTGATATAGAAGGTGTCAAAGAGTGCGAGATCGATCTTGTCTGGGAGCCTGAGTGGAATATACAAATGGCAAGCGATTTTGTAAAAGCCCAACTTGGAGTTTAAATTTTAAGTTTTTGGATTTGCTAGAGAGCAAAAGCTCTCTAGAAATTTTAAGGAGTTTGTTTTTTATTAGTCCATTTGATGGCGCATAAATGATGGCACATCAAGTTGTGACATATAGTCTTCGTCATATCCACCACTAACTTTTTTAAGTCTTAATATACGCTCTTTTTTTATGATATCGCTTGCATTAGAAGTTTGTATTTCATCTTTTTTTTCAGCTTCTTTTTGTGAGCTTTGAAAACCTGTTGCTATTATTGTAACTTCAACTTTATTGTCTTCTATTTTGTCATCAGTTGTTGTACCAAATATAATTTCAGCATCTTCATCCGCTGCTTCATGAATAATACTCATTGCATTATTGATATCAGCTAGTGGGCAACTAGGGCTTATTCTAAAATGAACTAAAATACCAAATGCACCATTTATTGTCATGTTATCAAGAAGTGGTGATTGTATAGCATTTTTTATAGCTTCTTGCGCTGCATCCTCGCCACTTGCTTCGCCAACACCCATTAAAGCTAGTCCTCTATGGCTCATAATCGTTCTAACATCTGCAAAGTCTAGATTTATGTCGCTTTTTCCTGAGTCAAGTACGATCGTACTCATACCATTGACGGCTCTTGCAAGTACTTCATCAACCATTTCAAAGCTTTCTTTTATACCAGCATTTTTATCAATTAATGTTAGGAGTTTATCGTTTGGAATGACTACAATAGAATCGCTTTCTTTTCTAAGTTCTTCAAGGCCGCAATCAGCCAATTTTCTACGTTTTTTTCCTTCAAACATAAAAGGCATAGTAACAACTGCAACTGTTAGTGCACCAATATCTTTTGCAGCTTGAGCAACTACTGGAGCTGCACCTGTACCAGTTCCACCACCAAGTCCTGTACCAATGAAAACTATATCTGATGTCTCAAGTGCACTTTTTACTTCATCATAGCTCTCTTCAGCAGCAGCTTTTCCTATTTCAGGTCTCATGCCTGCACCTAGACCTTTTGTTGTTTTCTCACCTAGTTGAATTTTCGTATGTGCAAGAGAATTTTCAAGGGCCTTAGCATCTGTATTGGCAACAATAAGATCTATATTTAAATTTGGATTAACTCTTATTATGTGGTTGACCATATTGCCACCACCTCCACCTACACCTACGACCTTTATCTTTGCACCATAGATGCTTTTATTTTCTTCTACTGTGAAGCTGCTCATTTTTGAAATTCTCCTTAAAATAATTGTGTAATACTATACCAAAATTTTGCAAAAGCATTTGGCCTTTTTTCTTGTTTGCTAATATCTGCAATATTGGCAAGCTCTTCTTTATTTTTTGATTTATCTGCTATCTCTAATTCAAAATCTTTATCAGAAAAACTATCCTCTTTTTCATTTGGATCCTGCACCTCTTGTCTAAAATTTTGTACGTTTTCTTCTTCTACAAAAACATTTCTAAAATTTGCTTTCGGTTTTGAGGCTATTTCCCCTTGGTATCTCATTTTTTTCTCAGAATCAATTTCGTATGGGCTAAAGTTGCCAGCACCATACAAACAAAGCCCTATAGCACAAGAATTTGCTGGATCTCTTAAAATTTCAAATAATCCATCCATTTCTTTTGGTTTTGCTATACGAACTGGCATTTTATCAAATATCGCAGAAGCAAGATCTCTAATACCTTCTAGCTTAGTCATGCCGCCAGTAAGTATTATTCCAGCACCAATGCTATCTTTATAGCCGCTATCTTCTAGCATCTTAGCAAGCACCATAAGGGTTTCTTCTGCTCTGGCATATATAACATTCGATATTATGTCTAGTGAAACTTCATGACTTTTTGTTTCATCTCCAAGGATCGGAAGCTCTATTAGATCAACTGACTTATTTATTAAAGCACCATAACCTAATTTTATCTCTTCTGCCTTTGGAAGTGGTGTATGGAGAGCCATAGAAAGATCATTTGTAATATTTGCTGAGCCAACAGGTAAAAATTCATTGTATCTTATAGAATTTCCAGAATGTACCACAAGATTACAAGTAGCACCACCCATATCAACAAGTGCGGCACCAAGCTCTTTCTCATCTTTTGTTAATGTTGCTATTGCAGAAGCATATCCTGAAAGGACTATATTATCTAGTTGAACACCTGCTAAATTTACGGCTTTTCTCAGGTTGCTAATAGATGACTTTTGTACCGTAACAATATGTGTTTGTACTTCCAGTCTACTACCATTCATGCCTATTGGATCTTCAATATGTTCTTGTCCATCTACTTTAAAATTATAAGGAAGAACATGTAGCTTTTCATACTCATGAGGTATATCAGCTGTATGATCGGCCATTTGCATAGCACGTTCGATCTCTTTTATACCTATTTCATGATTTGGTATATTTACTACACCACTACTGTCAACGCTTTTTGTATACGCACCAGAAATAGAAACTATGACTTTTTCATAGCGTGTTCCTGCAACTCTTTGTGCTTCTATTAATGCATTTTTTATTGACTTTGCAGCTTGCTCAATATTGGTTATAACACCTTTTCTTATTCCTTGTGTTTTTTCAGTTCCAATTCCAATTATCTTAATACCATTTTCATCATGTTGTGCTATTACTGCACAAATCTGGAAAGAGCCGATATCTATACCTAAAATTTTTGTACTCAAGATAAATTACCTTTTGATATATTCTTTAATTTCATAGTATTTTTTCAGTTTGTTTGTTAAATCTTTTATTAACTCATTATTTTTAAGCATTGTAACGTTTTGCTGTGTTATTTGCTTATAGTTATTATCCATATTATCTACAAGCAACCTTTGTTCCAAAATATCGTATATAACGGCCTTATCCTCTAATATAACATAATCTTTTTTATTGTTAGTTTCAAAAAGTTGAGAGACAAAAGCTCTAGTCTCACTTTCATTTAGTCCTGAGATAGAGCTATTTATATCTCTACTAATAAAGCCTATATCAGTTCCTTTGAAATTTTGTAAAGACTCTTTTGCCATAGTTGTTAAGTTTTCTTTTTTCTTTTTATCTTTGTAAATTTCAAGTACCATTGCTCTTGCTTGTTCAAAACTCATGGGTTGTGGAGGAGTTATGCTTTTTACCCTAACTATTAAATATCCATCTTTATATGTAAATGGTTTTATGACCTCACCAACTTTTGCACCTTTTATTTCATCAAGTGAGAATGTCGCATTATCTTCATTTACACTAACAAATTCATTTGTTGCAAGCTCGGCTTTTTTGATAGAGGTATATTTTTTTAAAGCATCAGTCTTACTTTTCTCGATATTGTAGTCTTTAATAACTTCAGTCTTTACTTCGTCAAATGATTTGATTTTATCATCAGAGCCTTTATATCTCTCCTTATTTTCGTTATAGTAGTCGCTCAAAGTAGTTTGATTTACATCATTTTTATTTGACTCTATAAAGTATGTTTCTAGACCGTATATGGTCTTTGTCATATAGTTGTTTTTATTTGTTTCCCAAAGATCCTTTAGCTCTTTTTCATCTATTTTTATATCACTTTTATTAGCATTTATTATCTGTATTGCTAATTTGTCTTGCATAAAAAAGCTTGCTTCCATCATTGCAATGTCTTCTTTATTGGCTGGTAAATTTAAAATAGTTCTAAGCTTATCAAGCAGTATTGTTAGTTTTAAATTTTCTTCAAAATCAGTTGGATTTATTCTAGCTCTTCTTAAAATATCGTAGTATAAATTTTTATCAAAAGCACCATCTTTTTGAAATGTTGGATCAGCGATTATATATTTTAAAATATCATCTTTACTAACACTAAGACCTATATCGTCTGCAAAATTTAATAGTAAATTCTCTTGAATTGTAGCCTGAAGCGCAGCATTTTGTAAGCCTAACTCATTAGCCTTTTCTTGTGTTAATTTGCCATCGAAAAGATTGTTATAGTATTGATATAAGCTATCGTATTTTTGTTGTAGTTCTTGAATGCTTATATTTCTGTGTCCTACTTTTGCTACTGAGGTGGCTCGATTGCTGTTTAAATCATAAGCTCCCCAGCCTACAAAGCCTGCTCCAACAAAGGCTATTGTACTTACCCAAATGGTAACAACTAGGTATTTTTTATGTTTTTGCATCCAAGACAACATTAAATTTTCCTTTAAAAGACTAACGAAATTTGTATGATATATTATATAAAATTGCCTTAAATAAGCTTAAAATAGGGGCTTTAAAAATACCTTTGTGAAGAATTTTGCTAACAATTTTTTAGTATTGTTAGCAAAAATTTTAAATACTATAATCGCTATAACCACTAGTTAAATGAAGCAATTTGCAGCTATTTTCTAGTAAAGCTATCTCTTTTGCAAGAAGCTGAGGGCTTCTACTGTATGCGTAAATACCATATCCTTTAACGATAATAATGTTTGTGTTTTTTTCTAGCATATATCTATAAATTTCAGTTTCTGCACGTTCATACCAGTCATCATATTGTTTTGGATCATAGACTGAAATTTTATCAAATCTCATATACCCAAAATAATCTTTCGGTACTATTTTTTCATGTTTCATTGCGTAGGCAGTTGCGTATGGTGGCATCGCGTAGCAAACAAATCTTGCCTCATTTATATTTTTATAAATATTTAAGTGTATATCAGCATCAAGACTAGCTTCATTCCAACGATAGTCTTTTTTTGATGAAAGAAGTGTCAAATCATCATCTTTTAAATTATCAAAAATGGCATTTTGTTTATTGATTATAAATTGATTTTTTTCGACTCTTGCCGAAATCGAGCCGTGAAAGACGCCAAAAAAATTCTTTCTAAACATAGAAAGTGATATCGTTTTTATCTCATTTATTGAGTGTTCTAGCTCCATTTTTTCTCCTACGTTTAAGCGATTATATTTAAGCTATCTTAAAATTTATGTAAAATTTTGTGTAATGATAGCTTTTTAAGTAAAATTTCGATAAATTTTCCACACTATTTACTATAAAGAGGCAGCGTTGCAAAGTCCACATATCAGTGTTTTACTTGATGAAGTTCTATCTTTTTTTAAAAATTTAAATGGAAATTTTATAGATTGCACGCTTGGATATGCCGGACATTCTAGTGCCATTTTATCTCAAAACGAAAATTTAAATTTAATTGCCTGTGATAGAGATAACGAAGCTATAAATTTTTCACTAAAAAAACTTGAGCCATTTGGTAGTAGGGTTAAAATTTATAAAAGTAACTTCTCTGAATTGACTAGCAAGCTAAGTCAAGAAGAAATTTTAAATGTTAGGGGAATTTTGGCTGACATTGGTGTTAGCTCGCTTCAGATAGATAAAGATGATAGGGGCTTTAGTCTTGGCTCAAGCACGCTTGATATGCGCATGGACAAAGAGCGAAATTTTAGCGCATATGACGTTGTAAATGGATACTCTTTTGACGAGTTGGTTAGAATTTTTAGAGATTATGGCGAGCTAAAAAATGCTGCCGGGATTGCAAACAAGATTATAAATGCTAGAAATTTTGGCAAGATAACGAGTGCAAAAGAGCTTGCAAATTTAATAGGTACAGCCCAGATAAAAGGGCGCGGAGTTAGTCCTGCGATACTCGCCTTTCAAGCGATTAGGATAGAGGTAAATGGTGAGCTAGATGAGCTAACAAATTTACTTGATAGTATAGAAAAATGTGGGTTTAAAGATTGTCTTGTGGCGATTATTACATTTCACTCGCTTGAAGATAGGATCGTAAAAGAGCGCTTTAAAAGATGGGCGAATAGCTGTATCTGCCTACCTGGTGTTTATAGATGTGAATGCGGAAACAATCACGAACTAGGAGAAATTTTAACCAAAAAGCCACTAACAGCGAGCCAAAGCGAACTATCGCAAAACTCACGAAGCAAGAGCGCAAAACTTCGAGTTTTTAAGATAAAAGGATAAAGATGCAAGAAAAAGAAGAGCTGTTGACGCTTCACGACGAGGAGCAAAAACGTGAGGTAAATTTAAGCTTTAAGACATTAGTGATGGTCTATTTAGCTGTTTTTATAGCTCTAGCTATATTTTTGCCAAAAATTTACATAGCAAATCAAATTTATTATATAAGTAGAGATATCGCCGACATTAGTGGCAAACGAGATATGCTTCTTGAAGAAAACAGAGCTCTTAGCATAAAGCTTGAAAATTTGCGTTATAAAAATCAAATTTTAAACAATATACAAGAGCGTCAATGGAAATAATCAAGAAATTTAAAAGTTTTATCCACCACTACGACCCTGCAAATTTCCAGCTCATTTACTCGCTAAAAGCTGCCACAACCATAGCTTTTAACTGCTTTTTGTGCTTTCACTTCTTTCATTTAAGTGGTGCCATCATGGCTGTAAATATCACGATGGGCATCTTCTTTCTTGGCGAGCTTGAGTGCAAAGATAGGAGCAAATTTGCATTTTTACTACTCTATATCGTACTTTCTTGCGCTTTTATGCCCTTTGTTGCTCCATTTATCAGCCTTGGCGTTTGGCTCTCGCTTATCGTATTTGTCTGGATATTTATGGTAGGCATTAGTCAAATTTATAGCTCAAATTTAAATAAAATTTTACTCGCTGTAAATGCAACGGGGCTAGTTGCCTTTGTCACAAAGTCGGCCGCTGGGCTAAATGTGGTTGAAAGCATCGGCGGTCTGGTGCTTGCAGGCGTGCTAAGTATCATCATAAAATTTGAAAACTTTGGCAAATACGGTAAATTTACTAAAAAGAGTATCAGCTTTTTACTAGACAACGCCATCTTATCGAGCAAAGCACTTGGCACGAGCCATTTTTATGCAAGTATCGCAGATTTGATGAGTTTGATCGACAAATCAAAAGAAATTTTCGCAAATAAAAGTCTAAAGATAAAAGATATTAAGCTAGTTAGAAATCAAGCTAAGGCTCTATTTTATTTTTATAAAGTTGAAGAGATCGCCGTTTTGCTTCGAACGTTAGGCGCTTCGTTTGAAAGGATCGATGATAAAGCACTTTTAAATGAGGTAAAAAATGAGATCGCTTACAATCTTTTTGAACTTAAAAATATCTTTAAAAATCAAACTCCAAAGCTAAAATTTGAAGCGCTAAATTTAGCTAAAAACTCAAATTTTAAAATTTTTGCAAGCTCGCTTGGTGTGCTTTATGATAAATTTTTGCTTATAAAAGAAGGCGGCGAGGATAAGCTCTCTTTTAATAACACAAAAAAGATCACGCTAAAAGAGGCATTTAAAAAGATAAATTTAAAAAATGAAATATTAAAAGAGTCTTTAAGACTTGCCATTTGTATGTCGCTAGCCATTTTTATAGCGCAGGCTATGCATATAAATCATGGAATTTGGATCGCCATAGCTGTGATGAGCTTAAACAAAAGCGACGAAGATGCTTTAAAAAATGCTGGCAGAGATAGCCTTCTTGGCGGAGTTATCGGCTTTTTTATCGCACTTGTTTTTGTGAAATTTATGGGTGAATCATACGCATTTTACGTGGTTGTCTTTATCGGTATGTTTTTGGTTTATTACCTTAAAGCCTATAAGCAAATTGTCTTTGCAACGGCTTTTATGTTTGAATTTACAGCCATTTTTTCGCTTATAAAAAGAGACTTTTTGGCTCTTATGGTTGATAGATTACTTGATGTGGCGGCTGGTTTTGTGATAGTTTTTGTCACATATTTGCTAACTAGGAAAAATGACTATACAACTATAAAAGATAGCTTAAGCAGTGCCTTGATGTGTTTTAGAAATTTAGTGCAAATTTCTCTAAATGAATCAAACAAAGATGCTTTTAGCACGGATGAAAAAGGGGTTTTGGGATCGTTAAATGAGCTAAACTACGCTATCAAAGTTAGTAAAAATTTAGACAATGATAGTATGAAAAATGCAAAATTTATAGCTAGCAAGCTTGATGATATAAATAGCGATCTGGTTAAACTTAGAAATTATTTAAACTTAGACGAGTTAAAAGAGAAAAACACCTTGCAAAATGATGTAAAAATCATCTCAGATAGATTTTTAATGCTAGATAAAAAGATCAAGAAGCTTCCATATTACTTTATAAGTGATATAGAAGCGAAACTACTTTGCAAAGACGAAAACGCTAAAAAGTTAATTTTACGAGTTACTTTAGGGCAAAATGAAATTTACTCAGCGCTCTCTTTTTGAGAAATTAGCTTTTCATATATATATTGTTCTAAATCTTTTTTTGAAACATCATTTTTAAGAGCGGTGTTATAAATTTCTTCAACCTTGCTTGAGTATTTTTCGTAGGCAAAATATGGAAAATGCACGCTCCAAGCCTTTTTTATAAGCTCTTCACTCATCTCTCTTCTTGCCCAAACTTTAAACATATCAAAGCCAATGAAAACGGCCGAAGTGACGACAGCAGTCGCTATTATCGATATATGCGCGTCAGTTTTTGCTAAAAAATGATGCGTGATGATTAACAATGGAAATAAAATGACAAAACAGATAAGTGCGTAAATCTGATAGAGCTTGATGTGGTTAAATCTAAAATTTAACTTTGCTCCGTCTATTAGCATACCTTCGTTAAAAAGGGCATTTGCTTCAAGTAGATCCCTGAATAAAACTGGCTGTTTTGAAACAAAAAAAACGTTTTTTATGATTCTATCTTTTAAAGTTTCTTGCATTTTTTATAGACTTTTTACCTTTGAAATTTTTGTCTCATTATATCTAAGAATCTATAAATTCAAACAAAATTAGATACAATTTGCCCAAAATTTAAGGAGCTAAAAATGGCAGATCAAGCTTTACAAACCGTCTTTTTAAATGGAGAATTTTTGCAAAAAGACGAGGCAAAAGTTAGTGCTTTTGACAGAGGATTTATATTTGGCGATGGAATTTATGAGGTTGTGCCTGTGATAAATTCAAAAATGGTTGATAAAGATGGATTTTGGGCGAGATTTGAAAGAAGCTTAAATGAAATAGATATAAGTTTGCCCTACGAAAAGGAAAAATTTGAAGCGATTTTAAACGATATAATCGCTAAAAACGCCTTGAAAGAGGGCGGAATTTACATGCAAGTAACAAGAGGTGTGGCGTTTAGAAATTTCTATTTTATGGAAAATTTAACACCAAGCGTCTTTATCTTTTGCTACGAGAGTAAAATTTTAAACAATCCTGTTGCAAAAACTGGCATAAAAGTCGTAAGTGTCGAGGATATCAGGTGGAAAAGGCGTGATATCAAGTCTATCTCACTTCTGGCTCAGTGCTACGCTAAAAATGAAGCTCACAAAAAAGGTGCAGATGAGGGCTTTATGGTGGAAAATGGCTTTGTCACAGAGGGCTGTAGCTCAAGTGCTTTTATTATCAAGAATAAAACTCTAATCACAAAACCACTTTCAAATGAAATTTTGCCAGGAATTCGCCGAATGAGACTTTTAAAGATTGCTAAAGATATCGGCCTTAAGATAGAGGAGCGAAAATTTAGCATGGATGAAGTTTATAGTGCTGATGAAGTCTTTATCTCGGCTGCGACGCTCATACTCTTACCAGTCGTTTATGCTGATGGCAAGGCGATAAATGGCGCAAAAGTAGGAGAAATTTCAAGCAAACTTCGTGAAATTTATGCTAGTGAACTTTTAAAAGAAGCCGGGCTTTGAAAGAGAAAATTTTAATAAGTGCTTGCCTAGTCGGCATAAATTGTAAATTTAACGGCGAAAATAATCTCTTAAATAAAGATGTTTTAGATGAAATTTCAAAGAGATTTCATCTGCTTTTTGTTTGTCCTGAAGTTTATGGTGGACTTAGCACGCCAAGAGAGCCAGCTGAGATAAAAAATGGTGCAGTTATTTGTAAATTTTCAGGTAAAGATGTGAGTGAAAATTTTAAAAAAGGAGCAGAAATTTGCCTAAAGATAGCCAAACTAAATGGCTGCAAAAAGGCTATTTTAAAATCAAAAAGTCCAAGTTGTGGAAGTGGGCAAATTTATGACGGAAGCTTTAGTAAGAGGCTTATTTTAGGCGATGGCATCACAGTAAAACTGCTAAAAGAAAATGAAATTTTAGTTTACAGCGAAGATGAGATAGCAGGGCTTGATGTTTGATAGGCTAAAAGACAATATTATGCTTGAGGTAATTTTCAAGTACATCATCTTGTTGTTGCTTTTTATCTGTGTGATCGGTCTTTTTATGAGCGGCATTCTTTTCTTGAATGGGGAGATGAGTGAAAATTCGCTGAATTTACACATTTTCTTTGGCTTTAGTTTGGTTGTCTTGACGATTGTTCATAGTTATGTTAAGAAGAAAAAGTTAAAGAAGCTAAGCCTTGAGTTTAAAAATATCTTAAATCACAAGCCAGTGCAGATGGATTGTAACACTACTAGATTTTTAAACGCTCTAAATGATGTAAAAGTGGGCAATCTTTCAAAGAAATTTGGCTCTGATATTGTAGAAATTTTAAGGTCAAATGACATAAAAGTAAAAAGCGATAATGAGACTATGAAGCAAATTTGTAAAAACAACGATGAAAAGATGTTTTATATTTTTGTTTTAATTGTAGAAGCTATTTTTAAGGATAAGGAAAAAATTTGAAAAAAGGTATATTTTTAGCGTTTAGTGTTGCTTTGTTTTTGGGATGTTCGCAGACCCAGCCAAAGCCAAGTGTGCAAAATTCTTTACCAGATGAAAATGTATATAAGCCAAATGAACGCATTAGTTTGCTTGATTTTGAAATGAAGCAAGATGCCTCGTCACTACCGCAAAATATGCAAAGTGCAAGCTTTGACCAAGAAGAAATTTTAAAAAGAAGGTTTAAGGTTTTTGCATTAAGGGGCGTAAAATTTAATCCAAACGATGTTTTTTGGGCATTTAATATATATAAACCAAGCGAAAAGAGAAAGTATTTTGGCTCAAATTTTAGACAGATACCTCAAAGCTGGTTTGACGCACAAAAGGACAATGCAAATTTTTCAGCTTTTTCAAGCATCTCTGCTTATGCCCTAACTTCGGCAAATACAGCTTTAAGAAATTTTCCAACCGATGAGCCGATATTTTTAAATCCGCAAACTCCAGGTGAGGGCTATCCGTTTGATTATCTGCAAGAATCAACCCTAAGCATCGCTCATCCACTTTTTGTCTCACATCTTTCTAAAGACAGGGCTTGGGCGTTTGTTAGCGATGATGCGGTTTGGGGCTGGGTAAAGGTCGATGATATAAAATTTATAAGCGATGATGAGGTAAATGCCTACCAAAAGTCAAGTTTTGTGACTATAAAAACGGATAAAATGCCAGTTTATGATAAAACCGGAAATTTCTTGTTTTATTCAAGAGTTGGAGCGATACTGCCTGTTTTGGCGCAGGATAGTAAAAATTACTACGGAAAAATTTATGTAAGAAATCTCTTAAGAGAATTTGTGTTGCCAAAGTCTTTTGGTGCTCTTTTCCCTCTTAAATTTAATGACTCAAATCTAAAAACACTTATTAGCTCCCTTCTTACTCAGCCTTATGGTTGGGGTGGGGTAGATAAGCTAAGAGATTGTTCGCTTTTTACCAAAGATTTGTTGGCTAGTTTTGGCGTGTGGCTACCTAGAAACTCAAAAGCTCAAGCAAATATGGGGCAAAAATTTGATCTAAAAGGACTTAGTAACGCCGCTAAGACAAAAGAAATAAAAGAAAAAGGTGTGCCATATCTTACACTCGTGCATCTGCCAGGGCATATCATGCTTTATGCTGGGTACAAGGGCGATGATATCTACGTGGTGCATGATGCTTGGGGACTAAAAACCGAAAATAACGGCAGAGCGTTAATCGGTGCTACGGCAGTAACTACATTAAACATCGGACAAAACAGAAGCGATATACAAAACTCAAATTTGCTTATTTCAAAGGTCGATTCTATAAATGTGATAAAGCCTGAAAATGTAATAAGCGATAAAGCTAGAAAAATTTCAGCTTTACAAAGAGCTTATGATGTTAAGGTTGAGGATAATCTGGTCAAATTCGGTGATGGAACAATATTTGTCTATGATGACTTTAAACAAAAAGATGATGAGTGTAGTATCGGTGCTGATATAGAGGATATGAATGCGCTTGATTACGCTGCATTTTCGCCACTTAGCACTGCACTAAGCGATGCTGGCAGATGTAGAAATTATGAATTTTTAGGCAAAATTTATGGCTCAAGCGAGAGTGAAGTAAAAGCGAATTTGACCGACGTTGTCTGGCTAAAAGATAGCCTTGCGCTAAAACTACCATTTAACTCTAAAAATGGAGCCGCAGCTGCTTTGCAAGACGTAAGCAATGAGCTAAACGATATGGTAAAAAGTGATGCGAGCTTGCTTGAATATTTAAAAAATCCAGGTGGAACATTTAAGTGGCGAGTGATCACTGGGACAAACCGCTTGAGTCCGCACAGCTACGGCATTGCGATCGATATAAATGTGAAAAAGAGCCACTATTGGCAGTGGAGCAATGGCTACCAAAACCTCATTCCTGAAAAGATAGTGCGTGTTTTTGAAAAACATAAATTTATCTGGGGTGGACGCTGGAAGCACTTTGATACGATGCACTTTGAGTATCGCCCAGAGATGTTTGAGTAGATGCTAGAACAAATTTTAGAAATTTTATCTCACTCAAATGTCTTTTTAACTGGTGGTGGAGGCGTTGGCAAGAGCTATCTAACTGCCTCTGTCGTCAGACACTACAAAGAAAATTTTAAAAACGTCATAATCCTTGGCTCAACTGGCATAAGTGCTGTTAGTCTTGGAGGAGTTAGTTTACATAGCTTTTTTAAATTTGGCTACTGCAAGAACTATGAGGAGCTAAGGCGCTTTGACTATCATCAAAAAGACAAACTAAGCAAGCTAAGAAATATGCTTGATGCATGTGATCTGCTTGTAATTGATGAAATTTCAATGGTGAGCTCAGATTTAATGGAGATGATAAGATACCGTCTACTTACTTCCAAATTTAAAGGCAGGGTGCTTATAGTGGGTGATTTTTATCAGCTTCCGCCAGTGCAAAAGGAGCAAAACGAAAATAGGCTTTTTAATTTTTTATACGCTTTTAACTCCAGTGCGTGGGAGGATATGAAATTTACAAATGTTGAGCTACTAGTCTCAAAACGCACAAATGATCTTAAATTTTATGAAATTCTCTCTAGACTGCGAGTAGGCGAGCTAGATGATGAGATAATGAGCTATATAGAGAGTTTAAGAGTGGCCAAGATAGAGCCAGATGATGATACGAGTGTGCTTTTTGGTAGAAATGCCGAGGCTGAAATGCTAAATCAAAAAAGGCTTTCAGAACTTGGCACGCCACTTGAAATTTCAAACTCAGATGTGAGCATTTTGGATGAAAATTTAGATAAAAAAGAGTTTGAAAAGTGGGCAAATACACTAAATATCTCAAGGGATTTGGAGATGAAGATAGGCGCTAAGATTATCTTTACGTCAAATAAATGGGGTGAGTACTATAACGGTGAGCAAGGCAAGATCATGCAAATTTTAAAAGAAAATGGCATCATCTCAAGCGTGATCGTGAAAAAAGATAGCGGCGAAATTTGTGAGATAGAAAAAGCCGCTTATATATTTAGTTCGTTAAATTTAAACGAAGATGAGATCGAAGAAAATGTACAGGCATCGCTCTATCAGTTTCCATTTAAGCTTGCTTACGCTCTAACCATCCACAAATCTCAAGGAATGAGCATAAACTCGCTCATTTGTAATATCAACCATATTTTTGCCAAAGGACAACTCTACGTCGCACTTTCTCGTGCAGTAAGTCCTAAAAATTTAAAACTTTTTTATGATAAAAAAAGTGATTTTAGGCAGCATTTAAGAAAAGTGGTTAAAATTGACGACGAAGTTAAGAAATTTTACCAAGAAAACGTATTTTTGCATATTAAGGAGAATTTATGAAAAAGCTATTTTTAAGCCTTACTTTTTGTGTTTTTGCATTTGCAGACGTGCTAAAAGTAAGAGATTTTCAAACAGATATTTATTCAAAAGCTGGACAAAATTTAACAAAAAAGATAAATATGAACCTTGAAGTTGTCGGACGTGATGTTGAAGAAAATGAAGCGTATGTGCTTGATGCTTTAAACATAATAGTTGGCAGCTTTTACGTGGAAGATATTTTAACCTCAATGGGAAAAGAGAAATTTAAAGAGCTTTTCATAAAATACGCAGCCAAAAAGCACTCTCTTGATATCGATGATGTGCTTATCTTAAATATAAAAGTGATAAATAATCTTGAGCTAAGCGAGATTATAAAAGCAATAAAAAGCCAAAATTTATGCTCCGATCCAAGTATCAATGAAGAGATTGTAACAAAACCAGAAAAGAAGAAAAAAGGCAATGAGATCATCATCTCGCCAGATCCAAATGATGTAGTTCAAAAGCCTATTGATCTAAATAATGTTCAAGAATTTGGAAAAGACTTTGGGGAGAAGTGAGTAAATTTGGCTAAAGCTAGCCAAATTTATTGATTTACAATGTCATAACCTTGAGGAATGACAGGAGTTAGCGTCTCTTGTGGGATTAGCGCATCTTTTACTGGATTGCTTAGAGTTATTTTTATCTTATTTGAAAGCTTGTCTTTATAGTCAATCGTCGTTGGAAGTGTATTTTTAATAGTTATAAAGTACTCAACTCCGTCGTATATTGCTTTGTAAAGTGTCGGTTGGATTTGCTCTGCATGAGCCAAGATTTGTGTCAAATTTGGCGTATCATCAAGCTTTGAAATAATAGCTTGCTCAAGCTCGTCTTCAATCACGATCACACGCTCTTTGTTAAAATAAATTCTTTTTGGCGTTGGACTTTCATATATCCAAAGTGCAGTATTGTCGTTTTTTGCGTAAAATCTACCCTTGTAATTTATGCTTTTGCCTTCGCTAAAAACAGTTTGCGTAAAGTCACTTTGCAGGCTTTTGAAATTTAAGCCAGCACCAAATGAGCAAACTGCGACGAGAGATGTAACTAGAAATTTTCTCATTTTTTATCCTTTTTTGGCGTATTCTAGCCCAGTTTAATTAAATAAATAGTTAAACTATGCTAATATCCAAGGTTTAAAAATTTAGGAAGGTAAAGTAATGATTTCATCGGTATTTAGAAAGATTTTTGGCACGAAAAACGATAGAGAAGTCAAAAAATATATAAAACGTGTGGCGCAGATAAACGCGCTAGAACCAACTTATGAGAAGATGAGCGATGATGAGCTTAAGATAAAATTTAACGAGCTTAAATCCCAAGTCGTCGAAGAGAAAGTCACTTTAGATGAAATTTTAAATGATGTTTTTGCGATCGTTAGAGAGGCTAGTAAAAGGGTGCTTAAGATGCGCCATTTTGACGTACAGCTAATTGGCGGTATGGTGCTAAACGAGGGCAGGATCGCTGAGATGAAAACGGGCGAGGGTAAGACTTTGGTAGCGACTTTACCAGTTATCTTAAATGCGATGAGTGGCAAGGGTGTGCATGTAGTAACCGTAAACGACTACCTTGCAAAGCGTGACGCGACGCAAATGGGCGAGCTTTATAACTTTTTAGGCTTAAGCGTTGATGTAATACTAAGCGGCGGATACGATGATAACGTAAGACAAGCTGCGTATAACGCCGACATAACATACGGCACAAACTCAGAATTTGGCTTTGACTATTTACGTGATAATATGAAATTTGAAGCTGGTCAAAAGGTGCAAAGAGGCCACAACTTCGTTATTGTAGACGAGGTCGATAGTATCTTGATAGATGAGGCTAGAACACCGCTTATAATATCAGGTCCAACAAACCGCACACTTGATGGCTATATAAGGGCCGATCAGGTCGCAAAACAGCTTACCAGAGGCACTCCAGCCGATCCAAACGTGCCAGGCTCAAAGCCAACGGGGGACTTTATAGTAGATGAAAAAAATAGAACGATAATGATCACAGAGGCTGGCATAAGCAAGGCTGAAAAGCTCTTTGGGGTTGAAAATTTATACAACCTTGAAAATGCCGTGCTAAGCCACCACTTAGATCAAGCTCTAAAGGCACACAATCTCTTTGAAAAAGACGTTCATTATGTCGTAAAAGATGGCGAGGTTGTCATCGTTGATGAATTTACAGGACGTCTAAGCGAGGGCAGGCGCTTTAGCGAGGGGCTTCACCAAGCACTTGAGGCAAAAGAGGGCGTGAAAATTCAAGAAGAGAGCCAAACACTTGCCGATACAACATACCAAAACTACTTTAGGATGTATAAAAAGCTTGCAGGTATGACTGGTACAGCTCAGACTGAGGCTACCGAGTTTTCTCAAATTTACAACCTTGAAGTTATCTCGATCCCAACAAACGTACCAGTTAAGAGGATCGATCAAAATGACCTTATCTACAAAACTCAAAATGAGAAATTTAAAGCTGTCATCGACGAAGTCAAAAAGGCTCACGAAAAAGGTCAGCCAGTGCTTGTAGGAACTGCAAGTATCGAGCGTAGTGAGGTGCTTCACGAGATGCTTAAAAAAGCTGGCATCCCACACTCTGTGCTAAATGCTAAAAACCACGAAAAAGAGGCTGAAATCATCGCACAAGCTGGTGTAAAAGGTGCTGTGACTATCGCTACAAACATGGCTGGTCGTGGTGTTGATATCAGGATCGATGATGAGGTTAGAAATTTAGGCGGTCTATATATTATCGGCACTGAAAGGCATGAGAGTAGAAGGATAGATAATCAGCTTCGTGGCCGTGCTGGACGTCAGGGCGACCCTGGTATGAGTAGATTTTACCTAAGCTTAGAGGATAATCTTTTAAGAATTTTTGGTAGCGACCGTATAAAAGCGATCATGGATAGACTTGGTATCGACGAGGGCGAAAGTATCGAGAGTCGCATGGTAACAAGAGCTGTTGAAAACGCTCAAAAGAAAGTCGAGAGCTTGCACTTTGAGGCTAGAAAGCACTTACTTGAGTATGATGACGTGGCAAATGAGCAAAGAAAAACTATCTACAAATACCGTGACGAACTACTTGATAAAAACTATGACATGAGCGAAAAGATAGCTCAAAATAGAAAAGAGTACGCTGCAAATTTACTTGATACGGCTGAAATTTTCCATGGTGGCTTGAAAGATGACTTTGATATTAAAAATTTATGCTCTATCATCCTTGCAGATTGTGGCGAAGAGATAGACGAGAGTGAGTTGAAAGGTCTAGAGTATGATGAGCTAATAGAAAAGCTTGCGCAAATTTTTGAAGTAAGATATAACGAAAAGATGAGCGTGCTAAATGAAGATCAAAGAAAAGAGATAGAGAAAATTTTATACCTTCAAGTGCTTGATAATGCGTGGAGAGAGCACCTCTATCAAATGGATATCCTAAAAACTGGTATCGGACTTAGAGGGTATAACCAAAAAGATCCGCTTGTAGAGTATAAAAAAGAGAGCTATAACCTCTTTATGGAGCTAGTTAGCAGGTTAAAAAGTGAGAGTGTTAAGACGCTTCAGGTTGTTAGATTTAAGAGCCGTGAGGAGCAAGAAGAGCAAGCTAGAATGATGCTTGAAGCTAGCCAAAATGCTGAAAATGAAAATTTAAGCTATAACAACCAAGGCGGAGATGAAAATTTCACACCAGAAAAAAAGATACCAAGAAACGCTCCATGCCCTTGTGGAAGCGGTAAAAAATATAAAGATTGCCACGGAAAAAGTGGCCCTAAAAAAGGCATATTTGCTTAAAATTTCTACTTTTAAGGCGCCAAAAGCGCCTTAATCTTTTAAAGGCTATTTAATGACAAGCTTACCAAAGTACCTACTTTTTAAATATTTAAGATTTGATAAAACTCAGCCATTTATCACCCTAAGTGCCTTGCTTGCCTTTCTTGGTGTTAGCATTGGACTTATGGTTTTGATCGTTGCGATGGCGATTATGAATGGATTTGATAAAGAATTTGAGCGTAAACTTTTTACGATGAACTATCCAATAACCGTTCAAAGTGCCTTTAAAGGCTCTATTGATGATGACTTTGTTGATGAGCTGAAGGCTAGATTTAGCGATTTAAAATTTAGCCCATTTATAAGCACACAGGTCATTTACCGTTCGGCAAATGCGCTTGAGGGCGGACTGGTTTATGGCGTAAATTTTAAAGATGAAAAACAGATAAACTCAGTCGTAAATGAAGCTTTAAAAGATAAAGAGCTAGATGGTTTTGAGATACTTGTGGGAAGTGGCATAACGAGTGAGTTTAGACTAAGAAACGATGAGAAATTAACGCTTATCTTTACAAAGGCCGATCCAGCTGGCTTTTCGCTAACGCCAAAGATGAAGCGATTTGATATCGGTGGCTCATTTACATCTGGGCTAATCGCCTATGACAAGGCATTTTCATATGTTTCAGTTGATGCTTTGAGGAAAATTTTAGACTATCCAAAAGGCGTTTATGATGGAATTCATATCTTTTCAAGTAAGCCATTTGATGATATAAAAAGAGTGCGTGAAGGCCTGCCAACTGGCACGGTTGCCATTGGCTGGTGGGAGCAAAATGGCAACTTTTTCTCGGCGCTCGCACTTGAAAAAAGGGCACTTTTTATCGTTTTGATGCTAATCATCCTTGTGGCGTCGTTAAATATCATAAGCTCGCTACTAATGACAGTGATGAACCGCAGGCAAGAGATCGCCTTGCTTTTAGCGCTTGGAGCAAGCAAAAGCGAGATAAAAAGAAGCTTTTTTTATCAAGGGCTAGTAATCGGGGGCGGTGGCATTATATTTGGCTTGATACTTGGCTTTTTAGGACTATTTTTACTTGGAAATTTCAACATCATAGACCTGCCAGCTGATGTTTATGGCTCAAGCAAACTACCACTCGAGCTTTCAACCATCGATCTTGTGCTTATCGTAGTTGGGGCTGTATTTATCGTTGCTATCTCGTCTTATTACCCAGCTAAAAAAGCCACGGAAGTAAATGTGCTTCAAACTTTAAGAAAT
Organism: Campylobacter concisus; assembly: GCF_002913945.1. GTDB lineage: Bacteria > Campylobacterota > Campylobacteria > Campylobacterales > Campylobacteraceae > Campylobacter_A > Campylobacter_A concisus_P. The sequence continues at coordinate 109,776 of NZ_POZK01000035.1, read as the reverse complement.
GAGTAGAGCCTAGATGCTTAGGCTTGCTCATTGCTTGTAAAAGTTATTTTTAAAAGATTATTTTAAAACCGAACATAAACTCGTAAAATTCTAGAATAAATTTATACTTTTACGCTCTTATATCATGATCGATTTTGCATTGAAGAGCCTCGTGTACGAGTGTTTTTGCCATGACACGCTCTTCGTTTATTAGGTGAAAATTTTTACCTAGCTCACCAAAAATATCTTTATTACCCTCACCATTTATTTTTATTATAGTTTGGGTATTTACGCCGTAGTCTTTTATTTTTTGCGCGATGAGCTCCACTCTTTGCTCATTATTAACAGTTATAATAACAGCGGCTGCATCGTTTAGGCAGGCATTTTCAAGTGTGTGGCTTTGAAGAACGTTACCTAGAAATACATTTTCCCCGCGGCTCCTACCAAGCTCAACTAGACTAATATCATTATCAAGCACAAGGTATAAAAGCTTTGTCTCTTTTAGTCTTAAAACGACCTCTTGACCAAGCCTCTCATAGCCAAAAACCACGATGTGATTTTTGATTTTTTGCGGCTTTAGAGTTTCATTTGGTTCAACAACTATCTCACGTTCTATGAGGTCTGCTATTGCGTCTAGTTTTTTAAGTATAAAAGGCGTAGCAAACATCGACACAACTGAGGCTGCGATAAAAATTTGAGCTGTTTGTATATCAAGTAAATTTCTAGTAGTCATTAGTCCAAAAACAGCTAGTGCAAATTCGCCTATTTGACAAACACTAAGTGCAGTTTTTGCAGCAACTCTTCGCTTTAAGTAGATGTTTAAGATAGCAAAAACAACAACCGCTTTTATCACCATGACACTAAATACTAGGCCAAGGACAAGCCAGATGTTTGAGATAACGACAGCAAAATTTATCTGCATACCAACGGTTATAAAAAATAGCCCTAAGAGCAAATCTCTAAAAGGAATAAGATCAACTTCGATTTGGTGTTTATATTGCGTCTCAGCCATCATCATACCGGCCAAAAATGCGCCCAAAGAGTATGAGAAGCCAAAGAAGTGAGCCAAAGTGCTAGAGCCAACGACCATAAATAAAATAGTAGCTATAAAAACCTCTTGCGAATTTGTTTGAATAACTTTATAAAATATCCAGTTGATGACATATTTACCAAGTAAAAATAGCACAACGATAAGGATAATCGCACTTGTAAATGTCTTTAGCAAAAGCTCATTTATCGAAGCATCTTGCGAGCTAAACATATCAATCATAAGCAAAATAGGAATGACTGCAATATCTTGAAATAGTAAAATTCCAAGTGCTTTTCTGCCGTAAATTTTACTCACATCGCCACTATCATTTAGCGTCTTTAGTACGATCGCAGTTGATGAGAGTGCAAGCGCAAGACCTGCAATGAGAGCTGTTTCGTCTTTTAAGTGAAGGGCATAATAAAGCATCACACCCATTATAAAGCCACTTAAACAAACCTGTAAGCCACCATTTAAAAAGACCTCTTTTTTCATGCCCATTAAATGTTTAAAACTAAACTCAAGCCCAATGGTAAACATCAAAAATGCGATACCAAATTCCGCGATATGAGAAATTTCATCATTGCTTTTTAGGTTGAAAAATTCTGATATAAGCGTACCTGTTACGATGTAGCCGATAATGGTTGGTATCTGAAATTTTTTAAAAATGACGTTTAATGCGACTGAGATCGCTGCAACAAGCAAGAAACCTTCTAAAATTTGTTCCATAAATTATTTTTTACCTTCATAAAAGACTAGATCAAAGCTATTTTTTCTTTTTACGAGCGATCTTTTTGTGCTAGTTTGGCTGGTAGCTTCGTGCAATTTTTTATTTAGCTCATCAATAGTTGATTCTAAATCGTCAATTTTTTCTTTCAACTGAAGTATTACATCAACGCCGGCTAAATTTACACCTAGTTCTCGAGTTAAATTTAGTATAGTTTTTACGCGATCAACGTCCTTTTGTGAGTAGAGCCTCATCTTGCCATCTGTTCTTGATGGCTCGATAAGTCCCTCTCTTTCATACTGTCTTAAAGTTTGTGGATGTATGCTTAAAACCTTTGCAACAACGCTTATTAAAAAAAGCGGTTCTTCATAATTTTGCATTTTTTACTCCGGTAATTTTTCTTTTAACTCTTTTACTAAGCCTTCATCAAGCTCACTGATATTTGGAAGTTTTACCCTGGCCTTTAAATAAAGATCGCCATAAATTCCGCTCTTTCTATTTTGCACGCCATATCCTTTTAAACGGATCTTTGTGCCTGTTTTTGAGTTTTCAGCGATCTTAATCGTGACATCTTTTTTGTAAGTATGCACATTGACTTTTCCGCCAAAAAGCATAGTTTTTAGTGGAATTTCTATATCTTTATAAAGGTCATCTCCGACTCTTTCATATTCGTCGCTTGGCTCAACGCTAATGGCAAGTATGAGGTCGCCTTTTTGACCACCAGCGCTCTTGCCTTTGCCTTTTACACGAAGTTTCTCGCCACCTTCTATGCCGCTTGGAATTTTTATCTTAATGCTTTCGCCATTAAAATTTATCTTATGTTCGCCACCAGTTACAGCTACGTCAAATGGTATAGAAATTTTTGCATTTACGTCTAAATCAGCTCCGCCAAAGCCAAATCCACCACTACTAAATCCGTCAAAGCCTCCAAAATTACTACCAAATCCGCTGCTAAATTTAGCTCCACCACCGCCAAAGCCACCTGAGAAGATATTCTTTAAAATTTCATTTAGATCGCCCATATCGGCTGAACTACTAGCAAAGTCGTGGAAATTTTGACCGCCAAACATAGTATCGCCGTACTGGTCGTATTGAGCTCGTTTTTTATCGTCGCTTAAAATTTCATAAGCAGCATTTATCTCTTTAAATTTATCTTCAGCTCCAGGGTCTTTGTTAATGTCTGGGTGATATTTTCTGGCAAGTTTTCTATAAGCTTTTTTTATCTCGTCGCTTGAGGCACCCTTTGAAACCCCTAAAGTCTCATATAAGCTTTCACTCATATATACTCCTTATATTTTTTTGATACGGATTATATCACAAAGCTTTAGTCTATGCAAGTCAAGTTTATTTTTGTTTAATAACAAGAAAAAGTGTTAAGATTTTATTTTTTCACTATATTTATAATTTGCAAAAATTTTTAGATTAAAGGAAAAAAATGAAAAAGATTGTGCTAATTTCATTAGTAGCAGCTTCTTTTTTAGTGGGGGCTGATATTAAATTTAATGAAGCTAACTCTAATATCACGAGAGTCTCGCCACTTAGCGATAAAAATAGCGTACTTTCTTATTATGACTCGATCGCTCAGGCAAAGCTTTCAGTTGTAAATATTTCAACTACAAAAACGGTAAATAACGCTGGTATTGAGCAGATGTTTAATGACCCTTTCTTCAATGAATTTTTTGGATTTAACTTTGCAAAACCAAAAGAAAAAGAAAAAACTACTTCGCTTGGCTCTGGCGTTATTATCTCAAATGATGGATATATCGTTACAAATAATCACGTTATAGAAGACAGTGATCAAATAGTTGTAACTCTTGCAAATGGCGGCAAAGAGTATAAAGCAAAGCTAATAGGAAGTGATCCAAAAACCGATCTAGCCGTCGTAAAGATAGAGGCAAACGGGTTAAACGCGATCACTTTTGCGGACTCATCAAAGCTGCTTGATGCAGACGTCGTATTTGCAATAGGCAATCCATTTGGCGTTGGCGAAAGCATCACTCAAGGTATCATTTCAGGGCTAAATAAAGATAATATCGGCCTTAATCAATATGAAAATTTCATCCAAACAGACGCCTCTATAAACCCAGGAAATTCAGGTGGAGCTTTGGTTGATAGCAGGGGCTATTTGGTTGGAATAAACTCAGCCATACTTTCAAAAAGTGGCGGCAACAACGGTATTGGCTTTGCTATCCCATCAAATATGGTAAAAGATATCGCTAAAAAGCTGATAACTGACGGCAAGATAGAGCGTGGCTTTATCGGCGTTACGATTGCAAATTTAACTGATGAGCAAAAAGAGCTTTACACAAATAAAGAAGGTGCTTTAATAAGTGGCGTAGAGCAAGGCATGCCAGCAGATGAAGCTGGACTAAAAAGAGGCGATTTGGTCATATCAGCTAATGATAAAGCTATCAAAAACGCAAATGATCTTAAAAATTTCATTGGCTCACTAACTCCAAATAGCAGCGTTGATATAACTTACGAGCGATCAAATAAAATAATGAATGCAAAAATCAAGCTTGCAAACGCTGATCACAATTCAAAAGACATAGCAAAAAGCATTATCATCGAAGGACTTAGCGTTAGCAATCTAAGCGATGAGATAAGATATAAATACAAAATCAGCCCAGATACTCAAGGCGTGCTAGTAACTGATGTAAAATCAGGCTCAAAAGCTGAAGACTTTGGCTTTGAAAGAGGTGATGTGATCGTGCAAGTTGGCGAAGAGAGCATAAAAGATCTTCAAACATTTGTAAATACAATCAAAAATACAAAAGGCAAAAAGACACTAGTGTGGATAAATCGCGGCGGTATCATACAAGGCCTTGTTATAAAATAATCATCTAAGAGCTGAAATTTCAGCTCTTAACCCTTTTAAATTTTTAAAATCTTAATCTGCTATAATCCTTAAAAATAAATTTACAACAGGAAAGATCATGACTAGAATTTTAATGATAGAAGATGATATGGAGCTTGCTGAAATTTTAACCGAATATCTAGAAAACTACGATATTGAAGTAGTGACTGCTGAAGAGCCATATATCGGACTATCTACGCTAAATACAAGTAAATTTGACCTAGTGATACTAGATCTTACATTGCCTGGCATGGATGGATTAGAAGTTTGTAAAGAGATCAGGAAAAATCACAATATTCCTATTATCATATCAAGTGCAAGGCATGATATAACAGATAAGGTAAATGCTCTTGATAACGGAGCAGATGATTATTTGCCAAAGCCATATGACCCACAAGAGCTTTTGGCTCGTATCAAAAGTCATCTAAGAAGGCAGAGTATCACCCCAGCAAGTGAGACTAGAAATTTAAATAAAGACCTAGTTTTAAAAGAATTTGAGCGTGAAATTTTATTTAAAGGAAACATACTAAATTTAACTGCCGCAGAATACGATATCTTAAAATATCTACTTTTAAAAGAGGGCGGAGCGGTTACTAGAGAGGAGCTTATCTATAATTGCGAGAGCATAAATGAAGATAGCTCAAACAAAAGTATTGACGTCATCATCGGCAGGATTCGCCAAAAATTAAATGAAAATCCAAAAGAGCCAAAATACATCCACGCTATCCGTGGTATCGGCTATAAATTGGTTCTTTGATGCCAAGATCGTCTATTTTTATAACCATAACTTTTATTTTTGGACTTGCACTCGTTTCGATATTTCTAGCCTTTTTGTGGCTCATGGGCTTTGATAAGCAAAACTATACAAGAGAGCTAAATAACAAATACTCAAACGTTGCTAGGACAAATTTATTTTATATGGGTGGCATCATAAATAAAGCTCAGTACGACCGCCAGCTTTCAAATATCGATATGCCAGAGATCAAAGACGAGAAGAAAAAGGATGAAATTTTAAAACAAGCGAGCGTTTTAGAAGAAATTTCAAGTGATCTAGGCTCAAGTGCGATCTTGCTTTATGACAAGCACCACTACTTAAGGATTGAGCATTTAGACGAGCTAAAGCTTTTAATGGATAAAGAATTTCAGCCTTATAGATACGAGGTGATAAAGGCTGTTTTTTTGGTGGTTGCGGTCATTTTGCTAGGTGCTTACATTTTTGTCATATATAAGATAAAACCACTTAGAAAGCTAAAGCGTCAGATTGTAAAATTTGCAAATGGTGAGCTTGATGGCGTGCAAAATGTTGGCAACGGCAAGGATGAAATTTCTGAAGTTTCTGAAGCATTTTATGAGGCGGTTTGTCAGATCAAGGCGCTTAATGACTCAAGGCACCTTTTCTTAAGAAACATAATGCACGAGCTAAAAACTCCTATCACAAAAGGCCTAATAGCCGCTCAAATGATAGAAAAAAGTAAAAATCAAGAGAGGCTGATCTCGGTCTTTCACAAACTTGAAAATTTAATAAACGAACTTGCAGCGATAGAGCAGATTACTTCAAAAATAGGACTTAGCAATAAAACGCCATGTTTTATGAGGGATCTCATCGATGAGGCTATCGATATAGCCATGGTAGAAAAAGAGTGTGTTGGTGTCAGTGAGCTTGATGAGGTTAGAGTGCTTGTTGATTTCAAACTATTTTCAGTCGCTATAAAAAATATGATAGATAATGGTATAAAATATTCAACTGATAAGCACGTAAATATCGTTGTTAGCAAGGATCATATGAAATTTATAACTCAAGGTGAGAAGCTAAAAAATGATCTTGACTTTTATGTCCAGCCATTTATCAAAGGAGAGGATACTCAAAAGAGTTTTGGACTAGGTTTATATATAGTTAGCAATATACTTGATGCTCATGGACTCAAATTTAGATACGAATATAAAAACGGAATGAATGTCTTTGTTTTTGAAAATTTACAAGATATAATAGTGACTTAAATAAAACATAATAAACAAAAAAGGGCTAAAAATGGCAGCAAAAATTTTCTCACCAGTTGATATCTTATCAATAATAGATCTTGAAATAGCTTTTATAAATCGTTATAAAAATGTAAAAGATTATGCAAAAAATTTATCTTTGATATATTTTTCTTTGCCAAGTACTAAAGAGTATAGTGAACTCTTTGAAAAATTTTTAAGACAAACTGATGTTGTTGTAAGAGAGAATGAGCATTATGTTGTCGTGCTTCATGGAACAAATGAAAGAGGAGCTAGCGAACTATTATCAGGTATTCAAGAGTTTTTAAACGCTGAACCAATTGATTTAATAGTGAGCTATCCAAAAGATGGAAGAAATGCTAAAGAGCTTACTACTAAGCTTCAAGATGAGATAAAAGACAATTACGGTGTATTGCTTGAAATGCTTTCAAATCAAGAAAAATTTGAAGCTTTTGAAAGTATGATTTAATATAATTTTGTGGAGTTTGTTTGGAGAATTTACTACTATTTTTTGCAGTTTTGCTTATAACTAGCATTCTTTTAAGTAAGATCTCTGATAAATTTGGAATTCCATCTTTAATAATATTTTTAGGTGTTGGCATGCTGGCTGGCTCAGACGGCTTGCTGGGTGTAAATTTTGATGATCAAATGATCGCTCAAAATGTCGGCATGCTAGCACTTATTTTTATACTTTACGCTGGTGGGTTAGACACTGATTTTGCAGCGATTAAGCCTATTTTTGGCAGAGGTTTAGCGCTCGCTACACTTGGCGTTTTCTTAACCGCGCTAGCCATCGCTCCAGTTGCAAAATATCTGCTTGATTTTACTTGGGCAGAGGCGTTTTTGCTAGGTTCTATCATCTCTTCGACAGATGCAGCAGCGGTATTTGCCATACTAAGAGCTAAGAAAATTTCACTTAAAAATAGCATTGCGCCATTACTTGAACTTGAATCTGGCTCAAATGATCCAATGGCGATATTTTTAACCATGACTATCATTCAAATGATCTCACTAAATACCACGCCGACAGCATCTGAGTGGGCTATTACACTGGTTAAGCAGTTTGGCATAGGTATCACTATGGGCTATTTATTTGGGGTTGCTTTACCGGCCATTTTTAATAGACTTCGCCTAAAAAGCTGGGGGCTTTATCCAGTTTTTTCTATCGCTTGGATATTGCTTTTATACACGCTTTGCTTTAAGATTGGTGGCAATGGCTATTTGGCTGTTTATATAGCTGGAATTTTTATAAATAAAAAAGAGTTTTCTCATAAGAAAAATTTAGTCGGTTTTCACGACGGTATCGCTTGGACGATGCAAATAGTTGTCTTTTTAACACTTGGTCTTTTAGTAAATCCTTCGCAGCTTCCAGCAACAGCACTAATGGCGCTTGTTTTGGCCTTGTGGCTTATGTTTTTTGCAAGACCACTTGGTATTTTTGCGTCGCTTGCATTTTCAAAATTTAAGATAAATGAGCAAATTTTTATCTCTTGGGTTGGACTAAGAGGTGTTGTACCAGTGGTGCTAGCTACCTATGTTTATGTAGATGGCGTGCGTGATGCGGATATGATTTTTAACATTATATTTTTTATGGTTTTGATTTCGATTTTGATACAGGGTATGTCACTTGGCTTTGCGGCTGATAAATTTAAAGTCAAAGAGAGCGAGCAAGAGGATGTTAAACCGGTAGAAAACTCCCCGATCTTAAGCTACACACTTCGTCAACATACCATCCACTATGGCTCAAAACTAATTGGCAAAGATTTGGCTCAGCTTGAGCTTCCAAGCGAATTTTTAATAATCCTAATAAAACGCAAAAATGAGTATCAAAAGCCAACTGGCTCAACAATCTTTGAAGAAAATGACCTGTTGCTGATACAATGCGAAAATCAAGTGCTGTATCAAGATACGGTTAAGTATTTGACATATTAAATTTATACTATTTCATTAATGAAATTTTTTTAAAACACATGTGGTAAAAAGCGCAACCGTATATACCTTCATAATGGGCGGCAGATTTTTAATTTGAATTTGTCTTGCAGCCAAGTTCAGACAAGGTATTTAAAGTTAGAGTAAAATTTAAATTTCTAGCCCAAAATGAGCTAGAAATTTCTTTATTCCAAAGCTTGAGCTAGATCAGCGATCAGATCCTCAGCGTTTTCAAGGCCTATGCTCACTCTTATTAGCTCTTTTGTGATGCCAGCTTTGATGAGCTCTTCGCCACTTAGCTGTTGGTGAGTCGTTGAGGCTGGATGCGTGATGAGCGACTTTGTATCGCCGATATTTACCACGATCTTAAAGAGTTTTACGCGCTCAAGCATCTTTTTTGCGCGTTCAAAGCTATCAGTTTCAAAGCAAAATAGTCCGCTAGCCATGCCGTCTTTAAAGTATTTTTGAGCCTTTGCGTGATCTACGTTGTCAGCTAGCCCTGGATAAGCCACGCTTTTTATATGTTTGTGAGAGTTTAGAAATTTAGCCACTTTTAGGGCATTTTGCGAGTGTCTTTCTATCCTAACAGCAAGCGTTTCGAGGCCTTGTATGAGTTGCCAAGAGTTAAACGGAGAGATCACAGCGCCGATGTCACGCACAATAGCAAGTCTCATTCTTAGCGTGTAGATGTCAAAACTATCTGTCATATTGGCATATACGATGTCGTGATAGCTTGCGTCTGGCGTGTTAAAATGCTCATATCTCTTGTTGCCTTTTAGCTTTTCGTTTAGGTGATTTGCGCTTACGACCACGCCAGCTAGGCTAAGGCCCTGACCGCTCATATATTTGCTAGCACTATGCACGCAAACGTCGACACCGTGGCGAAGCGGCTGAAAGATGATAGGCGTTGGCACGGTGTTGTCGGTTATGCTGATGATGCCATATTTGTTTGCGATTTCTACGATTTTCTCGATATTTGGGATAGAAATTTGTGGATTTGAGAGCGTTTCAAAAAATATAGCCCTAGTTTTATCATCTATAAAATCCTCCAGATCATCAGCTGTGTCGCTGTCAAAGACTCTAGCCTCTATACCAAATCTCTTTAGCGTGTGTGTAAAAAGCACCGTCGTGCCGCCATAAATTTTCTTAGCGATTATAATGTTATCGCCTGCTTGGGCTAAATTTATGATACTGTAAAACAACGCTGCCTGGCCGCTCGCAGTCGCTATCGCAGCGGCTCCACCCTCAAGTGCAGCGACTCTTTTTTCAAAGACGTCTGTCGTTGGGTTGGCAAGCCTGGTGTAGATGTGGCCGCCATCTTTTAGCTCAAACCTAGCAGCTGCGACCTCGGCACTTCCAAAGTCATAAGCCGTGCTTTGAAAAATAGGCACAGCCATCGTGCCAAAGCCTTCGTTTGTGTCGTAGCCTACGTGGATCGCAGCGGTTTCTTGCTTCATTTTTGCTCCTTGTTTGGTAATTTTTACGTAAATTATACATTAGTAAAGCCAAAATTTAGGGGATAAAATCAAATTTTGATATAATTTGCCAAAAAAAGGAGAAATTTGAACCAAGTCACGGACAAATTTAAACGCGTAAAATATCTTCGTGCGCTAGAAAAATTTGCAAAATCAGCGATAAATGGCTTAAAAAGAGATGACTTTGACGAGAGTGAATTTCGTCAAAGAGTCGAAAAAAACGCAAAGATTATGGAAAAAGTAGAGGCTGTTTATCTTGATCAACCATACTCAAAGGCGCTGGAGGATTTTATAAATTTACTTATCAAAAACGCCCCAAAAGAGGAGCTTTTAAAGGCAGCAAATCTGCTTGATAAGCTAAAAAATCAAAAGACATATAAAAAAGAAAAGTATAAAAATAAATTTAAGGATGAGGATTGAAAGTAGTTATTTTTGATATGGACGGTACGGTGATCGATAGCGGCGAGGCGATATATAAAACGGTAAATGAAGTAAGAGACGAGCTAAGCTTAGCGCCACTCGATAAAGATTTTATAATAAAAGCGATCAACGAGCCAGGTAGAAATTTGGCCCTTGAGTTTTACGGCATCGATACGCCAAGCAAGAGTTTAAAAGAGGGCTTTGAAGAGAAATTTAAGAAATTTTACGATGAGTGTGCGACTACTTATGATGGTGTAAAAGAGCTTTTGAAAAAGTGTAGAGAGGCTCACTATAAGGTCGTTTTGGCAAGCAATGCACCGCACGATACACTAGAGAAAATTTTAAAGAAAAATGAAATTTATGAGCTATTTGACGAGGTCATCGGCGCCAGCAAAGAGATACCACAAAAGCCAGATCCTGCGATGCTTCATTTGGCTGTTAAAAAGACGGGAGCCAGCAAGGCGATCTTTGTTGGAGATAGCCTAAAAGACGAGCTTGCAGCCAAAAACGCAAATATGCCTTATGTGCAAGTTTGCTGGGGATTTGGCGAGGAGAGCAAGACAGCGACCTATAACGCTAAAAACGTTGGTGAGGCTTGGGAGATAATATTAAATTTTTAACTTAGTTTTAATTGGCTATAATCTTAAGAAATTTTCAAAGAAACAGCGATGATAGATATATTTGAGGGCAGTGCGAGGGATAAATTTTATGACATTTTATTTAACGCAAACGCCTTATTGGTAAAAAATGAAATAGATAAAATTTTTGAGAAATTTGTGGCTCTTAGCGAGCTTTGCGAAAAGCATGGCGTTAGCGAGGACGAGATTAGAAATTTTATAGTCTCAGAGCAAGATAAAATTTATAATGGAGTAAATGACCTATATATCGAGCTTAGCGGAGAAATTTTAAGCCAAAATGAGTAAGATTTTCGCGCTCATTGCTTTGTTGGCTGCTCTTGTCTTTGCTAAGGAGCCAAATTTTGACCCAAGTTCCGTGCATACGTTTGAGCTTAAAAAAGATGAGTGGGCAAGAGTTTTTATAACTGAGAAGCGAACTCAAAGGGTCGAGACATTTGACTTTCGTTGGACGCTGTTTGATAGCACAAATATCACTGTGCAAAGCTTTTTTAGGCGCTATCCAAGGCAGATGGTTTTTTCGCTAAGACAAGGACAAAACACCTATATGCAGCGAGTTTTGCCTGATTTTACGATGCCACCAAACGAGAGTGTAAGCCTTTACATATCATTTATTGATTTTAGGGACAAAAAGGCGCATTTTAGGGTGGCTCTGCTAGATGAGAGTAAGCGCGTAGACGTGGGTTTTAGAGATCCAGATGAGGCTAAATAGAAGGATAAAAATGGAAAAAATCGATGAAATAATGAGCAAATTTATAAGCGAGCTTGGCTACAAAGAGGCGTTTGAGATGTTTTTAAAGATAAGCTCAGGCAAGAAGCTACGCTCAAAACTTCTTTTAAAGATCGCGGGCGAGAGCGAAATTTCACTTAAACTTTGCGCTATCATCGAGCTCATCCACCTTGCAAGTTTGCTTCACGACGACGTCATAGACGAGGCAAATATAAGGCGTGGCAAGCCAAGTATAAACGCGCTTTTTGGTAGTAAAAACTCGGTTATGTTGGGCGACATCCTCTACTCAAAGGCTTATTTTGAGCTTACAAAATTTGATCCAAGCATCGCGGCTATCATCTCAGATGCAGTCAGCAAGCTAAGTATCGGCGAGATGATGGATGTAAAAATGGCTGAAAATTTTAATGAAAACGAGCAAGAATACTTAAAAATGATCTACTATAAAACAGCTGTTTTGATAGAAGCCACGGCTATTTGTGGGGCGAAGCTAGCTGGCAAAGATAGTGAGAAATTTGGAATTTATGGCAAAAATTTAGGCCTTGCATTTCAGATCGTTGATGATATCTTAGACATCACTCAAGATGAAAAAACGCTTGGTAAACCAGCGCTTAACGACTTTGTCGATGGCAAAACAACGCTTCCTTACATATATCTTTATAAGAGTCTGGACGAGGCTGGTAAAACAAAGCTTAGATCGCTTTGGGCAAAGAAGTTAAACGCGGACGAAATTTCATGGCTAAAAGAAAATTTTGATAAAACTAGCTCAGTTAGCAAAGCCATAAACGAGGCCAAAATGCTTGGAAATGAAGCGATAGAAGCGATAAAAGAGTATAAAAACGCTGAGCTTGAAGGGATCATAAAAAGCATGATAGATAGGGAATTTTGATGCACTATTTAGATATAAGTTTTACATATAAAAATACTGATATTTCAGTTAGAGAAAAGCTTGCATTTGATAGCGATGAGAAAAAAGAGCAAATTTTAAAACTACTAAGATCAAACAAAAGTATAAACGAATGCATGGTTTTAAATACATGCAACCGCGTCGAGATAATTGCAAGTGTTAGTGATCTAGAAAGTGCAACGACGCATGCATTTAGGTGTATGTCTGTATTTTCAGGTGTTTTTGAAGATGAGCTTTATGAGAGGGCTGATATTTATGAAGATAGCGGAGCCGTGCACCACCTCTTTGCCGTGGCAAGCTCGCTTGATAGCCTAGTCGTCGGCGAAACGCAGATCGTTGGTCAGTTAAAAAATGCCTTTAAATTTGCTTACGATAGCTCAGCTTGCGGCGAACAAATCAGTAAAATCATCCATTATGCATGCAAATGTGCTGCTAAAGTTAGAAATGAAACTCAAATTTCTAAAAATCCGATCTCTGTTTCAAGTGTGGCTGTGGCAAAAGCAAAAGAAATTTTTGGCACACTTGAGGGCAAAACGGCTATCGTCGTAGGCGCTGGTGAGATGGGCGAGCTAGCAGCAAAACACCTAATCTCAAGTGGCGCAGAGGTGATCATTATAAACAGAAGCTCGGAGCGTGTTGAGCAGCTAGTTGATAGTCTAGGAGATAACGCTAGCTGGGATAGCATTTTGAAATTAAAAGAGTATGTAAATAATTACGACCTAATATTTTCAAGCACCGCGGCTCCGCACGCGATCATCACAAACGCCATAATCGAACCAAGAGAATTTCATAGATACTTTTTTGATATTGCCGTGCCAAGGGATATTGACCTTATAAATACAGAATTTATTAGTGTCTATACGGTCGATAGTTTAGAGGAGATAGTAAGGAAAAATTTAGCTCTAAGAGAGGAGCAAGCACAAAAGGCTTATTCGATCGTAGGTCAAGGCACAAGCGAATTTTTAAAAATTTTAAAAGAAGATATGAGTGTGCCACTAATAAAATCGATCCGCAAACAAGCTGAAATTTGCGCTAAAAACGAGCTAGAAAAGGCGATAAAAAAAGGATATTTAAAGCATAGTGATTATGAGGAGGCACAAAAGCTCATTCATCAAGTTTTTAAAGCCTTCTTACATCAGCCAACGATGAAGCTAAAAAGTCTTGCGGATGAGGAGAGATCTAGTGAGCTCTCAAATGGAGTTAGATTTTTATTTGATATAAAAGAAGAGCAAAATTTTCAAGTGGGAGATATAGATGAGATTTAGTAAATTTTATGCACCAACGACCAAAGAAGCGCCAAAAGACGCCTCTTTGCCAAGTCATAAATTTTTAATAAGAGGTGGCTTTGTCGAGCAGATAGGCTCAGGTCTTTATAACTATCTACCGCTTGGAAAGATCATGCATGAGAAAATTTCTCGTATCGCGCGAGAGGAGATGGATGAGGCTGGTGCGCTAGAGGTGAGCTTTAGCGTGGTTACTTCAGGCGAGCTTTGGAAGCAAAGTGGTCGCTACAACGTCTTTGGTAAGGAGCTTTTGCGCTTTAAAGATAGAAAAGAAAATGACTTTGTTATAAGCCCTACAAACGAAGAGGCAGCCGTTGCTTTGGTACGTGGCAAGGTGACTAGCTATAAGCAGTTGCCGCTAAATTTATACCAGATAAATACTAAATTTCGTGACGAAGCAAGGCCACGCTTTGGCTTGCTAAGAGGACGAGAATTTACGATGAAAGATGCTTATAGCTTTCACTCAAGCAAAGAGGATCTAAAGCGTGAGTTTGACCTTATGGAGGCAACTTATAGTAAAATTTTCACTCGTTTGGGGCTAAATTTTAGAGCCGTTGAGGCTGATAGTGGAGCTATCGGTGGCAGTGGTAGTAAAGAATTTATGGTGCTTGCAAGTAATGGCGAAGATGACATTCTTTGCTGTGAGGCTTGCAAATACGCTGCAAATATAGAGGCTGCTAGAAGAAAAGCTAGAACAACCGATGCTGAAGCACCAGAGGCTGACGCGGCTAAATTTAAGACACCAGATACAAAGACTATAAAAGGTGTGGCAGAATTTTTCAAAGTTAGCGAGTTTTACTGCATAAAAGCTGTTATTAAAAAAGCTATTTATGAAGACAAAGAAGAAGTTGTGGTCTTTTTCGTAAGGGGCGATGACGAGCTTCAAGAGACAAAGGCACAAAATGCTTGCAAGGCACTTGAGCTTGTCGATGCTAGCGAAGAAGAGATTATAAAAGCTGGGCTTGTGGCTGGATTTTGCGGGCCAGTTGGGCTAAAAGATGTGAAATTTTACATAGACAACGAGCTAAAAGGCGCAAATAATATGATATGTGGTGCCAACGAAAAGGATTACCACTTTGTTGGCGTTAGTGTTAGCGGATTTAACGAAGAGAGATTTAAAGACCTTGTAAAGGTAAAAGAGGGCGATAAATGCCCAGAGTGTGGCGGAAATTTAAAACTTAGCAAGGGTATAGAAGTCGGTCATATCTTTCAGCTGGGCGATAAATATTCAGCTGCGATGAATGCGACATATCTTGATGAAAACGGCAAGGCAAAGCCATTTTTGATGGGCTGCTATGGCATAGGTATTAGCAGGCTGATTGCCGTAATGATAGAGGCTAGCCACGATGAGAAGGGCTGCATCTGGAAAAAAGAGTGTGCGCCGTTTGATGTCGAGATCATCATTTCAAATTTAAAAGATGAAGAGGGCGTAAAATTTGCATTTGAGCTTTATGAGAGCCTTAAAAAAGCTGGCGTTAGCGTCATCATCGATGATAGAAACGAGAGATTTGGCGTTAAGATGAATGATTTTGAGCTTATCGGCTTTCCTTATGCTTTACTTGTAGGTAAAGAATTTGCAAATGGCAAGGTTGAGTTTATAACAAGAGATGGTTTAAGCAAAGAAACGATTGGTGCAAATGAAGCCTTTAAAAAGATAAAAGAAAGCTTATGAGATTTTTCGCATTTTTCTTTTTTTTGATAGAAGCGATATTCATCTATCTTTTTGTTGATAAATTTGGCTTTTTAAACTACTTTCTTGAGGTGCTAGTCTCTGGATTTGTGGGTATCGCATTTCTTTTAAATGCTGGATTTTCTAGCTTAAATTCGCCTCAAGTGGCGTTTAAAAGCTTTCTTGGTGGAAATTTATTCAGCCAGTTAGGGCTTAGCTTTGGCGGAATGCTTTTATTTTTGCCAGGAATTTTAACAGATATTTTTGGTATAGCCGTAGTTATTTTTTCTTTGATATTTAAGAAAAATGTGGCGAAAAATGAGAGCTATCAGGAGTTTAAATTCCAAAATTTTAGCGAGCAGAGTGCTAAAAAAGATGATGGCGAGATTATCGATGTTGAGGTCATAGAAGAGCCAAAAAGAGTAAATTAGGAGAGATGATGAAAGAGATAAAAATAGCAACTAGAAAGAGTATCTTAGCGCTTTGGCAAAGCGAGCATATCAAAGCTAGAATAGAATCAAAACATAACGATATAAAAGTTGAACTTGTTGGCATGAAGACAAAGGGCGATGTGATCCTTGATACGCCACTTGCGAAGATCGGCGGCAAAGGGCTTTTTACAAAAGAGCTTGAAGATAGCATGCTAAAAGGTGAGACTGATATCGCAGTGCATAGCCTAAAGGATGTGCCAGTAGTCTTTCCAGAAGGGCTTAAACTAGCAGCGATTTGCTCACGTGAGGATACAAGAGATGCGATGATAAGTGAGAAATTTGCTAAATTTAGTGACCTACCGCACGGTGCAAAGGTTGGTACAACGAGCCTGCGCCGCAAGATGCAGCTACTTATCATGAGGCCTGATCTTGAGATCATCTCGCTTCGCGGAAATGTACAAACTAGACTTAGAAAGCTAAAAGAGGGTGAATTTGACGCGATCATTTTGGCTATGGCTGGCATAAATCGCTTAAATATCAAGGCTGAAGTGGCACATATCTATACATTTGGTTTTGACGAGATGATACCTGCGATGGGGCAGGGTGCTCTTGGAATAGAAGCCAGAGATGAGAAGAAAATTTTAGATGAGATCTCTTTTTTAAACGACGAAAATGCGGTTATAGAAACGACCATAGAGCGTGACTTTGTAAGCGTTTTAGAGGGTGGTTGCCAGGTGCCAATAGGCATAAGTGCAAGGCTAAAAGGTGATGAAATTTCTATCGATGCGATCGTTGGTCTACCTGATGGAAGCGAGTATATAAAAGATAGCTTAAAGACTAGCAAAGATAAATTTCAAAGTGTAGGCAAGGAGCTAGCGCATAAATTTATAGAAAAAGGTGCTAGAGAGCTTTTAAAACGCGCCGAGGAGATGGCGTAGAGGCGTGTTTGAGCTAAATTTTAAAGCAAAAGCCATAACCGCCACCAAAAACAGCAAAGACAACTACTATATGATCGGTCTTGCAGACGACAAATACGACTACAAAAACTACATAATCTTTCAAAGACCGATCAAATTCAAAAAAGATGACGACGAAAACGCCGATATAAACGGCCTATACGCGGAGTGTAACGGCGACGTTTGCTATAACGTTTGCAAATGCGTAACCATCACTGATAAAACTATCGTTTTTGAAGTGGAGGATAGCATCATCAGCGCCAATATAGAATGCGTGCGGCTAAATGAACGCTTTATGAAATACTGCAAAGAGATATTTGGCGAGCTACTAAAATGTAATATGTCGGAGTAATTAATAAAATTTACTGCCGTTTTCAAAACCACGATGCTATCTAGCGTTTAAAAAAATTGTAATGAATCACTTTGGAAAAGACGTAAGTATGCCGGCCATGTGTGGCTGTGCGTTGAGCGCTAGTTTGCGGACGTTATGATAATGGAGTATAAATTTAGTACTTGCGTCTATTTAAACGGCGAGACAATATCGCAAAGAATGCGTCCGAAACAGCGATCGATACTCTGATAGCTATCGGTGCGTGCGGCAAATAATAAATACCCGCTTTGCTTCGCCTTTTTCAGCTATTTTTGGCTAAAATCGCCCAAAAATCAAAAAGGCAAAATATGGACTACATCAGGCTTTTAAAAGAAAATAATCTACTTCGTGTTATCGATGAGCCAACAGATATTGATCTTGAGATTGCACATGCAAGCTATATCGAGGTCAAGCGTGAGGGCTCGCAAGCGCTACTTTTTGCAAACCCAGTCTGCAAAAAAACTGGGCGTAAATTTGCCCCAGTGCTTACAAATATCTATGGTTCAAAACGCGCACTTGAGCTTATCTTTGGGCTAAATCCTGATGAGATCGCAGCCGAGATAGAAAAGCTTTTAAAGCCCAAAAAACCTGAGAATTTCAAAGAGAAGCTTGACTTTTTGGCCTATCTTTTTAGCATGAGAAAGATTTTTACCAAAAGGCTAAAAGGCGAGGGTGAGTGCCAGCAGGTCAAATTTATGGGCGAGCAGGCCGATCTTTTGAGCCTGCCTGCGCTAAAGACCTGGCCGCATGACGGAGGCGCTTTTATCACGATGGGGCAGGTCTATACGCAAAGTCTTGACGGCGCGCTGCAAAATTTAGGCATGTATAGACTGCAAATTTATAATAAAAATCGCCTTGGCATGCACTGGCAGATCCACAAAGACGGCGCAAATTTCTTTCATGAGTATAAGCGTGCAGGCCGTAAGATGCCAGTCTCTGTGGCGATCGGGGGCGATCCACTCTATATCTGGTGCGGTCAGGCGCCACTGCCAAAGGGCGTCTTTGAGCTGTTGCTTTACGGCTTCATCCGCAAAGAGCCAGCCAAGCTTGTAAAGTCGCTAACTAATGAAATTTACGTTCCGCACGACGCTGACTACGTGATAGAAGGCTTTGTGGATACGGCTAAGAGTGAGCTTGAGGGTCCATTTGGCGATCACACTGGCTTTTACACGCCAGTTGAGCCGTTTCCAGTGATGGAGATCACGGCGATAACTAGCAAGCGTGAGCCGGTATTTCATGCGACTGTGGTTGGAAAGCCACCACTTGAGGATAAATATATGGGCTGGGCGACTGAGCGCATTTTCTTGCCGCTTTTGCGAACGACCGTGCCAGAGCTACTAGACTACAATATGCCTGAAAATGGCGTCTTTCACAACCTTATCCTAGCCAAGATCAACGCCCTTTATCCAGCGCACGCAAAGCAGGCGATGCACGCATTTTGGGGAGTTGGGCAGATGAGCTTTGTAAAGCATGCGATCTTTGTGAGCACCGAGGGACCTGTGCTTGAAGACTATGAGAAATTTGCTGGCTTTGTGCTTGATAGATTTGGTAGTGAGAGTGTGCTGATAAGCCAAGGCGTGTGCGACCAGCTCGATCACGCTAGTCCAAACTCGTGCTTTGGTGGTAAGCTAGGCATCGACGCGACGCAGGACTTTTGTAAATTTAGCCCTGTAGTTTTAAGCGACGATGAGCTTTTGGCTAAATTTCAAAGCCTTGCGCCAAATGTTAAGGAGCTTAGACAGTTTAAAACTGGGAGCAAAACGCCTATTTGCGTGGTGAAAATTGAGAAAGATCGCCCTGTAAAAGAGCTATTTTCTAAGCTTTTGGAATTTAGGGAGTTTTTCAAGCTTTTAGTTGTCGTGGATATGCAAAACTACCTAGAAAACCCATATATGCTGCTTTGGCGTGTGACAAACAATATAGATGCGTTGCGTGATATTTTCATAGATGGTGAAAATTTCTGCATAGATGCCACTAGTAAAGATGAGCGTGAGGGATATACTAGAGGCTGGCCGTTACAAACGGATTGTGACCACGAAGTAGTTGCTGATCTAGTTAAGTACGGCATAGTAAAAGATGAGCCAGAGCTATTTAAAAAATTTGAAATATTTGGTTAGCTTTGAGGGGCTCAAGTAAATTTATAAATTTTGCTTTTTGCTGCGGATTTGAAATTTTTAATAAGACTTACTTAATCAAATGCTAGTGTTTGTTTGCTAATTTAAAAATAGCTTTTAGACTAGGTCTAAAAGCTTAATTTATTTTTAGCTCTCTTTTAAGAGCTTACTTGCGAGCATATCGGCTTTTGCTTTATCTGTATCTTTTTTTACGGATTTATAAATTTTAGATATATAATTTTCCAAAACTTCGTGGCAAGATATTACTTTTTCATTTTCACCTCTTGCTACTTTTACGTATTCACCGCTATTTTGTAGCTCAAAAGCTAGATCATTATCGCTTAGCTGAAGCTCTAAAATTTCAAGCAACCTCTCTTGAAGTCTTGGCTCAAAGATAGGCGTCATAAGCTCCAAGCGGCGCTCTAAATTTCGTGGCATCCAGTCAGCGCTTGAGATGTAAATTTTTGGATTAGCGTGTTTGAAATATAAAATTCTAGCATGCTCTAAGTATTTGCCGATTATTGAGCGAACTTTTATATTTTCGCTTTTGCCTTTTACGCCAGGCCTTAGTCCGCAGACACCGCGAACGATTAAGTCGATCTTCACGCCTGCGTTTGAAGCGCGGCTAAGCTCGTTTATCACGTCTTCGTCTATTAGCGCGTTCATCTTAGCGATGATCCTACCTTCGCTGCCTTTGCTAGCCTCCACTCTTATCTTTTCGATGATGCGCTCTTTTATCTGAAAGGGCGACATGCTAAGGGCGTTTAGACGGCGGTTCTTGTTATATCCTGATAGGATGTGAAAAAACGAGGTCGTGTCTTGGCTAAATTCCTCTTTACTCGTAAATAGGCTCACATCGGTGTAAATTTTTGCCGAACTGCCGTTGTAGTTGCCGGTGCCAAAGTGCATATAAAATTTAAGCTTATCGCCGATTTGGCGAATGACCTGGCTAACTTTTGCATGCACCTTAAAGCCTGTGATGCCATATATCACGTGCGCACCTGCGTCTTCAAGTGCCTTTGCCCAGTGCAAGTTATTTTCCTCGTCAAACCTTGCCTTTAGCTCAACCATCACGGTTACTTGCTTGCCGTCACTTGCGGCGTCTATTAGACTTTGAATTATTGGTGAGCTTTTATCGACTCTATAAAGTGTCATTCGAATAGATATGACTTTTGGATCTTTACTAGCTTCTTTTATAAAGCTTACAACTGGATCAAAACTCTCAAATGGATGCACTAAGAGCACATCTTCTTTGTCTATGGCGTCAAATACAGATATGCCATTGCCAAATGGTGGTAGCGTTTTTGGAACATAAGGTGCATTTGCTAGGTGGGTAAAATTTTTGCTTCCAGCTATCTCCCAAAGTGAGCTAAGAGTGAGTGGAATGCTTGAAAAATAGACATCTTTATGAAAAATTTTCATATGAAAATTTAAGAAGTCCAAGATATCAGCGTCTACGTTTTTATCGATTTGCATACGAACAAAAGCCCCTTTTCTGCGAAGCTTTAGCCCTTGCTCAAGTATCATCATAAAATCATCTGCCTCTTCTTCTTCGATGACGATATCAGCGTTTCTCGTCACTCTAAAAGCAGCCGAGCTAAGTAGCTTATATCCTGGAAAAATTTCCTCTGCGTGGCGATGTACGATCGTTTCAATCGGTACAAAAACATTGCTACTTGGCTGTGTAAAACGTGGCAAGACTCTTGAAATTCTTATCATGCCGTATTTTAAAATTTCTGGATGCTCAATATCGGCAAGCTTAACTGCAAGCGAGAAGCTAAGGTTGTTTAGGTGCGGAAATGGATGAGTCGCATCGACAGCGATAGGCACGATGACTGGCAAGATATTTGAGAAAAAGTATTCGTCGCACTTTTGTTTCAAACTATCATCAAGCTCGTCATAATTTTTTATAAAAAGCCCCTCTTTACTAAGAGCATTTACTGTCTTTTTATAGTGATCTTCTACTAAATTTTGCTCATTTTGTAGATATTTCCTAATCTCTCTTAGCTGATCAAGTGGGCTCATGCCATCGCCACTGCTTGTAGTAGCTCCAGCTGCGAAAAGCTGCTTTAAGCCAGCAACTCTGATCATATAAAACTCGTCTAGATTTGTCATATAAATGGCTATAAATTTTAGCTTTTCAAGTAAAGGAATTTCCTTTTCGCACTGAGCGAGTACCCTTGAATTAAAGCGTAGCCAGCTTAATTCTCGGTTTATAAAAAGAGTTTCATTTTCGCTCATCATCTTCTCCTTGTGTGTTTTTGAGTTATTTTATGATATGTGCGGTTATAAAGTTCTTACTTTATTTAAAATTTTGGTTACAATAAGCCAAAATTTAAATTTAAAGGCTTGTTATGTCTGATTATGTGATATTGGTTGGTATCTTTTTAGTGGCAGTCGTTGTTTTTGCACTTATTAAAAAGATATCGTTTTAGCTTTTAAATTTCTCCCACCACAAATAAGCAAAGATAAGCCCAAAACCCTTGACTTTGCTCTCGTCGAAGGCAAATTTCATCATGTCTTCTCGTTTTATGAAAACAAGCTCGATATCTTCGCCATCGATACCACCGCCAGAATTTACTTTCATACTCTCATCGATCTTTGCGTAAAACATAGTTTGTGTGTTGCCTCCAAAGCCAAAAGCACCGTATGTCATAGTGATACGCTCTATCTCTTTTAGCTCATAGCCCACTTCTTCGATCGCTTCTTCTCTAGCTGTTTGCTCTTCGCTAAGTCCTTTATCCATAAGCCCTGCACAAAGCTCATAAGTAAAGCCTTGCTCATTTGTTTTGATGCCTTCTTTCTCTTGTGAGTACCAAACAGCCGGGCGAAACTGCTTTACGAACAAAAAGGCATCCTTTTGCTCGTGATATAAAAAAATACTAACGCTATTCATCACCTTGACGCAGTCCCAGTCTCTTTGGATACCATTTTGCATAAATTTCATCTTAAATGGCTTTAGGTATTTTGACTCACCCAGAGGTAAAATTTCTAAATTTGTTATAGCAGTATCCATTTTGCAAGTCCTAAAAAGCTAAAAAATCCTATCGCATCAGTAAAAGTAGTAAGAATGACGGCTGAACCGACTGCAGGATCTATGTTAAAGCGCCTTAGCGTCAAAGGTATGATCGTGCCAAAAAAGCCAGCAAAGAATAAATTCGTAACCATGCTAAGCCCGATAACAACGCCAAGCATACCTTTGTCAAACCAAACAGAGGCGATTATGCCCATTACCACACCAAAGATTAGTCCATTTATGAGTGAAATACTAACCTCACGTTTTAAGACATTTTTGGCATCTTTAAACTCGATCTCACCAAGTGCTAAACGGCGAACCGTAACGGCAAGCGCTTGTGTGCCAGTATTTCCACCCATTGACGCAACTATTGGCATTAAAACAGCAAGAGCGACATAGGCTGCGATTGTCTCGTCAAAAAGTCCGATTATGGATGAGCTAAAAAGAGCTGTTAGTAAATTTACACCAAGCCAAACCGCACGACCACGACCAGCCTTAAAAAGCGTATCGTCCTCTTCTGACTCGTCATCAACGCCGGCTAGGTTATAAATTTGCTCAGTTGCACTCTCTTGAATGTAGTCGTGGATGTCATCAGACGTGATACGACCAAGTAAAATTCCAGTGCTACTAGTAACTGCAATAACGTTTAGATCGTACTCTTGAAACATATCAGCGACATTTTGCATAAGGTCCATATCATTTGCAACGTGTGGCTTGTAGTGATCGATCTGTGCTGACTCGATATTTTGCTTTAGCGTCTTTGTAAAATCAAAAAGTATAAGATCTTCAAGCGGAATAGCGTATTGTAAAACGCCATTTTTATCGATAATAAAAAGCTGTGAGATATTTTCTAGCTTGCCTTCTTGCTTTTCTCGTCTAAGCCTTGCTACTGCATTACCAAGCTTTTCTTCAAGGTGAGCCGAAAAAAGCTCTGTTTGCATGTGAGCACCGGCTCTATCTTCTTCGTAGCTTCTAAGTCTTAAAATTTCATTTTGGTTTTCTCTATCAAGCTCGTTAAAGAGCTCTCTAGCTTTATCCTCGTCGATATCCTCGATGTATTGAAGCAAATCAGTCGCATCATCACTCTCTAGCTCTTCAAGAGCTTCTACGATCTTTTCAGCTGGAAGTTGTTCGATCACATCTTTTAGCATGTGATCAGGTAGCTCGATAGCAACATCGCCTAAAATTTCAGGATCTAGCTTCTCAAGATAGTGAGCAAAAAGCTCTTCGTCATGTTTTTTAAGTGTTTTTAGGTGTTGGGCTAGCTCATAAGGTGAGAGTTCATTGTCTTCTAAATTTTCATCTAAATGCTGATCTATCAGCTCTTTTGCTTCATCTAGTTCTTGATTCAAAATTTGCCTTTAAAATTCTATTACGTTAGGGAAAAATTCCACTTTGTGGTACCCTTTTTCATTATTTAAAGCATTTTTTATTAGCTCGTCATTTTTGCTAACAACTGCTTTAAATTTAGCTGATTCTTTCTTATCCTCTAGGCTTTTAACGACTTTTATTGCACTTTCTGGATTGATAGGTTTATTGTCCCTATAAAGACCAAAATGAAGGTGTGGTCCTGTGCTCATACCGCTTGTGCCAACGTAAGCTATAAGCGTGCCTTGCTTGACTTTTAAACCGCCTTTTATGCCTTTAGCAAAGCCATTTAAGTGAGCATAAAGCGTCTCGTAGCCACCAGCGTGAGAGATGATAACGGTTCTGCCATATCCGCTTTTTTGTCCGACAAATTTAACCGTGCCATCGCCTGCGGCTTTGATTGGTGTGCCTTTTGGAGCACCGTAGTCAACGCCAAGGTGTGCTCTATATCTTTGTAAAATAGGGTGCCATCTTTTTAGGGTAAAAGCTGATGTGATTCTAGCGTTTGCAAGAGGGCGGACTAGTAAAAATTTATCATTTTTCTTACCGTTTTTATCATAAAATTTATCTTCAAATTTATACATAACATATCGTTTGTTTTTTGTTTCTATCATCGCAGCATAAATTTCTGGAGTGCCAAAAGAGCGGCCCATACGTATTTTTTGATTATAAACGATAGCGATCGTATCGCCTTTGTTTATCTTTTTAAAATCAATACCACTTCCTTTAAAAATTTCTTTAAAGCCAAGAGCTAGCGTGCCAGAGCCAGTGTAGTCAAAAATGTCCTCAGAGACTGATTTGTCCACCTTTAAGGCTAAAAATTTATCCTCGCTTTGATAAGAGATAGGAAGAAATTCGAGCTTAAATTTATCATTGTCATCTCTAAAAATATGCATTTGAAGCTCGTCGCTAACAGGGATTAGCACCTGTTTGGTATTGCCGTTGTCGTCTTTATAAATTTGATACTTTGTGCCAGCGATGATCTCTTCTGTTAGTTCTTGATCTTCGGTTGCTAAGTTATAGTAAAGTGAAAGTGGGATTTTGTTTGTCTCTAAGAAATTTAAGAAGTTACTTCCATTTGGCCAGCTAAGCTCATCGATGCTTGGCTTTATAGCGTATAAATTTATAGATAATATTGCAAAAATTATAAAAATACGAGGCATTAATGTCCTTTTAAAAAGCTGGTGGGATTTTAACTAAAACTTGCTTTAATTTTGCAAAAGATAAAGCATTTTAGGCTATAATCGCTCTAAAAATTTAAACTTAGGAGATATTTTTGAAACGTATATTTGTGATTTTATCGCTAGTTTTTGGCTTTGCTTTTGGGGCTGATTTTTCTTTAAATGAGTATAGAACTCCTATAATTAGCGTCGATAGTGATGGCACAGCGACGATAGTTGATAGTCCAGAAATTTTAATCGGCTCAAGTGGCGTTGTGCTTCATAAATTTGATACTGATAGCTCTATCATCGCAAGAGTTAGTGTTATCTCAAAAAATTCTGGCTTTGCTAAGATTAGATTTGAGGTGTTTGATCTGCTTGAGCAAAAGGCGCTCCCACTTCCAGGCATCGCACCTGCAAATGGTGATATGGTCGTGCTAAACTATCTTTATAACCGCTCATTAATCATCGTGCCAAATAAAGAAATTTACGAAGAGATCACTTCTGCGTTTCCAAATATGATATTTATCCACCCAGATATTATAGGAGCATATCTAAGCTACGAGTACAAGCCAAATCCAAGTAGAGATGACTTTAGAAAAATGTGCGCTCAAAGTGCAGCTGGTTTAATTTTCGT
Organism: Campylobacter concisus; assembly: GCF_002913945.1. GTDB lineage: Bacteria > Campylobacterota > Campylobacteria > Campylobacterales > Campylobacteraceae > Campylobacter_A > Campylobacter_A concisus_P. The sequence continues at coordinate 84,091 of NZ_POZK01000035.1, read as the reverse complement.
AGCGATGGATGGCAGAAGCGTTTTTGCTGATTGCCAAAGCTTTAAAGTGCTAAAAGAATTTAAAAGTGGTGAGGTTGAGTACTATCAACTTCCATTTTATACAAGAGTTAGCGACATAGACACTGTGTTTTGGAAGTTAAATAGTGAGCACATTAACAACTACGACGCTCACTACGAAAAACTTTTTGAAGAAGATAACTGATAAATGAGCCGTTTGTCCTTAAGTAAGCAAAGCTTAAAAGAGTTTTTAAATTTGCTCCCAACGCTTAAGGACAAAGAGCTCTTTCACTATGCCTCAAGCCTTAGTTTTCATACGATTTTATCGATTATTCCGATACTTCTTATATCATTTTCTATCTTTACAAAACTGCCTAGTTTTGAGGATTATTACGCCAAAATTCAAGACTTTATATTTTCAGCTCTTTTGCCAAGTAATCAAGAGATCATCTCAAACTATTTGCAAAATTTCTTACAAAATAGCGGAAATTTAGGCTTAGTTGGCTTTGTAGCGATGATATTTACATCGGCTATGTTTTTTAGTGACTATGAATATGTAGTTTTAAAAGTGACACGTGCAAGTAGAGCTAGAGGATTTTGGTCGGCACTTAGTTCGTATTGGACGCTTATCACGCTTGCGCCACTTGGTCTTGCTGCTAGTTTTTATCTCTCAAGCCTCATTCAAGAGATGTTAAACTCAAACGTAATCACAAACTCGATAAATTTTTTAAGCATATTCCCATATCTCATCATCTGGGCGATATTTTGCATCACATATCTCATCTCAGTAAATGACGAGATAAAGTTTAAAAGCGCATTTTTTAGCTCATTTGCCGCTTCGCTTGTTTGGTATATTGGCAAGTCGGCCTTTGTCTATTATGTCCTTTATAATAAAACCTATCTAAGCGTTTATGGCTCGTTTTCAGCCGTACTTTTCTTTTTTGTCTGGATCTATATCTCGTGGATCATCTTTTTATATGGGCTAAAGCTTTGTGCTTATCTCTCAAATAGCTCAAAATTTAAAAGATAAATTTAATAGTTAGTACCAGCTGGCAATATATTTTTATAAATTTACCAGCTGGTGTAATTTGTATTATTTTATGTAGAATATTATGTAAAATCAGCGTTTAAACTCGCAAATTTCTATCTTTACTCCAAGTTCTTTGATAAATTCTTTAGTCTTTTTCTCTAGCTCGTCTTTGTCAAAGCAGATAAGATCTATGTAAGATCGCATCTCGCCATTTGCTTCACCTATGATCTCGCAAATTTCACTCTCTTTTAGCGCATCTGAAATTTTGTTTTTGCTATCAACGCCAAACTGTATGTCACCACCGTGAGATATGGCTAAAAAGCAAAAATTTATGCCAAGCTCAAAAGCTTCGTTATAAGTATCGCTTGCACCGTCGTAGTATTCGTTTAGTAGCTCGCTAAGAGATGTAAATCCTGTGAAAACGTCGTCACGTAGCTTGTTTGAACGAGGCTCTAGCTCATAGACCATAAAATTCTTAAGCGGCTCTTTTGAGGCTTCTTTACCAAATTTATCATCTATAAGATCGGCAAAGTCGATCAGTGGTACGCCTTTTTCTCTTGGCTTGTCTATTATCTCAAACTCCCCAAGCATATTTATCATGATCATCTCGCCAACTACATTGTCACAAAGTATGAGCGATAATGTATAGGCTTTATTTTCATCTTCGCTTTTAAGCTTGCTTAGAGTTTCGTTATATAGGCACATATCTACGCTTTTGTCGTTAAAATTTGCATAGACCATGACCTCATTTGCATCAACGCTTACGCCATACATTTGTATAGTAGCGACGTTTCGTGGTGCACGTGGTTTGCCAAGTGTGCAAGTAAGCTTTTCTTCATACTCTTTTGGCATGCGCGATTTTATAAATTTAAGCCACAAAAGCCTATGCTTGAGTCCTTCTGGAGTGAGTACTAGATCGATCTTTCCATCAATAAGGCCTATCATAAAAGTTGGATCAACTAAACATAAATTTAGCGCTTCTTCGGTCATTCTGCTTGCAGCTTCAAAATTTTTATCTTCTAAATTTTGTTTGATGGCGTCTAAATTTTTGCCAAACTCGCTCCAAAATTTATCAACTCTGCTTGCAAAGCTAGAGCTCTTTTTAGAAAACCACATTTTTATCCTTGTTTATTAAAATTTTCAACATTTTTTTGCGTATAAATTTTCATCGATGGAAATTCTAAGGCACTTAGTTTATCATATCCTTCTTCGTTAAAAACACATCCTGTATCAATATTGGCGCTATTTGTATAGAGCTTAGCCTCACGCACTGGCGTGTGGCCATAGACATTAAATATGCCTTTAACTTGCATCATATCGCCTCTGCCTGATAGTGCATGCCTTCTAAACTCATCTCTTGAGCTATCATCATCTCTTAAAGTCCAAAATTTACCAACAGCCGAGTGCGAAACGACCAAATACTCGCCATTTTGGTTTTTGTGGTTTTTAAACTCTAAATATACTGGGCTACTCTCTAAAAATTCTATGTGTCTTTGTTTAAAATTTAGGCTTTGAGCTAGGTATGATCCATATGTCGCCACACCACCATTATTGAAAAACCAACTCGTATCAAATGGTGCTTGGTTGTTTAAAAATTCATATTTATTGCTTAGTAACCTTCTTTCGTGGTTTCCCATTACCATTTTATAGTTATTTTGTATGATAAGCTCGACTACATCGCAACTAAAAAGCCCCCGATCTATCACATCTCCGACAAAGCAAATTTGTGATTTTTCTTTGTCTGGAAACTGCTTGATAAGCTCTAAAAGTGTATTAAAACAGCCGTGCACATCGCCTATGATATAAATTTGCTCGCTCAATTTTTCTCCTTTGTGCCAAATTTTAGTCTATTAAGCTTAAAAATGTAGTGTTAAGAAAACACTTTTGTATAGCTGTACTATATTGGCGTAATGCTAGCGATATATAAAGTTAAAACCTAGTAAAAGATATTTAAAATTTAAGGAATTTAAAGTAGAAGGGAGCCTAAGCTCCCTAAAATCATTGTGCGTAAAAGCCGCTGACCTTACCGGTTAGGTCGATCATGATGTTTTTCATTTGAGTGTAGTGCTCAAGGATGATCTTGTGAGTTTCGCGGCCGATACCTGAGTTTTTGTATCCGCCAAATGGGCTGCCTGCTGGGATTTGGTTGTAGGTGTTGATCCAGACTCTGCCAGTCTCCATAGACCTTGCAACGCGAAGTGCTTTTGTGATGTCTTGCGTGAAAATTCCGCCACCTAGGCCGTATTCGCTGTCATTTACCATTTTGATAAGCTCGGCTTCATCTTTAAATTTAATGACAACGCCAACCGGGCCAAAAATTTCTTCTTGTGCCACTCTCATATCATTTGTCACATCAACTAGCAACGTTGGCTCGACAAATGCGCCCTTGTCGCAACCATTTGCGGTGTAGGCTTTGCCACCGACTGCCACTTTTGCACCTTCTTTTTTGCCGATCTCGACGTAGTTTAAGATTTGCTCAGCTTGTTTTTTATTGATCTGTGAGCCCATTTGAGTGCTAGGATCGAGCGGATCGCCAACTTTTATAGTGCTAAATTTCTTAACTGCAGCCTCTATAAATTTGTCGTAAAAGCTCTCTTCTACGAAAATTCTTGATCCTGCGCAGCAAACTTGACCTTGGTTAAACAAAATTCCAAGTTGAAGACCATCAAGCGCTTTGTCTAAATTTGCGTCGCTAAAGAAGATATTTGCGCTCTTGCCGCCAAGTTCAAGTGTAGCTGGGATGATACGGCGAGCAGCAGCTATGGCGATATCGCGGCCGATCTCGGTTGAGCCAGTAAATGCTAGCTTGTCAAGGCCTGGGTGGTTTTTGATCCACTCGCCACTCTTGCTGCCTTTACCGGTTACGATGTTTATTAAACCTTTTGGCAAAATTTTATCTATCAGTCTAAATAGCTCAATTACGCTTAGACTTGTCTCGCTTGAAGGCTTAAACACGCTCGCATCGCCTGCTGCGATCACTGGAGCTAGCTTCCAAGCTGCCATTAAAAATGGAAAATTCCAAGGCACGATCTGACCTACAACGCCTATTGGCTCACGCAAAACGATAGAGAGTTGCTTCTCGTCAAGGACGTTTGCGCTGCCTTCTTCACCCATTATAACGCCAGCAAAGTACCTAAAATGCTCTGCCGCAAAAGAGATATCAACATTTAGCGTCTCGCGGATCGGCTTGCCGTTATCCATGCTCTCAACTTTTGCCAAGTGCTCTTTGTGCTCATCGATGATGTCAGCGATCTTGTTTAGTAGCTTTGCACGCTCGCTAATTGTGGTGTGTTTAAATTTCTTAAAAGCCTCACGTGCAGCACGAACTGCGTCATTTACATCTTCTTCGGTAGCATCAGCGATCTTTGCAAGGTGCTCGCCATTTGCTGGATTTTTTGCATCAAGTGTAGCGCCGTCTTTTGCGTCGCGCCACTCACCATTTATGAAAAGCCCATATTTTTCTAGTAGTTTCATACTTTTCTCCTTGATTAAGATTTTGTAAAAGGATTATAATATTAATAAAATTTATCAAAAATAAATTTTGGACATAAATTCTATTTTTTAATAAATTTTATTATTTAAAGTAGGATTATTTTAAAATTTTAACTCTGCCAAGAGAGCAAAAACGTAGTCTCGCCATCAAGTTCGCTTTGGCATTTTACGACGATATCATTTTTCTTGCAGCACTCTTTAACTAAATTTAGCCCTATGCCAAAGCCGCCTTGATCATCGTTAAATCTCGTGTAGCGGTCAAAAATTTTCATCTGATCCTCTTTACTGATACCTCGACCGGTGTTACTTATGCTAAAGAAATTTGGCTCTAAAGTGATGCGTACTTTTGAATTTGGCGCTGCATATTTGGAGGCGTTGCTAAGAAGGTTGTCTAAAATTTTGCTCACATCCCCAAGATCTGCATTTATAAAGCTTGGCTTTAGGCTAGTATCTATCTCAAGTCCACGTTTGGCAAAAAATGGCGAGAAATAGTTCAGCCTTTGTGTGGTTAGCAAATTTAGGTCTATGAGCTCTTTTTTGCTAGGCTTATCTAGGTTAAAGCTTAGATGAACGAGCGCGTCATAAATGTTATTTAGGCTCTTTGCGGCAAGGCTGATATTGTTAAAACGCTTTAAATTTCGCTCATTTAGGTTTTCAAGATCGGCCGTTTCTATGCTCATCGAGATGACGCTTAGAGGCGTGTTTATCTCGTGTGTTGAGTCTTTTATAAAGCGGTTTAGCGTATCTATCTTTTCATAAAGCGGTCTTAGGCTTAGTTTTGCTAGGTAAAAGGCGACAAAGAGTAGGGCAAAAAAGAAAAAGAGTGCCTTTAGTATGGTTGAAATTTGTAAAGATAAAATTTCAGCCTTGATATCTTTGCCAACTAGAAAAATATCTGCGTACGAGAGTTCGTCTGTGGTGTTGTCCTCCATGTACTGGATCTTTTCAAATATCGCGACCTTGCCGCCGATCAAATTTACATTTTTGCTTTTGTCTATCTTTTGACAGTCAAAGTCTTTATAAATTTTCTCACCATTTTTTAGCACGATGCAAGCATGCACGCCTTTTTCTTTTGTTAGACTTGAAATTGAGTCAAGTCCATTCATTCTAGCTTTCATGTAAATGCCCATTTTTATCTCTTTTAAAGACTTCACCTCGTTTAAAATGAGCGTTTCTTTTTTGTTTTTATAGTCATGTATGAAAAAATATCCTAAAAATAGCACAGTGCTAACAAGATAGAGGGATAAAATTTTAAATAAAATTTGCGTCTTTTCAGACATAGACATAGCCGTCCCCACGCCTATTTAATATGGCATCTTTGCCTAAAATTTGGCGTAAATTTTTGATATAGACACGAAGGCTAAGCTCGCTTGGCTCCTCGTCAAATTTCCAAATTTTATTAAAAATTTCATCTTTGGTTAAAATTTTGCCTTTGTTTTGCAAAAATAGGGCGAGTAGGTCACTTTCTTTACTAGAGATATTTACGTTTTTACCATCTTTGCTTAGTGTCTTGCTCTGCGGATGAAAGCTAAATTCGCTTGAAATTTTGATCGCATCGCCACTGTGATGCGAGAAATTTCTCTTTAAAAGCGCTTGTATGCGGATAAGCAACTCTTTTAGCTCAAATGGCTTTTTAAGATAGTCGTCGCAGCCACTTTTGTAGCCTTTTTCAAGATCATCAATGGTATTTAGCGAGGTGGTAAAGATGCTAGGTGCGCTAACACCTAGCTCTCTTAAGGAAGAAAGAAGTGAAAAGCCATCTCCTTGTGGGAGTTTGACGTCAAGTATAAGCAGGTCGAAATTTTGCTCGTAGGCGAGATCAAGCGCTTCTTTGGCATTATCTGAAGTAGTGACCTCATATCCATTTTCGCTTAGATACTCACTGATGAGATCAAGTAAAATTTCATCATCTTCAACGAGCAAAATTCTAACCATTAAGTACCTTTACATGCCTTTTTTCATTTCGTCTTTTTTCATACCCATGTCGTCTTTTTTCATTTCATCTTTCATGCCCATGTCATCTTTTTTCATTTCATCTTTTTTTATCATGGGTTTTTTGCCCATGTCATCTTTCATCATTTGCTCTTTCTTCATCATCTCGTCTTTGCCCATGTCATCTTTTTTCATCATTTCAGTAGCATTTGCAAGACCACCAAGCATAAACATAGCACCAAGTGCAACTAGTAGTAATTTCTTCATAACGTCTCCTTTAAATGAAATATGATGAAATACTATCTCTTTAGTGTTAAGTGAGTGTGAATTTACGCAAATACAAAATATATAACTGGAAGCGTGATAAATGAAAAAAGTACGCCTATGGCCACTGATGAGATGGCTAGCGAGCTATCAAGCCCAGCTTTTATGACCATCGCACTTGCAAGGGCTGATGTTGGCATTGCACATTGAAAGAGACCAACGACCCAAGTTTTGCTCATCTGGATACCTGAAAATTTTAATATGATGAAAAATACGATAGCTGGCAAGATCATCTTACATAAAAGCACGACGCTAACGCCCTTATATGTGCTTGTGATGCTATTAAAATTTAATCCAACACCGATAGCAAAAAGTGCTACTGGAGTGACGCTGCCTTCAAACATCCTGAGTGGAGCAAAGATAAATTCTGGAAGTGGTACTTCTTTTAAGATAAGAGCCATAATAAGCGCGATAAATGGTGGAAATTTTAAAATTTTCATCGTATTTTGAAATAGAGAAACCTTCTCTGGCGCAGCAAAAGAGAGAATAAGTGGCCCAAGGATCGAAAGCGGGATACCAGTGGCTATTTGATCGTAAAAGATGACTTCATTTACCATCGCATCGCCAAAGAAGCCTTGAATGACAGGCATACCGACAAATAGGGTATTACCAAAAAGGCTTAGCATGACCATACTAACAGTTGTTACTTTGGTAAATTTAAAGATCTTACCAAGCACCAATGCCATGACAGCACTGATGGCTGTTGAGCCAAAGCCAATTAAAATTGTATTTATAAGCGAAACATCGACGTTTACGTGATAAATTTTGTCAAAGATTAGCGCAGGCATTGCAAAACAAAGGACAAAATCCACAAATGGGATCGAGTGCTTTTGCTCAACAATGCCGACTTTTTTAGCAAAAAAACCAGTTGCGATTATGAAAAAAATTGCAAAAAGTGGAGTGAAGTTCATAGCATTCTCTTTTAAATCTAAATTTTTACGGAAAATTGATTATAGGACCCATAAGATTAAATTACAATAAACCTTTTTTAAAATTTGCTCTCAAAATTTATGCCTTAATATCAACCTTTTTATAAAATTTATCTCTTTCATCTATCTTTTCTTTACTCTTTAAATTATTCTCAAGATAGCTGATATTATAAATTTCTCTTGTAGATATGCTTTTGCCATTATTTAGACTGATTAAAAATTTACTCTCAAATTTATTAGATAGATTGGCAATAGCGATCGCTCCAGCATCTTTTAGGCTTACTATTTTATCACCTTGCATGAAGCCAATATCTTTAAAATCCAAGCTATTTAGCTGCACATTATTCATCTCTTTTGCCTCTAAATTTATGCTAGTTTTTAGCTCACTTGGTGTATTTAGCTTGCCAGTATCGTTATAAAGCTCTTTTACGTCTATCTCTCTACCACTATCAAATTTTAGCCTTATGGTGCCATCTTTGTTTAGTTTCATGGCTATGACGCTATCGCTATCTTGCAAAGATGCGGCAGCTGTGGCTTCATTTGTTATAAAAGCCTTTTTTACTTTTTTTAAATTCGAGATACTAAACTCAAGTCCAGTTGCTTGTTTAAATTCATTTTCCATCGCGATCATTTTGGCTGATTTTGTCTTCTCAAGCTTTGATATATAAACATCCGAATTTTCTTCAAATTTCTTTAAATTATTGCCAAGATTTTCTATCATTTTATTATATGCGTCAAACTCAGCGTTATAATCTTTGTAAAATTTCATAAAACTATCTTTTTGAAATTTTGTATATGAGAAATTTTCATCTTTTTTGTAATCTTTACTTGGCTCAATGATCGGATTAAACTCGCTTAATCTTGCGGTATCATCAAAGCCCACTTTAAGATAGGCAAAATTTTTAAAAGAGCTATCTTTGCCAAAGATATTATTGTGTCTTAGGTCGACCCAGCCATCTTTTTGGGCATATTTTTTAAAGAAATTATTTATATCATTTTTCTCTATCTTTTCATATCTGTTTTCTGCAGCGAACAAAGTATTTGGATCTGAGGCGTAGTAAGAGTGCCTATAATCAATATCTTTTGTATCCACGTAAAGATCGGGATTATTTGTGATCGTTGCTTTACGATTTAGCTCTTCTCTTTTTATTTGGTTGTGATTTATGACGTTTGTGCTGATAAACTGCCTAAGATCAACCCTTGGCATTACATCGCTTAAATTTGCTATTTTTTCATTTCCGTCTTTGTCATAACCTCTTACTTTTAGCTTATCAAAGAGTATATCTTTTTGATCTAGCACGCCGTCATTGTTGCTATCAAAGCTAAAAAGATAGCTATTATTTTCTAATTTTGTAGTGCCAAGCTTATCGTTATCGCCGTAAATATCTAAAAATACTTCTGCTTCTCCATATTTTGTTTTTAGAGTGTTTGAATAAGCGTAATCGTTTAAATTTTTAAATTTTGTATTTTCTAAGTATCCACTTTTTAGTGTAGATAGCATGCTGCTACTATCTGAAGCTTTTATATTTTTAAAGTAGGCATTTTCACTAAAATTATAGCCTCTAGAAAGCTCATCGGAGTGAATTTTATTTTTGCTGTAGATGAGATTTTTTGAGTAGTTATTTAAAATTTCTTCTACTTTTTGTAGGATTTTATGTCTATTTTGCTCTTTGATCTCAGCATCGGTTATATTTATAACTTTACTTGCTTTTATACTTTCTTTTAGACTTGAAATTTGTTCGTTATTTATCTTTAAACCTTGTTTATCCTTAAGGGTATGAAGAATATTCGTAGGATTTTCTAAATCTTTTAAATTTATAAAGTTATGTTTTAACGATGCAATATTCATCCAAAATCCTTTTTAAAGATGTTGCAGATAATATCGGATAAATTTATAAAGTATTTAGGCGTATAATGGTGCCCGAGGTCGGACTCGAACCGACACAAGGTTGCCCTTACCAGATTTTGAGTCTGGCGCGTCTACCAGTTTCACCACTCGGGCTAAGTTAAGATTGAAATTTTATATTTGTGAGAAGAAAGAAAAAGGGGAGACTTGCTCCCCTAAAAAGAAATTATTTCTTTTTACCTTTTTTAGCAGCACCAGCAGCAACTGCTTCTTTAAGTTTTTTGCCAACTTTGAATTTAACTGCTTTGCTAGCAGGAACGTCGATAACTTTTTTAGTTCCAGGAACTCTAGCTTTTCTTGCAGCTCTGTCAGCAGTACCGAAAGTACCAAAGCCTATAAAGCTAATTGTATCGCCTTTTTCAAGAACTGCTTGGATTGTCTCCAAAGTAGCATCAACAACTTTTAGAGTATCTTTTTTTGAAAGACCAGCCTTATCGGCAACAGCTTGAATAAATTCAGCTTTTTTCATGAACCATCCTTTTAAGAAGTTATGTGGCTATATTACACTCTTTTAAAAAAAAATACAATACTTTTTCCCTAAATTTAGCTCTTTTTTACATTTTTTTAACAAAAAATACAATTTTTTTAAAAATTTACTCGCAAATTTCAAACATAAGCTCGGTCTTTAGCCCAATCTTTTTCATATCAATAAGCCTTAAATTTTTAAAATTTAAGCTCATTAGTTCATCTTTATTTTTTATAAGTTTATTTGCTATCTGGCGCAAGACTTCGCCTCTATACGCTTTTGCGTGATGACTCACTATTTTTTTATTTTTTACAAAACAAAAAGTTATGTATTCTTTTTTTATAGTGTAAAATTTTTCATAAAACTTAGCTCTAAGGTCTAAAATTTCATCATTTTGCAAAAAATCATCAACCGCTTTACTAAAATTTTTTTCATAAAATTTTGAAATTTCAAAGCCATCTAGCTTTTCACCTTGCTTTAGTTTGTACTCTGGTATCTCATCTTTTGCTAAGATAGGCCCAAATAAATTTGAAAATATTAAAACATTATTATCTATATATTTTTTTGCCTCATTGCCTAAACCACGATAGTTTAGATGTTTATAAGCCACTCCATCATACCTTAAAATAGCTTTTATACTGCCTTTTTGAGATAGGCTTTCTCGCAACTGCTTGCTCTCTTCAAGCTCTTTTAGCCCAAAAAGCTTTTTTATATCGTCTAAATTTGCATTTTTAAAAACTCATCGTATCTATTTAAAATTTCAACTCTTTTGTTAAAAAGCTCTGGAAATATCAAATCCTTACCATTAAATTTATTATTCGTATTTAGAGAAATTTTACTTTCGCTTGGAGAAAAGAGAATTTTTAATGCCATTTTTCTTACCTATTTTATATATAAATTTTTGTTGGATTATACAATAAACTTTTTGTGCTAAAAAAAATCAAATTTTTACCGATATAAAAACAAGCGGAATCATTTTTGCTTAGAGTGAATAAAAATTTAGGAAAAAATTATGAGAATAACAAACCAACTACGTTTTAGTCAGACTTTGCATGACTACCAAAAAAATATGACTGGTGTAAATAAAAGCTACAAGCAGCTCTCAAATGGTTTGAAAATTCAAGATCCATACGATGGTGCTGCGACTTATAATGATGCAATGAGGCTTGATTATGAAGCGACTACTCTCACTCAAGTAGTTGATGCCACTGGTAAATCTGTAAATTTCTCAAAAAATACAGATAATGCATTGCAAGAGTTTGAAAAACAGCTTGAAAATTTTAAGACAAAAGTAGTCCAAGCAGCTAGCAGCGTGCATAGTAAGACATCGCTAGAGGCTTTAGCAAATGATCTTCAAGGTATAAAAAATCACCTTGTAAATATTGCAAACACTTCGGTTAATGGGCAGTTTTTGTTTTCTGGCAGTGCTGTTGATACAAAGCCAATAGATGGTGCAGGAAAGTATCAAGGCAACCGTGATTATATGAAAACATCAGCCGGCGCTCAGGTTGAGCTTCCTTATAATATACCAGGATATGATCTATTTTTAGGAAAAGATGGCGATTACAGTAAAATTTTGACAACAAATGTTCGTTTGACTGATCAAACCAGAACCGACATCTCTTATGCGCCAAAATTTCTAAACGATAACAGCAAGATAAAAAATATGATCGGGTTAAATTACGCTAGTGATTCAGTGGTTAGAAGTGATGGCTCTTACAATGGAACAATAAATCCGGATTATGATTTTTTAGATAATTCAAATGTAAATTTTCCAGATACATATTTTTTCATGCAAGGCAAAAAGCCAGACGGCACGACATTTACTAGCAAATTTAAGATGAGTGCAAATACAACAATGGCTGGGCTTATGGAAAAAATCGGCATGGAATTTGGCAATACAAAAACAACAAAAGTTGTTGATGTAAGCATAAATAACGATGGACAATTTAATATAAAAGATCTTACTAAAGGTAATCAAACTATTGACTTTCATATGGTTGCAGCCACATCAGTAGCACCAAATCGTGGTGCAATCGCTCAAAACAATGCGCTTGATACGGTAAATTCTCTTGAAGATCTTGAAACTATGGCAAATAACGTTCCAAAAACGGTTCATATCACTGAGTTTGTAAAGAGCAAATATACCGATAAAGATGGAAATGCGACAAATGCATTTGACTATGACAAGGTTAGATTTGAAAGAAAAGATAATGAGCTAATCGCAAATTTACCTCAAGTAGCTAGAAGAACGGGCGAATATGCAACAGATCAGACAAAGCTAAGCGAAGTTTCTGGTACAAAAGAGAGCTACGATAGAAATTTATATCCAAAAGATGTCGATGCTAGAAAGAGAGAGCTTTTTAATATCGACAACCAAGAGATAAATTTACAAGTAAAGTCAATCACTGGCACAAAATATGACATAAAGGTAAAAATGGGCACAGCAGGGGGTACAAATACTCCAGTGCAATTTGACATAACATCTACACCACCAGGTGGCACACCTTCTGCAACTAGAACTTTAACAGTTTATAACTCAGATGAGTTTGGAAGTTACAGAACTTACGCTAGCGATTTTACTTATAGACAGCTCATGGATATCGTTGCTATGGCAGCAAGCGATAATATCCCAAATCCTCCACATGCAGAAAATGCAAATTTTGATACAGATATTGAAAAAATAAAAAGAGATCAAAACTATAATGCCTATAAAGAGGCTTTATCAAAAACTAAGGGTGCAGTAGAGACAACTTTAGATGATAAAGGCAGAATGGTTTTAACTGATAAGACAAAATCGGTAACAAACATAGAAGTAACTATGCATGATGCAAAAAATAGCGATAAATTTGATGGCGATAGTACTGGTAGAGATACGGCTGGTAATGCTGGCCACCCTCAAGGAAAGGGTTCTGTCTTTAGCTTTAATGAAAATAATGCTTTAACTATTGATGAGCCAAGTACGAGCGTTTTTCAAGACCTTGATAATATGATTGAAGCTGTTAGAAAGGGATATTATAGAGCTGATGCAAATAGCAATGACCCACGAAATACTGGCATGCAAGGCGCATTACAAAGGCTTGATCATCTAATAGATCATGCAAATAAAGAGCTTACAAAGATCGGCTCTCAATCAAAACTTTTAACCGCTACAAAAGAGCGAGCCGAAGTAATGAAAGTGAATGTGCAAACTGTTAAAAATGATGTAATTGACGCAGACTATGCGGAGTCATATCTGAAATTTACGCAACTTTCACTATCTTATCAAGCAACCCTACAAGCAAGTGCAAAGATAAATCAACTAAGCTTGCTAAATTATTTAAATTAAAATTTAAATCAGCAAGCTAGGCAGCCTGCTGATTTTTTAAAATTAAACTCAAGCGTGCTATAATAAGCCTTTTTTATAAAGGATCTAAAATTTTACGACATATCTTATTTACTATTTTTGTTTGCATTTTTGTATATTGTGGTATAGCCACAGCTGCTCCTACTGCTGATTTTGTTGGCTCGCTTGGACAAAGCCTTGGTATTTTAAATATCAAATATTTTGGACTTATCGCATATGTTTATCCATTTTTATTGATCATTTTGGGCTATTTTGTCTATAAAAATTTTAAGAAATTTGATTTTGATTTTGCTCAGTTTTTGGTAGGAATTTTTCTCTTTTTTATAGCTTTTTTGATGTTTCAAGCCTTGAGTGCTTCAAGTATAAATGGCGGTATAATTGGGAATTTTATAGTTAGTGCTTTAAAAGAGGTGATCGGCTCTATCGGCACTGCGGTTGCTATACTTATGATGTTTATTATCTCACTTGGGCTTGCTTTTAGAGAAAATTTTATCATTGTTTTAAGAAAGGCGTTTGTGGATAAAGAGATAAAAGTCCATGAAGAGAGAAATTTAAAAGAGATAAAACAAAAACAACTTCCAAAAATCGAACGCAAAAAACAAAAGAATAATGATATAAAAGAAGAAGAGCTTATAGAAGCTCAGGTGCTAAATGATGATGAACAGAATTTAGATGAAGAGCTAGAGCCTGAGTCAGAAAAAGAGAGTAAGGCCTCGACTATAAACGGAGTTGAAATTTTAAACGAAGTGGCTGAAAATAAGAAGTTGCTTGATCAAATAGAACGAGGAAATGTAGAAAAGCCAAAGAATTTTGTCTTGCCACCGCTTAAATTTTTAAACGATCCACCAAAACGCTCACATAGTGTAAATGAAATGGAAATCGATCAACAAATTTCTAATTTGCTTGATAAACTCCGTAAGTTTAAAATAGACGGAGATGTGGTTAGAACTTATACTGGGCCTATCGTCACGACATTTGAGTTTCGTCCAGCCCCACATATCAAGGTAAGTAAAATTTTAACACTTCAAGATGACCTAGCGATGGCACTAAAGGCTCAAACGATCCGTATCCAAGCGCCGATCCCTGGTAAAGATGTGGTAGGTATCGAGGTGCCAAATCAAAATTTGGAAACAATCTATCTAAAAGAAATTTTAGAGAGCGAAGTCTTTAAAAATGCAAGTAGCCCGCTAACTATGGCTCTTGGCAAAGATATTGTTGGTGCACCTTTTGTGACAGACCTTAAAAAACTACCTCATTTGCTAATCGCTGGAACTACAGGATCTGGCAAAAGTGTTGGTATAAACGCGATGCTTTTGAGCTTGCTTTATAGAAATAGCCCGCAAACTTTACGTCTAATGATGATAGATCCAAAAATGCTTGAATTTATCATATATAACGACATCCCACATCTTTTGACACCGGTCATTACAGAGGCTAAAAAAGCGATCACTGCACTTGCCAATATGGTCGCTGAGATGGAGCGAAGATATAAGATAATGAGCCAAACTCGTACGAAAAATATAGAGAGTTACAACGAAAAGATGAAAGAGGAAGGCGGTGAGCAGTTCCCGTATATCGTTGTGATCATCGATGAGCTAGCTGATCTGATGATGACTAGTGGGAAGGATGTTGAGCTTTATATTGGACGCTTAGCGCAGATGGCAAGGGCTAGTGGCATACACTTGATAGTGGCCACTCAGCGCCCAAGTGTCGATGTCGTAACCGGCCTTATAAAGGCAAATTTGCCAAGCAGGATAAGCTACAGAGTAGGGCAAAGAATTGATAGCAAAGTGATCCTTGATCAAATGGGTGCCGAGAGCTTGCTAGGGCGCGGTGATATGTTATTTACACCTCCTGGAAGTCCTGGAGTGATCAGGCTGCATGCGCCATTTGCTAGCGAAAAAGAGATAGAAATGGTTGTAAATTTCTTAAAAGAGCAACAAGAAGTTATCTACGACGAGAAATTTTTAGTAGAAGAAGGCTCTAGTGGAAGTGTGGCTGCTGGAGCACTGGGAGAAGATGAACTTGACGAGCTTTATGAAGAGGCAAAAGAGATCATCTTGAGCGAGCAAAAAACTTCAATAAGCTACTTACAAAGACGTCTAAAAATAGGCTATAACAAAGCTGCAAATATAATTGAACAAATGGAAAAAATGGGTGTTTTAAGCCCAGTGAATGCAAAAGGACAAAGAGAAATTTTATAGCTAAAGTCATAAATTATTTTAATTTTAGAATTTTAATTTTTATTAAAATTCTAAAAAGCCTTGACAAAGCATATTAAAATCTATATAATTACAACTCTTAAAAACATTGGGGTATCGCCAAGCGGTAAGGCAACTGGTTTTGGTCCAGTCATTCAGAGGTTCGAATCCTCTTACCCCATCCACTTTTTAAATCCAAAATAATACTTATCGCGGAGTAGAGCAGTGGTAGCTCGTCGGGCTCATAACCCGAAGGTCGGCGGTTCAAATCCGTCCTCCGCAACCAAATGCCCATTTCATCGATATTTGAAACACTTTTTAAAATGCTTAAATTATTCTGAAATTGATTTTAGTAAATTTTCGATAGTTTCTTTTGATTTTTTAACGTTTGCAGTAATATATTTTTGTGTTGTAGTGATGTTTGTATGACCCAATGTAAATGATACTTGCTCGATCGGAATTTTTAAATAATTAATTGAATATGTGCCGATTAAATGCCTTATATCGTGAAGCCTAATTTTAGGTAAGTTATTCTTTTTAAGAAGTGAAGCCCAGCTTTTACGCAAATCTTTAAATTTATCGTTAGTCATAGGATTAATAAAGACATAATCGTTTAGCTTATTTTCTTTCTTAGCTATCAAAAATCTTTTATAAAGACGATTAAAAAGCTCATCGCTCATTTTATAAATCATATTTCTTTTGGCCTTATTGATTTTAAAGGGGATAATATAAGTCCTGGTCTTAAAATTTATATCGCTAAATTTTAAGCTTAATACTTCATTCTTTCGTCTGCCATGAAGTAGAAAAAAGAATATATCAGAGCTTGGCTCGGTATTTTCACAAATAGCCTTAATAAAACGTTTTTGAATAGTGATCGAGTAATCAAAATACCTTTTATTATCAAACTTTGGCAGCTCAATAAAATCGCAAGGATTTTTATTTATTAACTCCAGCTTTATACCTAGCTTGAAAATAACCTTTAGCTTTGCAATAATATTCTTAATAGTCTTTATCTTGTAATCTTGCTTTATAAGATCATTGCAAAACTTTTGTATATCGATAAAATTTATATCTTCTATTTCTCTTAAGCCAAGTGAGTTTTTAAAATGCTTGTTATAAGTAGCTATATCACTTCTTAAAGTGGTTGGACTTAAAATAAGCTCATAAAAGCTAATGTAATTATTAAAAAGCTCATTTAAACACATTTTTAAAACTCATTACAAATCAAAAATCTATCTACAAAGCTATCAATATCAGGGGCATTTAGATCGTGCTTTTCATGATAGTGTGTGAAATTATCTAAATTTCTATCAAGCATTAAATTTTCAACATAGGCTAAATGCTGGGCATTTACATCGCCACCCAAGCTTTGATAATAATTAACTAATTCGTAATCTTTCATTCTGCTTACTGGTTTAGGCTTTTCATCGCTTTTAAAAAGCTCATCGCAAAGCTTTAAAATTTGCTTTTGTTTTAAAGAATTGCCAAAGCTCTTTATTTCATCTTGTGCGTTTTCATCTTTTTGGCCATCAATTTTCAATCTATCGTAAAAATTCATAAGCCTACCACTTATATAATGCTCCAATCTGCCATTTAAATAAATAATCTCTTCTTTATTGAAAGGCAAATTTATATATATGTAATCATCTTTTTTATTCCACTCAAGTATTGCTCTATGATCGTTTGTTAAATCGTTTAAGTGATAAAAGTCTTGCATCGTGCTAATAAAATTAATCTTCCTATACACCCATAACGGCACTTTAGTGCGTGAGCTTATAAATCTTCTTACTTTGTGCTTTACATACCAGGCCGAAAGCTCATCAAAATCTTGCGTTTCTTTTAGGTTGATGAAAGTCTTTTGAATATACTTCATAACATAGCCACTAGGATTATTGATACTGGTTTGAAAGCCGTTTAATTCGCCATTTTTCTCTTGCTCGCTTGTGATAGCATTTGTTTTTAGGTTTTGCGGAGCATAAAAAATATCAGTATAAATTCTTTTCATAAAGCCTATTGTGTGAGCTGGGACGTAAAATAAAGCGTGAATGTGTGGCTCAAAGCACCTTATATAGCTTCTATCGATATTTTTAAATTTTCTTGAATATCGCATAACAAATAAATTCCATTGATGATTAAGAACGGCTACTAAATCAGAAATACTTAAAGGAGCTGAATTTTTAGCCTTATACTTAACTTCATCAGGCAAATATCTATAATCAATCGGCATAAATTTAGAATAATCGCCATTTAATGCGCCCCTAAAGCAGCCGTTAAGAGTGATGGTTAAAAATACTGGGACTTGAAAATAATCGATCGCAAAAGAGCTAAACACATTTACACGATTAGACACTTCAGCGTAATATTTATCGCTAAAGTTAGCCGACATTGAAATATCTAGCAAATTTCTAACATGGCCATTAACATTAACAAAAGAGAAAGAGCGCATATATTCCCTTTGACTATCAAGCTTTGCTTGGCAAAGCTCAACGTCAAGGGGAGAAACACCATATAAATTTCTCGCTCGCATAATCGCTTCCTTAAACGTAAGAGTTTTTTATTAATTTGACAAGGGCTGCCTTTGTGGCGGACTTCGTCCGCCCAAAGGCAGCCTTTTTTGGCTACGCCAAAACACATATAGGCGAAAGGGGTGTTTTAAGCCCAAAAAGCATATTAGCTGCACGGCTCGATTAAGCAAAACGTGCCAATAGGCTTTATTTCTCGCCTTTTGTAGGGGAAATCCCCTACACCCCTAAAACAATTAAATAATTTGAATTGTGAGCGTTAGAACAGAATTTATCTCGCTGTCTTGCTCGACTGAAAAAAGATACTTTAAAAGCCATATATCTTTAAGGATAGGAACGCCATTTCTTAGCTTAGAAGTGGTTGTCTTATTGATACCACTAAGCACAAGAACGTCGCCACGTTTTAAAGAATATGAGCTTTTAAGCTCTTTTTTTGAAACAATGGGCGTTAATGATGTACTTTGAGAAAGAATATCTTCAAGTATTAAGTGTAAGTCAAAATCAATGTGATCTGATAAAATGATAGGTTTTAAATTTATTTTTAGACCAATGTCTTTATATTCATAACTATCGGTCTTTTGATAATTTGCGTTTGATATATCAGTTTTTGAAACCAAATAAGGGATATTTTGAACGGAACTAAAATAAACTTCAGTGTGATTTTTTGCCGTCAATACTGGCGAAGAGATAATTTTTGTAATGCCATTCGTATCAAGAAAATTTAATATGCCAAAAAAGGCACGATCATCATTTTTAATAATATTTGAATTAGAAATATAAGGGGAAGTAATCAGATTAATATAATAAGCTAAATCGCCGTGATTAAGTGGCTTAAGCAAGCCTTTTAAATTTGTGCCTAAATCTTTAATGTCTTTTAAATTTGTTTCAGTGATAGTCAGCTTAAAAGTTACTTGCTCCAGGCTCTTATCAATTTTCGCAATGGCTTCTTTAATCTGATCAAATATATAGTCATCAGCCCTAAAGAAAACCGAATTAGAAGACGTTGAGTAAGTAGCATTTAAATCAAACTGGCTAAGAATTTTATTTACATCATCGTAAACATAATTCTTTAGCTCGATACGCCTAAGATCATAATCAGGCAATTTTTGAGAGCTTACGTAATAGAAATTATCCTTTTTATAAAGATATAAATTCTTTGCTTCAAGCATTTTTCTAAACATTGCAATCGTGATCTTAACTTCATCTTCATAGATAAAATAATATTCGCCCTGGTGTATGCTTTCATCAGTTACAATGGCTATATTATTTGCTCTACTGGTAAGCCGTGCGAAATCTAAAAGATCGGTGTAAATTTCAGCAGCAGACAAACTATTTAAAAACAGAAGTGGAAGAACTAGGAACTTGATTAAACTTTTCATCGGAAACACCTTTGTTATTTTTTGAAATTAAATTTTGAAAAACTGGCTTGTCAAATACATAGTAATACTTGACAAGCTCGTGAGATTTTGGCTCATAATAAAAATATAATGGCGTGTGCATTGAAGATATGTAACTAAGTAATGATAATGGGTATAGATGATAATCTTCGTCAAAATGGCAAGATGAATTAACGCAAGTAATGTTGTATATATGAATTTCTGGTATATCGGAACTATTTTTAATGTTATGTTTTGAAGTATCTTTAAATATATCTGGAAAATCAGAAATACTATTTTTTTGAGAATTTGGAAAAGAAGTTTTATCTTGATTTGATAAATTGTTTTCAGCTGGAGTGTCAGGCTTAAAAATAGACATAACAACAAAATAAAAATAAATTAAAAGAAATATTAAAACAAAAATAGCTAGTAAAAAATAAAATCTTACAAATGATTTCTTATTTGACGTTTGGCCAGAGTGATATAAATTAAATACTTCATCAAGATATGGAATATTAATAACTTCAAGCCTATCTTTTTTATATAATCTAAAAGAAGCAAAGACTTCATAACGAAATTTCTTTGAAAATAATCTTTTTGCACTATCGGCAGCTTTATAAAATTTCTCTGCTATACGTTTATATTCATTATTGACTAGGGTTAAATCTTGGGTAATTAAATAAATATCCTGGTATAAATGGCGATGATATGTAAGCCACCAAACTAAAATTTCGTCCTTTTTGTCTTTAAAGAAGTTATGGCACTCGTCAAGAACAAATATGAAACCATATAAATTTAACTCTTTGGCTTTTTCATTAACTTCGTTATCGCTGGCACCAGTCTTATATAAAGCATATAAGTTTCTTAAACCTAAATAGAACTCATCAAAATCAAACTTTTTAAATTTATCGGATAACTCAAACTTAAACTCATTTATGTTTGTGTAGCAAAATGAATAATTAGGCTTTTCTTTGGGTTTTACATATTTAGATAAAAATGTTTTCTTTGGCTCAAATAAAAAGGTCTGGTAAATCATATATACTGCGTAATATGTTTTACCACTTCCAGGATTGCCAACTAAATAAGTAATCATGTTTTAAAGCTTTGCCAAAATAAATGTAACTAAAGTTTCGCGAATAAATCTAAAAATAGTAATGCCGATCTTTGTCGCATAAATTACAAAAAATGAAAGCAAAATAGGCGAAAATATAGAAAACACATCACAAAAGGCATTCCAGGCACCAAGAGATTTTAAAATAGAAAAAGCGGTCGTAACAATCCTATCACTACCAACAGAGAGATTATTAACATAATCAATAATATAGTTAATCTTAGAATAGATGAAATTAATAATATAAATAACAGCAGCAGCATAAGATAAAACAAGAGCACCTAGAATTACGTTAATAACAACCATTTTAGAAAATGTAATTGCTTTAAAAACAAAATTAATAGCATTTTCCCATTTAAAAAAGCGAAAGAATAAAACAATAGTAGCTATAATTGCTTGCATATCTTACCACCCCATAAAAGTAAAAATAAATAGCTTGGCTATTAAAAATAAAAACAACAAAAAGAAAGCTACAAAGAAAAAGACATAAAGAGAAGAAGCAATCGGCGAAAGAATACTACAAAAATCAAAGACAACTTTTTTACTAAAGAAAAACATATCTATATCAAAATTTAAAGGGCAAGTGTTAGGAATACCGCCTTTTTTTAAGCTCATTAAATTTCCATCTTTGATTTTTGAGATAGTATCATTTAAGCTTTTTTTAATACCATCAATAGGCTCAAAAAGATTATTAATATTTTCCTTATACGTATTTGCGAGATCAGCGGTTCTTTCTTCAAGCTCGCCATAATCTATATTGCCAGGTGTAGCATTTTCAGGATCTTTACCGCCACCTTGTCCACCGCCAGACGAACCGCCACCAGTGCCACCACCTGAGCCACCAGATGAACCGCCACCAGTGCCACCACTCGATCCGCCACCAGTGCCGCCAGATGAACCGCCATTATTACCACTAGAGCCGTTATTATTGCCACCACTAGAACCGCCACCATTGCCAGGCGTAGAATTGTTATTGTCTTTGTCTTTGTCTTTGTTTGGATCTTCTTTGTCTTTGTCCTTGTCTTTATCTTTATCTTTATCTTTGTCTTTATTTGGGTCTTCTTTGTCTTTATCCTTATCTTTGTTAGAATTTTCTTTACTTTTATCAAATTTAAAGACAACTTCTGTTCCATTTTTGCAACGTGCTCGAATAATATTAGGTTTTTCAGGATCCCAAGCATAACCAGGATTATAAGAAGAGCCAAGACCAGAACAATAACACCTAGCAACATCATCTACCGTTAAAGCACTAGAGCAATCTATACAAGTATAATCAGAAGTAAAAAATTTATGATTATCTTCATCAGTGCAATCAACCACGCAAGCATTAGTTTCAACATTCCATAATTGACCAGCTGGACAAGCATCAACACATTGCATAGTATCAGTGTTAAATTCTTGATTTAAAGAACAACTAGCAACTTCTTTTGAATTGAAAACAATAAAATCATAATAAGTAAAAACTGGATGATCAGGATTATCAGAAACATAAAAATAATCAAAAATACCACCACCACCACGCTCAACAAAATGGCCAGTTCTAGGCTTGCCACCTATATAAACATAGTCATAGCCAAACCCAGTATAAAAACCAGGAGTTTTTGAGCCTAAAAAATAATAAGCTTCTTCGCTAATTGTAAAAGAATAGATAATATAATAACCCCATTCCGGCCGTCTAATGCCTAAATAATTATTACCTTTTAAAAATTTGCCATCGACGGGCTTAAAACTTTTACCAAAGTCTTTATCACGAATAACCGAACATAAGCCACCTTCGCAATTTTTAGAAAAAGCAAGAGAGCATAAAAGAGATAAGAAAATGAAATATCTAACTAGAAATTTCATCACAAAGCCTTAAAAAAATCTTTTTGTTAAAAGAGTTAAAGCAGCACAAATCGGTAATGATAAGACCATAAACCATATAAAGATAGAAAAGAAGTAATCAAAAGCCGGAATACCAATAACGTTAAACATTTTAAACACCTTTTTTAAATTCTTGAAAGAATTAAGAAAATAAACAAACAAAGCAAGAAACCGCATAAAGTACCAGTGGTAGACATCAAGAAGTTATATTGCTCTATTGTTAAGTTAAGAAAGACTTTATCCATAAATTTAAATCCTAATAAAAACCTGACGCACTTCGCTTGTCGGCTTAAAGCTTTGATTTGCACTCTGCTTTAAGCTTTAAAATTTAAGTACTAATTTTTAAAAAGACTAAAAGCGGAAGTAATGGCAGTAACACAAGCAAAAAAGACAATTACAACAGCAAAGAAAGAATTAAGAAAAAATCCTAATTTCGTAACGTCTATAAAATCAAAATACACTTTTAACCTTTTTAAAAATTAGCCCCCAATAAAGGGGAACAAGCTATTTTAAAAGAGAAAGACCTTTTTTAACAGCAAAAATTGCAGCCAAAACAACAATAACTGCACCAGCTACGCCCATAAATGGAGTGATATTAAGATCGCCAGTTACTGTGCCGTCTGCACCCATTGTTATGCCAGCTGCAAGAGCATTGCTCGACATTGTGCTAACAGCAGCAACACCACCTAAAACCTTAGCCTTAGTAGAAGAAAGAATTTTTTTCATCTCTAACCCTTTTTGTTTAAATTTAGTAGCCTTTAACTACTTATTTAAGGAAACACGGACTTAAATAAGTAGTTAAAGGGGATAGACCCCTTTATTTATTTATTTATTTTCAGGTTTTTTTGCAGGCTTTGTATCAAAAAGGAAGTATTCAACTGGATTAGCGATCGTAATTATTCTTTGATCGTTAGGGAAGCCACCTTCAACCGGTATTTCTTCGCCTTTTTTAAATTTTTCTTTTATTGCAGCCGCTACAAGTCCAGCGGTATTATTATCTGGGCAGATTATTTTAAAAACAACTTTTTGCTCTACTTCATCAGTAAAGCCAGTCTTTTCATTAACAACGTCATAGATATTTGATGAAGAGATACGAACTGAAGAAGAGTAATCATTACCTTCAAACTTACCAGAAGCCGAACTTCTAACAAGACCACCCCTAAGAACATACTTTAAATCATATTCAGATTTAACGATTTGCATTTTTAACACCTTTTTTAGTTTATTTTTTTTGAAACACCATTTAACATAGCCCCGAAAAGGTGTTTCGTCCAAACGGGGCTAAAACAGTTTAATGCCATATTCAGGGCAAAACCTATGCAATTTTTGATATAATTTTGTTGCGAACAAAAATCAAAAAATTATGCACAATAATTGTGCATTTGGATAATGAAATGTTAAATAAAAAACCCTTAAAAATTAATAAAATGCAAAATAATTTGTCAAAAAGTATGAAAAATGACTAGACAAGAATTAGCAGACAAATTAAATATTACTAGAAATACACTCACAAATTGGGAAAAAGAAAAGCCAGAATTAATACGATTAATAAATCAAGGTTTAGCACTAGATGAACAAATTTTAGAAACCAAAAAATTTCTAGAAAGATTAGAAAAAATAAGAGAAAAAGCAAACAATGGAAAAATAAATACTAAGATAAATAAATCAGAGGAATAATGTTGGAACAAAATTTAAATCTAATTATTCCACTCATAAAAATTTTTATATCTGTAATGCCTATTTTATTATTTATATTTTTAATAAAATTAATAATAAATTTTATAGAAAAACAAGTAAGAAAAACAAATTTTAAAAAAAGGAATTTTATGCAAATTATAACAGCAAAACAAATAGCAGAAGCATTTAATAAAAATTCAAAAGAGATAAACGAAGCTTTTGTAAATATAGGTTATGCCGAAAAATGTAGTAATGGATATACAGTAACACAACTTGGAAAAAGTAAAGGTGGAGAGCAAAATTTTTATATGGGAAAAGCAAATATTAGATGGACAGAAGAAATACTAAAAGATGATATCTTTATAAACGAAATAAAAAAAGAACAAAAAGAACAAAAAGAAGAAAAAGAAGAAAAAGAACAGAAAGAAGAAAAGCAAGAAAAGCAAGAAAATTTTAGAGATAAATTTAAGGCAGAGTATAGAACTAATGATGGACACTATGTAAGAAGCAGGGCTGAAGTAATTATATCAAACTGGCTATTTGGGGAGTGTATAGCACACGCTTATGAAAAAAGAGTTCCAATAGAAGAAGATATGTATTGCGATTTTTATATACCAAAAGGAAAAATTTATATAGAATTTTGGGGATACGAAGAAGATGAAAAATATTTAGCGAGAAAGGAAAAGAAGAAACACCTTTATAAAAAATATGGTTTAAATTTAATAGAAATAGATAATGAAATAATAAACAATATAGATGACTTTTTACCAAAAGAGCTTTTAAAATTTGGGATTAAATTAAACCTTGATTAAGATATATTAAGCATAAACGAGCTTAATATCAAGGGCATTCACAACCTTAAATATGCTTTCAAATCTAGGTTTTGAATTTTCTTTAAACATCTTATAAAAGCTTTCCCTATTTAAATTTGCTTTTTTTGCAACTTTCTCAATACCTTTTGATTTTGCTATATAAAACAAAGCCCTTTTAAATTCTTCGATATCGCCATCAGACAAAACCTGATTTAAATACTCTTTTCTTAATTCATCGGTTGTTAAATAGTCTTCTAAATTAAATTTTGTAAATTCTTCTTTCATTTATAATCCTTTAATATCTCTTTTGCTTTTTTAATATCATCGCTTTGACTGTCTTTATCACCAGCATTTAACAATATAATTATTTCATCGCCATTAAAAGTAAAAAATATTCTTATTCCACCACGATTAAAAAATCTAAGCTCATATAAATCCGTATCAATAAATTTATAATCTCCTAAATGATCTTTAGTTTCTATTTGATCTAATCTTCTTAAAATAGAAATTTTAACAACCGGATTATTTAATTTATGTAACCATTTGTCAAATGTAGTGCTTTTTAATATTTTCATAAAATGGATTTTAAAAAAATGTAGCTTAATGGCTACTTATAAAAGACCATAACGCTCATAACCCGAAGGTCGGCGGTTCAAATCCGTCTTCCGCAACCAAATGCCTCATATTTTTATCATCTAAAAACTAAACGCCAACCCCTGTGCCATCGCGTATATCATCAACATTGAGATGAACGTAGTGTAAGCTGCTCTTAATATCCGTATGACCCATAAAAGCCATCAATTTATGAGCATTAAATCCCTTCAAACTTACTAACCTAGAAGCCACTGTATGGCGTAATACATATAGTCCGTGTGCATTGTCATCTCCCTTATATCCTAGATGGTTTCTTACAGCCCACCACATACGATTTGCTGTATCGTGGTTTAGATGAGTTATAGGGCACTTGTTTAAGGGTAGGTCTTTGCAGTTAGCATAAGCATCTTGAGATACCCAGTAGTAAGCCATACGAAGCACTTGGTCGTCTTTTATTTCAGTAAAGAGTTTACGAACCTCTATTTTACTTACGCTCTTAGCTATCTCTAAGCGTTGCTTTATGGCTTTAAAGACTAGAATGGTTTTATTTTAATATGTAAAAAGAAAGATTAGTAAAAATAGGTTTCATAACTTTTAAATATAAAAAGAGAAATTCCCATCTACTATATGTTTTATGGATTATTAGTATAAATTTAAAAATACAGGAGGGGCGAATGCCCCTAATTATTATTTTAAAGTTTGGATGTATTCAGCTACTGCTTTTGCATCTTCGTCGCTCATTGGAGTAGCGATTGGTTTCATCATAGCGCCAAGACCAAATTTATTTGCTCCTGTTTTATAACCCTTTAGTGCCTCTTCGATAGCTGCTGCATCAAGAGATGTTAAAGCTGGAACTTTATTATTGAACATTTTTTCAGCTTTTGCACCATGACAGGCGATGCATTTTTTGTAGATAGCAGCACCATCTGCAGCAAAGGCAGCAGTTGAAAGTAGAGCCGCAACGCTAGAAACAATTAGTAATTTTTTCATTTTTCATCCTTTGTAAAAAAGTTTATGCATTATAGTACAAAAAGGTAAATTCGCAAGAAGCTAGTTAAAATATTTTGGCTATAATCACCAAATGAATAAAAATGAGCCTATTAAAGCACTTTTTCTGGATCGAGACGGCGTAATAAACGAAGATGCTGGATATGTTTACGAGATAAAAGATTTTAAATTTATTGATGGCATTTTTGACGCATTGAGAGAATTTAGCGATGCTGGCTATAAGCTCTTTGTCGTGACAAATCAATCAGGTATAGGTAGAGGCTACTACACGCAGGAGCAGTTTGACGCTTTAAGCAAATTTATGTTAGAAAGCTTGAAAAAAGAGCAAATTTTTATCACTAAAGTCTACTTTTGCCCACATGCCCCAGAGTCAGATTGTGCTTGCAGAAAACCAAATCCAAAAATGATACTTGATGCTTGCGATGAGTTTAATATAGACCTTGAAAACTCGCTCATGATAGGCGATAAGCCAAGTGACGTCGAGGCTGGCAAAAGGGCAGGCGTTGGTAGAAATTTCTTGCTTGATGGGATAAATTTTAAAGATGTAAGAGATGTTTTAAATAAGCTAAAAAAGGAAAAATCACTATGAATTTAAATGGAAAAAAGATAGTTATAACTGGCGGCGCTGGCTTTATCGGCTCAGCCTTAGCGCACTATTTTGACGAAAATTTTAAAGATGCTCACGTGCTTGTTGTGGATAAATTTAGAAACGACGAGACATTTAGCAATGGCAACCTAAAAAGCTTTGGCCATTTTAAAAATTTACTTGGCTTTAAGGGTGAAATTTACGCCGGCGACATCAACGATGAGAGCACACTTGAAAAGATAAGGAGCTTTCGTCCAGACGTTATCTACCACGAGGCAGCGATCTCAGATACGACTGTAAAAGAGCAAGACGAGCTAATAAAAACAAATGTAAACGCTTTTGTAAATTTGCTTGATATTTGCGAGAGTTTAGGCGCAAAGATGATCTATGCAAGCTCTGGGGCGACTTATGGCAACGCAAAGAGCCCACAAACCGTTGGCGAGTGCGAAGCACCAAATAACGTTTACGGCTTTAGCAAACTAAGCATGGATAATATCAATAAAATTTATGCAAAGCGTGGTGTGAGCGTGGTTGGGCTGAGGTATTTTAACGTCTTTGGTAAGGGTGAGTTTTTCAAAAACAAAACCGCCTCGATGGTGCTTCAGTTTGGTCTGCAAATTTTAGCTGGCAAGACCCCAAGACTCTTTGAGGGCAGCGACCAGATAAAACGCGACTTTGTTTACATAAAAGATATCATCGACGCAAATATAAAAGCGCTTGATGCACCAAGTGGCGTCTATAACGCAGCTACTGGCAAGGCTAGAAGCTTTCAAGATATCGCTGACATCTTACAGCGCGAGATCGGCGTAAATTTAGGCAATGAATACATCAAAAACCCATTTATCGGCTCATATCAGTTTCACACAGAGGCCGACGTTGCCCCAGCTCGAGAAGCATTTGGCTTTAGCGCGACTTGGAGCTTGGAAGAGGGGATAAAAGACTACTTGCCAGAGATAAAGAGAATTTACAAGGAAGAGATAAATGGATAAAATAATTAAAATTTTAGTTGTCGGTGATCTCATGTTAGATCACTACATCTGGGGCAGTTGTGATCGCATCTCGCCTGAAGCGCCAGTGCAGGTGGTAAAGATAAACAATGAAACCTACACGCTTGGTGGCGCTGGCAACGTGGTGAGAAATTTACTCTCTCTTGGCGCAAATGTGAGCGTGGCTAGCGTCTTAGGAGATGATGAGGCTGGCAAAAAGATAAAAGAGAGACTTGCTGAGCTAAATGTAAAAGATGAGCTCATACTCACCGAAAAAGGACGTGAAAGCTCGATAAAAAGCCGCATTATGGCATCGCACCAGCAAGTTGTCAGGATTGATAAAGAGAGCGTTATCAAGATAAATTTAGAAGATGAGCTCGTCTCAAAAGTAAAAGAAAACCTTGTAAATTTCAAGGCCGTCTTGCTAAGTGACTACGGCAAAGGCGTGCTTAGCGAAAAGGTCTGCCAAGAGATCATAAACGAATGCGTGAGGCTAAAGATTCCAGTGCTTATCGACCCAAAAGGCAGCGACTACTCAAAATATAAAAACGCGACCCTTCTAACGCCAAATAAAAAAGAGGCGAGCGAGGCTACAAATTTAAAGATAAAAGATAAGGCCGAGCTTGAAAAGGCGATAAAACAGCTAAAAGACGAGCTAAATTTGACCTATTCGATCATCACGATCTCAGAAGAGGGCATCGCGCTATATGACGACAGGCTACACATCTTTGCCGCTAAGGCAAAAGAGGTCTTTGACGTCACTGGCGCTGGAGATACGGTGCTTGCCACACTTGGCTACATGCTAGCAACTGGGGCTGACATAAAAGAGGCGATAAAGATAGCAAACCTCGCAGCAGCCGTCGTAGTGGCCAAGATTGGTAGCGCAACGGCTAGCTTTAGCGAGATCGAGCAGCTGCTAAATAGCTCATTTGGGGCAAATTTCGAGCACAAGCTTAAAAGCGTTGAGGAGCTAGAAGAAATTTTGAGCCAAAAGGGCAAGAAAAAGGTCGTTTTCACAAATGGCTGCTTTGATATCTTGCACGCTGGACACGTAAAATACCTAGCGCGCGCAAGGGAGCTTGGCGATCTTTTGGTTGTCGGGCTAAATTCAGACGCTTCAGTCAAGAGGCTAAAAGGCGATGAGCGTCCTATAAACTCGCAAGATGATAGAGCCTGCGTGCTAAGCGGGCTTGGCTTTGTTGATTATGTCGTGATCTTTGATGAGGATACGCCATTAAATTTGATAACAAAGATAAAGCCTGACGTGCTTGTAAAAGGGGCTGATTACAAGGGCAAAGAGGTCGTTGGCAGTGAGATCGTAAAAGAGGTCAGGCTGATTGATTTTGTCGAGGGCAAAAGCACAACAGGGATAATAAAAAGGATAAAAGATGCTAAAAACGATGATAAAAAATGAGCTCGAGGCTCACCAAAAGACTTTTAGCGAGCATGTAAATTTGCTAGGTAGCTTGGAGCGCGCTTGCCAGATGGTAGCTGATACGCTAAAAAATGGCAAAAAGGTGCTAATATGCGGCAATGGTGGCTCTGCGGCGGACGCTCAGCACTTTGCAGCCGAGCTAACTGGCAGATATAAAAGCGAGCGTCAAGCGCTCCCAGGTATCGCGCTGACTACCGACACTTCGGCACTTACGGCCATTGGCAACGACTACGGCTTTGACTACGTTTTCTCACGCCAGTTTGAGGCTTTAGCGCAGTCTGGCGACTTACTCGTGGCGATCTCAACAAGTGGCAACAGTAAAAATGTCCTTGAAGCTATAAAAAGTGCCAAGAAAATGGGCGTATCGATACTTGGGCTTAGCGGAAAAGGAGGTGGCGCGATGAATGAAGGATGTGATCTAAATTTAGTCGTTAGCTCAAGTGATACAGCAAGAATTCAAGAGTCGCACATCTTTTTTATTCACACGATCTGCCAAGCTGTAGATGAGGCTTTTAGGAGCTAAGATGCAAGAAGCGATGGATAAATTTTTAAATGATCCCAGCCAGCAAAATGAGATAAATTTGATAGCAGCTTTAAAAAAGGCTAGCTTTTTTGCTCCGGTGCTTTTAAACCAAGCGCTTGCAAAGCCTGATGGTGGTGTGGTTTATGAAGAAGAGGGCTCAAATATCAAAATTATCCTGCTTGAAGATGAGGGCGAAAAACTTAGCTATTTTCCGGCATTTACAAGCAAAGAGGCGATGAAACTTTGGCGAAATGACAGCGAGCAAGAAAGCATTGAGATAGGACTAAAAGAGTATCTTGCGATGCTAAAAGAGAGCAGCTATGCTGGAGTCGTGGTTGATGCATTTAGCTATGATTTTATTCTTAAAAAAGAGCAGATAGAAAAAATTTTAGACTAAAATTTTCATCGCACTATTGCCAAAGTCGCTGATTTGCTATTTAGCAAGTTTTTATTAATTTTAAGCTAAAATCAGCCAAGCTAAATTTAAGGAAAAAAATGAAAGACAATCTACTTGAATTAACCCAAGATATCGCATCTGTTGATATCGAAGAGTCTATAAAAACTAGCTATCTTGACTACTCCATGAGCGTCATCGTCGGACGTGCTTTGCCTGACGCTAGAGACGGATTAAAGCCAGTTCATAGAAGAATTTTATACGCTATGGACAATCTTGGCGTTGGTAGCAGAAGTGCCTATATGAAGTCAGCTCGTATCGTCGGTGAAGTTATTGGTAAGTACCACCCACACGGCGACACAGCAGTTTATGACGCACTTGTTCGTATGGCCCAGAAATTTTCTATGCGTTATCCAGTCGTTGACGGGCAAGGAAACTTTGGTTCAATAGATGGCGACAGCGCAGCTGCGATGCGTTATACCGAAGCTAGAATGACCATGCTTACTGAAGAGCTTTTAAAAGATATCGATAAAGACACGGTTGATTTTGTACCAAACTACGACGATAGAGAGGTCGAGCCAGATGTACTTCCAAGCCGTGTGCCAAATTTATTGCTAAACGGCTCAAGCGGTATCGCTGTTGGTATGGCGACAAATATCCCACCGCACAGCCTTGATGAGCTAATAGATGGTCTTTTGCTACTTCTTGAAAACAAAGAGGCGACGCTTGAAGAGGTGATGGAATTTATAAAAGGCCCAGACTTCCCAACTGGCGGTATCATCTTTGGTAAAAAAGGCATCATAGAAGCCTACCGCACAGGTCGCGGCAGAGTCAAGCTAAGAGCCAAAACTCACATAGAGAAAAAGCCAAACAAAGACGTCATAGTAATCGACGAGCTGCCATATCAAACAAACAAAGCAAGGCTCATCGAGCAGATCGCCGAGCTTGTAAAAGATAAGCAGATAGATGGCATCAGCGAGGTTAGAGATGAGTCTGATAAGGACGGCATTCGCGTCGTCATCGAGCTAAAACGTGACGCTATGAGCGACATCGTGCTAAATAATCTCTTTAAATCAACCACGATGGAGAGCACTTTTGGCGTTATTATGCTTGCCATTAATAACAAAGAGCCAAAGGTATTTAATCTTATCGAACTACTTAAGCTATTTTTAAATCACAGAAAAACGGTCATTATTAGAAGGACGATATTTGAGCTTGAAAAAGCGCGCGCAAGGGCTCATATCTTAGAAGGTCTAAAGATCGCACTTGATAATATCGACGAGGTGATCGAACTTATTAGAAATAGTGCCGATACAGCCGTTGCTAGAGAAGGGCTGATGAGTAAATTTAACCTCTCAGAGCTTCAAGCAAATGCTATCCTTGATATGCGTCTAAGCAAGCTTACAGGCCTAGAGAGAGAAAAACTAGAGGCTGAGCTGGCTGAGCTTATGGCTGAGATCGCAAGACTTGATGAAATTTTAAAGAGCGAGACATTGCTTGAAAATTTGATCAAAGAAGAGCTTTTAGAGATCAAAAATAAATTTAAAGTACCAAGAGTTACTGAGATCGTCGATGACTACGATGATATCGACATTGAAGATCTTATACCAAATGAAAATATGGTCGTAACCATAACTCACCGCGGCTACATCAAGCGTGTGCCAAGCAAGCAGTACGAGAAGCAAAAACGCGGTGGCAAGGGCAAAGTAGCGGTTACGACATACGATGATGATTTTATAGAGAGCTTCTTTACTTCAAATACCCACGATACGCTTATGTTTGTGACAGACCGCGGACAGCTCTACTGGCTAAAAGTCTATAAGATCCCAGAGGGAAGCCGCACAGCAAAGGGCAAAGCAGTTGTAAATTTGATCCAGTTGCAGCCTGACGAGAAGATCAAAGCGATCATACCAACGACTGACTTTGATGAGAGCAAATCGCTAGCGTTCTTCACTAAAAACGGCATCGTAAAACGCACAAATTTAAGCGAATTTAAAAACATCCGCTCAGTTGGTGTAAGAGCTATAAGCCTTGATGAGAACGACGAGCTAGTAACTGCGCTCATCGCTCAAACATATGATGATATGCCAGTGACTGACCCAGAAAATGAGCTAAGCGTTGAGACCGAGGTGCTTGAAGTTGAAGAGCTTCAAAACGAGATCGACGAAGATAATGTAAATGCCGAAGAAGACGCAAACTCAGGCGATGAGACGATGCTGTTTGTCGTTACTAAAAAGGGTATGTGTCTTAAATTTAAGATCAGCAAGGTTCGCCAAATGGGAAGAACTGCACGCGGCGTAACTGGCATTAAATTTAAAGAGCCAGGCGATGAGGTCGTAGGCGCAGCAGTCATCGAAAGCAATGACCAAGAAATTTTAAGCATATCTCAAAAAGGTATCGGCAAGCGCACAACCGCTGATGAGTACCGCTTGACAAACCGCGGCGGCAAAGGCGTCATCTGCATGAAGCTAACAAGCAGAACAGGCGATCTAGTGGGCGTTGTGATGGTTGATGAAGAGCAAGATCTAATGGCTCTAACATCAAGCGGTAAGATGATAAGAGTAGATATGCAAAGCATCCGCAAAGCAGGACGTAACACAAGCGGCGTTATCGTCGTAAATGTAGATGGCGATGATGTCGTAAGTATCGCAAGATGCCCTAAGGCAGATGATGTCGAAGATGAGGATGAAGCACCAAGCGAAGATATGGGGCTTTTGGAATAAATTTTGCTATTAAATTTTAAATAAAAGCATAAAAAAGGTTGTTTATGAAGGTTAAAATTTTATCTTTTGCTTTGATGATCGCTATTTTTGGTGGTTGCTCATTTAACGGCTTTATGGGAGAGCCAACTAGTACATCAAACCGCAACGTAGTCATCCAAAAGGTCGATAAAGACGACCTTAGAGAGGTGATGAAAAAAGAGAAGATGATATATGATAGTGCTCCAAAAGAGACCACTTTTAGAGCCACAGGCGAGGGCATAGCTCCGCTAAATTCGCTCTCATACGCTCAGTCAGTCACTCTTGCAAAAAGAGCGGCGATGGCTGATGCTTATTCGCAGCTTGCAGGCAAGCTTTATGGCGTAAAGATCAACGCTGAAGACACCGTAAGAGACGCGATGCTAAACGACTCATCTATCACTTCAAAGGTTCAAGGTCTTGTCAAAAACGCAAGGATCGTGAATGAAAATTTCAAAGATGGGCTTTATAAGGTAAATATGGAGCTTAAGATAGACGAAGATAAGTGGCAAGAAGTCTTTTCCTACTAACGATACTTTTAAATTTCGCCTTTTGCCTGGAGGAGTTTATTTTTTGGGCAAAGGTTGATACAAAAAATCAAATAGTTGCCTTTGAAGAAATTTCATTTTCAAAGGCGATGACTCTCTCGCCAAATCCAAAACCAAACTTTCTTTGCCAGATTGATGCTTTTAAAGATGAAAACACCACAACTCTTGGCTTTTTAAATTTACATAAAGATGAAATTTTTGACTGCTTTGCCTTAAAAAAAGTGATGATAAAAAATGAGCTTAATGTCAAGAATACACAGATCTCAAACGCTTCAAATTTGAAAATTTTGCCAGTTAGGTTTATGGTGGAATTTAAGCCAAAATCCGCTATCATCGGCACACTTCAATAAAAAGAGATCAAATGAATATCGTCATAGTAGAAGATGACATCAATATGCGAAAGTCGCTTGAGATCGCACTTGGCGAGTATGAAGAGCTAAACATAAAAAGTTATAAGAGCGCAGTTGAGGCCCTAAAAAAGCTAAGCGACGACACTGATCTAATCATTACCGACATAAACATGCCAAAGATGGACGGACTTGAGTTCATTAAAGAGTTAAACGGCAAATTTGACGTCATCATAATGACTGGAAACGCCACACTTAACAAGGCGATCGAGAGCGTTAGGCTCGGCGTGAAGGACTTTTTAACAAAGCCATTTGACGTCTCAACGCTTTATGAGGCGATAAAAAGGGTAGAGACGCTAAAGCAAAAGACTCCAAAAAGCATAAAAAAAGTTGAAACTAAAAGCGAAAATAACGGCTTTTTAGCCACTTCAAAGGCACTTGAAGCGACGCTAAATATCGCACTAAAAGCTGCAAGAACAGACGCCTCAATAATGCTTAGTGGCGAAAGCGGCGTTGGCAAGGAGGTCTTTGCTAAATTTATCCACGCAAACTCACCAAGAAAAGATGCTGCATTTATCGCTTTAAATATGGCTGCGATCCCTGAAAATTTGATAGAAAGCGAGCTTTTTGGTTTTGAAAAGGGCGCTTTTACTGACGCAGCTACTACCAAAAAAGGGCAGTTTGAGCTGGCAAATGGCGGAACGCTATTTTTAGACGAGATCGGCGAGATGCCTATAAATTTACAGCCAAAATTGCTTCGTGCCTTACAGGAGCGCGAGATAACAAGGCTTGGCGCTACAAAGAGTGAAAAGATAGACGTTCGCATCATCTGCGCTACAAATGCAAATTTAGAGCTTGCGATGAAAGAGGGCAAGTTTAGAGAGGATCTTTTCTACCGCCTAAATACGATCCCACTTTTCATCCCGCCACTTCGCGAGCGAAAGGATGAAATTTTGCCTATCGCGCAGGATGCTTTGGACAAATGCTGCAAAGAGTATGGCTTTGAGGCTAAAAATTTCTCAAAAGCAGCCAAAGAGGAGCTTTTGAGCTACGACTATCCAGGCAACATAAGAGAGCTCATCTCGGTCGTGCAGCGTGCGGCGATACTAAGCGAGGGCGATGAAATTTTGCCAAAAGATCTATTTTTGCAAGCGAGAAGTAAAAAATAGGTAAAAATTTAAGTTTTTGGCTAGTAAAATTATGCAAATTAAGAAAAATTAAAAGAAACCAAGGAGAGCAGATGAGAAAATTTAACGTAGCGGTCGTTGGTGCTACTGGAGCGGTCGGCGAAGAGCTTTTTAGAGTTATGGAGGAGGTTGATTTCCCAGTTGGTGAGCTTTTGCCACTTGCTAGCGCAAAAAGTGCTGGCAGCGAGATCGAATTTAATGGCAAATATTACAAGGTAAAAGAGCTAACCGAAAAGGTTTTTAGCGAGCACGAGATCGATATCGCATTTTTTAGTGCTGGTGGCTCAGTCTCAGAGAAATTTGCCAAGTTTGCAGCTGATAGTGGCGCAGTAGTTATCGATAACACCAGCCATTTTAGGATGGATAAAGACATCCCTCTTGTTGTGCCAGAGTGTAATCCAAGTGATATTGCTATGTGGAAAAACCGCGGTATCATCGCAAATCCAAACTGCTCGACTATACAAATGGTGCAAATTTTAAAACCACTAAACGATGCTTTTGGCATCAATAGAGTTGATGTCTCTACTTACCAAGCAGCAAGCGGTGCTGGCAAAGAGGGCATGGAAGAGCTTGTCGTTCAGATGCAAAAATTCTTTGAGTTTAAGCTTGATGAGTGTGAGCCAAAGGTATTTGCGCACCGCCTAGCACTAAATGTGATCCCTCACATCGATGTCTTTTTGGACAATGACTACACAAAAGAAGAGATGAAAATGGTCAATGAAACGCAAAAAATTCTTCACAAAGATATCGAAGTTAGCGCTACCTGTGTGCGTGTGCCAGTGCTTAGAAGCCACTCTGAGGCGATCACTATCCACTTTGACAAAGATGTAAGTGCAGATGCAGCAAGAGAAATTTTAAGCAAAGCTCCAAGCGTCGTTGTAGTCGATAATCCAGCAAATAAAGAGTACCCGATGCCTATCATTTCAAGCGATACAAATGAGACTTATGTCGGCAGGATCAGAGTTGATAATTACAGACCTAATGTGCTTCACCTTTGGTGTAGTGCCGATCAGATCCGCGTAGGGGCTGCTACAAATGCCGTCAGGATCGCACAAAAGTGGATCGCGATGCAAGAGTAAATAAAAAGGATTTTTATTGCGTAAGATATTTGAAAAAATTTTGCTTGCAAGCAATAGTTTTACGCTGTTTCCAGTTATTTTTGGTCTTTTGGGTGCGATCATGCTTTTTGTTATCGCTAGTTACGATGTTGGCAAGGTGCTTTTGGAGGTTTATAAATATTTCTTTGTTGAGAGTGCACACGCTGAAAATTTTCATTCAGAAGTTGTCGGTGAAATAGTTGGTGCGATCGATCTATACTTGATGGCACTAGTTCTTTATATCTTTAGTTTTGGAATTTATGAGCTTTTCATTTCAGAGATCACGCAGCTAAAGCAGTCAAAGCAGAGCAAAGTCTTAGAGGTTCACTCTCTTGATGAGCTAAAAGACAAACTTGGCAAAGTAATCGTCATGGTCCTAATCGTAAATTTCTTCCAAAGAGTGCTTCATGCAAACTTTACAACACCGCTTGAAATGGCTTATTTGGCGGCTTCTATCCTTGCGCTTTGTGTTGGACTTTACTTTCTTCATAAAGAAGGCCATTAAAATTTTAAGCGTTTTTACGCTTAAAATTTCTCTCAAATCTTTTATTTAGCGTTAAATTTATATATATTTAGATAATATCCCTTTAAAAATTTAAAGGAAAATTTATGATTTTTATAGATGCTTGTTTAAAAAAACCGACGCCATACACGCCCGTTTGGATGATGCGTCAAGCCGGTAGATATCTGCCAGAATATATGGCTGTAAGAGCCAAGGCAGGGGATTTTTTATCACTTTGTAAAGATTATAAAAAAGCTAGTGAAGTCACGCTTCAGCCAGTCGATATCCTTGGTGTTGATGCGGCTATTTTATTTAGCGACATCCTTGTAGTGCCGCTTGAAATGGGTATGGATCTACGTTTTGAAAAAGGCGAGGGCCCGGTTTTTACAGAGCCGTTGCGTGACCAAGCATCTCTTGATGCACTTAGTATTAAAAAATCGGTAAAAAATTTAGCATACGTCTATGATACGATCAAGCTCACAAGAGAAAATTTAGCTAAAGATAAGGCACTAATTGGATTTTGCGGTGCCCCATGGACGATAGCTACATATATGATCGAGGGTGGTGGCAGTAAGAACTATGCGATCTGCAAAAAAATGCTATATCAAAATCCAGAATTTTTACACCAAATTTTAGAAAAAGTGACACAAGCTCTCATTTTATATATAAAAGAGCAAATCAAAGCTGGCGTAAATGCGGTGCAAATTTTTGATAGCTGGGCGGCTGCACTTGAGGAGCAGGCTTATTTTGAGTTTGGATTTAGCTATATAAATAAAATAGTTGATAGCGTAAAAGCTGAGTTTCCAGAAATTCCGGTCATCGTTTTTCCAAAGGGGATAAGTGGCTATTTGGATAAAATTTCAGGAAATTTTGATGTTTTTGGCGTTGACTGGAGCACTCCAATAGAGCTAGCCAAAGCAAAACTAAGTCCAAAATACGTCCTTCAAGGCAATATGGAGCCAACTAGACTTTATAGTAAAAAAGCGATAGATGAAGGTGTGGATAAAATTTTAAGCACTATGAAAGATGCTCCTCATATCTTTAACCTAGGTCACGGAATCTTACCAGATGTGCCAGTTGAAAATGCAAAATATTTCATAAAACAGGTTCAGACAAAAAGTGCAAGGTAATAAGCCTTGCATCATCTTTGGTCCGATAAATTCACGCCGTTTTGGCATGAGTCTTGGCATAGATCTAAGCCCTAAGCAAAAATCATGTAATTTTGACTGTGTCTATTGTGAGCTAAGTGGTGCAAAAACAGTCAGCGCGATACAAGATCCGCCAAGTGTTAAAGAAATTTTAATAGCTTTAAAAGATGCTTTGCGTACTCATCAAAACATCGATGTTATAACACTTACGGCAAATGGAGAGCCGACTCTTTACCCATACTTACAAGAGCTAATTAACGAGATAAATAACCTAAAAGGCAGTTCAAAAACACTTATTTTGAGTAATGGCTCAGGCGTGTGTGACCCAAAAATTTGTGAAGCGCTACATGGGCTTGATATAGTTAAATTTAGCCTGGATAGCGCAGTGCAAAGTACTTTTAAAAAGATAGACCGTAATAAAAGTGGTATAGAAGTAAATGAACTTATAAAAGCAATGGCTAAATTTCGCAAGGAATTTAAGGGCGAGCTTGTGCTTGAAATTTTGGTTGTGGCTAGATTTAACGACAAAGAAGAGGAATTTATAGCACTCAATGCAGCGATAAATGAGATAGCTCCGCACCGAGTGGATATTGGCACGATAGATCGTCCGCCAGCCTATAATGTAAAGGGTGTAGACGCCAAAAAACTAGAGGAGCTAGCCAAGCAGATAAGTGGCGTACCGGTTAATATAGCTAAAGCTCACAAAATAGAGCAAAAGTATAACTTTAGTGAGGATGAAATTTTAGAAATGCTAAGGCGTCGTCCGCAAACTATCGCAAATGTTGAAGAAAATTTCTCAGAGCACTCAAAGCAAATTTTAAACAAACTCTTGCAACAAGATATGGTTTATCTAGCCGATGTTGCTGGAGTAAAATTTTACAAACTAAGAGCATAAATGAAAAGAATCCTTACGATACAAGATATCTCATGCGTTGGCAAATGTTCCCTTACCGTCGCACTTCCGATAATTAGCGCTCAAGGCATCGAAGCATGTATATTGCCTACTGCGCTACTTTCGACTCATACTGGCTTTAAAAATTTCACATTTCGTGATCTGACTGATGAATTTGACGAGATAACGCAGGTTTGGCACAAAGAAAATATCGCATTTGATGGAATTTATACTGGATTTTTAGGCAGCTTTAGCCAGCTTGAGCTGATAGAGAAAATTTTTAATGAATTTAATGCCTCTGCTCCACTAATACTTGTAGATCCTTGCATGGGCGATAATGGCAAGCTCTATCACGGATTTGATGAAAAATTTGTTATGAAAATGCGTGAACTTTGCACAAAGGCTCACGTCATCACGCCAAACATAACTGAAGCAAGCTTTATGTGTGGGATGCCGTTTTTTGGCAGTGACTATACGCAAGATTATATTTTAGAGTTGCTTGAAGGTTTGGCTAGCTTTGGAGCTAGAAAGATCGTGCTAAAGGGCATTAGATACAAGCAAAATGAATGTGGCATCATAGCTTACGACGCAAAGACAAAAGAGAAGGTAGAATATTTTCACGAATTTTTACCATTTCACACGAGTGGGACTGGAGATATATTTGCTTCTGTGCTTTTTGGTTCACTCATAAATGGCGAAAGCATGCAAAATTCTATCAAAAAGGCAGCAAATTTTGTGCTTAGTAGCATTAAAATCACGCTAAAAGATAAGAGCCGCACATGGTATGGTGTGCAGTTTGAAAAGATGCTTGGCACTCTTGCAAAATAGGCTGGCAAACTACTTATTTAAAATTTTTAATAACACAACGATATGGCAAAGATTTATATCTTTGCTAGCTGTTAGAAGTGCTATATCGCCATGCTCTTTTTCTAGTTTTTTTAGCATTTTAAAGCAAGATTGCGCTTTTTCATTATCAAGCCCGAGCTCAAATTTCTCACAAAACTCACCAAATCTAGCTTCTCTATCTTCATGAAACCACTCTCTTAAAGCAGTGCTTGGTGTGATATCTTTTAACCAAAGGAAATTTGAAAATATCTCTTTTCTTATGCCTCTTGGATAGAGTCTATCAACAAAAACCGCCTTCATATCCAAACTATCATCTTTGATAAAATCATAAATTCTATAAGCTTTAAACATGTTGTGATTGTAGTCCTATAATGTTTATAAATAAAAAAATATTCTTAGTTATCTTATATTTTTTATACTTGTTTAAATTTTAAGGTTTGTAAAATCAAAGCTTAAAATTTTGATTGTGGCGACAAGAATTAAACTAGGGCTAGAAAATAGTCCTAAAAAGAATAAATTTAAATTAAAGCTCGTTTCGATAAAATCCCAACATAAAAATCACTAAAAGGGTTATCATTATGAGAGGCTATAAAATTTTCTCAGGAACGGCTAATATTGAGCTTTCAAAGAAAATTTCGCAATATCTTTCACTTCCTCTTAGCGAGGCAAGTATAAAAAGATTTAGCGATGGAGAGATTAGTGTGCAAATCGGCGAGAGCGTGCGCGGAAAAGATGTTTTTGTCATTCAGCCAACATGTGCACCAACAAATACAAATTTAATGGAGCTACTTATCTTAACTGACGCTTTAAGACGTAGTAGTGCAAGCTCTATAACAGCGATCGTGCCGTATTTTGGCTACGCTAGACAAGATAGAAAAGCAGCTCCTAGAGTACCAATCACTGCAAAACTAGTGGCAAACATGATGCAAACAGCAGGTATCGATAGAGTCGTCACTATGGATCTTCACGCAGGACAAATTCAAGGATTCTTTGATATTCCGGTTGATAACCTTTATGGAAGTATCATTTTTAATGACTACGTAAGAGCTAAAAATTTACCAAATCCAATCGTTGCAAGTCCTGATGTAGGCGGCGTGGCTCGTGCTAGAGCCTTGGCTAAAAATCTAAATCTTGACATGGTTATTGTTGATAAGCGCCGCGAAAAAGCAAATGAGAGCGAAGTTATGAATATAATCGGCGACGTAAATGGCAAAGACGTGATCTTGGTCGATGATATGATCGATACAGCTGGCACTATCGTAAAAGCAGCTGAAATTTTTAAAGAGCGTGGTGCAACTAGTGTTATGGCATTTTGTACTCACCCAGTTCTTAGTGGACCAGCTTACGATAGGCTAAGACTGGGCTTTTTGGATGAGTTAGTGGTAACAGATACGATCCCTCTAGCCGAGGAGCTTCCTTGTATAAAAGTGCTAAGTGCGGCTTCTTTGTTTGGAGAAGTGATACGCCGTGTATATCACAATGAAAGCGTAAATAGCTTATTTTAATTAATCTTGGCTTTTGTTTTGAGTGTTTCAGGCAAAAGCCAAATCTTTCAATATTTATTAGAATTTAATTTTTGATAAATCAAAATTTATAGCAAAAAGATAGCCTCTATTTATAGCTGGAATTTTTAAAATTCTAGCCTTCTCTTTAAAAATTTTTGGCATTATGGCTTTGTAAAATGGAGTTACTAAAAGGTAAGTGTCTGCGTATCCGACAGCGATCTTGCCACTTAGCACCACGCTTGTTTGCTTTGCTAAATTTGCACTTAGCTCATCTTTTTGCGCTTTGCTTGGAAGTACATTTAGCTCTTTTGCCGCCATATCAACGCCTCGTATCGCATTACTATCATTTTTTATGATAAAAATTTCATCACTTATTTTTGTGATATTTGGTATTAAAATTTGTCTATCGGCTTCTAAAAACTCAAAGCTTTTTTTTACGCCATTCAAATAATTATCTAAAAATGGCTCACTAAAATTTAGTCTCATGAAGCTTCTTTTAAACTCACCTTTTAAATTTGTCTCATCGATAAAATAGCGTAAATTTCTCTCATCAAGATAGTTTTGAAGCTCTTTTTTGCGTAAATTTAAAAGCGGTCTAACTAGCCAAAAGTGCTTTCTCTTTTCAAGCTCGCTCATGCCAAAGAGCTCTTTTAGTCCAGCGCCCTTACTAAGCTGCATCAAAAACCACTCAAATTTATCATCAAACTGATGCGCTAGGATCAAATTTTTATAGCCAAATTTTTGGCAAATTTCTCTAAAAAACTCATATCTTGCATCACGTGCGAGTTTTTCAAAATTTGAATTATCTAAAAAAACGCTTTTGGTATAAATTTTTTTACCAAATTTATCTGCGAGTTCTTTTGCACTTTTTATCTCGCTTTTGCTTTGCTCTCGAACATTGTAATCAACCATCGCTAGATCAAATTTGATCCCAGCCTCTTCTAAAATGTAAAAAAGTGCAGTGCTGTCGATGCCGTGCGAGAATGCAAGCAGGTTTGCACCTGAGCTTAGCTTTTCTCGCACATTTTGGCTTATCATTTTGCTTTTTTGATGATTTTAGCGATCAGTTTTTGATCAACCACGTCACTTGCTTCGCAAAGATAAAGCGAGCCTATTTCAAGCTCTTTTAAGTCGCTTTCATTTATTAAAATTTCGCCGTCTATATCTTTATCCCAGATATCTTTTTTAGCTGCGTA
The DNA here is from genome assembly GCF_002913945.1 of Campylobacter concisus. Classification (GTDB taxonomy): domain Bacteria; phylum Campylobacterota; class Campylobacteria; order Campylobacterales; family Campylobacteraceae; genus Campylobacter_A; species Campylobacter_A concisus_P. The sequence goes on along the minus strand of NZ_POZK01000035.1, from coordinate 41,575 downwards.
AAACATCTCGCCCTCGCTGCTTTCGCCCTCAAGAGAAGCATAAATTTGCTTACCTTTCTCTTTTTGCAAGCTCTCATTTATCGATTTTTTAGTGATTTTTTCTATCTTGTTTAGTCTTTTTGAAATGATTTTGGCTGGGATTTGCTCCATTTCAAAAGATGCTGTGTCTTCTTCTTTCGAGTAGGCAAAGGCTGAAATTCTATCAAATTTAAACTCTTCTAAAAATTCGCAAAGCTCCTCAAAATCCTCCTCGCTCTCTCCTGGATGACCCACGATGACACCGGTTCGTAAGAATGAATTCTCAGCATTTCTCATTAAATTTAAAAGCTCTTTTATCTTTTTAGCACCACTTCCACGCTTCATTATCTTTAGCATGTTTTCGCTGATGTGTTGGATAGGCATGTCAAAGTAGTTGTGAAAGATGGGCGAAGCGATGATACGCGAAATGAGCTCCTTGCTGGTCGTGCTTGGGTAGAGGTAAAGTATCCTGGCACTCCTTACGCCCTTTATCTTTTCTATCTCGTCTATTAAATTTATAAGCCCGTCACTAACGCCTTGATCGCGCATATATGAGCTTGAGTCCTGAGATAAAAAGCTAAAGTCGTAGTAGCCTTTTTTGACCAAATTTTTAACCTCATTTACGATATTTTCGAGCGAGCGTGATTTTAGTTTTCCTTTAAAAGTTGGAATGGCACAAAAACTACATTTTTGGTTACAGCCCTCTGAAATTTTGATGTAGGCGTGGTAGTTTGAGCCAGTTATCACACGCTCTTCATTTGCTTGCAGATAAGTTTGCGGGCTAAATAAATTTTGCTTTTTTAAGATGATCTCATCGATCTTGTCATAGTCAGCCACACCGGTAAAGAGATCTACCTCTGGTAGCTCTTTCATAAGCTCATCTTTGTAGCGCTGCATAAGACAGCCAGTCACTACTAGTAAAGAGCCATTTTTACGTGCTTCGTGCATCTCAAGTATGGTTTGGATGCTCTCTTCTTTGGCGGATTTGATAAAGCCACAGGTATTTACGATGATAACGTCAGCGTCACTGATATCGTCTGTGATATCGTAGTTTTGCAATCTGCCAAGCATGATCTCAGAATCAACTAAATTTTTGTTACAGCCAAGTGAAATTAAGTGAAGTTTTGGCATTTTTATATCCAGATGTTGTCTATTAGCCTAGTTTTACCAACGTAAGCTGCTACTAAAATGATGGTGTTATTTTTTTCTATTTTGGAAACTTCATTTAAATTTCTATCCGTAATAGCGACATAATCAACCTTTAGTGGCTCTAGCACTTCAAGCATCTTTGTTTTGATCTCGCTTGTGTCTTCCTCGCCATTTTGGATCAAATTTTGTGCTTTATTTAGTGATCTTGAAAGCCTTAGAGCATTACATTTATCTTCGTCACAGATATAGACGTTTCTACTTGAAAGCGCTAAGCCGTCTGGCTCTCTAACGATATCGCAAGCCACTAGGCTGGTATTAAGAAAAAATGTCTTTATCATATTTTGCACGATGATTAATTGTTGTGTATCTTTTTTGCCCATATAGACGCTATTTGCACGAGTTAGGCGAAATAGCTTGTTTAACACTCTTAGCACGCCATCAAAGTGGCCTGGCCTAGTTTTGCCCTCTAAGATGGCTGAAAATTTCTTTGGAGCGACGATTAGAGGCTCATCTTCAAAGTAAAGCTCATTAGCATCTGGGATAAAAATAGCACTAACGCCATTTTGCTCGCAAATTTTAATGTCGTTTTGCTCATTTCTTGGGTATTTGTCCAGATCTTCGCCTGGTAAAAATTGAGTTGGATTAACGAATGTTGAGACGATGCTTATCTCGTTTTCGCTCACGCATTTTTTAATAAGGCTAACATGTCCGTCATGAAGTGCGCCCATGGTTGGCACAAAACCGATCTTTGCGCTTGTGCTAGAGACGAAATTTTCAAGTTCTTTTATAGTTCTTATGATTTGCATTTTTGACTCTTTTTGTTTGAAATTTTAACTTGGCATTGTAACAAAAAAGGATTAAAAGGGCGTAAATTTAAAAATGTAAGCAACTTTTGGCTAAAATCGCCAAAAATTTTTGGAGAAAAACTTGGATAACTACGAATACAACGAGCTTTTAAAGAAGCTACAAACAAAAGTTGAAAACATAGGCTCTATCGTAAAGCCTGAAGAGATCAAGGCTAGACTAAAAGAGATCGAGGCCACCGAGCAAGATCCTGATTTTTGGCAAGATATCGCAAGAGCTGGGGCGCTAAATAAAGAAAAAACTAAAATTTCAAACATGCTTGCAAAATTTAACGACGCTAATCAGGCAGTAAGCGATGCAAAGGAGCTCTTTGAGCTAGCAAATTCTGAAAATGACGAAGAGACTATAAATTCTCTTTTTAATGACGCTAAAAATTTAGATGAAAAGATAGTAAATCTTGAAATTTCTATGCTTTTAAGCGGCGAAGATGACGGCAAAAACGCGATCGTATCGATCCACCCTGGAGCTGGCGGCACTGAGAGTAATGACTGGGCGAGCATGCTTTATAGGATGTATCTTAGATTTTGTGAGCGTGAGGGCTTTAAGGTCGAGACTCTTGACTTTCAAGAAGGCGATGAGGCAGGGCTAAAGGATGTGAGCTTTATCGTAAAAGGTGAAAACGCTTATGGTTACTTCAAAGCAGAAAATGGCATCCACAGGCTCGTTCGCACAAGTCCATTTGATAGCGCAGGACGCCGTCACACAAGCTTTTCTAGCGTCATGGTAAGCCCTGAAGTAGATGATGATATAGAGATCGAGATCGAAGAGAAAGATCTAAAGATAGACACTTATAGAGCCAGTGGCGCAGGCGGTCAGCACGTAAATAAGACCGAGTCAGCCATCCGCATCACGCATATACCAACTGGCATTGTCGTGCAGTGTCAAAACGACCGCAGTCAGCACAAAAACAGAGCCACGGCGATGAAAATGCTAAAGTCGCGCCTTTACGAGCTTGAGCTGATGAAGCAACAAGAGGCGAGCAACAGCGTCGAAAAGAGCGAGATCGGCTGGGGACATCAGATAAGATCATACGTGCTTTTCCCGTATCAGCAAGTAAAAGACAACCGCAGCGGCGAGGCATACTCGCAAACTGACGCGATACTTGATGGAGATATCAAAAAGATGATAGAGGGAGTCTTGATCGCTCAAAAGGCTGAGGCGTAATAAATTTATAAAAGGAGATGAGAACTAAAATTTCATCTCTTTTAGCTTTGCACAAGCTTCTTCTTTGCCATGGTAGCAAGCCTCGTCAAGATAAATTCTAGCTTTTTTATAGTCATTTTTACCAAGATATATAAGCCCTAGATCGTAGCTAGCCTCGCTTGAGCCAAGACTAGTGGCTTTTTCATAAAAATATATCGCTTTTTCTAAATTTTTATTGACCCCAAGGCCGTACTCGTAGATATATCCAGCGCTTCTTAGTCCGTCTATGTTGCCGTATCTGCCAGCTGTCTCAAACCAAAAAAGCGCCCTTAAGATATCCTTGCTAAATCCTTTGCCGTCACGAAAACAAATGCCAGTTTGCTGCATGGCTAGGACATTGCCATCTTTTGCGTAGTCGTAAAATCTTTTGCAAGCCTTTGGATAGTTGCCTTCATTGTATAGATAGATGGCGTCTGCTATTTGCTCGACCTCTGGATCAAGTGGTGGCTCACTAAGGCCAAAATTTTGTGAAATTTGATCTAACGAACATCCCCAAAATAGCAAAACACTAAACACAAAAATGATAAATTTTTTCATATTTGTCCTTGAAAATTTAGGCGATTTTATCCAATTTTATCTTATAATGCCCGCAAATTTTAAGCAAAAGGAACGATATGGATCATAATGCACTTTTAATCCAGCTTGGCTATAACGTCAATGAAACGACCACTGCTCAAATGTGTAGAATTTTAAACAATACTGATGGTCTTTTGCCAAAGAGCATAATTGAACTAAACGATCATTTAAAGCCGCACCTTTGTTTTGTGGCGATGAGTGGAAGTGAAGATAGACTAAAGATAAAAAATATAGCTACCGTTAATGAAATAAAAGAGCGAGTTGATGAAATCATAAAAAACTGGGCTAATAAATATAAAATGGAGCTAAAAAAGATAAATGAAACAACTTACTATATAATGGGAAAGATAAGGGACTGAAAATGAAATATGATATTGTAATTATTGGTTTTGGAAAAGCTGGCAAAACGCTAGCGGTTAAAGCTGCCGCACTTGGCAAAAAAGTGGCTCTTGTAGAGAGATCGCCAAAGATGTATGGAGGCACTTGCATAAATGTTGGCTGCATACCAACCAAACGTCTAATAACAGCCGCTAAAGAGGCAAAATTTGTAAATAATAGCGTTGAAAGCGAATATTACACGCTTAGCGTGGAAAATAAAAATAAGCTAATTTCAGCTTTGAATGCTAAAAACTATGCGATGCTAAATGATAAAGAAAATATCGATGTGATAGACGGTGTTGGCTCATTTGCTAGTGAAAATAGCGTACTTGTAACAACGCCAAGTGGTGAGAAAAAGCTAATAGAGGGCGATTTTATTATCATAAATAGTGGCTCAAAAGAGGCAGATACTCCTTTTGAGGTTGTAAGCTCAAATGTATTTTCAAGCCAAACGCTGCTTGATCTAAAAAATTTACCAAAGCATTTTGTCATTATCGGTAGTGGTTTTATCGGTATAGAGTTTGCATCAATGTTTGCAAATTTTAGCTCAAAAGTGACTATTATAGGGCGCTCAAAACTACTTAAAAACGAAGATGATGATATAGCTAATAGCGTAAAAGAAGCTCTTAGAGTCCAAGGCGTTGAAATTTTAGAGGGTTGCGAGATAGAGTGCATTAAAGAAAATATATTAAATTTCAAGCAAAATGGCGAGCAAAGATGCTTTAGGGCTGATGCATTTTTGATCGCGCTTGGCAGAGTGGCAAATGTGGATGATTTAAATTTAAAAGCCGCTAGAGTTGAGCTAAATGAAAAAGGCTTTATAAAGACAAATGAAAACCTTCAAACAAATGTGCCAAACATCTATGCGGTAGGCGACGTGCGCGGCGGAGAGCTTTTTACTTATACGAGCTTGGATGATTTTAGGATAGTTTATTCACAAATTTTTGGTGATAAAAAGAGAAATACTAAAAATAGAAGCATTCACGCAAATGTGCTATTTACTGACACTCCGCTAGCAAGAGTTGGAGTAAATGCAAAAGAAGCTAGCAAGCTTGGGTTAAATTTCAAAGAGCTAAAGCTTAGTATGGCAACAGTACCAGGCGCAAAAGTACTAAATCACGATGTAGGTATGCTAAAAGCTATTGTTGATGCGCAAAGTGGCGAAATTTTAGGTGCTAGCTTTCACTGCATCTATGCAAATGAGCTGATAAATGAAATCGCAATTGCAATGAATTTAAAAGCGAACGCAAATTTCTTTAAAAATCAAATTTTCACTCATCCAAGTATCAGTGAAGCACTAAATGACTTATTTGGACAATTTTAAAAGGAAAAGAATGAAAAAATATTTATTGCTTTTATCGGCTTTATTTTTCACTGGCTGCTTAAATGTGATTGGTGTAGGACAAAAACAAGATGATTCGTGGCAGCAACCAAAGGATGAAAAAATAGTGCAAAATAAAGAGCAAATTTCAAGAAATGCGATCGAGATTTTAATACCAAAATGCGAAGAAGGCGATGCTGAAGCTTGCAACGATTTGGGTGTAAATTACGAGCTTTTAAAAGAATATGAAAATGCTTTAACAAATTATAAAAAAGCTTGCGATGCTAAGGTGCAAGTCGGTTGTGCAAATTTGGGCACTCTTTATGAGCTTGGACTTGGAGTTAAAAAAAATCCAAAAAAGGCAATTTCAATTTATAAAGAAAGTTGCAATGGCGGAGGCATGCAAGCTTGCTATCATTTAGGCAATGCTTATAGAAAGGGCGAAATCGTTAAGCGAGATTATTACTTAGCAATGCAAGCTTATACAAATGCATGCAATGCTGGCGATTTGCCAAGTTGTGCCAATATCGGAGCGATGTACGAGCTTGGTCTTGGTGTCAATAAAGACGAAAAAAGGGCTTATGGAATTTATAAAGTTGCTTGCTTTCGTGGGCTAAGCAAGGCATGCCCGCAGATGAAAAGACTAGGTACAAAGCTAGGAATGTAAGTGAAAAAGGTCTTAAATTTTGGTCTTATTTTGGCTATGGGCTTTATGCTTGGTGGTTGCTGGTCGTGGCAAAAGATGGTAAGCTTTGGCTTTTGGCAAAGTGATGAAGAGGCTAGGGCAGAGCGTCTTGAACTTGAAAAAGAGAAGATGATGCAAAACTGCGAGGGTGGAAATAGCATCAACTGCAACAATTTAGCCGTAAATTTTAGTAACGAAAAAGACTTTGTAAAGGCAAAAGGCTACTACGAAAAAGCTTGCAATGCTGGGCTTGCGACGGCTTGTTCAAATTTGGGTCAAATTTATGAGCAAGGGCTGATTGATGAGCAAAAAGATATGGAAAAAGCTCTAAAACTTTATAAACTAGCTTGTGATAGCGGTGATGGCGTTGGCTGCTATAACGAAGCAATGGGGCTAAAATCCTACATCGAAAGCGAAAATTTAAAGACTTATAAGATAGATAGAACTAAGGCTGAGGCTAGAGTGCTAAGGCTTTTGGCTAAGAGCTGCGAGCTTGAGTACGCTCAGTCGTGCTTTTTGCTTGCAAAGCTAAGCGGCGATGAAGCAAAGGGAAATGCACTTTACAAAAGAGCCTGTCAACTTGGCAAATGTGTGGATAAAAAGTGATATAAACTTAGCTGCACAAAGTAAAATTTAGTTTGATCCGCTAAGTCTATATCCAACGCCTGAAATGTTTTTGATGAGATCGGCATCAGTTTTTGTTCTTATCTTTTTGATAGTCATTCTAAGTGCTTCGTTACTCATCGATTTTTCACTCCAGACGTAGTTTTCAATCACTTCGTAGCTTACTACTTTTTCTATATTACTTACAAGTAAAAAGAAGAGCTTTGCCTCATTTTTTGGCATTTGCACCTCTTCGCCATTTTTGAAAAGCTGTTTGCTTTTCATATCGTATTCGTAAATTTCTTTAAATTTGATTCTACTTTCAAAAAGATCTTTTGTCGCCATTATGATCGTAGTTTGAAGTTCCTCAATCTTAAATGGCTTTCTAAGATAGTTATAAGCTCCAAGTTCTATGGAAGCTAGCATATGCTCACTCGTATCAAAGGAGGTGATGATGATAGATCTTACGTGTGGTGCTCGTTTTCTTATCTCATCAAGCATCTCAAGACCATTTAAATTTGGCAAATTTATATCAGTTACAACGATATCAAACTCATCTTCAAAATATCTCTCAAAGCCCTCAAGTCCATCCTTGGCGCAAACTATATTTTTGCAGTAAAATTCCAAAGACTGCTTTATAGCAAGGCTTGTACTCTCGTCATCCTCTACCAGCAAAACCGAGACATCTTTTAGTTTTTGTAGTATATTTATGTCTAGCAACTTATCTCCTTTGCTATTTTTAAGGTAAAGATGGTTGGCTTTCTTATTCTGCTTAAATTTAGCTCTCCACCACACTTTTTAATAGCGATCAGCCGTGAGATATATAACCCAAGACCACTGCTTTTTTTGGTACTTTTAAATGGCTTAAAAATTTCTTCTCTTAAATTTTCATCTATACCATTTGCATTGTCTATCACTCTAATCTCATAGAAATTTCCACTCTCTTTTATTGATATGACTATCTTTGGATATTTTAGCTCTTTGCGCTCATTTAGGGCTTGCTTTGAGTTTTGTATGAGACAGGTGATGATCTGTTTAAATTCGTTTAGATGATTTTTGCATTTTAAGTTTTTACTATTTTTGCAAAGTACCTTTATCTGTACCTTTGAGTGCTGTGAAAATAGTATAAAAATAGTCTCGTCTATCGCCTCTTTTATATTAAATTCCTGCGCATCTTCCTCTATTTTGTAGAAATTTTTAAACATTATCATTGTGTTTGTCATATAGTCTATATTTTTTAGTGAGCGGTCGATGTTATCGTAGAATATTTCATCACTCAGCCTACCAAGTCTTTTAAACTGGACTAAATTTCCTAAAAATATACCAAGGGCATTTAGTGGCTGTATCCATTGGTGTGAGATAGATGATATCATCTGTCCAAGCTCTATATCATTTTAGCTTGTGAAAAGAGTAAAACCTCATACTCTCTTTTTGTTTTTTCTAGAAGTTCGGTTTGATTTTTTATCTTTTTATTATAAAAGTAACCAAGGCATAAAAAGAGTAGGGCGCTAACTATATAGATGGCTAAATTTCTTATGAATTGCAAATTTATCTTTTTATATATCCCATCTTTTGGAGTCTTTGCTATCAAGATAAGTTTGGAGTTTTGTAAAGGATTTATAGTAAATATTTCATTTTTTGTTTCGTAGTTTTGTGTTTTAATTAGATCTAAATTTTTTATATCAAATTTAGCTTTTTTAAGTTCCAAACTCTCATTTGGATGAAGTAAGATATTTTGATTGCTATCTATCAAAAATAGATAACCTCCATCATCAAGACTTAGATCCAAAATCTCATTTTTTATGTCATTAAATGATAGTATCCCACATAGCACGCCTTCGATCCCTCCGCCTTGTTTTATGCTTTGACAGATCGAGATGACGGAGGTCTTTAGTCCAACATCTTTATACGGTTTTGTGATGTAAATTTCATCTGTTTTTATAGTGTTTTGATACCAAGGACGAAGCGTTGGATCGTAGTTTGGTGGTGCTTTAAAGTCACCGCTTGAGAGTGTTTGCTTATCTTTGTAGCCAGCATAAACGCTCGAGAAATTTGCTATTTGAGTGCTTTTGTTTAGTATATCTTTTATGATTATCTCATCTTTGTTATGGTCTAAATTTGAGATAAGCGAATTTACTGATTTTAGGCTAAGTTTTTTATTTTCGATCCACTTTTCTATCCTATGGCTCGAACTCTTTAGGATATTTAACTGCTCGTTTATCAAAATTTCTCTGACAAAAGAGCGGTTTAGCATGTGGCTAACTACCATTAAAGATAAGAAGATGATGGAAAATATAATAAACAGCTTGTTGTTATTAAAATTTCCCATCATGCTTTGCCTTTTTTACCAGTTACCAACTGGTGGATGTTTTATCTCATATAGAGTTTTGCCAAGATTGTTGTGACCGACATTTTTATGACAGCTGACGCAGTCAAGTTTATTTTTCACATCATCTTTAAATTTGCTATAAAGAGCGTGCATATCAGTGATGTTGGCATTTGATGAATTTTTATCTAAAATAGTTTTATGGCAGCTTAAGCAACCACTATCATAGACAAAATTAGCTCTATTTTTTCTATTTTCTATCCATGGCTGGTTTTTGGCATCATGAGTCATCATATGAGTTACTTCACTTATGCCGTTGCTAGCTTTTTTAAACACATAACCTATATAACTATCATGCGGCAAGTGACAGTCTACGCATTTTGCTTTAAAGCCATATTTGCTAGCACCACCATGAACGTCGTTGTGATAGGCTGTTACCATCGGATCCATCCACTTGTGGCAGAGGGTGCAAAATTTATCATCTCCTGTCGAATTTACTAGCGCAGAACCGCCAAAAAAGATGATAAAGGCAAAAACTGCAAGGAAAATTATTTTTATGCTTAAATTTTTCATATCATCTCCTTATGGCACCAAAAGTTTTTTCATGCTATCTTGCGAATGGCACATCACACAGAAATTTCTTGATTGTTTATGTGTCGAGTGACAAAGGTCGCAGTCCATGTTTGGATAGTGTGGGCTTTTGTGCACGTTATCGTCATAGCCTAGATGTCCAGTTTGAATAGCCAACTTCTCGTAGCTATTGTGACAGCTTAGACACTCAGAGGTAGTTAGTTTTTTATAGTCCTTTGGATCGCTCTCTTTATGACAGTTTTTGCACTCAAAATGCAAGCTCTCATGTGCCTTAAAAGGATAATTTTCTTTGCTATATTTTTCTACTTCTAAATTTGCAGCACTAAGGCTTAAGGCAAATAAAAGTGTTAAAAAGAAGGTATAAATTTTTAACATTTTTTCTCCTTTTTAGCTAAATTTGCTGCATTTTTGCCAGCTATCCTTCCAAATACTATACAATCAGGTATCGCACAGCTACCAAGTCTGCTAGCACCGTGAGGACCACCCACAGCTTCACCTGCTGCAAATAATCCAGCAATAGGTTTGTCATCTGTGTTATAAACTCTTGCCTCTACGTCAATCTTTACGCCACCCATTGTGTGGTGAACCTTTGGTATGGCACGCCATGCGTAAAATGGTGGCTTAGTAAGATCAGGCACTATATCTTTAAATTTGAAAAATGGTTTTTCAAATTCTTCATCTTTGCCATTATGAGCATATTTTGTGTAGTCATCTATGGTCTTTTTTAGACCTTCATAAGGGATGCCGTAAAATTTAGCAAGGTCATTAATATTGTCAAATACTTTTATAACGCCTTTATCCACACCTCTTTGCACGTTTGCTTTTGTAGTACCCATGGCACCTATGCTATCACAGATAACTACTGGATGAGTTAGACTACCATCTGGGTTTTTGTGAATTTTAAGGATAGCATCTGATCTTATCTTTCTATCAGCTAGCTCGTTTACAAAGCGCTTTCCAGTTCTTGTATCGACCATTACGCCATAGCTAAATGCAGGTATCGCAAAAACCGGAGCTATGCCAAAGCCCTCTTCGTCAGGACTTCCCCATGGTCCAAGCTGTATCCATTTTAGATCAACTGTTTGTGCACCATTTTTCATCATCACCTTTAAAGCCTGTGCAGTAGCACCGTAGTGGTTTGTGCAGCCAAGATCAGGCGTGATAGTTTTATCGACCTCTTGTCTAAATTTAATATCATAAGCAAAGCCGCCAGTTGCCATAACAATGCCACCATTTATCTTATAAAATTTGACATCGCCACTTTTGTTATCTGCTTCGTCCTTGCTCTTGTCAAAGTCGAAGTCGTAGTTTTCTCTTACTTTTGCGCCTATTATCTTACCGCTATCATCTTTTATAAAGTCATCTAAAATAACTCTAGTTCTAATAACAGCCCCATACTTCATTGCATACTCTTGAAGTGGTATAGTGATCTTGCCGCCTGAGTTTATCTCTGGCCAGATAGTCCTTGGTACAGAGTGGCCACCAAACTGACCAAGCGCATCTCTATAATAAACGCCCTTTTGAAGTGTCCATTCGTAAGCGTCGTTGCCATTTTTAGCAATCACTTCTACAAGGTCAAGTCTATTTAAATTTAAGCCAGCTTTTAATATATCTTTTACATAAAGTTCGTATGAATCTTTTACTCCGCGTGCCTTTTGAAAGCTTGAATTTACAACCGCAAAAGCACCGCCATTTATAGCTGAGTTACCACCAAGGACTGGCATCTTATCTATCATAAGCGTTTTTGCGCCTTCTTCTATAGCTTGACAGGTAGCTGCACATCCAGCAAAGCCAGAGCCAACTACCAAAACATCCCATTCTTCATCCCACTTGATTTCATCGCCAAATGCATCTAATGGCACAAAGCTGGCTGAACCAAGTAAGGCAAGAGTGTTTAAAAAATCTCTTCTTCTCATATCTTATTCCTTAAAAACTATAGCTTAGTCCAACTCCAATTTGTGTGATAGTTGGGAGATAAGGCTGTGCTTTAAATGTTTGATCATAGACCACAAAAGCTTTTAGATCTTGTGTTATAGGGTAGCTTAACCATGCACTAAATTCATTTTGTTTGTAGTCTTTGTTATCATTTTGCATTTTATATGTTGTAGTTCCATAAAGTGCAGTTAGACTTAGCTTTTCTATCATTGTCGAAAACATGGCGTAGTATGTCCTTGCATCGCGGTTATACATCGCATCACCTTCTTCAAAAGGCACAATCTGATCACCGCCAAGATTCATACTTCCCCAGCCATTTTTCTTGCCAGATCTTGTATGGGCAAGGGTAAGCTTATTATCTTTGTAGCTTACGTATCCTAAAACTTCAAAAGCTTTGCCATCATCTAAATTTGCTCTTTCTTCTTTACTTTGTGCATAGTGGATCATACTGCCAGCGCCAAAGCTCTTGTTTATCTGCCCATCATAGTTTAGCTTTGTACCAACTGCTTTAAACAAGCTTGGAGCATAAAGGCCATAAATTCTTGCACTAAGGTTATCATTAAATTTATATGTAGCCCCAACCCTATAAAGACCTTTTTTTTCGTTTAGTTTTTTAAAGGCCCACATCTCTTTATAGTAAGCTCGCCCTTTCGACCTTGTATAAAGTGCATCTAACTCCAAATTTGAGATAGAGTTGTTTGTAATTCTTACGCCGTCATTTATTTTGCCAACCCAGTCAGTTATCATCTCTTGACGGCCCATCTTTACGTTTGTATCATAGGCTTGATATTGGAGATATAAATTTGATAGTAAAAACCTATCTTTTTCATAAATTCTCTCTGTTGAGTCGCCCCTGCCGTGTCCAGTGTAAAATTCTTTATCACCTTCATAAACTGGAGCTGCCCCTCTAAATCCAACCACTGCTTTAAAGTTTTTATAAAAATCACTCTCATAGTTTAGGCCAACCGAGCCAACCATCCAAGAGGTGTTGTTGTAATATGTGCTTTTTGTGCCTTCATTTACATGTCTGCTTTCAAAAAACATAGTAACATCACCACTTGCTTTACCGTTTTTTAGAGCTTCTATCAAACTTTCGCTCTGACTAAAAGCAGAGCTAGCCAAAAACATGGCTAGAATAAGACTCTTTTTCATATTATTCACCTTTATAATTTTTTAGGAATTTAGCCGAGTTTCTAAAGTCATCTGTGTAAGGACTATCGACATCTACAAATTTAACAATCTCTCTATACTTTTCATAAAGACGTTTTGTCTTTTTAGATAGTTTTAAATTTTTATCTTTTTGCAAGCGAAGATCGATAGCTTGAGCCACATGCATAAGTTCCATTCCTAAAATTTGATAGTAGTTGTCTAGCTGTTTTTGAAATTTTTGCACAACATAAGGTGCGTTTGTAGCTACGTCTTCTATCTCGCCTGCAACTGGTGTGTAGTCAAGTGAGGCTGGATTTGCTAGAAATTCGTTTTCGCCTGCAAGTGAGACAAACGGCTTTTGCATAGCGCCAAATGCATGTACGGTTTTGTCTGTTCCTAAAAACCTTGTTAGGTGCGTAAAGCTATCATTTGAGAGTTTTATCGTTCTTAATGCGCTTGCCTTTGAGTTGTGAGCTAGCACTATGGATGCTTTTTCAAACTCAGCTACCCAGATCAAAGGCTCGAAATTTGATGTAGGAACGACAGCTCCACCTTTTGTAAATAGCTTTGTCTCTTGAAATTTATCTGTTTCAGGTGATTTTTCTAGTGAAATTCCAGGATTATCATCTGATGTATTTAGCTGAATTTTCATTAGCCCACTAAGTGTGTCAAGTGAATTTTTAAAGGTTGCAAAAAAGTAGCTAGCATCTCTGTAGCTTAGCGGATCTTGCAAGGCTCTTTCGCTATTTTCATCAAATAGATAGCTATCTTTTAAAGTCTCTCTTAGATCTTTTGCTACTTCGACAAAGTCAGGAAATGGGCGTAAATTTGCAGCTTCTTTGCTAAATGGAGCGATGTTTCCATTTAGTGCCTCAAGGCTTAGAGCAAAGACTAGCTTTGAAATTTCTAGAGCATTTTTAGCATCTTCTATCGTCATGCTAGCAAGTGCTGCTGAGTAGGCATTTGAGCTTAAAATACTAAGGCTATCTTTGCCAAAAGGAGAGAGCTTTTTAAGTCCAGCTCTATTTAGCGCCTCGCTAGCGCTCATCTTTTAGCTTTTATAGTATACGTATCCCTCACCAAGCATCGCAAGACCGACGTGGCCAAGTATTGTGATATCAGCCTCGCCCATTGAGCCAGAGCTTGGCATGACTGGGATGATATCTTGATTTAGAAACTCTTTATATAGTTTTACAACTTCGCTTTGTATGCCAGCGCCCGCGTGTAAGAGGTTGTTTAGTCTAGTAGCAAGTACAGCTCTAGCTGTTTTTATATCCATATCTTCGCCGACACCGCCACAGTGAGCGTGAATAAGTCCAATGTTAAACTCAGTTGAAGCCTTGATCACTTCTGCGTCTAAATTTCCTTTGGCATCGACAAATTTCTTATCTTTGTTTAATCCAACACCAACTGTTAGACCATAAATTTTTTGACCATCTTTGGCAGCATTTAATAACACATCATGTGCTTTATTTACTTTATTTAAAGCATCTTTGCTGATATCTACCATAGCGCCATTTGAGATGAGCACGATATCTCTTGGTGTTATGTTTTCACCATTTAATGTAATGGTTTGGGCATTTACACTAATTGCCAACACAGCTGCTAAAGAAAGTAGCTTTATACTTTTCATCTAATCCTCCTAAAATAAATTTTAAAGAGAATATTAAATAAAAATAATTTCTAAAAAGTAATTTATTATTAAATTTTATATTAAGATAAAAATAAAAAGTATGTAAATTTATAGCTTGTGTGGATGAGCTTTGTTTTTAATATTTACTTCAACCCAAAAACTTTTATATTAAAAGTAGTATGGATTTTATCCTTTTCGCCTTTCATGACGATAGGAAATTCGGTCTTTACGATACTGTCATAGCTGCTAAGCGCATCTAAAAAGTCATAAAATTTTTGCGGTGTCCTTAGAGAGCTAGTTACATTTAGGCGAAATCTAAAAAATTTCTCACTAGCATTATTATCACTTTCTTCTATTTTGCTAAGGCTCACTTCACTGAAAAATTTAGAGGCAAATTCTATAAATTTATCTTTATCAAATTTAGCCTCAAAAGCTGAAATGATAGCTCCATCTTTTTGTTTAGTTGCTTCAAGGTTTTTAAATTTGGCTTCAAATTCATTTTTTACTTTTGTATAAGATGAGGTCTGTGAATAATTTTGCCTAGTTAGGCTTTTAAATTCTTTTATATTAGGCACGATAAAACCAAATATCATAATGAAACAAACTACAATAAAAGCAAATATAAAAAGTAAAAGCTTGACAGGATCTATTTTTTCTAAGCTCGTATCTTTTTTACTCATTATATCCCTCAGAATTATCAATTTTATTTGTGCTTATAAAGCCATACCAGCCGTTTTTGCTTTGATAAAAGCTGGTATTTGAAGTTGTAAAAATAGATCTTAAAGGTGAAGCTAGAAGCTGATTAAATACATCTCTTGTCGGCGTTATACCGCGAATGATGAGTGAGTTTTTATCCATAAAAACCTCTTCAAGCGTTATACTATCAGGCACTAGATCAAAAAGATTGTGCAAACTTTGCTTGAGAATAGAATTTGAAGTGAAAATATCATTTGCAGATTCTATTTGTACAGCTAGTTTAGATGAAATTTCATCTGTTGTGACTATTTTTTGACTAAGTTCTTTTTGCTCATTTGATAAAAAATTTATATTTTTTTCAATTGAATAATTTTTGTAAAGTATAAAGAAATTTGTTGCCAAAAGAGCTACAAACACAAAACTTATAAGGCTTAGCCAAATTTTGCTAAAGATAGATATAAGTGGTCTTGGTTCCGGAGCAATAAAGCTAAATCTCATAATATTATCTCTTCTTGCATGATTTCATTCATAATATGGTTTGTATTCACTGGATACACCGAAGTCTCCACTAAAAGCTCAGATTGTAGATATTGTAAAAAGGTTGCACTTGTTTTTGTATTTTCAAAAACAATGATTTGTTCAATAAAATCGCCGCCGTAGAGAGGATTTTCGTAAAATTCTTTTACAGCCTTTACGATGTAATCAAACATCTTCATGTCATACCCAAAAATAGCAACCGATTTTTCTACATTTGTAGAAGCCGGCATGTTTAGTTCATAATTTAGATCTTCAAATTCTTTTGGCTTATCATCACTTAAAAAATCATCTAAACTTTTAAAATCATCAAGCGATGTTGCGTCATTTTCTTCTTTAATTATTAAGTTATCAATATCTGTTATATCTTCTTCTTTTAGGCTTTCAGCTTCCTGGTTGGTTTCTTCAATGCCAGACATATTTAAAAAAGTGGATAATTTCATTTGTTTATCTTTAAAGATCGCAAGTGTAAACGAGTGTGCATGGATATAAAGATAAAGTGTAGTTTTTGGAGAAATTCCGCGTTTTAAAAGCTCGTGAAATAGTAGGGCGATAGGTGAGTAGATGAGATCTACGCTATCTTGTCCAAATAAATTTTTATATTTTTTTATAGCATTTAAATTTGCATAAATGCTCCAGCTATCCTGCATGATAAGGCTTGTAAGATTTTTAGTATTTATATTAAATTTTTTGTATTCATCGAAGCTAACACTAGGAAGCGCGCCTTGCGAGTCGTCGTTAAAAAAAACTGAAACATATACACCAAAATATGCTTTTTCTTGCTCTTCTATGTATTTTATGATTTTTTCATCGATATTATCGATATTTATATCTGTAAATTTAGCGTTTATGGTTTTTAAAAGTTTGCCATTTCTAAAGACCTGACCGAAGAATATGCACTCATTGCCCTCCAACACGACGCTTAAAAAAAGGTTAGAAAAAAGCTTTTTGACGCTAAAAGACATAAATCTCCTAAATTTAGTGCATAATTTTCGTTATGGTAGCTAAAAAGGGATTAAATAAGTTTAAAACAGCTCGTTTTTAAGCTTAACGAAAATCTCTTTTGTATTTAAAGCTTCATTTTTTAGCTCACTATCAAGTAAGGCCGAGTTTTTAAGGTCGTCAAAATCCTCTATCATCACATCACACATCATCTTAATGCGTTCACTATCAGCCTTGCTGATGCTACTTTGGCTCATTTTTTTGATACGCTCAAGATACTCTTTGCCATTTTTTATGTATGAGCTAAATTTGATAGCAGCCTTGCTTTGATTTAGCACAGTATTTGCCATTTTGTTATAAATATCTATATCAAGTGCTTTTTGGCTTAAATTTAAAGCCTTTTCATATTCTTTGTTTTTGTATAAAAATTTTGCTTCAAGGGCGAGTTTGTAGGAGTTGTCGCTATAAAAAAATAGTCCGAATAAAACAATTAGAAAGATGGCTATAAAAATAGATAGTTTATTTTTCATAAATTTCATCCAAAATTTCTTTTATCTCGTCTCTTATTTGCGGATTTTTATGCGCATACTTTTTCCACCAAATTTTTAAATTTGCTCGAAAGTCCTCTTGGTTTTGCTCCACGCTCTTACCACCGTCGTTTTGCGAGGCCTGCCAAAGCTCGTTTTGTATCTTCTCTTTTGCATCTTTTTGCTCCAAATTTTCCACACTAAAAGGAGCTGAGAGGCTAAAATTTATAGTTGAAAATGGCTTTGGAAGTATCATCTTATCCCAGCTTTTAAACTCCCAAAACGAGCTTGCTTCAAAATTTAGAGCATAAATTTCACAAGATGACTTTTGTGCGATCACCACAGCTCCGTCTGCCACGCTGTGCCTTGGTCCGCGCGGGCCATCTGGCGTGATGATGACGTCGTGGCCTTGCTTTATTTCTCTTAAAGCTTCTATCAGTGCCCTTGCACCGCCTTTTGAGCTGCTACCTCTAATGGTACCGATGCCAAAAAAATTGATTATTCTGGTGATTAGCTCGCCATCTTTGTGGTCACTGATTATAACCTTGCCTTGTTTTCTATTTTGCTTGCTCCACCACTGCCTATAAGCAAAGCTCATAAAGCTAAGTCTACCGTGCCAAAAGATGACTACGCAGCCATTTTGTGGTAAGAAATTTGGAGTGTAGCTCTTTTTGCAGGTTAGAAAAATGAGCCACATCAAAATGTAGATGAAAAAGACGCTAACGCTTAGGGCGAGCTTTTCAAGGGTGTTTTTAAATTTGCAGCTCGCCATACAAAACCATTCGTTTTGGGTTTGTGATCTTGATTTTTTGTGTAGTGCCAAGAAGCTCTTCGCTGCCATCAACTTGAACTAAAAAGTTGTTAAAGCTTCGTCCAGCAACGCCGCCGTTTGCTCTTAGCTCTTCAAAATATACATCAAAAATTTTATCTTTTTGTGCCGCCACGATCTCGTCTAAAATTTCGTTATGGCGATTTTGTAGGCGCGTTAGCCTTTCTGAAGCGGTCTTGTCATCTATTTGATTTGTGAAAGTAGCTGCCTTTGTAAGAGGGCGAGGTGAATACTTAAAGCTAAAAATTTGCTCAAATCTAACTTGCTCAAGCACGTCCATCGTATCTTCAAACTCGCTATCACTCTCGCCCGGAAATGCGACGATGATATCAGTTGAGATGCTAACATCTGGGCACATCTTTCTAAGTCTTAGTGCGCGGTCTAAAAACCACTCTTTTGTGTATCCACGCTTCATTTCACGCAAAACTTTGGTATTTCCGCTTTGAAGTGGCATATGCATAGACTTGCAAATTTTAGGGTTGTTAGTGAAAATTTCTAGAAATTTATCATCCATGTGAAGTGGGTGTGGGCTTGTAAATCTTATCCTCTCAACGCCATCTATCTCACTTATCTTTACTAAAAGGTCGCTAAAATCGATATTTTCTTGCACGCCTGAAAATCTTTTGCCATAGTTATTGACATTTTGCCCTAGTAAAAATATCTCTTTTGCACCGCTTTTTGCGGCCTTTTCTACCTCTTTTAAGATGAGGCTTGAAGGGATAGAAATTTCATCGCCTCTGGTGTGCGGGACGATGCAGTAGGTGCATTTTTTATCGCATCCGATCGAGATGTTGATATGACTTTTATATGGTGAGCCTCTAAACTCGCCAAATGCATATTCGCTCTCGTCGTGGTTGATGTCGGTTGAGATAAATTTAGGCGTATTTACAGCTTTTGTGATCTTGCTAACATTTCTTGCGCCAAGGACAAAGTCAACGTAAGGCGCGCGCTTAAAAATTTCACTACCCAAATGGCTTGCAGTACAGCCACAAACGCCTATCTTTGCCCCTCTTTTTTTAGCTTTTTCAAAGGCTCCGACCTCGCTAAAGAGCTTATGAACTGGCTTTTCACGAACCGAGCAGGTATTTATAAGGATTAAATCAGCTTCTTCTATATTTTGTGTTAAGGAGTAGTCTTCTTTTTGTGAGAGCTCGGCTATGATATGCTCGCTGTCACGAACATTCATAGCACAGCCTAAAGTTTGGATAAAGAGTTTTTTACTCATTAAAGTATATGCACTTCATACATGTAGTCGCTATCATCAAGTCCGTATTTTACGGTTCTGTGATAGACGCTTAGCCCTTTTTCTTCAAAATGCTCGACTAAGGCGATTAGTTGTTTGTGTGTGTTTTCTTTATCAAAATAGAAAATTTTCTGACCCTCTTTTTCGACAGCTGCCTCTATTTTTTCTAGTGAAATCGTTTTTGGTTTTGCGTCTAATTCGGCTCTTGCAAGTTTTAGCTCCATTTTTAATCCTTTCAAAATCTTAAATTTTAATCGGTCAATATATCCAAAACATCATAAAAAAAGGATTAAATAAAAGTTAATAATAAGCTTAAAGTTATTAAAAGTATGGCTTATGTATAATTTCAAAACTTCACGAAAAATCCCCGAAATTTATCGTTACAATGGAGAAAAAATGGAAAGAATTTCAGATATCATCGAGTCAATTGCAAATGAGAAAAATTTAGAGATAGAAGATGTAAAAGAGCGCGTTATAAGAGCTTTGATAAACACTGCAAAAAGAGTTTATGGCGAAAATTATGAATATGACGTGAGTATCGATGCAAATAAAAATTTAAAGCTTTATCAAAAAATTTCAATCGTAGCAAACGACGATGAGAGGCTTGAAGAGGATAATGAGCACTTTTTAAGCTTAAGAGAGGCTAAAAAGATAGACAGTGGCGTAGAGATCGGAGATGAGCTCACTTACGAGCTAAGCCTTGATAACCTTGGCAGAACCGCAGCTCAAACGCTTCACAAGGAGCTTGAGTATCACATCCAGCGCCTAGTTGAAGAGAAAATTTTACAAAAATATAATGAGATGAGCGGCCACATGGTCTTTGGACCAGTTGTTAGAGTCGATAATGACGAAAACACATTTATCGAGATAGACGAGCTTCGTGCCATCTTGCCACGCAAAAACCGTATAAAAGGCGAGAAATTTAAAGTTGGTGACGTGGTAAAAGCTGTTATTAGAAAAGTCTTTACAGATAAAAATTTAGGCATAAAGGTCGAGCTGTCAAGAACTTCACCAAAATTTCTTGAAGCACTGCTGACTTCTGAAGTGCCTGAGATAAAAGACGGTGGTATTATCATTCAAGGAAGTGCTAGGATTCCTGGTGAAAGGGCAAAAGTAGCACTCATCTCAACTACTCCAAACATCGATCCAGTCGGCGCAACAGTCGGCACAAAGGGCGTTAGGATAAATGCCGTAAGCAAAGAGCTTCACAACGAAAGCATTGACGCGATCGAGTATGCGGCAGAACCGGCGATATTTGTCGCTCGTGCGATGGGACCAGCTATTATCACATCGGTAAAGATTGAGGAAAACAAAGCGATTGTTACACTTGCGAGCGAGCAAAAGAGCAAGGCGATCGGTAAAAATGGCATAAATATCCGCCTTGCAAGCATGCTAACTGGCTATGAGATCGAGCTAAATGAGCTTGGCTCAAAAACTAGCAGCAGCGGCGAAAATGGCGAAATGGTTAAAGATCTAAAAGCACTCTTTGGTGATAACTAATGAAATTTCAAATAAGAAAAGCAACGAGAGCTGATATAGACGTGATCTGTGAGCTTGTAAGAGAGCTTGCGAGCTATGAAAAGATG
The DNA here is from genome assembly GCF_002913945.1 of Campylobacter concisus. Lineage (GTDB taxonomy): Bacteria > Campylobacterota > Campylobacteria > Campylobacterales > Campylobacteraceae > Campylobacter_A > Campylobacter_A concisus_P. The sequence continues at coordinate 20,787 of NZ_POZK01000035.1, read as the reverse complement.
AGTGATCAAGTCACTTTTACTAATGAAATTTTTGTAGACTCTATCTTTAATAAAAATCACACAAAAGCCCTTATCTGCGAAAGCGAGGGCAGGGCGATAGGATATGCTATCTATTTTTACACATTTTCTACATTTTTGGGGCTTGGTGGGATCTATCTTGAGGATATTTACGTCAAAAAAGAGTTTAGAAATCAAGGTATAGGCAAGGCATTTTTTAAATTTCTAGCTCAAATTTGTAAGGATGAAAATTTAAAAAGGCTTGAGTGGTGCTGCCTAAACTGGAATGAGCCAAGTATTAAATTTTATGAAAGTATGGGTGCTACAAATCAATCTCTTGAATGGAGAAACTACCGCTTGGACGGTGAAAATTTAGAAAAGCTAGTAAATTTATAGCCCTAAAAATCATTTTTAAAAACTGCATAAATTTTTATATAATTTTGTTTTATTATATTGCTAGGTTGCGAGACTAATGAAGTAAAATTTAAACATTACTGTTAAAATTATCATTTAAATTTCTCAGATGTTTTTCTGGGCTGAAATACTAACTGTGTGTAAATTAAGTAAGGCTATTAATTAAATTTAAGCTTAAAGCAACTACTTTAAGCTCAGTTAAATTTACTCGTTTAGGATAGAAAGAAGCTCTTTGTTGTCTTTTGTTTTTAGCATTTTTGCATATAAGAATTTAAGCGCTTCGACGTCGTCCATTGTGGCGATCGCAGAGCGGATAGCCCAAATTTTTTGAAGCTCATCAGGTTTTTGAAGTAGCTCTTCTTTTCTTGTGCCTGATTTTAGCACGTTGATAGCTGGGTAAATTCTACGGTCTGAAATGTTGCGATCAAGTACGATCTCGCTGTTACCAGTGCCTTTAAACTCTTCAAATATCACTTCATCCATGCGTGAGCCAGTGTCGATTAGCGCGGTTGCGATGATGGTTAGTGAGCCTCCATGCTCGATGTTTCTAGCTGCACCAAAGAAGCGTTTTGGCTTGTGAAGTGCGTTTGCGTCCACGCCACCTGTTAGCACCTTGCCGCTTGGTGGAGTCACTGTGTTGTAGGCACGTGCTAGACGTGTTATACTATCAAGCAAGATGATGACGTCTTTGCCCATCTCAACTAGACGTTTTGCCTTTTCGATGACTAGCTCTGCTACGCGGACGTGATTAAGTGCTGGTAGGTCAAACGTCGAGCTAAATACCTCGCCTTTTACGCAGCGCTGCATATCTGTAACTTCTTCTGGTCTCTCATCGACTAGAAGTACCATGAGCTGGGCTTCTGGGTGATTTTTGGCGATGCCATGAGCTAGCTCTTTCATAAGCTCGGTTTTACCGCTTCTTGGGGGTGCGACGATGAGGCCGCGCTGACCCTTGCCAATAGGAGTGAAAAGGTCAAGCACACGGCCAGTTAGCTTCATCGGATCATACTCTAAATTTAGCTTTTCAGTTGGAAAAAGTGGAGTTAGGTTGTCAAAGAGTGGCCTCTCTTTTGCGTCTGCTAGAGGCATGTAATTTACCGCTTCGATCTTTAAAAGGGCGTAGTATTTTTCCTGATCTTTTGGCTCTCTTACTTGGCCGGTGATGATGTCGCCCACGCGAAGTGCAAATTTGCGGATCTGTGAGTTTGAGACGTATGCGTCATTTGAGCTGTCGCTTAAATTCGCATCGACAGCCCTTAAAAAGCCATAACCTTCATTTGTGATCTCTAAAATTCCAGTAAATAGTATAAAGCCGCCTTGTTTTGTCTGGGTTTTTAGTATCTCAAATATCAAATCCTGCCTACGAAATTCGCGTGGATTTTCGACACCGACGCTATTTGCGATCTGTACTAGCTCATCTAAGCTAAGCGTTCTTAGCTCTTCGATCTTGTGTCCATCTACTGGTATGTGTGTTCTTGATGCTTGATACTTTTTTGTAGTTTTTGTGTTTTGAGCAGCACTTTGCTCGGTTTGGTTATTTTCCATATTTCCTCTTTAAATGCGGGGATAATTTTGCAGAATTTCTAAGTTTCAAAAAGAAGTTTTTGAAAGTTTTGGCATTTTATAAAAATAAAACTTTGTTGTCAAGAAATAGTATAAAATAAAATTTTTGCTCAAAAATGGTTGATTTGCTATAATCTCGCCATTTTATAAAGATAATAAAAGAAGAAATTTGTGCCTATTTTTGCAGTTTGCCTACCATAAATTTATATGGTGTGTAATAGGCATGTGATGCAATAATATTGGTAAAAATTTTAGATAAAAGAAAGTAAAAATGCCACAAAGTAGATGTGCTCATTGTAGATTAAAATTTGATGAAAGCGTGATGATCTCAAATGAAAGCGGACTTAAATTTTGCTGCGCTGGCTGCAAAAGTGTTTATGAAATTTTAAATGAAAATGGCCTTGGCGAGTTTTATGAACGTCTTGGTAAAAATACACTTACACCGGCAAGCAACGGTTTAAATATCAAAAATTTAGCGGCAAATTTTAGTGAGCTTGTGACAAAAGAGGGCGAGTTTAGTCAAATTTCATTTTTAATTGAGGGCATCACTTGCTCAGCTTGCATCTGGCTACTTGAAAAGGCACTTTTTAACTTACCTGGCGTCTTGGAGGTAAATATCAACTCGCTTAATCAAAAAGCGGTCATTGTTTTTGATGAGCAGGAGCTTTTAATAGAGCAAATAATTGAAAAAATTTATGCCATTGGTTACGTCCCAAAGCCATATGCTACGAGTCAAAAAGAGGACAAACTAGCCAAGAAAAGAAGAAAATTTTACACAAAAGCGCTAGTTGGTATCTTTGCTACGATGAACATTATGTGGCTAGCCATTGCTCAGTATAGTGGGTATTTTAGCGGCATAAGAGGCGATATAAAAGATATTTTAAGCTTTGCGCAGTTTGTATTAGCGACGCCTGTGCTTTTTTATACTGGTAGCGAGTTTTTCAAAGGGGCAAAGATAGCCATAAAAAACGCTTCGCCAAATATGGATCTGCTCGTTATCACCGGAGCTAGCATTACCTATATTTATTCCATTTTTGCGATGTTTACGAGGAGTGGCGAGAGCTATTTTGACTCGGTTGCAATGATCATCACCTTTGTTTTTATCGGTAAATTTTTAGAAATTTTGGGCAAGAAAAAGGCACTTGAGACTTCAAATTTCTTAAATGATATGCTGCTTGCAAAAGTGTGTATTTTAGAAGATTGTAAGGATGTTTTAAAAGAGCCAAGAGATGTAAATTTGGGCGAAAAGATTGTGCTAAGATCTGGCGAGAGGGCGCTACTTGATGGAGTGGTGCTTAGTGGTGAGGCAAGCGTGGATAGCTCAAGTCTAACGGGAGAGAGCCTGCCTGTGACCTTGGGAGTGGGGCAAGAGGTAAAAAGTGGCGTCATTTGCCAAAATGGACAAATCATCTATGAAGCAAAGGAAATTTTTAAAAATTCTTATCTAAATCAGCTTATAAATTTGCTCCAAACTGCTGAGCTAAAAAAGCCAAATATCGAGCTAGTAGTCAATAAAATCGCTTCTAAATTTTCTCTTAGCGTGCTGACATTAGCATTTTTTACATTTTGGTTTTGGTGCTTTAAATTTGGCTTTTCAGAAGCTATTGTCACGGCTGTTAGCGTCATCGTGATCGCTTGCCCTTGTGCGCTTGCCCTTGCCACGCCAGTTAGCAGTGTTTGCGCTCTTGGTGTGGCTTTTAAAAATAGAGTGCTTTTTAAAGAGGCTAAATTTTTTGAAAGCCTTGCAAAGTGCGATGTAGCGGTCTTTGATAAGACTGGCACGCTCACAAAGGCAGAATTTGAAGTTAGTGATTTTTTCATAAAAGAGAGCATAAGCTTAGATGAAATTTATTCGCTAGCTCTTATATCAAATCATCAAATAAGCGTGGCAGTGGCTAAATTTCTAAAGCAAAAAGGTGCAAGGAAAATAGAGCTTAAAAATACAAATTTAAGCGTGGCAAAGGGTGTTGAGGCTGAAATTTCAGGTAAGAAATTTTATGCAGGAAGCAAGCGATTTTTAGTTGAAAATGGTATTAGCTTTGATGAAGCTGAAGAAAATGTGAGCTTTTTTGTGGGGCTTAATGGTGAGTTAGTGGCGAAATTTTACCTAAAAGATAGTGTAAAGCCCGAGGCAAAGACCTTGATAGACGAGCTAAAGAGCGCTGGCATGAAAGTGTGTATCTTAAGTGGCGACGTGCAAAAAGTGGTAAAAAACGTGGCAGATGAGCTTGGCGTGAGTGAGTTTAGAGCAGAGATGTTGCCTGAAACGAAAGCTAAATTTATAAGCGAACTAAAAGAGCAGGGCAAAAAGGTGCTAATGGTAGGGGATGGCATAAACGACGCAGCAGCGCTTAGCCTTGCTCATGTTGCCATTTGTATGGGAAGCGGGGCGGCAATAAGCTTAGAAAGAAGCGATGTAGTGCTACTTGATGATAGTTTAAAAAGTCTAGCAAAGGCCATAAAAATCTCGAAATTTACTTACAAAACGATAAAGCAAAATTTGCTCTTTTGTCTTCTTTATAATGTTCTTGCTCTGCCATTTGCCGTATGTGGCTACGTCATTCCGCTATTTGCTGCGCTTTTTATGTCGCTTAGCTCGCTAAGTGTTATCTTAAACTCGCTTTATATTGTTAGAAAATTTAAGGAAAAATAATGGATAGCGTGACACTTGCGATGCTAGTTTTTATCTCAGTTTTGATGGGAGCATTTTTGCTTTTTGGCGTGCTTTGGGGGATAAAAAATAATCAATTTGAGGACTACCGAAAATTTTTAGACGGAGCAAACCTGGACGACGAGGATGCGCTAAATGAAGCTTACGCGCTCGAACTTCGCAAAAAAGAAGCTCTAAAAAAGAGGCTAGAGGCTAGCAGTAAAGATAAGGCTAACTCTCGATAGTTGGCTCGCCAAAGAGCCTATTTGCCTCTTTTAGTATTCCTTGTTCTCTTTGCCTTTGAAGCTCTTCTGGCGTTTTTGGCTCTTTATTTAGCATCAAAGCAAAGTTATTTTTTTCGTTTTGTAGCTCGCTTTTTATCTCGGTTTTTGGCTCATTTTTAGTTTCAATGTTATTTGCATTTAGTCTTAAAATTTCCTCATCAAGCTCGTCTAGTTCGCTTTTTTCATTATTTTCTAAAGAGGCTTTAGGCGTCTTAGTTTGTACTTTTTGCTCATCACTCTTTGCATTTACTATTTTCGCATTTTGTCCAAAAAGCGCACGCAATATCTCATTTAAAATTTTCCAATTTTTCTTAAAATATTCAAGATTTTCATTTTTTGCATTTACTATCAGTCCAAGCTCATTGTTATTAAAGAAGCTAAATTCTACAAATTCTTTAAAAAACTCGCCAAGATCGTAATTTCTATCATAAATTTTTGTTAAGAAGAGTTCGTATGGACCTTGCATTTTAGCAGGAGCTGCTTGACTTTTTTGAGTAATGACTTCTGTGATTTGAGTGGAATTTTCGTTATTTTTTGAGATCACTTCATTTATAGCGTCATCGATATCTTGTAAATTTAGTGCTTCTATCATCATAAAAAGCATTAGCATTAGCACAAAGCCATTGTCGCTACTTACATTTAGCATACCTTTAGCTTGTGCCAAAATCCTAAAAAATCTCTCATAAACAAGTAGAGAAATTTTTGAGTCGTTTTCTATAAATTTTTGCTTTAAATTTGCCAAAATTTCATCTATTATCATCTCTGGATCGTAGCTTTCAAGTTCGCTTACGAGCACTCTAATGGCATTTTTATCGTGATTTAAAACATGAGCTATTATCTCTTCGATCTTTTCTGGATCAAGAAGTCCTAACATCGATGCTACGCCATTTGCCGTGACATTATTTGCCCCGTAAATGATAGCTTGATCAAGAAGTGTCAAAGTATCTCTTAACGATCCTCCGCCACTTCTTGCTAAAATTTCAAGTGCCTCTTTTTCGTAGCTAATGCCTTCTTTGCTTAAAATAAACTCAAGATGTTTAATGATGCTGTATCTGCTTATTTGCTTAAACCTAAAATGCTGCGTTCTTGAAAGCACCGTTGTTGGGAGTTTTAATGGATCAGTCGTCGCTAGGATAAATTTTACATAGCTTGGTGGCTCTTCAAGCGTTTTTAAAAGAGCGTTAAATGCCTCTTTGGTTAGCATATGCACTTCATCGATTATAAAAATTTTATATCTTGCCATTGCCGGAGCATATTTTGTTTGTTCTATTAGCTCTCTTATATCATCTATCTTTCTGTGGCTAGCAGCGTCCATTTCGATGATGTCCATATGTCTTGACTCATTTGCCATTATGCATTGTGGGCATACTTCACATGGTTTTGAAGTAGGTCCTTTTTCGCATACTAAAGCTTTTGAAAATATCCTGGCACTTGAAGTTTTACCACTTCCTCTAAGCCCTGAAAATAGATATGCATGACTGATTCGACCTTCGTCAAGTGCGTGTATAAGACTTTTACTAACTGCTTCTTGACCGATAAGTTCATCGAAATTTTTAGGGCGATATTTTAAAGCTAGTGCTTGCAATGCGGTATCCTTTTTATAAAGTTCAAGGATTTTATAAAAAAAGGCATAAATTTATGATTATTTATATATTTAATTGGCTTTAAAATTTTTTATTTTAGTTTAATAAGGGCGGATAAATTTTTTATAGATTTGCATAAAATTTCTAGTACATTTGCAAAAAAATAAAAAATATCCCTTTTTATAATGATCCATAGCTGCATAGATTTAAAATTTATAATAAAAATACATAAAATTTTATGTTAAATATTTTGTATTTTTGTATGTATTGTGTTTGGTATAAAAAGCCTTGGCATGTGTGCCAAGGCAAAATTTTAGATTAGCAAGAGAAGCAAGTTTTAAACTCATAAGCGGTTGGACGTGCTTCGTAAGGCCAAACTTGAGTTTCAAATTTAAAGTGTTGATAGGTATCTATGAAAAGATCGGTCATTATTGGTTTTAAGTATTCATTATCGCGAATTAGCGCTTCAAGGCTACCACGAAGTGTGTGTGGAAGCTGCTCTATGCCACGCTCTCTAATCTCATCTAGGTGAAGTTTAAATAAATTTTCATCCATAGGACCAACTGGCTCATATTTGTGCTTAACGCCGTCAAGTCCTGCCATTAGCATCGCTGAAAAGGCTAGATAAGGGTTTGCTGTGCTATCTGGAAATCTCATCTCAGCCCTAACTGACTTTTCACCTGAGCCATAAGGTATGCGGATACTTGCTGAGCGGTTTTGACTAGAGTATGTTAGGATAGATGGTGCTTCAAAGCCAGGGATTAGGCGTTTGTAGCTATTTGTGCTTGGGTTAGTAAAGGCTGCAACGCTTCTTGCGTGTTTTAAAACTCCACCAATATAGTATCTTGCGAAATCACTTAAATTTGCGTAGTTGCCCTCTTTATAGAATAAATTTTTACCATCTTTCCAGACTGATTGATGCACGTGCATGCCGCTTCCGTTGTCGCCATAAAGTGGTTTTGGCATAAATGTAACTGTCTTGCCATTTAGGTGAGCGACCATACGAACGACATATTTATAAATTTGAACATTATCGGCGGCTTCGACTAGATTGCCAAATTTCACGCCGATCTCGCCTTGACCTTGTGCGACTTCGTGGTGTCCTAAAAAGACTTCAAGACCAACTTGCTCTAGAACTTGCATCATCTCGGCTCTTAGATCTACCATGCTATCTATCGGCTGAGTCATCAAGTAGCCGCCTTTTCTGCGTGGGCGATGACCTGTGTTGTAGCCATCTTTGAAGTCAGTAGCATCGTTCCACTCGCCTTCCTCGCTGTCTACTTGATACATCGCGCAGTTTGGGCTATCGATGATTTTGACGTTGTCAAAGACAAAAAATTCATTCTCAGGGCCAAAATACGCCTCATCACCAAGACCGCTATCTTTTACGTACTGCATTGCTCTTTTGGCAATTGAGCGAGGGCATTTTTCATAAATTTGACCCTTGTAAATGTCGTAAATATCGCAAAAAACAACAACTGTAATATCAGAAGTAAATGGGTCTAAAAATGCAGTTGTAGCTTCTGGCTTCATTATCATATCGCTCTTATCGATTGGTTGCCAGCCATGCATAGAGCTAGCGTCCATCGGGATACCATTTGTGAAATTTTCTTTCGTAACAGCCTTTATATTGTAGCTAATGCTATGCCAAGCACCACCTAAATCAGTAAATCTAAAATCAACAAATTTGACTTCATTTTCTTTACAAAAATCAAAAAAATGATCTATATTTTGGACGAATTTTCCCACTTTTTTCTCCTTTTAATTTTTAAATTTTTCGTATTCTATCATAAAACCTAATATTTAAGATTAAATTTATATTTTATTTGAACCCAATCTAAAATTTTACTAATTCTCTATCTCTATTTTTAAAAATAGCACATTTTGAATAACCTAAATCTCTGGCTATTTGCTCGCAAATTTCACCATTTTTACCGATATCTTCTTTTGTGTGAGCGTCTGAGCCAAAGGTGATGGTTATATCTTTTTCGGCTATTAGTTCAAGTAAATTTACGCTTGGATATTGCTCGCCGATAGGCTTTCTAAAGCCAGCGGCATTTATCTCAACAACTAAATCTGCTTCTTTTATCGCATTTACTGCATTTTTAGCCAAAATCCTAATATCCTTTTTTGGCAAAAATTTAAAAAGTTTTAAAAGATCGATATGCCCCATAATGTCAAATTTACCAAGCTTGGCCGATCTTTCTACGTGATCAAAATACTCTTGCCAAATCTGATCCAAGTCTTTGCCCTCGTAGCCACCGATAAATTCTGGATTGTCAAATGCCCAGTCATTAAAAAAATGCACAGAGCCTATCAGATAATCAACCTTTCTAGCAAAAACTCTCTTATCCATAAAGCCATCTAAAAAGTCCATCTCATAACCAAGTAAAATTTCTATCTCACCGCTAAATTCATCTCTTAAACGTAAAATTTCATCTTCATAGCCCTGCATTTCATCAAAGCTCATTCTGTAAGCTTCATCGTAGTTCATCGGTGCATGATCGCTAAAGCCAAAGTATTTTGTGCCAGCTTTTATTGCGTTTTGTACATACTCTCTTGGCTCGCCAACTGCGTGCTTGCAAAGTGGCGTGTGGTTGTGAAGATCGACGGTCATTTTTAGCCTTTTAAGGTCATTTATTTTTAAAAATGCTATCTAAAAATTTATAAATTTAAAGATAAAGGCATTGCTTTTAAACTTACTTTTTATTTAAATCCTATATAATCAAGCCAAATTTTATTAGGAGCTTTTATGACCCAAGAGGAACTTGACGCACTTATGGCAGGTGGGCTAGATGATGAGTTGGATGAGACTAAAGAAGATACTGGCCAAGAGGTTGCGGACGTCAAAGAGGATACGGACGAGGTAACAGAAGTTGCAGAAGCAATCGATACTAAAGATGAGCCACAGTCAAAATCAGAAAGTAATTCAAAGAATGCGGAAAACTACAGAGTGAGTGCAGATGGTGTTTGGCCACCACCACCACCAACAGAAGACCACAAAATGGTTCATCAGCTTGATGATGTGACTAGAGATAGCGAAGAAAAAGCTACTCAGATGTTTGATAAGCTTGAGACGATAAATAACTTTTTTATGGACGCTGAAAGTGACTCAAATAGCTTAAAGGATGCGATAAACTCAAACATCGAACTATTTACGACATTAAGCCAGAAATTTCCAAATATTGCCGCATTTAGCGAAGCTTTGGATAAAAACAACGCACTTCTTGACACGATCGATAACATAATCGGAAATTTACAAATGGGACAAGATGAGATAATGATGGCTATGGATATGATGCAGTATCAAGACATTCATAGACAAAAGATCGAGCGTGTTATCAACGTTATGAGAGCTCTAAGTAAATATATGAATACCTTGTTTGAAGGTAAAATAGACGATGAAAAACGTGTTGGCTCAGCTGTTCATATCGCAGGTGATACAACGACTGAAAATCTTGTGAGCAACGATGACATTGAAGCCTTGATAGAAAGCTTGGGTAAAAAATAGTGCTAAAAAGGCCTGAGCTTTTATCTCCAGCTGGAAATTTAACAAAACTTAAAATCGCCCTTGAGTATGGAGCTGACGCTGTTTATGGCTCGGTGGCTAGCTTTTCACTAAGGACTAGATCGGCTAGGGAGTTTAACCTTGAAACATTCAAAGAGGCGATAGACTACACACATGCAAAGGGAAAGAAATTTTATGCGACCATAAATGCTTTTCCTTTTAACTCTCAGATCGAGCCATTAAAAAGGCACTTGCAGACTATCTCGGCTATGAAGCCAGATGCCTTTATTATCGCAACTCCAGGCGTTATGAGTTTAGCAAAAGCCATCGCTCCTGATATCGAGATACATCTCTCAACTCAGGCAAATGTCATGAATGTGCTTGATGCAAAAATTTATCATGACATGGGCGCAAAACGTATCGTCGTAGCACGCGAGATGAACTTAAAAGATGTCATAAAGATAAAAGAAGAAATTCCAACTCTTGATATCGAAATTTTTGTACATGGCTCAATGTGCTTTGCTTATTCTGGTAGGTGCTTAGTAAGCTCAGTGCAAAGTGGGCGTATGTCAAATCGCGGCAGCTGTGCCAACGACTGCAGGTTTAAGTATGAACTTTACGCTAAAAACGAAGAGAGTGGCGTGCTTTTCCGCTTAGAAGAGGATGAAAACGGCACTCATATTATGAACTCAAAAGATCTTTGCCTCATCTCACACATCAAAGAGATCGTTGATAGTGGCGTCATTGATAGCTTCAAGATAGAGGGCCGCACAAAAAGCGAATACTACGCAGCTTGCACGGCTAGAGCCTATAAAATGGCGATAGATGATGCGTTAAATGATAAATTTAACGCACAAATTTATGAAAATGAGATAAATACGCTGAAAAATCGCGGCTTTACGGATGGTTATTTGGTGCATAGACCTTATGAGCGAACCGATACACAAAATCATGTTAGCAGTCTAGAAGAAGGCACACATCAGGTAAATGCAATAAGCGAAGATGGCGAGTTTTTTAAGTGCAAATATAAAATTTTTCCAGGCAATAGCTATGAGATCGTGGCTCCTACTGGATCGGTTATAGAAGATAGTGAAAATGAAATCTCAAAGGTTTATTCACAAGAGGGCAAGAAATTTATCAATTTTAAGCAGCTCATCACCAAAAAAGGTAAGGTTATGAGTGAAATTCATAGTGGCAATGAAAATGAGATAAACCTCGGCGTTAAGCTGCCAAAATTTAGTTTTTTAAGGGAGAAAATATGAAATTTGTTTCTATTATAATGGGAAGTAAAAGTGACTATGAGATCGTTAGTGAGGCGGCAAAGACTCTGGAGAAATTTGGCGTAAAATATGAACTGATAATCAGTTCAGCCCACAGAAGCCCAAAAAGAACTAGCGAATACGTCGCAAATGCCGAGAAAAAGGGCGCAAAAGTCTTCATCGCAGCTGCTGGTATGGCGGCTCACCTAGCTGGTGCGATTGCTGCAAATACAACAAAACCAGTGATCGGCATACCAATGGCTGGCTCGGCTCTTAGCGGTGTTGACGCACTTTACTCAACTGTGCAAATGCCAAGTGGTATGCCAGTGGCAACCTTAGCTATCGGAAAAGCTGGAGCGATAAATGCAGCCTATTTGGCGGTGCAAATTTTAGCGCTTGAAGATGATAGTCTAGCAAGTGCTCTAAAAGCTGACAGAGAGGCGAAGATAAAGGCCTTAGAGGAAGACTCTTCAAAGGTTGAAGTGATACTGTAAAAAGGAGAAGCGGTGCAGACCTATCTTGGAGTTGATGAATTTTGCAAACTTGTACACTTGGAGCGTGAAGTTATCGAAGATATGATAAATCGTGGCGTTTTGAAAACCAAAGAGGAAAATGGAGAAATTTTGATAGAAGCGAGCGAAGGAACGATGAGTGTTGTGCCTAGTGTTTCGCAAAATTTATCTATGCAACCGCAAGGCCAAGATGGTATCAGCTTTGTTGAAAAGACGATCGGAACGATATTAAATTTACACGAAAAGGTGCTTGACGCAAAGGATGAGACGCTTGAGACCTTAAGAAATGAGAATAAATTTTTAAAAGAGGCGCTCATTTCGATGCAAGAGCTCTATGACGAAGATAGAAAAACAGTTGAGACGCTCACAAAACAGCTTAAAATTTCACAAGATGAAGTTGAATTTTTAAAACGAAAATACAAACTAATGTGGAACAAAGCGGTTGAAAATTTTAACGGACAAAAGTAGTTTATGAAGATTATAAATTTAGAGGATAGTTTTAAAATTTACGGAGTAAAAACTCGCACTAAAAATGAAGATGAGATAGACGGCAAGGGTAAAATTCCGGCTTTATGGTCTAAATTTATGAGTGAGTACTATGATGGCAAGAGTGAAATTTATAGCGTTTACTGTAATTACGAAAGCGATTTTAATGGACATTACGATAACTTTATCGGCAAAAGATTAGGACAAAAATGTGATAAAAATTTAAAGATACAAAGTGGAAAATACGCTCTTTTTAGTTTTGCAAATGAGCCACAAAATGTTGCAAAATTTTGGGGTGAAATTTGGAGATATTTTGAAAGTAGCGAGCTAAAAAGAGCCTATGAAACAGATTTTGAGCTTTACAGCAGCGACGAGATAAAAATTTTTATATCTATTTTAGGTTAGAAAAAATGAATAAAAAAAACAATAGTTCAATTTTGAGTTTTATCGAAAATTTTGGTAACAAATTGCCAAATCCAACTATGCTTTTTATCTATCTTTCGATTATTACGATAATAATATCGTTTGTATTAGAAAAGATGGGCGTTGGTGTAAGCTATCAGGCTATCAAAGATGGACAAATATCACAACTTAATGCAAATGTTATAAATTTGCTTTCTGCTGATAGTCTTAGATCTTTTGTTTCGTCTGTGCTTAAAAATTTTACTAATTTTTATCCTTTGGGAGTAGTCTTTGCGATTATTCTAGGTATTGGTATCGCAGACAAGTCCGGACTTTTGTCAGCACTTATGACAAAGATTGCCTTAAAATCTTCCAAAATATGGGTAACTCCAATCGTTATTTTCCTTGGCGTAATGTCAAATGTTGCTTCCTCGGTTGGCTATGTTGTGCTAATCCCGCTCGGAGCTATTTTATTTGCTGGATTTGGTCGCCATCCAATTGCTGGACTAGCTGCTGCTTTTGCTGGTGTTAGCGGTGGCTGGTCGGCAAATTTATTAATCGGTACAAATGACCCTATGTTTGCGGCATTTTCTATGCAAGCAGCTAGCGTGTTAAATCCAGATTATGTAGTATTAGCAACTGCAAATTGGTATTTTATGATCGTTTCGACATTTTTGATCGTATTTGTTGGGTGGTTTGTAACGGATAAAATCGTAGAGCCTAGGCTTGGCAAATTTGATTTTTTGGGTGATTTTAGCCTAAAAGAGCATAGCGAGATAAGTGCAGAGCAAAAACGTGGCTTAAAATTTTCGCTAATAGCATTGATCGTTTTTGTGATTTTATTGCTTGTGGCTATTTTGCCTTCAGGCTCTTTATTTGGAGCAAAAGGCAATGAAAGCTTTATGAAATCTACTTTTATGCATTCTATTGTTGTTTTTATGATGTTGCTTTTTATAGTAGTAGGCGTAGCTTACGGTGTAGGCGCCAGGAGTATAAAAAGCAGTAATGACGCCATAAAATTTATGGAACAATCTATTTCTGAGCTATCAGGATTTTTGGTTTTGATATTTTTTGCAGCCCAGTTTACATATCTTTTTAATACCTCAAATATTGGGCTAGTGCTTTCTATAAAAGGTTCTATTTTTCTAAAAGAGGTCGGATTAACTGGACTTAGTCTTATTATAGTTTTTATTTTTTTGATCGCTTTTATAAATTTATTTATAGCTGTTGATTCTGCAAAGTGGGCGATGATGGCTCCGATTTTTGTACCAATGTTTATGAATCTTGGACTCTCGCCAGAGCTTACACAGGCTGCTTTTAGAATAGGCGACTCTACTACAAATATCATAACGCCTTTGATGCCATTTTTTGTTTTGATAGTAGCTTTTATGCAAAAATACAATAAAGAGTTAAAAATCGGATCAGTTGTTTCTATTATGCTTCCTTATACGGTTGCATTTTTAATTTCTTGGACAGCACTAATGTCGTTTTGGTACATTTTTGATCTACCGCTAGGACCTGGTGCAGTTATACACTATGTAAAGTAAAATTTTAAAAGGAAAGCAATGACATTTTCACAAATAATATTAACCCTTCAAAACTATTGGCAAGAGCAAGGCTGCGTGATACTTCAACCATACGACATGCCAGCTGGTGCGGGCACCTATCATCAGGCGACTTTTTTAAGAAGCCTCGGACCAAAGCCGTGGGCGACTGCATATGTAGCTCCAAGCCGCCGTCCTACTGATGGCAGATACGGCGAAAACCCAAACCGCCTAGGCGCTTATTATCAGTTTCAAGTACTCATAAAGCCAAGTCCAGAAAATATCCAAGAGCTTTATCTAAAAAGCCTTGAAAAGCTTGGGTTAAATTTAAAAGATCACGACATCCGCTTCGTCGAGGATAACTGGGAGAGCCCGACGCTGGGTGCTTGGGGACTGGGCTGGGAGGTCTGGCTAGATGGCATGGAAGTGACTCAGTTTACCTATTTTCAACAAGTGGGTGGCATCGCATGCGAGCTGATCTCTGGTGAGATAACATATGGCCTTGAACGTTTGGCCATGTATCTACAAGATGTAAATAGCGTCTACGACATCGTTTGGGATGATAGGGATGGAAATATCGTAACCTACGCCGACGTTCACAAACAAGGTGAGTATGAGTGGAGTAAATATAACTTTGAAGTAGCAAACGTAGATATGCTTTTTAACCAGTTTGAAAACGCATTTAACGAGTGCAAACGCTGCTTAGAGGCTAAAATTTCACTGCCAGCTTACGACTACTGCATGCTTGCGGCTCACACATTTAACGTCCTTGATGCGCGTGGGGCGATCAGCGTAACGCAAAGGCAAGACTACATCCTAAAAATCCGCGAGCTGGCCAAGGAGTGTGCGCTAACTTATAAAGAGAGCCTAGAACAAAAGTAAAATTTTATGAAAATAGCTGAAATTTATAAAATTTTAGATGAAATTTGTCCATTTGCGAGCCAAGAGTCTTGGGATAATAGTGGCCTTCAAGTTGGCTCATTTGATAGCGAATTTGAGCGAATTTATCTAAGTCTTGATTTGGATAGCGAACTTTTGCAAAATGTCTTGCCAAATTCGCTCATCATCACTCACCATCCACTCATTTTTAAGGGGCTAAAGAGCCTAGACTACAGCCTTTATCCAAGCTCACTCATAAGAGAGATGATGATAAAAAATATCTCGCTCATCTCGCTTCACACAAATGCTGACCTTGCATTTTTAAATGAAAAATTTGTGATGCAGGTTTTGGGGTTTGAAATTTCAAGCAAAGAGGGCTTTTTGATCTATACTGATGTGAAGATGAAATTTAGCGAGCTTTGTGAATTTGTAAAAGAAAAACTTGGGCTAGAAAATTTAAGAGTAGTTCATGCAAAAGATGAAATTTTTAAAATTTGTATCTGCACTGGAAGTGGCGGAGATCTCATACAAGAAGTCAAAGCAGATACCTTTTTGACAGGCGATCTAAAGTATCACCAAGCTCTTTATGCAAAGGAAAACGGGCTAAATTTAATCGATATAAATCACTATGAAAGTGAACGTTATTTTGGTGATTTTTTAGCAAAATATTTGCAAAATCTGAAAATTGAAGTTATAATACGCAATTCTAAAAATCCATTTACATATTGCTAACAAAAAAGGAAACATTATGAATAAATACTTACAACAATTAGTTGAATTATCTGACCTTGATAAACAAATAGATGGCTTTATACCACGCATTCAGGATATAGAAAAGGCTTATAAAAATATAGAAGAAGAGTGCGAAACTATAACGGTTAATATAGAAAGACTAGATGAAGAGGTAAATGACTTAAAATCTCAAAAATCAGGTACGAATGCTCATATTGCCGAGTTTAGTGCAAAAATAAAAGATGTGGCTAAAAAAAGCTCAGGCGCAAAAAGCGAAAAGGAGATAAAAGCTCTAAGTCTTGAAGAAGATATTGCAAAAGAGCAACTTGAGGCTGCAAATGAAGAGATCGCTAGACTTGAGAAGCTAATAGATAGTAAAAATAGTCAAAAAGATGAGCTTGGTGCAAAAAAAGCTGAACTTGAAGAGAATTTAAAAAATATAAAAAGCAAAACTTCATCTGAACTTGAAAATATCGGGAAAGAACGTGAAGAAGTTTATGCCAAAAAAGACAAGCTTATCGCCACTATGAATCAAAAAATTCTCGCATTTTATGAAAAAATTAGAAAATGGGCTCACAATACAGCTGTTGTTCCTGTAAAAAAACAAGCTTGTTATGGTTGCTTTATGCAGATAAACGATAAAACTTTCTCTGCTGTTCTCAAGGGCGAAGATATCGTTACATGTCCGCATTGTGGCAGAATTTTATACAAACAAGAGCAATAACACATTTCGTGATAATAATATATTACTTTCTAGCCTCAATACTCTATCTATTTGGGGCTATCTTTTTATTTTTTTTAAGTTTTAAAAAAAAGTATCATAAGTCGATTCCGGCACGTTTTTTTCTATTTAATAATCCAAAATTTCAAGACGCAGATGTACATTTTCACGCTTGCTCATTTGGCGAGGTGCAAGCACTCAAGCCTTTGATGCAAAAATTTGATAGTAAAGCTATAAGCGTGGTGACAAATACAGGCTTTGAAGCGGCAAGTAAAATTTGCTCTAACGCGAGATTTTTACCGTTTGAAATTTTCTTGCCATTTTGGCTAAAAAAGAGCAAAATTTTAGTAATTTTTGAGGCTGAGCTTTGGCTTATGCTAGTTTTCATGGCAAAGCTAAAAGGCAGCCGCGTGATACTGATAAACGCTAGAATTTCAGATAGAAGCTACAAAAGCTACTTAAAATTTGGTTTTTTTTACAGATATCTTTTTAAATTTATAGATAAAATTTACGCCCAAAGCAAGCTTGATAAAGAGCGCCTAAAGTCACTTGGAGCAGGTAAAATAGAGGTCACTGGCAATATAAAAGCTGCATTTTTGCCAAGTGTGAGTAAAATTTATGAAAAACCAAAAGCTAGAGTGATCGTGCTAGCAAGCACGCATGCTGGCGAAGAAGAGATGATTTTAGAAAATTTAAATTTAAAAGAAAACGATCTTTTAATTATCGCACCACGCCACCCTGAGAGATTTTCAGAAGTGGAAAAGTTAGCAGCCGAATACACTAAAAAGTATGGCTTTTGTTTTGCGAAATTTAGCCAAACACATAAATTTGAAGCAAAGATAAATTTACTTGATACTCTTGGTGAACTTGTAAATGTTTATGCTATTAGCGATATAGTCGTGCTTGGAGGCAGTTTTGTGCCAAATATCGGCGGCCATAATCCAATCGAGTGTGCACAATTTAACCCAGTGATAATCAGCGGCGAGTTTATATTTAACCAAAAGGCGTTATTTAGCCTAGTTGAAAACATCTATATTGCAAAAGCTAGCGAGATTGTCGGCATAATGGATGGTGAGGCCAAAAAGAGCAGGATAGCCGTGCAAGCAAGCGCTGATGCGATCATAGAAGATATAAGGAGCACTTTATGAGTGAAGAAAAAGCATATAAAATTTTAGCCAAACAAAAAAACATCTCAAATAACGAGGCAAAGGAACTAATCGACAGTGGACTAGTCTATGCCAAGGGGCAAAAGGTGATGATCGCTCGTGCTTTAATGAGTGAAAATACTAAATTTGGTGTCGAAGAGATGCCAAAGCCAAGCGTTATCTTTGAAGATGAAAATTTGATAGCCATTAGTAAGCCAGCTGCCGTGACTAGCGAAAAAATCAGTCAAATTTATAAATTTCCACTCCTTCATAGACTCGATAAGGACACAAGCGGCGTGCTACTTCTTGTCAAAAATGACGATTTTGCGAGCCTTGCTATAAATGAGTTTAAAAAGATGAAGGTTGAGAAAATTTACGTGGCCGCAGTTAGGGGCATCATGAGCGAGGAAGTGGTCGTAAATGAGCCGATCTTAACGATAAAAAATAAAAATGGCGCCATTTCAAAGATCTCAAAAGATGGTAAAGAGGCGATCAGTGAAATTTCACCGCTCATGGTTGTGGGTAAAAAAACACTGGTAAAAGTGGCTATAAAAACAGGCAGGACACATCAGATAAGAGTGCATCTGGCTAGCTTAAATTTACCTATCGTTGGCGATGAAAAATACGGCAAAAATAGGGCAAATAGAATGTTTTTACATGCCTATTCTATCGCTCTTTTAAACTATAAATTTAAAGCGCTGATCCCAAAAGAATTTAATACTCTTGGATTTGAGCTATCTAATAAATTTGAAATTTAAAGAGCAATAAAGAAATTATTTAGTAATATACGCCCTTTAATAACAACTTGGAAAGGTGATTAGTGTTCGAACAAATTAGCGAGTCTTTTAGATTAGCCGTTAGCAAGATACGTTTTGTAGATGACGAAAAAGCTCTAAAAAACGCACTTGACGTGCTCAAAAAGGCTCTTTTAAAAGCTGATGTTCATCATAAAGTCACAAAAGATCTACTCGCGTCTATCGAAAGCGAATTAAAGCAAACTGGCGTTGGTCAAAAGAATTTCTTGGATGCGATCAAGTCAAATTTAACGACTATCTTAACAGCTCCTGGCAACCAAGGCTTTGTCTATGCGCCAGTTGCACCGACCATTGTTTTGATGGCTGGTTTGCAAGGTAGTGGTAAAACAACGACAACTATCAAGCTTGCAAACTATCTAAAACTAAGAAAGAAAAAAGTTTTAGTTGCGGCTTGTGACTTGCAAAGATTAGCGGCAGTTGAGCAGCTAAGACAGCTCTGCGTTGCAAATGAGATTGATCTTTTCTTTATAGAAAATGAAAATAATCCTATAAAAGTAGCAAAAGAAGCACTAGAAAAAGCAAGAAGTGGTCTTTATGATGTGCTTTTAGTGGATACTGCTGGTCGTCTTGCAATTGATGAGAAGTTGATGCAAGAGATAAAAGATATAAAAAATGCGATAAATCCACATGAAATTTTCTACGTGGCTGACGCTATGAGTGGTCAAGACGCAGTAAAAACAGCTACAAGTTTTAATGAAATTTTAGGAATTTCTGGAGTTATCCTTTCTAAATTTGACTCTGACTCAAAAGGTGGCGTAGCTATTAGTATTGCAAAACAGCTAAATATTCCACTTAGATTTGTCGGTACCGGCGAGAAAGTAGCTGATATCGAGAGTTTTATACCAGACCGCATTGTAAGCCGTATAATGGGTGAGGGTGACTTAGCTACTTTGGTGGAGAAAACATCGACTATTATCGATGAAAAAGAGGCAAAACGCCTAAATCAAAAGATAAAAAAAGGTCAGTTTAACTTTAATGACTTTTTAGATCAAATGGAAAGCGTTAAAAAGCTTGGTAGCATGAAGTCTTTGATGGGGATGATACCTGGTCTTTCAAATATTGCAAATCAGATAAAAGATATAGATCTTGATAATTCAAAAGAAATTTTACATATTAAGGCTATGATAAACTCTATGACGCAAAAAGAGCGTGAAAATCCTGAACTTTTGAATAATAGTAGAAAAAGACGTTTAGCGGCTGGTTCTGGACTTTCTCAGATAGAGGTAAATCGATTTTTAAAGCAGTTTGAAAATGCCTCAAAACTTGCTAAGAAATTTTCAGGAAAAGGTGGAGCAAAAGGACTTGTAAATATGCTTTCTCAAGCAAATCTTAAAAGACCTGTTTGATAAAAGAGTTTAAATTTGGATATTTGTTATCCAAATTTAAGCTTTATTTAAAAACAAGAGGAGAAATATAATATGGCAACAGTAGTAAGACTAACAAGAATGGGACGTAAGAAA
Source organism: Campylobacter concisus (assembly GCF_002913945.1). Lineage (GTDB taxonomy): Bacteria > Campylobacterota > Campylobacteria > Campylobacterales > Campylobacteraceae > Campylobacter_A > Campylobacter_A concisus_P. Next base: position 833 of record NZ_POZK01000035.1, on the reverse strand, counting down.
AGACCTTTTTATCGTATAGTTGTTACAGATAGTAGAAAAAGACGTGATAGTGGCTGGATAGAAAGTATTGGCTATTACAACCCTATGGTTGAGCCAAATGTTATAAATTTCAACAAAGAGAGATTAGATTACTGGAAAAGCGTTGGTGCTAAACTTAGCGATAGAGTTGCACAAATTACAAAATAATGGTTAAAAATTTTTTATACGAATACGCTAAGTTAATTGCTGATTTTCCTGATAAAGTAAGTGTTGATCGTCAGGAACTTGGTGAAAATTTTGCTGAGATAATTATAAGTGCTGATAAGGTTGATACGGGAAAACTTATCGGCAAAGATGGCAAAATGATAAACACTATAAAGACCGTTATTATTGGTTGTAAAGCCAAAGATAATACAAGCTATAGAGTAACGGTAAAAGCTATTGAATAGTGATATTGTTGAAGTCGCTACCATCGGAAGATGTGTTGGTTTAAAGGGCTACTTAAAGCTTCACAATAAGAGCGACTTCCCAGAACAGTTTAAAAAAGGTGCAACCTTTTTTGACAAAAACAATTATCAGCTGATCATAAAAGACTACAATAGACAAAAAGAACTGGTTTTGTTTGAAAATTTTAATGACTTAGATCTTGCTAAAGCGCTTGTAAATAGAACTATATATATAACAAAAGAGCTCACTAGAAAAAACTGTAAATTAAAAAAAAATGAATTTTTTCAGTTTGATATTATTGGCTTAAAAGTTATAGAAAATGGTGAAATTTTGGGTATTGTAGAAGATATTCAAGATAATTTTGCAAATTCACTTTTATACATAAAAACAGACGAAGAGCTTACTTT
>NZ_POZK01000034.1:0-49472 GCF_002913945.1 Campylobacter concisus | reverse complement strand
AAAAAACTTTTAGTTTTTATATTAGTTTGTCTAATCTATTATTTAATCATAATAGACTGGCTCAATCGATCACTTGTTTAGATTTCAAAGATTGACTAATAGTTTAACAATTGTAAGTTAAAAGAACTTTCTGCTCTGCGTTTTGCAAAACAGAAAGTGAAGTATATAGAAGTGATGCTTAAATACAGATAAAAATCAGGCTAATTTTTAAAAACCCATAAAGAAATTTTGAAGTCCAACTTTTCCATTAAATATAATATCTTTTTTGTTTGGATCATATTTAAATTCACTTATTACTTTTTTGTCCTCTTCTTTAAAATATCCAGCAGATATCAAAGTAGGCTCAACAAAAGCTACTTCTGGCACTAATGTATCAAAAAAATTCGCCAGACTTTCATCGACACTTATTTTTCCGCTAAGAGATAATTTATCAAAAATTTCTGACTGATTTGTCCCCTTTTTAAAGCCATTTACTGCTGCATCCAAATTTAGCTTTAAAGTCTTATCTCCTTTTTTAAAGCTTAATGTATCTATTTTTATACTTGGATTCTTTTCTAAGATTTGATCTATTATCTCATCAAGATTTAATCCAGCTAAAACATTATAATTTTCTTCATTATTTAAATTATTAAGCTTGTCTAATACATTATTTAATGCAGCCACATTGATATTTGCGATTTTGCTATCAAAGACAAAATCTGTATATTTTACTTTATCAACTGCTACTATACCTATTTTTATAACATCGTCTGATCTTCCAAGATCATTTGAGATTTCAAATTTTGAGTCATACTTAAAGTCATCTATCAAAATATTACTTATATCATTAGATGCGAAAGACACCCTTTTAAATTTAACTTTTGCTAAATAAGGTACAAGCTGGCTTTCTAAAATTTTTGAAATCTTAACTGGCTCTTTATAACTTGAGTCAATATAAAATCCTTCGATATTTAGATCAACTTTGTTGTACTCACTAAAATCTTTCAAAACAATCTTATCTGCTTCAACCTTTAAGCTGTTTATACTATCTTTTGAATCAAGCGTCATACCAATCTTTATATCTTTTGTATTAACGGCGGTTTTTTGCTTATCATTAAATTCAATATTGCTAAATTTAATATCCACATCTTTATCGCCAGTTAGGCTGACTTTTGTTTTAGTTGTTGCAATGACATTTGAGCCCATAAATGTTGCGATAATGTTTTTAATCATATCATTCTGGATAGAAATTTTTGAGTCTATTTCAAAGCCATCTATAAATGCAAGCACTGAGTGAGAAATTTCATTTTCTACTTTAAAAACCAAATCCTCATTTACATTTTTACCAAATATATTTTCCAAAAGATCTTTTGAAACACTAAAATCAAATGATCCTTTTGAGCCAAAAAAACCTTTTTTGTAATTGTTATTAGAAATTTTAAAGCCCTTAATATTGTTTAGATCATTCACTATCCTTTGATAGTTTTTCTCCACCTCATTTGAAGCAAAATAAACCGCTCCAATGGCTACCACGATAACTACGATTAAAGCAGATATCACCTTTTTCATGCTTTTCTCCTTTTTGTAATATGTTGTAAAAAAAACCAAATTCCAAGCAACAAACAAACCATAGCAAGAGGCATAATATATCCATGCTCGCCAAGGTAGTCGCTTGCACCTACAAAATAATCACCCGCTTTAAAGCTGGCAAATCCGATAATGACCGCCCAAAGCACTGACGAGATCAAATTTATAATGCTAAATTTATAAAATGAATATTTCGTAAGTCCAAGCGCGATAGGAACCAAAGTTTTGACGCCGTAGATAAATTTCTTGATAAATATTATCTTATCGCCGTGTTTTTTAGCCAAAATTCCTGCATAAGCAAGCTTTCTTTTATGATTTTTGATATAAGGCATAAGTGAGTTTTTATTAAATCTTGCGACATAAAAAATTAGTGTGTCACCGATTGTATTTGCCACAGCAGCGACAATTATACTAAGAGTGATATCCATCTTGCCAGCAAAACTTAAAATTCCAGCGGCGATTAATGCAACCATGCCACCACCAAGACTATAAAAAAACAATACAATATAGCCGTATGTTGAAACTGAGTTTATGATATCTTGCATTAATCTCCTAAAAGTTTAGATGCAGAGGCTATTAGCTGTTCATAGGCATAGCCACTTTGCTTTAAAATTTCTTCCCTTGCACTGATGACTGCTCCACCAAAGCTAGCTCCCGCAAAGAAACCATCATTTGCGGCATATGCGTAAATATCACTTGAAAATTTAAAATCGCTTACTTTACTGTAATTGCGTCCAATGTCACCAAAAGCTACTGAAAGCTTTGTATCAAGCGTGATCTTGGCATCTTTAATATCGTGGATAATGCTATCTTTAAATATAAAAAGTACAAGTGAACTATCTTCATAACCAAGCTGTATACCGATACTGCCGCCACTTATGCTAACTGGTAAAATTTCACTTGGCGAGTTAATGTTGCCAACAACCATGATGCCATCTCCGCCCATGCCACCAACTACAAAACCGACCTTTTTAACACTTGGAAAGATGATCGTCGCTTTTGACTGCTCGATTAGCTCTTTTATAGGAGCGTTTCTAGCGCCTCTCATAGTTGTTATAAACGAGTTTGCCGAATCTAGCACGAGCTCCTCGCTGGCAAAGCCAAGTGAGAAAAATAATAAAATTGAAAAAAGAAATTTCATATCTTGCCGTTATTTCGCAAAATCAACAGCGCGAGTCTCTCTGATGACGCTTACTTTTATCTCGCCTGGATATTGCACTTTACTCTCGATCTCTTGTGCAATTTCCTTTGCCACAAGTACAGCCTCATCGTCATTTATAAGTTTTGCATTTGCGATGACACGAATTTCACGACCAGCATTGATTGCATATGCTTGTTTGATTCCCTCTTTGCTTTTTGCGATGTTCTCGATCTCTTCAACACGTTTTAGGAAGCTCTCAAGCACTTCGCGTCTTGCCCCTGGACGGGCAGCGCTTAACGCGTCAGCCGCGCAAACGGCTGCACTTTCTATACTGGTAGCTTCTTCATGTCCATGGTGAGCATAAATAGCATTAATAACCACTGCGTGTTCTTTGTAACGTTTGCAAATTTCTGCTCCAAGATCGACGTGACTGCCCTCATACTCATGAGTTAGTGCTTTACCGATATCATGAAGTATGCCAGCTCTTTTAGCTAGCTTCTCATCTCCGCCGCACTCAGCCGCAATAATGCCAGCAAGGTGAGCTACTTCAAGGCTATGCGCAAGGGCATTTTGACCATAGCTTGCTCTAAATTTAAGCTTGCCTATTAGTTTTACTATCTCTGGGTGAATTTTGTTTAGACCAAGATCCATGACGATGTTTTCGCCCTCTTCTTGTATACTTTGCTCAAATTCTTCAGTCACTTTTTTGTGAAGGTCTTCTATCCTTGCAGGCTGGATTCTACCGTCTTCCACCAAAAGCTCGATCACTCTCGTAGCGATCGCACGTCTGTAAAGATTGAAGCTACTTAATATAATCGCATGAGGAGTATCGTCGATGATAATATCAACGCCAAGCACCATTTCAAGGGTCTTGATGTTACGTCCCTCTTTGCCAATGATCCTACCTTTTAGCTCATCGTTTTTGATATTTACGACATTTATTAGACGCTCAGCCGCAAATTCTCCAGCAAATCTTGACGTAGCTTGCGCCAAGATGTAATTAACCCTCTTTTTAGCCTCTCTTTTAGCCTCTTCTTCATACTTTCTAACGATGTGAGCGATATCCGCACGAGACTTCTCCTCGACCTTTTTAAGTACGACCTCTTTTGCCTCTTCTTCTGTTAAGCCAGCAGCGTGCTCAAGCACTCTTATCGCTTCTTCTACCTTGTTTTGATAAGTCGCTTTTAAATTTAAGCCCTCTTCGTAAGTTATCTTTGCGTCTTGCTTATCCTTTTCAAAAAGCTCTTTACTTTCGTTTAAAAGCTCTTGCTCATTTAGCAAAATTTTCTCTTTTTTGGTTAGCTCATCAAATTTACTTGCATACTCTTTTTGAAGCTTTGTCGTCTTGTCATCGTATTTTTTTTTAGCCTCAAATTCAGCCTCTTGTACTGAAATTTTAGAATTTTTAAGCGTTAGCTCAGCCTCATACTCGATAGCTTTTGCCTTTGCTTTTGCTTGTTCTAAGAAGATGTTGTAGTTTGCATCATTTATCTTTTTGGCGTAGAGATACCCTGCTCCAACGCCCGCCACACCGGCTCCTAAGCCTATTAAAACCTCTATCATTTATTCCTCTTTTTATATAATTTTTATTTGGGGTTATATAAAAGTCTGCTACCGCGTCTTGTGCATTTGAAAGCACATCTTTGGTATAAAAGTCTTTTATCTCAAGAAAAACTATCCGTTTTGGCTTAATGGGCAAAGAGTCAAAAAATCTATCATAAAATCCTTTTCCGTGCCCTATCCTAGCCATAGCTCCATCAACCCCAATCGCTGGAACTACTGCCATATCAAGTCTAACATTATCCATTTTTTTGCCAGATGGCTGTCTGACGTTAAATTTATAAGTTATAAATGGCAGTCGCAATCTTACCATCTTTAAGCTAAGACCTACCATAAAAGGGGCAAAAATTTCACATTTACGTGATAAATTTCGCCTTATTTTAAGCACATCAACTTCGTAGTTAAGTGGCAAATAAAACAATACTTTCTTAGAATTTGTAAAATTTATCAATTTTAAAAGCGTTTTTGTAGCTTTATAGTGCGAGCATTTGGCCTTAAATTTAGTAAGTTTCATCAAATTTGCTCTTGCATTTTTTCTAAATTCATTTTTTTCTAAATTAACGCTCATTTTATGCTCTTTCTTGTATAATCCTGAAATCTTATTCAAAAGGAAATTTATGACATTAAAACGAGCAATTATAACATCACTTTGCATTTTTGCATTTTTTGGATGCGGCGACGAGAACAAGCAAAAAAAAGAGCAAAATACAAGCGAACAAACGCAAGGCAAAATTTTAGATAAAAATGCTAGCAAAGATGAAAATTTAAGCAAAGACTCACTCACTCCAAAAATGAGTGAAAATGCCCAAGATAGCGAGATAAAAGAGATAAATCTAAAGCTGCTAAGTGGAGCAACTATGCAGATTACAAAAAGAAGCAATGGCTTTGATGTAAAAGATGGCAAAAAAGCAACTCTTTACGTATTTTTCGCCACTTGGTGCCCTCCGTGCAAGGCTGAGATCCCACACTTAAACAACCTAAGCGAGAAATTTAAAAACGAACTAGATATCGTTGGTGTGCTACTTGAAGACAAAAGTGAAGATGAAGTAAAAGATTTTGCTCAAAAATATAAAATAAAATACGAAGTAGCGGTTGGCGAGGGGAATTTTTTATTTGAAAAAGCGATGGGCGGCATAAAAGGTTTGCCTGCGTCAGCACTTTTTAAAGCAAATGGTGACTACGTTCAAGGCTACATCGGTCTTGTGCCTGAAGAGATGCTTGAAAATGACATAAATAGGGCTACAAAATAATGCTTGATTTTCTAAAAAAAGGCCTTGAGAAGACTTTTGGAGCGATAAGCTCAGCGAAGAAGTCGAAAAAGATAGACAAAGAGAGCTTAGAAGAAATTTTGCTTGAAGCTGACGTAGCCTATGAGATCGTGGAAGAAATTTTATACTACTTGCCACCACAAGATGAAGTGAACAGAGCCGATCTAAGGCGCGTTATGAGCAGCTATTTTATCTACGAAAATGAGCGTGTGATCGAGCCTGATAAGCCATTTGTCGATCTCATCCTTGGCGTAAACGGTGCTGGCAAGACGACCACAATCGCAAAGCTTACAAATTTATATAAAAATAACGGTAAAAGCGTTATTTTAGGCGCTTGTGATACATTTAGAGCTGGGGCGATCGAGCAGCTACACCAATGGTCAATTAGGCTAAATGTGCCAATAGTCGCCACACAGCAAGGGCATGATCCTTCGGCTGTTGCTTACGATACGATTAGCTCAGCCCTTGCAAAAGGTATCGACCGAGTCATCCTTGACACAGCCGGTAGACTTCAAAACCAGACAAATTTAGCAAACGAGCTAGAAAAGATCGTTCGTATTAGCAAAAAAGCTTACGAAAAAGCACCTCACCGAAAAATTTTGATTCTTGATGGCACGCAAGGTAACGCCGGAGTTGCGCAAGCGAAAGCGTTTAACGATATTGTCTCGCTTGATGGTGTCATCATCACAAAGCTTGATGGTACCGCAAAGGGTGGAGCGCTATTTGGCGTGGCAAGAGAGCTTGAGCTACCTATATTTTATATAGGTGTTGGTGAGAGCATGGATGATATCATCAAATTTAACCCAGACGAGTTTTTAGACGAGCTAATGGACGCCATTTTTGAGTAGAGTAAAATTTCTTAGCAAAATTTGCTTTTTCGCTGCTCTTTTGGCGATCGATTTTCTTGCATTTACTCAAAAAAGTCCTACTATCATCGAAAATTCGTGGGACAAAGCAAACCATTTTTTAGCTTTTTTCGTCCTTTATATACTGCTCTACTTTGGCTATGAGTTTAAAATTTTTAAAAATTTAGCCCTACTTTTAGCCTTTGGTGTGCAAATAGAGCTCGTTCAGGCATTTTTACCAAACAGGGGCTTTAGCCTACTTGACGTCGTAGCTGACATGATCGGAGCGGCTTTTGGACTAACGATAGTTGAAATTTTAAAAAGGATAATTTATGGCAAAAGCAAAGCCAGTTTTTGAGTGTCAAGCCTGCGGTAATCAACAGGCGAAGTGGCTGGGTAAATGCCCACAATGTGGGGCTTGGGATAGCTTTGTCGAGCTTAGTCAGCAAGAGATAAAGATAAGTAAAGAGATAGCAAAAAGCACCGGAGCACCTAGCAAAGCCATAAGCATCGACGAAGTTGAAATTCAAAATTTCACGAGATTTAGCACCAAAGATAGCGAGCTAGACCTTGTTCTTGGTGGCGGTGTTGTGGAGGGCTCACTCGTTTTAATAGGCGGTAGTCCAGGCATAGGCAAATCAACTCTGCTTCTAAAAATTGGCTCAAATTTAGCAAAAGACGGCAAAAAAACGCTCTATGTAAGCGGCGAAGAGAGTCAAAGCCAGATAAAAATGAGAGCTGATAGACTAAATGCTGTGGATAAAAATTTATACCTATTAACTGAAATTTGCCTAGAAGATATCCTGCTAGAAGTGCAAAAGAGCGACTACAAAGTGCTAGTAATCGACTCCATACAAACGCTTTATAGCCAAAATATAAGCTCTGCCCCGGGCTCAATCACGCAGGTTCGTGAGATCACATTTGAGCTGATGAGGCTTGCAAAGAGCCAAAATATCTGCGTTTTCATCATCGGACATATCACCAAAGAGGGCTCGATCGCAGGGCCTAGAGTGCTTGAGCACATGGTCGATGTGGTGCTTTATTTCGAGGGTGACGCGAGCAGAGAGCTTAGAATTTTGCGTGGGTTTAAAAACCGCTTTGGCTCGACAAGCGAAGTTGGTATATTTGAGATGAGTCAGCATGGACTGGTGAGTGCAAACGAGGTCTCAAGTAAATTTTTCACACGTGGCGGGGCTATGAGTGGTAGCGCGATAACCATCATAATGGAAGGCTCAAGGGCGCTTAGCATCGAAATTCAGGCGCTTGTTTGCGAAAGCGCCTATCCAAAAAGAAGCTCGACTGGCTTTGAGAGAAACCGCCTAGATATGCTGCTAGCACTTCTTGAGCGAAAGCTAGAAATTCCACTTGGGCACTACGACGTCTTCATAAACGTTTCAGGTGGAGTTAAGATAAGTGAAACTGCGGCCGATCTAGCCGTCATTGCAGCGATAATCAGTAGCTTCAAAAACCGCCCTATTAGCAAGGATAGCGTATTCATCGGTGAGCTAAGTCTAAACGGCGAGATAAGAGAAATTTTCAACCTCGATCAGCGACTAAAAGAGGCAAAAACGCAGAAATTTAAAAATGCGATCATCCCAAACAAGCCGCTTGACACGCAGGGTCTAAAGTGCTTTTACGCCAAAGATATCACGCAAGTGCTTGAGTGGATGTAAATTTATCTTGCTAGCGACTTAATATCAATACTTTGCTGGCTAAACCATATTTTTTATCTTTTGCATAAGTCTTAGGATATCTATGCTTTTTTCTTTGAAATTTAAATTATAAAAATTCCATTCTTTGCTTATAAAATACCTATGCCCTCTTATCCACTTTAAGCTTTGCCACTTTTTCTAAAATTTCAAACATACTCTTACCACTATCAAATTCACTCTTTATAAATTTATAAAGCTCTTTAAATCTCTCATCGGCTTCAAACTTATAGGTTTGAGACTTTTTAGTAACCTGTATAGGTGTAAATTTCTTCTCTTTTTTATCTTCTTCGTTTTGTGCTTCAAGATCATTAATGGAATTTATAGTCTCTTTTGCTAGCTCCTCATCAAGCTCTAAACCAAAGCGCTTTTTTAGTGCAAATTTAGTCCAATTAGCTTTAAACTCATCAACGCTCATATCGCTATCAAGTAACTTAGCTGTTTTTGTTCCGCCAAAGGTAAAGTCAGAGAAACCATGCTTTCTGGTATATCTTTTTATAAATTCGTTAACAGATAAAGTCTCTGAGTCACCAAAAGCTCTCTCAAGCCCCAAAGCACCGCTATCATCTATAAATTTCTGTAGCTCATCTATCTTATCTTTTGAAAAAGTGTCGTCATAGCCCATAAGCTTGCCAAGTATGCTAATCCTTGCCTCTCCTTCACCTTTTACGAAGCCGGTGAGTGAGTGCTCATATCTGTCGTATTCTCTTGCTTTAGCTTTATCGTCTAGGCTCATATACTTAGGAAATGTCATACCATGACCCATATCGTTACTAAGTATCTCGTTGATATCGTTAAATTTAAAGCCCATCTCTCTTGCTATGTTCTCTCTTGAGAGGTAGTTAGTAGTTGGGAGATTATTAGAAATTTGCATTTTACTATCCTTAGTTTCTTTGGCTCCATTAAATCTTAATTAAAGATATCGTCTTTTCTTTAAAAAATTTTATAAAAATACGTTTTTTAAATTTATCAGAAGTAGCTAAAAGATATTAAAAAGCTTTGTAAAAATGCATAAATTTTAGACAATCATCACTGCAGCTACGGCAAATCCGCCATCGTGAGTTATACTAAGGCTTGCTTCTTTGATATTAAAATTTGTATAAATTTTTGTGCTAAATTTTATCTTTGGTGCGTTTTTTGCGTCTTTGCTAAGCTCAATGTCTAAAAAACCACACTCTTTGCTAATACCCACACCAAGGGCTTTGCTAGCTGCTTCTTTGGCCGCCCAAAATCCAGCCAAAGTCGCATCGTTTTTTGCTAGCACGATCTCGTCATCACTAAGAAATTTTTTTAAAAAAAGCTCGCCATAACGAGCTTTAAGTCTAGAAATTCTATCTATTTGAATGATATCAATGCCTATCATTGCACCACAAAATCAGTAAAAAATATGTTTTTGATGTAGCCATCATTTAGCACTTCATTTAACTTACCCACGATCTCATCTTTTAGCCTATCTTTGCCCTTTGTAGTGCTTACTTCTTCGTAGGTTTTTGATGAAAGTGTTCTTATAATAATATCTCTTAAAAGTGCTTTTTTCTTATCAAGCTCAGGAGTTAGCAACTCATCGCTTTGCTCCATATCGATCTTTGTTTTAAGAAATCTTGAGCCATTTTCGCTAAGCAAATTTACAATAAACTGATCAAGCGGATATATCGGCCCCATATTTGAATAGTCGTTGCTACCGTGCTTTGCTTTATTTTGAGCTGGCATGGACTGCGTTTGAGTCTGAGCTGGTGCTTGCATCATGTTTGCCTCTTTTGGCTCGTCAGAACTAAGCATCAAAAACGCGACTAGCCCTCCAATAACTAGCAGCAAAACAAATATCGCAATGATAATTATCATTAATGCACCATTGCCACCTTTTTTTGCTTTTTTCTCTTCAACTTCTTCAGCCATCTTTCCTCCTTTAAGTTTTGGCTATAATTATACAAAAAATTCGCAAAAATGAGAAAAATGATACATAAAACAAATGCTGCTAGAGCTTTAGACAAGCTAAAAATTAATTATGAAATTTTAGAGTATGAAGTTGATTTAAACGATCTTTCAGCCATCCACGTAGCAGCTAGCACTAAGCAAGATATAAAGCAAATTTACAAAACTATCGTTTGTGAGTGTGAGCCTAAAAATTTCGTTGTTGCTTGCTTGCAGGGCGATTTGGAGCTTGATCTAAAAGCACTTGCTCACGCGTGTGGCGCCAAACGCTGCGAGCTTATAAATTTAAAAGATCTAGAAAAGATCACTGGCTACATTAGGGGCGGCTGCTCACCGCTTGCTATGAAAAAACACTTTGTCACATTTATCGATGAACGTGCAAAAGAGCAAGAGTACGTGCTAGTAAGCGCTGGAGTGAGAGGCAAACAGATAAAAATAGCACCAAATGATCTTTTAAAGGCTTGCGAGGCAAGTTTTGCCAATATCGCTAGGCTAGCTCTTTAAAAACTCTATAAATTTAAACTTCTCGCCTAAAAACTCGGGTGAAAGTAGAAATTTCGCCTGTTTAGCTGCATTTTCATAGGCTTGCTTGCTACCTTTTTCAAGCACCAAAGATAAAATTTTATCCACGCCAAGATCACAAACTAAAGCTTCGTTTTGTTTTTTAAATTTAAGCATCTCAAAGCCAGTCTCACTAAAAGCCTCTTTTACTTGCTTAAAGCAAAGGCTATATGTTAGATCCGAGCTTTTAAAATATGGCTCGAGGTTTGAAATTTCAAACAAAGAAAAAACTTGATGATCCTTAAAAACTCTTAGGCTAAATTCATTTTTTGGCTCAAATTCTCCGTAGTCAAAGCTTAAAAATCTCACCTTTTTTGCTGCACTTGCAAGTTGGAGCGCAAATTTAGCGTAGCTAGTTGATATCTCGCCCTTTTTTATGCCAAATTTTTTTGCAAGAGCTAGTAAATTTTGATCCGCCTTTTGCCAGTGAAATTTTAGATCGCTATCCACAAAAAGCATATTTTGTCCATCTATCACCTCGCAGCTAAATGCGTCAAGTAGCTCATTTGAGATGACAAAAATTTCATCAAATGCACACTCGTCTAAATTTTTATAGTGTTTTATTTTGATATCATCGCCAAAGCGTTTTGCAAAAGTCTCAAGCTGTTTTTTACGTAAAATTTCATGAGGTTCGATGATGATAAACTCCAAATTTGGCAAAATTTCTGGGTTAAGCGTAAAAATCCCTTGTGCAAAATCAGCTAGCATATCGCCAGAGTTTGCACCAATCTCCACAATCTTACAAGAGCTAGAAATTTCGCTGTTTTTAAGTAGTTTTAAAAAGTAGTTTGCAAGGCAAGCACCAAAAAGATAGCCAACGCTTACATTTGTGTAAAAATCGCCCTTTTTGCCGATATCTACGCCAAATTTATAGTAGTTTTCATTGACCCAGATATCAAAAAACTCGCTAAATTTCATAGATCAGGTAGCTTCCAGCCTCTATAAAATGCAAACATCCTAACTGTAATGCCAGCAGCGAGCAAGAGCATAGTAAAAAATATATTGGTTAGGCCTAGATGATATAGCACAAAGTAAGCAAGCCCCACACCAAGGCTTATCGTGCCGTAAAGTCCGGTGCGTAAAAACCATGGAATTTCATTTAGCAATATATCTCTTAAGATACCGCCGCCAACGCCGTTAAAAAAGGCGATCATCATCACGCCAAAGATGTTGTAGTTGTACTCAATAGCAACCATTGCTCCAACGATCGAAAAACAGATAACATCGATCGCATCGGCAAAGATGAATACAAATTTTCGCTCCAAACCTTCTCTTTTTATGTGTAAATTTGCCGCTCTTGAAACAATCAACATAAAAATAACAACGCTTACTGGCATATAGTGCGTAAATGAATAAACTGCCCTACCAACGAGCATATCACGCATGATACCGCCACCAAGTGCAGTCAAAAATGCAGACAAAAAGACTCCAAGCCAATCACACTCCTTTTTTACTGCAAATAAAAACCCGCTAAGTGCAGCTGATGCGATACCGACGTATTCGACAAAAAGTATTAAACTCATATTTTTTCCTTAAAAGGTCGCATTCTATAATGAACTCTCATAAAAAATCATTAATAATATTTTTACCATTAGTTTATTTTAGGCTATAATAACGAAAATTTTAAGGAAGGAATTTTAATGAAAAGACTATTAATCATATTTCTTGCTGGTTTATTTTTCACGCCATACCTAAATGCTGATGTGATCCAAAATCAAAAGCTAAAAAATGCAATAAATATTTTAAACGCTTTTGGTACAAGAAATTTAAAGCCAAACACTAAATTTGAAGGCATAAAAGCGATCGCCATAATCCCTGATGTGACAAAAGTAGGCGCTGTTGTAACTGGCTCTACAGGTAAAGGCGTATTTATCGCTAAAAACGATGATGGTGAATGGTCAAGCCCATTTTTTGCAAATTACACATCTGGTAGCATAGGCTTACAGCTTGGTTACAGCTCAGCTGATATGATTATCTTATTTAAAAATTCAGAAGCTTATGCAAATTTATTTAATGCAAAAGATACGATCAGCCTAAAAGCAGAAGCAACTGGTGGCGTTGGTAATGAAGTAGCGATCACAAGTGATTTGCCTGAAATTTCAGCATTTGCTGAGGAGCGTGGCAAGACAAGTGGTGCTTTTGTAGGCGTTAGCCTAGATGTGGCAAGGCTTAAAATAAATATACAAGATACAAATGATTACTATGAGCGAATGTATGATTTTGAAAATATCTACAACAATAGCCCAAAAGCTAGCAAATACACTCTGAAATTTAAAGAAATAATCTCAAAATACTTCTTATAGCTCAAATTTCTTGGCTCATTAAGTGGGTCAAGAGCTCTTTTTATTTTTACTTTTTTGATTAATTTTATAGAAGTTATGGCTTAGCTTTTTGCTAAACCATAAATAGTGAAACAAAGCGTTTTTTAGGGATTGGAGAAAATTGAGTCATATACTCAAACGCTTCTTCGTAATCGCCATCTGTATATTGTGCAACTTGTTCGATAAGCTCGTAAAGCTCCTCATCGTCCATAGAATCAAAACTGCCTCTATTTTCTAAAACCTCTAACAAAACGGCGTCTAATTCAAGCTCGTCGTAAGTCATTTTATTCCTTAATTTTGATTTAAAAAATGCGACACTATACCAAAACAATCTTATAAAATACTTTACTTGAAATTCGTAAGAAATTTTATGCTTTTTTTATAAGTAAAGTTGTAAAATCCTTATATTCATTATCATTTTAGTTAGGTTTTTGTGGATAATTTTGAACTATTTTATAAGCATTTTAAAGAGTTTTTGGAAGCCTTTGGACAAAAAAGCTCAGAGTTAAAAGAACAAATTTTGCATGTACTTTTCATTAGTAACTCTCATCTAAGTGCTCAAGAAATTTCTTCAGAAATTTACAAAATCCACAAGAATGAAATTTCAATGACATCAATTTACTCGTTTTTAAATTTTCTCGAAATGCATCATCTTGCAAACTGCTTTGAAGAAAATGGAGTAAAGAAATTTGAACTAAATTTAAAATCATCGCACGATCATTTGATATGTGAAATTTGTGAAAAGATAGTTGATTTTGAAGATGAGATGATAGAGCAAAGGCAAGAGCAAATTTGCAAAGAAAAAAATTTTAGTGAGCAGTCGCATACAATGATACTTTATGGTATTTGCAGTGATTGCCAAGAGAAAAATGAAAATTAAATTTTATCATTTCATTTTACTTTTTGATAATGAAAGACAAAAAAATTTCAGATTTATTTAAGCTATGAAATAGATAATACGCAATTAAAAAAAGGATGAAAATGGATATAAAAACACAAACTTTAGCACAAGTTGCAAGCTATTTTTCAATGATAGCTCACACAAACGGTAGATTAAGAGTAAGAGTTAGTCCAAAGATAAAAGAGCTAAGCAGCAGCGTAAATTTAGCTAGCCTAGATGATGTGATAGCTCAGATAAATGGTATAAAAAATGTAAAATTTAACAAGCTAATCGGCTCTGTAACGATCGAATATGATCATGAAATTTTTCCAAAAAACCTTTGGGAAGATCTCTTAAAAGGACAAAATTTAGAAGAGATTTCAACTAGAGTAAATGAAGTTGCAAAAGAAGTGAAATATGCTTAATGAACTTTTAAATGCATCATATACTAGCGAAAAGAACGCACTTAGCTTATATGAAAATTTAGCTTCATTTGGTGATGTTTTTAACGAGATCGCAAATATCAGAAAAAATGCAATCATCTTGATAGAAAAATTTGCGAGCACACATGATTATGAGCTTGCTTGCGAAAATGAAGCTATATTTTTGCCAGCAAAAAATAAAGAAGATGCGCTGATACAAGCTTTAAACTATGAGTTAGAGCTAAATAAAATGTATGAAAAATTTTGTGAAAGCTTAGATGATGAAGAGCTAAAAGATCTATTTTTTAGACTTTGGGCTACTTCAAATAATGAATATGTCACCTCTTTAAAACAACGCTTAAAAGAAATTTATAGTGGCTGTGAAATAAAAAATGAGCTAAATTTAAACGAAATTTCACAAAATTTTGAGCAAAATGGCATAACAAATATTTTAGAAAACTATCAAAATGACTTTAATGAGATAACTAAAAGCTTGCAAAATATCGCAAGTGGCAAGGCTGATAAAAGCGAGTTAGCAAAGATAACCAATAATCCAAATTTCTCGTTTTTTAGCGGACTTGCGCTTGGGGCATTAGGCATTTCAGTAGTTAGCAAAAATTTTAATAAGGATGAAGAAAATGAATAATTTACAAAATCAAACAAAGAAAGGATTTAAAATGGCATTACCATTTTTAGCAGGTTTAGCAGTAGGCGGTTTAGCAATAGCTGCTTGGAATAAAAGAGATAAGATCAAAGAGTACGCCCAAGATGGCTTTGATAAAGGCAAAGAGGCCGCAAAAGATCTTTACAAAAAAGGTAAAAGCGTTGCAAAAGATGCAAAAGACTTTATAGTAAAAGAAGAGAAAAAGGCAAAACGCGGTGCTAAAAAAGTAGAAAAAGAGGCTGAAAAAGTGGTAAAGAAAACAAGAAAACCACGCGCTAAAAAGCCAGCTGCTCCAAAAGCTATCACACCAAACGATATAGCTTAAGGATAGAGAATGCAAGAAAATAGTCTTTTTACACTTTCAAGCACAAGACTTCCATTTGATCACTTCATCAGCGGAGCTTTAATCGCTGGTATGGGCGCAGCTGCACTTGGCTTTAGCGACTATCTAAATAATAGAGCAACTAAAAAAGATATTACTAAAAAAATAGCAAAATACGCTGTAACAGGTGGTTTTGTAGGTGCTGTTGGCATTCATGCTTCAAATTTAATAGCACAAAAAAAATATCTAAATGCAGCAGCTTTTACAGCAGCTGGTATCGGCGGTCTTTTGATAGCAGAAAAACTAATAAAATTGGAGAGTAAATAATGAATAACCCTTACATCAATGAAGAAAACGTAACAAGTGAAACTGCGGCTAACAATGCAGCAGCTACTCAGCCAAGCGCAATCGATAATGCAATAAACAATGCAGCTCAAAATTTACCATTTGTACCTGAAAATTTTAATGCTGCTGGCTTTGTAAAAGGTCTAATTTTAGGTGGTATCGCAGCTTATGTACTAACTAATCCAAAAGCACAAGAGTGCGTATTTAAAGCGATTATCAAAGGTGGCGAGCTTATAAATGCTGGCATAGAAGAACTAAAAGAGCGTTTTGAAGATGTCAAAGCAGAACTTGACTCACAAAAATAAGATCACTCTAGCTCATAAGAGTAAAAATAGAGCCAGGTTTATTTGCGAGAGCCTAAACGCTAGAAGCGACGTCAGCGCTATCGAGGCTGCGATCTCGGAGCGAACTGATGCACTAAGTGTTCGTGTAAATAAATACGCAAAAAGTATTATCGTTGAATACAATAAAAACTACGATAAAATTTTAAACTTTATAAAGAGCTATGAATTTCCAACAAAGGCAAAAGATCCAAATTTGCCAAGCAAGGCAAATATCTACAAAGCTGCTGCTGCACTTGGTATAACGCCATTTATGAGTAATAAAACTCTAAAATCAGCCGTGACTCTTTATGCCACAGCTCCAAATTTAATAGAAGGTGCAAAAGAGCTAAGGCATGAGGGCATCACATCAAAAGTACTTGAGGCAACTGCCATTGGCACTAGTCTAGCAATGGGCGATCATTTAGCAGCAAACAGCACAAATTTGATGATAAATATCGGTGAATATATGGAAGAAAGCGCTAGTCACAGAAGTGATGATCTCATCAAAGAGCTAGCAAAACCAAATATCGAAGAAGTCTGGGTTGAGAGAAATTTAAATAGTGAAAAGACGCTTGAAAAAGTAAAAACCGAAAATTTGAAAAAAGGCGACATCGTAGTAGTAGGAGCTGGTGAGACGATAGGCGTTGATGGTTATATCGTTGAAGGTAACGCCGATGTAAATCAAGTCTCAATGACCGGAGAGGCTGAGCCTATACCAAAAGCTAGAGGCGACCGTGTTATAAGCGGTACCGTGGTTGATGAAGGTAGGATAAAAATTTGGGCTGAAAATGTAGGCAGCGACACAGCGACAGCTAGGATCAAAGAGTACATACAAACTTCACTCAATGAAAAATCAGCCATTGGCGTAAAAGCATTAAAACTAGCCGATAAACTTGTGCCAGTTACGCTCTCGCTTGCTGGACTTTCATACATTATAAATAAAAATATGAATAGTGTTGCTAGCGTACTTCAAGCAGACTACTCTTGCGCATTAAAGCTTGCTACACCAGTTGCTTTTAAATCAAGCATCTCAAAAGCAGGCAGAAACGGCATTCTTGTAAAAGGTGCAAAAGCGATCGAGGCTTTAAGCTCAGTTGATACTTTTGTATTTGACAAGACGGGCACTCTGACACACGGACGCCTAAGTGTAGTTGAAATTTACTCATTTAAAGAGGGCTTTTCTCAAAATGATATATTAAATTTAACTGCGAGTGCTGAGGAACACTACTTTCATCCAGTGGCCGAAGCAATAGTTGAAGCTGCAAATAAGCGTGGTTTCCACCATATTCATCACGATGAAGTCGAATTTATCGTAGCTCACGGCGTAAAAACTGCGATGCACGGCAAAGAGGTAGTTATCGGTAGTAGACACTTCTTAGAAGATGACGAGATGATAAGCTTTAAAGCTCATGAAGCTTTAATAAGCAAAGCATTAAATAGCGGACTAACCTTACTCTACGTAGGATATGATAAAGAGCTAGTTGGAGTCATTGCTATGAAAGACGATATGAGAGAAAACGCAAAAGACATGGTGGCAAAACTACGCAGTCTTGGCGTAAAAGAGGTCGTCATGCTAAGTGGCGATATCAAAAGCAAGGCCGAAGAAGTAGCACGTGAGCTTGGGCTTGATAGGGTCTATGCGGAGTGCTTACCAACAGATAAAGCAGCTATCATCGAAGAGCTAAAGAGTGAGGGCAAAAAGGTAGCCTTTGTGGGAGATGGCATAAATGATGCTCCAAGTCTAACTAAGGCAAATGTGGGCATAAGTATGCACAAGGGTGCTGATATAGCTAAAGCGACGGCAGATATAAGTCTTTTAAAAGACGATATCATGAGCGTAGCTCTCGTAAAAGAGCTTGCAAATAAAACAATGGATTTAATTAGCTCAAATTTCCGCTCAACCGTCGGCGTAAACACAGCTATACTAAGTGCTGCGACACTTGGTATGTTAAATCCAATAGCAACTGCCATGCTTCATAATGGCACAACGATTTGGCTTTTATTAAATTCAATGAAGGGCGTAAAATTCAAATCAAAATAAATTTGAAAGGGTAGATGGTGCTTGATAGTTTTTTAAATTTTTTAAACGGCAAAATGGACGTAGCCAACGACTTTTTATATGGATATTTTTTAGTCATTATTCTTGTGGCTACGGGAATTTATTTTAGTTATTTGACTCGTTTTGTGCAGTTTAGGATGTTTTTTGAGGCTTGCAGAGTCTTAGTAGAAAAAAAAGACAAGTACAATAAGCACCATTTAACGCCATTTCAAGCACTTATGATCTCGACTGCTTCGCGCGTTGGCATAGGCAATATCGCTGGAATTTCAGCTGCTATCGCTGCGGGCGGTCCGGGTGCTCTTTTTTGGATGTGTTTGATGGCATTTTTAGGATCAGCTTCAGCTTTTATAGAGAGCACACTAGCACAAATTTATAAGACAAAAGACGTTTTTGGATTTAAAGGCGGTCCAGCTTATTACATCAAAAATGGCCTTGGCATAAAGTGGTTGGCTTCGCTTTTTGCGGTAATTCTCATCATCACCTACGCATACGGCTTTAACGGACTTCAAAGCTATACCATGACATCAGCTTTTGAAATTTACTACGACAAAGCTGGCAGCAACGTTAGTTTTGCACAAAGCGGCCTACCTATTGGCATCGGCCTTATTCTTACGGCATTTGCGGCGGTAATGTTTTTTAGCAAAAGTCACATCATCGGTAAAGTAAGCTCATACATCGTGCCGTTCATGGCACTTGCCTACATCTCGCTAGCACTTATTGCTATCGTTTTAAATTTCAAAGAAATTCCTGATGTTGTTAAGATGATTTTAGAAAATGCCTTTGATTTTAAAGCGATATTTGGCGGATTTGCCGGCAGCGTGATCGTAATAGGCATCAAAAGAGGCCTTTTCTCAAACGAAGCTGGCATGGGCTCAGCTCCAAACGCAGCAGCCGCAGCACATACTAGCCACCCAGTAAAACAAGGCCTAGTTCAAGCAATGGCAGTCTTTATAGACATGACTATATGTATCGCTTCTGGTATGATCGTGCTATTTTCACAGGCCTATCTTACGAAGCAAACTGGATCAAGTGGTGAGGTGCTAACAGCACTTCCTCTCGTTCAAGCCGCTATGAAAGAGTATTTTGGTGAATTTGGAGTTCATTTTACCACTCTTGCAGTCGTACTTTTTGCCATCACTTCGCTTATTGGCAACTACTACTACGCTCAGGCAAATATGAAATTTTTAACCAAAAACCACAAGCTTACATTGCTATTTAAGATAACAGCTGTCGTTATGATATTTATTGGTGCTCAGATGAATTTAAAGCTCGCTTGGAATATCGCTGATATCACAATGGCTGCAATGGCAACTATTAATATTATCGCTATATTCTTACTTTCAAAAGTAGTGATAATAGTAGTCAAAGACTACGAAGCTCAAAGAAAAGCTGGGATAAATCCAGAATTTGACCCAGAAAGTCTTGGCATCAAAAATACAAGTTGCTGGAATAAAAACTAAATGGAGAAGAATTTGAAAAACGATACAAAAATAAGTGGCAAACTACTTGACATAAATACTCACAGAAAGGTAGCAAAGGTCGGTATGGGCGTTACTTTAGCGACAGTTTGCTTAACGGCACTTTGCATGAATGGCAGAGGTATGAAAAAACTACACACAGTTTCAGGCATTGCATTTACTTGCTTTGCTCTTTATCATGCTGGACTTTATGATAATGGAGTCTTTAAAAAAATGATAATAAAAGCAAAAAATGAGGCAAAAAAGGCATAAAATGATACTTAGCGACGCAGAAATTCTAAGCTATATAAACGAAGATATACCTTACTTTGATCTTACTACGTCGCTTCAAAATATCGATAAAAAAGCCTCACTTGAAATTTATTCACGCGATGAAATTTGTGTTAGCTGCGTTGATGTAGCCGCAAGTGTTGCAAGGCTACTTGGGTGCGAGAGTAAAATTTTTGTGCAAAATTCTCAAATTTGCAAAGCTGGCGATGTGATCATAAAAATTTATGGCAGCTACGAAGATGTGCATAAGGCTTGGAAGTTAGCTCAAGTCGCACTAGAATATGCCAGCGCCATCGCAACTTATACAAACAAAATGGCAAATGCCACAAAGTGCGTCAATGAAAAATGTGAAATTTTAGCAACCAGAAAGAGCTTTCCATTTGCTAAGAAATTTTGCGTAAAAGCAGTACTTGAAGGTGGCGGTAAAATGCATAGATTTGGGCTTAGCGATAGCATTTTATTTTTTAAAAACCATATAAAAGCTTATGCAAATTTTGATGAATTTGTATCTATTTTGCCAGAATTTAAAACCAAAATGGTTGAGAAAAAAATCTGCGTTGAAGCTGAAAATTTAGACGAAGCAAGCAAGCTTTTAAAAGCAAACTGCGACGTTGTTCAGTGTGATAAATTTAGCCAAGAGCTTATCAAAAACGTACTCTCTTTAAGAGATGAAATTTCGCCAAATACAATGATCATAGCAGCTGGCGGCATAAATTTAGCAAATGTAAAAGATTACGCAAATGCCGATGCAATAGTAACATCAGCGATGTATTCAAAAGGCGTTGCTGATATCAGCACCAGACTTGAGATTTTATAAATTTTTACAATGACCGATACAGCAAAACATCTATCAAAGTTAAAAATTTACAGAAAATGCATTTTGGCTCTGGAATTTGAACGATACGCAACAAAAAATTAACATTTTTTATTTCAAATTTATCTCATAGCTACAAGCAAAAATACAAACTAATAAAGTTAAATTTTCTAATTTGTTTTCTCTAAAAAATAAGGACACTCATATCTTGCTTTATACCACGTGCATAAAACTCAATCAAATTTTAAAATTTACAAACAAGTATATCACGCTTTTAAATTCAGTAACAAACGATAACGAGTGAGTAAAATTTAGAATTTGCCTAGAAATTTTCAAATTCCAGGCAAATTTCACTCAAATTTACTCTCTAACGACATGTAAAAACTGCATGTGTTTGCGGTATTGCTCGATGACGTCGTTTATCAGCGTAGCTTCGCTCCAGCCAAGCACATCGTAGTCCTGACCGCCCTCTTTTAGATAGACTTCAGCCCTATAGTAAAGATCATCGCCGTCAAGCTCTCTGGTGTAGTCTGGGCTCTGGCTTTTGGTGAGATAGACGCCATATCTAAAGTCCATCTCATCGCCAAGACCGACGTTTAGATTTACAAAATTTTCGCCATTTGTGACCCTTGCTTCAAGGCCGTTTTTAGCAAATTCCTCTTTTAGCTCGTTAAACGCTTTTATCACGACTTCGTTTAAAAATTTCTTGCCATCTTTCTTGCCTGGAAGCGTGATGATCGCACTTAGGCGCTCTTGCCACGGCTTTGAAAGATCGCTAAGAGGCATGTTACTAAAGTTATTTGTCTCTTTTTTGGTTACATCCACGCGAAGCGCCTTAAATAGCCCGTAAATAGCACCAAGTAGCACGATCGCAAATGGCAGTGCTGTGGTGATAGTAAGCGCTTGAAGTGAGGCAAGTCCGCCAGCTAGCATCAAAAATGCCGCCACGATGCCCACTGCAACGCCCCAAAAGACCTTTTGCCAAACTGGCGTATCGTCTTTGCCGTTTGAGCAAAGCATGTTCATAACGATCGCTGCAGAGTCAGCAGAAGTAACGAAAAATATGACGATCATAAAGACTGCGATCACGCTTAGCACGCCTGAGAAGCTAAATTTTTCTAAAAACATAAATAGTGCTGAGGCTGAGTCAGAATTTACGGTCGTTGCTAGCTGGCTAAAGCCATTTTGCACGAGCGAGATCGCTGAGTTGCCAAAGAAGCTCATCCAAGCAAAAGTAAAGCCAGTTGGCACTAAAAGCACGCCTATGACAAATTCTCTTATCGTCCTGCCTTTTGAAATTTTAGCGATAAATAGCCCCACAAACGGCGACCATGAGAGCCACCAAGACCAGTATAGCAGCGTCCAGCCGCCAAGCCAGCTATCATTTTGCTTCTCGTAGGCGTAGAGGTTAAAAGTGTTTGAAATGAGCGTAGAGACGTAGTCGCCGCTGTTTTGCACAAACGACTTTAAAAGCTGCGTCGTATCGCCCAAAAATAGTATCAAAAACATAAAACAAATAGCTAGCGCGATATTTGCATTTGATAAGATTTTGATGCCCTTATCCACGCCACTTGCCGCTGAGATGGTTGCAGCTAGACAAAGCACTATTAAAAGCGTGATATGCATGGTTGGCAGCCCAAAAACGTGCGTAAGGCCAGCATTTACCTGAAGCACGCCATATCCTAGCGATGTCGCCACACCAAAAAGGGTCGCCACGACAGCAAATGTATCGATGGCGCTACCTATCTTGCCATAAATTTTATCTCCGATGATCGGATAAAACGCTGATCTAAGCGTGAGT
Source organism: Campylobacter concisus (assembly GCF_002913945.1). Taxonomy (GTDB): domain Bacteria; phylum Campylobacterota; class Campylobacteria; order Campylobacterales; family Campylobacteraceae; genus Campylobacter_A; species Campylobacter_A concisus_P. Next base: position 27,191 of record NZ_POZK01000034.1, on the reverse strand, counting down.
GGCAAGCCGTGCCTATACGAGAAAAAAGCAAGTATTAGCGCCACGATAGCATAAACTGACCAAGCGCCCATGCCCCAGTGAAAGAACGTGATATTCATCGCAAGCTTTGCTGCAGCGACGCTTTGCGGGTCGCCAACTGGTGGGTTTAGATAGTGCATGAGTGGCTCAGCCACACCAAAAAATACTAGACCTATGCCCATGCCAGCGGCAAAAAGCATAGAAAACCACGAGATATTTTTGTGTTCTGGCTTTACGTGATCGGCTCCTAGCTTGATCTCGCCAAGCTTGCTAAAGCCAAGGATGATGACGCTAAGAAGTATAACGGCTACGGCTAGGATGTAAAACCAGCCAAATTTTGCCGAGATATAATCTTGCATACCCTTAAAAAATTCATTTGAGAAATTTGGAAATATCGCTGCAAATGCTGTTATGAAAACTATAACAATAAGCGATGGGATAAATACTGAATTGTTAAATTTTGATCTTTGAAATTTGATCATTTTTCCTCCTTTTTGTAAATTTCAGCTTCTTTTCAAACTAACAAAAAAGAGTAAATAGGTCAAATTTTCTCTTTAAATTTTTTATGAAATTTTAAGCTTCAACCACCAAAAATAGCCACTTTGAAATTTATCTCAAGTCTCTTTCATCTCTCTTTGGTTTTGCAAGAGTTGTTAGCACTATGACGAAAAAAGCGATGCCAAATGTGATATACAAGATGATCTTTGGCGAGTCAAACTCTATCCTAGATCTTGCGACCTCTTCGCCGCTTGCCTCCACTAGCTCGCCGCGCTTTATCATCTGGCTGATATCTTTTGCGCTAAGCTCTTTAGACGGCCTTGTTAAAATTTCAATCACGCTAAGATCAGCCACCTCATAAACGCTATGCTTTATGCCATAAAATGGCTTTATACTGCTAAAAAAATAGACCTTATCGCCATTTGCATAGACTGCGCCATACTCGCCATCTTTTACCAGCCCTATCTCACGCCAAGAGCTGCTTGGGGCAAATTTATATAAAGAGACAGTTTGCGCCACTAAGTGCCTGCCGTGCTTTGAGCGCTGCCACTCTTCGCCTTGCTGTAAAAAATAGGCTGAGCTCTCATCTACAAAAACGTCAGCATAGAGCCTTTTTAGCTCGCCTTTTAGCTGATAGTCTGAAATTTTAGCCTGCTCGTTTTTACTGCCATCCCAAAAGTAAATTCCATCTTTACTGGCAAAAAGAGGCCAAAACGAATGCACGTTATCCACGCTATAAATGGCGATATAAGGCATATTTTGAGCGCTAAATTTATGCTCATTTGCAAACACAGCCCCACTTTTTGGCTCAAAAAGATATTCTATATCGTGCTTAGCATCGTAGCATATCCGGCGCGTCTCATCTCCGTAGCCAGCATCAAGCCTATAAAAGCCCATAAATAAGCTTTTGCCATCTGTGTAATATCCGCTAGCAGCGCCACTTTCTGTCGTGATGTATCTTAGCTCGCTAGGATCTGCGTCAAGCTTTTCGCCCTTGTAGTAAAGCGTGCTGCCGTCTCTTGCAAAACCAGCGTCAAAGATAGGCTCTAAATTTGTGCTTTCGACCCTTTTTGTCCTGTAAAAATAAGGGCTATCATCGTAGCTTTTGATAAATGTGTGAGCAAGGCTTTTCATAATGGCGCCAAATTCGCTAAATCCTGACTCTTTCTCACTTCTAGTAGCGCAATAATAGCTTATCTTGCTATCACTTATATAGCCATTACCAAGCACTTTGGCACTTTTTGGATCAAGACCAGGCAAAATTTCTCTAGCGCAATAGACATGATTTTTATCAGCCCCTACGTTTGAGTAGTCATACGCGTGTTTTAGCTTCAAGACCCTAAAACTAGCCTCATCGACGCCTTTTAGCTCATACTTGCCACTACCTGAAATTTGAACATAAATTTTACCTTCTGGTGAGCGGTAAAACTCACTACTATCGATGTTTGCAAAGCTTCTTTGATACTCGCCCTCATGCCAGAGATAAAGCATCACCAAAACAAAAAATAGCGTCAAGATGACTAAAAAATAAACAAATCTAATAGTAATTTTTCTCATTATCTATAGTCATCCACCCTTTTTTTAAGCTCGCTTTTTTGATTTTTATTTTTAAAAATAGCGCCAACCACCGAGAGCACAAATGCGATGGCTAAAAATATCCAGTAGGCATATTTTTGTGAGTAATCATCAAAGTCGCTTATCGCATCGATCACCACCTCGCCCTCAGCTGGCACCATAGCGCCTTGATCTACCATTTTTACTATCTCATCTAGTTTTAAATTCTCAACATTTGAGTCATAAGGACGAGTGAGGATTTCAACCACGCCAAGGTCGTTTATATCATAAACGCTGCTGTTAAAATGCCAGCCGTAGCCGACGTTATCAAAATAATAGGTCTTATCGCCGTTTGCATAGACCGCTCCGTAGCCATCGTTTCTAACAAGCCCTATCTTTCGCCACTGCTCTTTTGTATCGAGCCTTACGATAGACGTGTGGCGTGAGCTTAGGCTGTGGTCATTTTTTGTGTTGTGCCAAATTTCATAGGTTTTTAAAAAATATGTCTTGCCATCACTTATCACCACGTCGCCATATAGCGGCGTTATCTCGCCTTTAAACGGATCGTCTCCGTCTCTTACAAACTCGCCCTCATCTATGCTGTTATACCACTGCCACTTTCGCTCCCAGTGATAGATACCGCCTTTGCCACGAAAGAGCGCATGATAGGAGTGCTCATCTTTTAGGTTAAAAAGTGGCTCGTATGGGGCAAATTTTGGGTCAAATTCATGATCGTTTGCATAGACCATGCCAGAATTTGGCTCATACAGATAGTGAATGCGCCATATCTCGCCGATATCACGCATTTGCGGGCTAAATTTGATCCCTAGTTTTGTGCTGTCATAATAGACATTTTCTCCGTCAGTCGTGAAATGCATGCTCTTTCTGCCAGATATCTGCTCGATATATCGCATCTTGCTGGCATTTGCGCCATCTAGCTCTTTGCCCTCATGATAGACCTTTACTCCGTCGCTTGCGTAGCCAAAGCCCAAGATCGCTGCTAAATTTACGTTATCAACCTGTCTAAATTTATAGATATGAGTTTGCGCTTTAGGCGTATCAAACATTTTATGTGAGAAGATGTCCCAAAACTCTTTAAGTGCGGATATTTCAAGGTTTGTCTCGCTTACGCTATCACAAAAATATGTGATCTTGCCATCGCCAAAATAGCCGTTGCCAAGCGCTCTAACGCCATTTGGATCAAGCCCACTCATCACGAGGTTACCGCAATATACCGCCTCATCGCTAGCGCCAACGTTTCTGTTGTCGTATTTGCCGGTGTCAATGTATCTAAATTTGCTGGCCCTCACGCCTATTAGCTCAAATTTACCGCCGCTTGGTACCATGGCATAGACCTTGTCATCTTTGACGTAAAAAAAGCTATTATTTAGCTCTTTACTATCGCCAATGTCGTCATCTAAAATAGAAACTAACCCAAAGATAAAAAAGTAGGTAGCAAAAAATATCACAACAATGGCGATCACTACAGAGATTAGCGGATGTTTTTTTAACATTTTAGCTCCGTTTTAAACAAATTTAGCGACCTCATCATGCCGCAAACCTTTCATGTATTTAAATTTCAAAACACCTATCCAAATATAAAATATCTAAAAATCAAAAACTGATAATATACTACTCTAACTACTGTATTTAATAGCCAAACAACATATAATGCCAAAATAGCTCCAATAATACTAAATTTCTTCAAAACCCCATAATAAATCACCATCAACAAAAAAAGAGAAAAGCAAAAAAACATAATCATAATCATATAAAATAAATTTTTCAACCTTTCATATAAGTCCGAATTTTCTCTATTTGTCGCGATTAGCCTAATGGTCTATATCTTATTTAAAAATCCAACTCTTTTATATTTTATCTCGACTAGATCGCCTACTTCATATTTTTCTATCTCTGGTGAAAACACCCCACTAAATCTCTCTTTACCTATCAAAAGGCTCATGCTTGTGGCTAAATTTTGTCTAACAACTCTCGTATTTAGCGCGCTTATCCTACCGATCTTTTTCAAGCTACTCTAGCTCCTCGGCGATCTCTAAAACTTCAAAATACTCATTTTCTAGGCACTCAAGCTCAGTTTTTGCCTTTTCAAGCTCTTCATAAAGCTTAGCTAGGCCTACTTCTTGATAAATTTTTGGATCGCTTAAACCTTCATTTAGCTCAGAAATTTTTGCTTCAAGGGTTGAAATTTTATCTGGATATATATTTAAAATTTGTGTTTGTTTGTAGCTTAGCTTTACGCCGGTTTTGCTTTTTTGTTTGGCTTCATTTTGGCTATTTGAGAGCTCTTTTTCAAATTTATCAAGCTCTTTCATCTCATCTTCAAGTTCCAAATAGACGCTATACTCCTCGTGCAAGACATTTATCTTTGTCCCCTCAAATGCCCAAAGCTTATTTGCCATCTTATCGACAAAATATCTATCGTGGCTAACTAGCAAGATAGCCCCTTCAAAGCTTTGCAAGTAGTCTTCTAAGATATTGATAGTTGCGATGTCAAGGTCGTTTGTCGGCTCGTCAAGTACCAGTACATCGTAAGTTTTAGTAAAAAGAAATGCAAGCGCGACGCGGTTTTTCTCGCCACCACTTAAAACGCCTATCTTTTTATCTAGAAATTCCTTTGGAAAGAGGAAATTTTTAAGATAGCCATATACGTGCATATTTCGCCCACGAACCAGCACGTGATCGCCGCCATTTGGGCAAAATGTTTCTATAAGGCTCTTGTCATCATCAAGGACATTTCTAGCTTGATCAAAGTAGCCGATGCTCACCTCGCCTCTTTTTATCTCGCCGCTACTTGGCTTTTCAAGTCCTAGCAAAATTTTAAGTAGCGTGCTTTTGCCGCTGCCGTTTCGTCCGACTATGGCGATCCTCTCGCCTTGCAAAACTCTTGCGTCAAATTTCTCAAAAAGCACCTTGTCGTCTATGCTTTTGCTCAAATTTTTAAACTCAAAGAGCATTTTTTTGCGGTTTTGGCTCTGTGTTTGGTTGAAATTTTTACTTGCACGCTCCAGCTCAAGCCTCACGCGCCTTATCACGCCTGGATTTTTCTTGGCCTCTTCTCGCATAGCAAGCACCCGCTCTTTTCTACCCTCGTTTCGCTTTAGCCTAGCTTTTACGCCGCGCCTTAGCCACTCCTCTTCAGCCTTTAGCTGTTTTAGTAGCGTCTCATGCGACTTTGCAAGGCTTGCTAAAATTTCCTCTTTTTTGGTTAGATAGTTTGCATATCCACCCTCGAAATTTTTTAAGTTTGCATCCTCGACCTCAACGCACCTAGTAGCGAGCGTATCGATAAAATACCTATCGTGGCTTATAAAAACTATACTTTGATTTGAACCCTTTAGCATATCTTCAAGAAATTTGACCATGTAAACATCAAGGTGGTTTGTCGGCTCATCAAGCAGCAGCACATCAGGCTTTTTAAGGATGAGCGCACCCAGTGCCACGCGTCTGATCTCGCCACCACTTAGCGAGCAAATGGGTCTATTTTCATACTCTTTTAGCTTAAATTCTTGCAAAATTCGCTCGATCTTGTGCTCGATATTCCAGCCGTCCTTTGCCTCTATAAATTTTAAAAGTCTCTCTTGCTCTTTTAAAATTTCTTTGTTTTCAGGATCATTTGCTAGTAAAACGCCGCTCTTTTCATATTCGCTTATCGCGTCAAATATCTCTTTTAGCTCGTTATTTAGTGCCTGCCTTACGGTAAAAGTTGCGTTAAAATTTGGAGTTTGAGCTAACATCTCGACGCTTATTGAGTTTTGTACTATGCGCCTACCACTATCTACTGCCACCTCGCCAGAGATGATCTTCATAAGCGTGCTTTTACCGCTGCCATTTTTACCGATGATCGCTATCTTTTCATTTTCATTTACACTAAAATTTACAGCGTTTAAAATCTCATTTGCGCCAAATTTTTTACTTACGTCTATCAGGTCGATTAATGCCATTTTTCTCTCATTTTTTAAATTTCTCGCGATTATATCAAAAGGGAGCTAAAACCTAATTTTGGCTATAATCGCCAAAATTTTTAAAATAATTAAGGAAAATTTAATGAACTTATCTATGAGAAAACTCGTAGTTCCGATATTTTTGGATATGTTTTTACACTTCATTACACTCATTATCAACACCTACATGGTTACAAAAGTGAGTGTGCATCTAGTTGGTGCAATGGGTGCTGGTAATCAAGTGATGGATCTTTTTATGACCATTTTTAACTTCCTAAGTATTGGCTGTTCAGTCGTCGTAGCTCAAGCACTGGGAGCTAAAAAGAACGATCTTGTTTCAAACGTCATACATGCAAGCATCACGTCAAATACGCTCTTTGGCATCTTTTCAGCTATCATCATCTACGTCTTTGGCTACAACATCTTAAATTTACTAAACGTGCCAAAAGAGCTTATAAATGATAGCTTCTCATATCTTCACATCCTTGGCTTTGCCTTACTTTTTGACGGTATCGGCATGGTGCTAGCTGCAGTACTTCGTGTTTATAACCTAGCAACTGCTGTTATGCTAACTTCAGTTTTAATGAACGTAATTACGATTTTAGGCAATGCTATCTCCCTTTTTGGCTGGTTTAATCTACCAAATTTAGGCCTACAAGGAGTTGCCATCTCAACACTTATTGGTAGACTAGTAGGCATTTTTGTGCTAGCTTATATGCTGAGTCAAAAGGCAAAAGTTAAAATTTATTTTAAAAAGCTACTTGTCGTGCCATTTGAAATTTTAAAGAAAATTCTCTCAATCGGCCTTCCAAGCGCAGGCGAAAATTTACTCTGGATGGCGCAATACATGGTCGCTTTTGGCTTTGTGGCAAGTATGGGCGAGGCTAGCCTTAGCGTGCAGACCATTTACTTTCAGATCACGCTTCTTATCTTGCTTTGTGGAGCAAGCATTAGCGTGGCAAACGAGGTCATTGTAGGACATTTAGTTGGAGCAAGCGAGTTTAACGAGGCCTATACAAGGACATTTAGGGCGCTAAGGCTTGGAGTTTTTATAACGCTAGTAGTCGTGCTTATAGCTTATGCACTAAAGCATCAAATCATGGACGCACTAAATTTAAACGAAAATTTACGTGCGATCATGCTGCCACTTTTTACACTTTCGATATTTCTTGAAGCGGGCAGAACCTTTAACATTGTCATCGTAAATGCCCTTCGTGCAAGCGGCGACGCAAAATTTCCTCTTGCGACTGGCCTTATCTTCATGTGGGGGCTTTCACTGCCACTTGGATATTTTTTAGGTATCTATCTTGGTTGGGGGATTATCGGCGTTTGGATAGGGTTTTGTGCTGATGAATGGCTAAGAGGCCTTGCAAATACGTGGCGTTGGAGAAGCAAAAAATGGCAAGAAAAACGCCTAGTTTGAAGCAAAAAAGCGCAATTTTAGACTTTTATGGGCTAAGCGTCTTAATAAATTTTAAAAAAAATGTAAGAGCCATGCGCCTAAGAGTTGGCAAAGATGCTAAAATCACGCTTTCTATGCCATTTTACAGCACACAAAAGATGGCTCTGGCATTTTTAGAAAGTCATAAAATTTGGCTTGAAAATTCCTACAAAAAGGCACTTGCAAATTTACCAAAAGATGATGAAATAAAATTTCTTGGAGAAATTTACAAGATCAAATTTGATGAAAGCATAAAACAGCCATTTTTTGATGGCGAGTTTGTCTTTACTCCAAATTTAAAAAGCCTTGAGCGTTTTAAAAAAACAAGAGCAAAAGAGCTATTTTTAGAGCTTGTAAGCCATTTTGAGCCTTTCATCGATAGGCCAATTAACCGCATCGTCATACGAAACAGCAAAACTCGCTGGGGCAGCTGTAATCACAAAAAAGGCTATATAAACTTAAGTATAAGGCTTATCGAAAAGCCACTTTCAGCCGTGCGCTATGTAGTGCTTCACGAGCTTACCCACCTACTCTATCCGCATCATCAAAGCAGCTTTTATAAATTTATAGAACGTATCATGCCTGATTATAAAGAGCAAGAAAGAATTTTAAGAGCGTAATTTATTTTCATCAAGTAAGTGTAAAAATTAATATGCTAAAATTGCATGTTAATTCACAAAAAAAGGGAATTTCAATGAAAAAAATGATTTTTATCTCAATCTTAGCTGCTTGTGCTTTTGCAGGTAACTTTGAAGATGGACTAAAGGCATATGGGAGCTCAAATTTCAAAGAAGCTTTAGCTAAATTTGAGGCAGGGTGTGCAGAAAATGATGCGAAATCATGCGTAAAAACTGGCGCCATTTATCAGCTAGGCAAAACAGCAACACCGGATCTAGACAAGGCTTTGGAGTATTATAATAAAGCTTGCCAAAGCGGTGAAAAAGAGGGTTGTTCGGCAGCTGGTGGGCTTTATCTAAATACTGAGCCGCAAAAAGCAAGAGAACTTTTTAATAAAGCTTGTGATAAGAATGATGGATATTCTTGCGAGATGGCAGGTTCTATCTTGATAGAAGCTAAAGAATTTAAAAAAGCTTATGAATTTTTAGTAAAAGGCTGCGAATTAGGCGATAAGATGTCTTGCGAATTTGCAGGAGATCTAAGACGCTCAAAACAACTATAATTTTTAGGCTTACGAGCCTAAAAATTTCTTAAAACAAAAAAATCCAAAAAATACTTATTTTAAATAAAAATTACCCAAAGTATAAAGGTAGTCTAAAAATTTATATTAGAAATTTAGGCAAGAATGCTCTTGCCTAAGATTAGATTATTTTTATTTGATCAAGTGGTTTATCTTTAATGCCCCATTGAGTCATAAAAACAAATCCATAAAGCACAGCAGCTACGATATAAGCAGTGTATTCGTTTGGTATAAGATTAAATTTCGCACATATATTTGGCACAAGAGCTAGTGGCACAACAGGGATCAAAAGAATACGCTCCCAAATTCTAAGTTTTGTGACATAGTAGCCTTGAAGTAAGCTTGAAAAAGCAAACATTCCCACGATCGCCATACCAAAGACAAGTAAAATTTCAAGCGGATTGCTCATCCAAACGATCCCTTTTGAGTCAAGCGGATCGCCCTCGTTTACGCTTTCTATCAGCATAAGTTTATTGTTAAAGAAAAAGGCAAATGGCAAGATCGCCGTTCTTAGGTCGTAAAAGAATCCTTGAACGCCAACAGTTATAGGATTTGCTTTAGCGATACCAGCTGCTGCATAAGCTGCGATGCCAACTGGTGGCGTATCATCAGCTAAAATTCCAAAGTAAAAGACAAAAAGATGTACGGCAATGGCTGGGATCAAAAAGCCATTTTTATGCGCTAAAAATAAAATAACAGGTGCCACAAGACTTGAAACTACGATGTAGTTTGCCGTCGTTGGAAGGCCCATTCCTAGTATAAGTGACATCATCGCAGTAAGAAGCAATATCATAACTATATTATCACCAGCAAGTAGCTCAACTAAATCTGAAAGCACTTGACCAAGTCCAGTTAGAGAGATAGAACCCACGATAATACCTGCAAGTGCAGTTGCAATGGCGATCGTTGTCATACTTTTTGCGGCTGCAACCATCGCCCAAAATATATCTTCAAAGCCTATTAACACATCATTTATTCCAACTTTTTCGCCACTTGCTAGCTTTTTAACTGGCTCTTGAAAGATCATTATTAAAAATAAAAATCCAATCGCATTAAACGCCGCAGCGATGGCTGATTCTTTTGCGATTAATAGTGTATAAAGTAAAATCAAAATCGGAGTTATATAGTGAAGGCCACTTACAAAAATTTTAAATCTTGAGTGAAACTCGCTTTGATTTATACCTTTTAAGCCAAGCTTGACGCTCTCTAAATGAACGATAAAAAATAGTGACAAATAGCAAGCAAACGCTGGAATTACCGCTGCCATCATAACATTTGTATATGTCATGCCTAAAAACTCAGCGATGATAAAGGCAGCTGCACCCATGATAGGAGGCATAAGCTGTCCATTTACGCCAGCAGCAACCTCGATAGCACCGGCTTTTGTGCGTGAAAGACCGGCTTTTTTCATAAGTGGTATGGTAAATGTGCCAACTGTTACAACATTTGCTGTGGAGCTGCCTGAAACCATGCCTGTTAGGCCACTTGCGATGACTGAAGCCTTAGCTGGACCGCCTCTATATTTGCCAAGAAGAGAGAAAGCTAAATTTATGAAATATTGCCCAGCTCCTGCCCTCTCAAGCAACGAGCCAAAAAGTACAAAGAGATAGATAAAACTAACGCTAACTCCGATAGGCACACCAAATATACCCTCTGTCGTTAAAAACATATGACCTGCGATCTTTTCAAAGCTGGCACCCTGATGAGCGATGATGTCTGGCATATAAGGGCCAAAGTGATCATATATCAAAAATAATATACAAATAATTGGAAGTGCTGGCCCCATTACGCGCCTACCAGCCTCAAGCAAGACAATGATCGCTAGAAACGATATTACGATATCTTGTGTAATATAATCCCCAGTCCTATCAGCTAGTTCATAAAAATAAACCGCTGGATAAAGCACAGCAACAACGCCTACTACACAAAAGACCAGATCGTAAAATGGCAAACTAGAATGTGCCTTTTTATGAAAAGTGACTGGATAAAGCAAAAATACAAGACCCACCGCAAAGGCTAGGTGAATTGAGCGCGAAATGTTAGTATTTAGCGGAAAATAAGCTATATAAAGCTGAAAAACTGACCAAGAAAAGCATACGATCGCAATGAAATAGTTGTAAAAATTGCTATTTATCTCCCTTGTTTTTACTTCGACAAATTGTTCTTCGTTGTCTTTGACTTCGTTCATCTCTCTCCTTTAAAATTTAAATATATAAATTCAAAAGAATTTGTATATTTAAATTTTATCCAGAGGCAAAAGCCTCTGGAAATTTAGACTATTTTAAGATGCCGGCCTCTTTAAATGCAGCCTCTGCAGCTGGGTGAAGCGGAGCTGAAAGACCTTGAACAAGATCTTCTTTGTTTACTGATTTTAGCGCTGGGTGAAGAGTTTTATACTCATCAAAGTTATCTAAAATAGCTTTTATCACAGCTTTTACAGCCTCGTCCTTTGTATCTTTATTGGTTACCAAAACAGCTTTTACACCGATAGTATTTACATCGTGATCGACGCCATCATATGAGCCTTTTGGGATCACACCTTTTGCGAAGTATGGTTTTTCTTTAAGAAGGTTATCGATCTCACTGCCTTCGATATTTAGGATATCAATCGGTAAAGATGTCGCAGCATCAGTGATGTTTGCGGTTGGGTGGCCGACAACAAAGCTATAACCATCTATCTTTTTATCTTTTAGTGCGTGTGGGCATTCGCCAACTGTTAAAACGCCGCGGTATCCTAGTTTTGAAACGTCAAAGCCTTTTGCTTTAAAGACTTCAAGTGTACTCACTTCGTTGCCACTGCCTGGGTTTCCGACGTTATATTTTTTACCTGCAAATGAAGCAAGATCGCTTGTTAGACCACTATCTTTTGCCACAACAAATGCAAGAAGCTCAGGATAGATCGCAACTACTGAGCGTAAATTTTCATCTTTTGCTCCGTCAAATTTTCCAGTGCCGTTATATTTATCATAAACAACATCACTTTGAACAAAGCCAAATGTAAGCTCTTTTTTGAGGACGTTATTTACGTTGTAAACCGAGCCGCCAGTTGATTGGACTGAGCATTTTACATTAGTATTTTTGTTTGCTAAACGGCAAATCGCTCCACCTATTGGATAATAAGTACCTGTCATGCCACCAGTACCGATACTGATAAATTCTTTTGCTGAAAGAGTTGTTGCTAAAAGCAAGCCAGCAAGTGCCAAAGAAGTAGTTTTCATCTAAGATCCTTTCAAGAAATTTAAGGCTATTTTATTCTATAAATTTAGCTTTTTACCTTATTTGATATGATATTTTCATGCCGTTTTGGCAAAGTTGCAACCATTCTACACAATCAAGACTTAAAAAAATATTTTCTTAAGATTAAATTTATATTTCTTTATCAGTCAAAATAAATTTGATAAACCAGCTATTTAAATATCATTTTTTATTGTATAATCCACCGCAGTTCTAAGTTTTAGAAAAACTGTTGCAAATTTACAACTAATCAATAGCTTTTATAAATGTTAATAACAATCAAATTTTGGAGGTTTTTATGAAAAAATCACTTATGTTGGCCGCTTCTATGCTACTTTTATCTTTAAATTTCGCTTCTGGTGCGGATGAAAAAACGCAAGTTAGCTTTAGTGGCTCATCTACTCTAGCTCCGGTCATCGCTAAAATTTCAACCGACTTTATCGAAAAGTACGAGACTTGGGATAAAGTAGATAGTGCTTTACCAAACAAAAACATCACTATTTTCGTCTCAGCTGGTGGCTCTGGCGCTGGCGTAAAAGCTGTGCTTGATCATGTCGCTGACTTTGGCATGCTAGCTCGCGACATAAAAGATAGCGAAAAAGCAAAGATCAAGGATATGAAAGCCTATACGCTTGGTATAGATGCACTTTGCGTGGCTGTAAATCCAGAAAATGAGGTGATAAAGCTAAAGGGCGGAAATTTGAGTAAAGATGAGATCGTCAAAATTTTCTCAGGCGAGTATAAAAAGTGGAGCGATCTTGATAAATCCCTACCAAATGACGAAATAGTCGTAGTTACAAGAGATCTTGGTGGCGGTGCTCACGAGGTATTTCAAAAAAAGATCATGAAAGATGTCAAAGTTAGCAAAAACGTCATCCAATCACCTTCGATGGGCGCGCTTATCTCAAAGATTATCGAAAATAAAAACGCTATTGGCTACGCTTCTTTTGGTATCACAAACCAAAACAAAGGCAAGCTAATACCGCTAAATGTTGACGGCGTGGAGCCAACTGTGAAAAATATAGTTGATGGCAAATACTACATCTCTCGTCCGCTCATCATCGTAAAAAGTGGCGATCTAAGCAGGAGTGAGCAAATTTTTGTTGACGTGCTAAATTCAGCCGAAGGTCAAAAGACTATAGAAAAAATGGGATTTATACCAGTAAAATAGTCTAATGACAGGACAAATTTTTAAAGGCGGGGTATATACTTTCACACTTTTATCCGCCATGCTTTTGCTTTTACTCGTGGGGTTTTTGCTGCTAAATTCCACGAGTTTTTTTGCAGAAGTAAGTCTCTTTGACTTCTTACTAAATGGCGACTGGGACGTTAGCACAGAACCTTTTAGTTTTGGACTTTTTAATATCCTAGTCGCAAATTTCGCAGTTGCATTTCTAGCTTGCATATTTTCATTTTTTATCTCGCTTGGCGTTACTATATTTATATGCTTTTTTGCGAGCGCCTGGCTTAGGCATGTGCTAGACTGGATGATACGAATACTAGCCGGCATACCCTCTATTATCTATGGATTTTTTGCGCTTTACACGGTTGTAAAAATTTTAGAGTTAGGGCTAAAAATGTCTGCTGGCGAGTCAGTCTTGGCAGCTAGCCTCATCCTTAGCGTCATGATACTGCCATTTTTTACTTCGCACTTGCTCCAAAGCGTGGGTCTGCTAAAGCAAAATTTTAAAACAAACTCAGACGCGCTTGGCGTAAGCACAGGATATTTTATAAGAAAAATAATTTTTATGAAATCTATAAAAGCTAGCATTTCAGGCTTTATACTAGCATTTTCAAGGGCAGCTGGCGAGACGATGGCTGTGATGATGGTCATAGGCAACACCCCGCTTTTTCCGCACCTACTCTCAAAAGCTCAGACCATACCATCTCTAATAGCCCTTGAAATGGGTATGAGCGAGGCTGGTAGCCTACACTATCACGCCCTTATTGCAAGCGGATTTGTCCTACTTGTTTTTATATTTTTGCTAAATATTTTTATCTTTAAATTTGAGAAAAACAATGAACGCTTTTAAAGATTTTATAGTCAAATTTTACGCCTATCTTTGCGTATTTATAGTGGTTGCGGTGATATTTTGGATATTTTATTTCATCTTTGCAAATGGCATCTCTCAGATAAATTTAGACTTTCTAACTAAAAATCCGCAAGGTTTAAATTTAGGTGAGAGTGGTGGCATAAGAGACGCTATCATAGGCTCATTTTTGCTGATGATACTATCTATGATATTTTCTGCGCTCCTTGGCGTTAGCTGCGCCATTTATAGGCAAATTTACTGCACTTCTAGCACAATAAAGCTTGGGCTTAAATTTATCATCCAAACGATGGCCTCAATACCTTCTATCTTGCTTGGGATGTTTGTTTATGGGCTTTTTATCGTTAGTCTTGATATCCCAAAGAGCCTGCTAACAGCTAGCATTACGCTTGCTTTGATGGTCTTTCCATTTGTTGAAGTTAGCACAGAAAAGGTGATCTCGCAGATCGATGAGAAGATATTAAGAGATAGCTTCGCACTTGGCGTTGATAAAAATTTCATGGCTAGAAAGCTGGTTTTGCCAGCTATTAGAAAAAATATCATATCTATCTTGATACTAGCTGGTAGCTACGCCATAGGGGCTACTGCGCCACTACTTTTAACTGGAGTTGTCTTCATGGCAAAGGCCGAAGGGCTACTCTCGCCGGTCATGGCACTGCCTTTTCATCTGCACATGCTCCTAAGCCAGTCAGTCGCAACGCAAAATGCCTATGCCACGGCGCTTGTGCTCATTTTTATATTGATCATTTTGCACCTGCTTTCAGCCGTAGTTTTATTTGATATAGGAGAGAAAATTGCCAGATATTTTAAACATAAAAGATCTTAGTATCTTTTACCAAGACAATGAAATTTTAAAAGATCTAAATTTAAGCGTCGCCAAAAACGAGATCATCTGCTTAATGGGCAGCTCAGGATGTGGTAAATCGACATTTCTATCAGCGCTAAATGGCTTTTTGGAGCAAAAGGGCGGTAGATATAGCGGAGAGATCCTATTTAAAGGCGAAAATATCAAAAATAAGGGCAAAATTTGGCTCAGACGAAAGCTAGCCATACTCTTTCAAGACGCCACGCTCTTTCCTTTTAGTGTCGAGAGAAATTTGACCTATGCGATGGAATTTTATGAAGGTAGCATAAAAGATAAGCAAAAAAGAGTAGAGGAGCTCTTAAAAAGCGTAAATTTACTGGGCGAAATAAACGACCTAGATATGCCAGCTAACAAGCTCTCTGGCGGTCAAAAGCAAAGACTTTGCATCGCAAGGATGCTAACTACAAAACCTGAAGTGCTCATGCTTGACGAGCCTTGCTCATTGCTTGATATGAAAAATGTCTTGATCATAGAGGAGCTTTTAAAAAGCTTGTCGCAAAGATACACCATCATCATCACCACGCACAACGAAGAGCAGGCAAAAAGGCTTGGTGGCAGGATAGTTCGCATAGTGGATAAGAAATTTGCATTTTAAAAGAGCTAAAAATTCTAGCCCTAATTTTAGTCGATAAACCTCTTTGTGATATTTGCGTAGGCATCTATCCTGCGGTCTCTTAAAAATGGCCAAATTCTTCGCACTTCTTCACTTCTTTTCATGTCTATTTCAACGATCTTGCAAAGCTCATCTGTGCTATTTGCGCGGAAAAGCTGCTCGCCTTGTGGCCCAAAAACAAAGCTATTTCCCCAAAATTTTATCCCATTCATTACGCCGCTATCATCTTTTTCAAAGCCCACACGATTTACTGCAACAACTGGCAGGCCATTTGCCACACTGTGACCTCTTTGCACCGCCACCCACGCTTCAAGCTGTCTTGACTTTTCATCATCACTATCGCCCTCAAACCAGCCAATAGCAGTTGGATAGATGAGAATTTTCGCCCCTTTTAGCGCCATGAGCCTTGCCGCCTCTGGATACCACTGATCCCAGCAGACCAAAACGCCAAGCTTGCCAAGGCTGGTTTCAACTGGCTCAAAGCCGATATCGCCAGGCGTGAAGTAAAATTTCTCGTAAAATCCAGGGTCATCAGGGATGTGCATTTTTCGGTATTTGCCAGCTACGCTGCCGTCACGCTCAAAGACAAAGGCGGTGTTGTGATAAAGGCCGTCAGCCCTCTTTTCAAAGAGCGAAGTGACTAAAACCACGCCATTTTCTTTTGCAACCCTACCCCAAAAAGCGACGTCCTCTTGCCAGTCGTTTGCATGATCAAAGAAATTTGTATCCTCGCTTTGGCAAAAGTACTGCGTCTGGTGCAGCTCTTGGCAGACGACTAGATCGGCACCGCCTTTTTTTGCCTCAGCTATTAGCTCAAGCGTCTTTGCGATGGTCGCCTCTTTTGTCCCTTTAAATTCTTGTTGAAGTAATGCTACTTTCATCTCTTTTTCCTTCTTTGTCGTTGTATGGGTCTAAATGTGTGGTTATCTGCCACGAATAATCTTTAAATTTCTCTCTTATCTCAGCTTCAAGCGAGTCGGCCACCTCGTGCGCATCGTAAAGCGAGATATCTTTGTCAAAAACTAAATGCAGCGTTAAAAATATGGTATTTGCGCTCTGTCTTGTGTTTAGGTAGTGAAAATCAGAAATTCTCTGCTTTGCCTTTATCATCTTGATGATCTCATCTGTGACTTCAGGGCTTGCTGCATGATCTAACAAGATACCAAAAGCGTCTTTACCTAAATTTATAGCGCTTTGAGCGATGTAGCCGCTTATCACGATGCCAAAGATCGCATCTATCATCACAAATCCGCTAAATTTAATGATAAGAAGAGAAATAATGACAGCAAGGTTGCTAAAAAGGTCGATCTTATAGTGCAGCGCGTCTGCTTTTATGATAAGGTTTCCACTTTTTTTAGAAATTTGGTTTAAAAATAGCACCAAACATAGCGTCACTACGACTGAAAATACCATCACGCCAAGGCTTAAGCCAAGGTCTATCTCTAAATTTGGCTCGCTAAATTTCTTAACGCTCTCATAAAATATATATCCAGCAGCAGCCACGATGATGGCACACTCAAATAGTGCTGCTAAGGCCTCTAGCTTTGTATAGCCAAAGTTAAATCTCTCATCGGCTTGCTTTCTTGACTTTCTAAGTGCAAATAAATTTAAAAGCGAGACTATAAAATCAAGCATCGAGTCAATCGCTGAGCCAAGCACAGCGACCGAGCCGCTAAAAAGCCCAGCTGTAAATTTCACAAGTGCGAGTAAAAAAGCGCAAGCTCCAGCTGCGATAACAGCCTTATTTTCGCCCTGCGTGCACTCCTGCTTATTTATACGGTTAAACTCATAATCAAACGGACTTGACAAGACTAAGACCTTTTATATCTATTTTGGCTTGAGCAGTGAAGCGAGCCATTTTGACGGACAAAAACTAGTGAATTTACACCGATGATCTTTCTATCTGGCAGTGCCTTGGCAAGTAATTTTAGTACCTTTTCATCGTTTTCGTCATTATATGTTGGCACGATTAGCGCACCATTTATAAAGATGAAGTTTGCATAAGTGCAACCAAGCCTTTTGCCATCATAAAATTTAGGTTTTGGTAGTGGCAGAGCAAGCAGCTTAAAGCCAGTTTTTTTAAGCTCGTCCTCCATCTTTTTAAGCTCATCAAAGTGCTCATCACTCTCATCTTCGCAGCTCGCATAAGCGATAGTATCAGGTGTGATAAAGCGCGCTAAAGTGTCGATGTGGCTATCTGTGTCATCGCCTTTTATAAAGCCATTTTCAAGCCAGATGATACGCTTTAAGCCAAATAAATTTTTTAGTTTTTCTTCGATCTGCTCTTTGCTAAGCGATTTGTTTCTATTTTCATTTAGCAAGCATTTTGAAGTGGTTAAAAGCATGCCATCTCCGTTAAATTCGATGCTTCCGCCCTCTAGTATCATATCAACTGGCTCAAGCTTGGTCTTGTAAATTTTAGCTAGCTCCAAATTTATCGCATCATCTTTTGAGCTCTTAAATTTACCGCCCCAAGCGTTAAATTTAAAGTCATAGCTCTTCACACCATCTCCAGCACAAACGTCGATCATACCGTAGTCTCTGATCCAAGTATCATCAGTATCAAGCTTAACAAACTCTACATTTTTAAATTTCTTAAATCTAGCAAAATTTGCCTCATCTGGGCAAATGAGTACTACCTTCTGATAGGGCGTAATAGCAGCCACTAGCTCCTCATAGCTAGCCAAAATCTCCTCTAAATAGGGCTCCCAGTCGCTCTTACTATGTGGCAGCGATAAAAACAAAAGCTCCTGCTCTTCCCACTCTGCGTAAGCTCTCACGCTCTCTCCTTATAAATTTTATAAATTCCATAAATTGTAATGATTATCCAAAAGACCTCTATCAAAAATGAACCGAGGTTAAAGTGCACAAAAAGCGAGATTATAAGCAGCACCGCACCTACTAAATTTATTATCTGGTAGGCTAGATCGCGGCTATTTAGACGGCCGATCTGGAGTAAAAAGTAGCCCATCACGATGCAAATCATCCCTAAAAAGCCGATGATCTGAAAAAGATCGATCAAATTTTATCCTTTTTGTAAGCTTAAATTTAAAGCGTGATCATATCTAATTAGTTTTAAATTTATGATTATGGGATAAAATAACTCCATTTTTCAGATTGGATTAAAGTTTATGGATTTTGAGTTTATTGAGAAATTTTACCCCCTTTTTGTAAAAGCTGGGCTTCTCACCTGCCAGATCGCCTTTTTAGGGATCGTTTTTTCTATTTTGATAGGCATTTTTTGCATGGCTGTGAAATTTTACAAGCTAAAATTTCTATCAAAAGTGATTGACTGCTATGTCGAGCTCTCAAGAAATACGCCACTTCTTATACAGCTTTTCTTTTTATATTATGGCTTGCCAAAGCTTGGAGTGTCGATGAGCGGCTTTGCCTGTGCGGTCGCTGGGCTTAGCTTTCTTGGTGGTAGCTATATGAGTGAGAGCTTTAGGCTTGGTTTTGAGGCGGTTAGAAAGTCGCAGATAGAAGCAGGACTTAGCATCGCACTTAGCAAAAATCAGCTCTTAAGATATGTTATCTTGCCTCAAGCATTTAGCGTAGCGGTACCAAGCATTAGTGCAAATATTATCTTTTTGCTAAAAGAGACAAGCATCGTTAGTATCGTAGCCCTTGCCGATCTAGTTTACGTCGCAAAGGATCTCATCGGGCTTTATTACAAGACAGACGAGGCACTTTTTATGCTAGTAATTAGCTATCTCATCATCATCTTGCCAGTCTCGCTAGTGCTTAGCTATATCGAAAAAAGGGTGAGAAATGCAAGGAGTTAGTATTTTATTTGATACGCAAAATTTACTAAGACTCTTTGATGGTCTAGTTGTTAGCACAGAAATTTCATTTATCTCTATCTTTATCTCTATAATCGGTGGCTTAGTGCTTGGTGTGCTTATGAGCATGAAAAACAAATTTATCTATTTTATTTTAAAAATTTGCCTAGAAATCGTTCGCATAATGCCTCAGATCGTTTGGCTATTTTTATTTTATTTTGGTGTCAGCAAGGCGTTTGATATCCACATTTCAGCATTTACAGCCTCACTCATCGTCTTTAGCTTGTGGGGAATTTTTGAAATGATGGACATCGTGCGTGGAGCGATAACATCGATACCAAAACATCAATTTGAATCAGCCGCCTCACTTGGGCTTAGTAAATTTCAAATTTACTCTCACGTCATCATCCCACTTGCCACAAGAAGGCTAGTGCCTGGAGCTGTAAATTTACTAAGCCGTATGATAAAAACGACCTCTATAGTCGTGCTAATTGGCGTTGTAGAGGTGGTCAAAGTCGGTCAGCAGATCATCGAGCGAAATGTATTTACAAATCCTATGGCACCATTTTGGATATACACGCTCATATTCTTTTTATATTTTGTGATCTGCTATCCAGTCTCAAAACTATCAAAAAAACTAGAAGAAAAATGGAGTTAAAATGAGCGAAAACATATTAGAACTTAAAAAAATAAACAAATTTTATGGAGAGCTTCACGCCTTAAAGGATATAAATTTAGAGGTAAAAAGCGGTGAAGTGGTCGTGCTTCTTGGCCCATCAGGCTGTGGCAAAAGCACAACTCTTAGATGTATAAACGGCCTTGAGAGCATCGCTAGCGGTGAGATAATAATCGATGGTGAAGTGATTGATGCTAAATTTAATGATTGGCAAAGGATCCGCCAAAAAGTCGGCATGGTCTTTCAAAGCTACGAGCTCTTTGATCATATGAATGTAATAGACAACGTCCTTCTTGGGCCTTTAAAGGTGCAAAAAAGAGATAGGGCCGAGGCTGAAAAAACCGCTGATATGTGGTTAAGCAAGGTTGGACTGCTTGATAAGAAATTTGCCTACCCAAAGGAGTTAAGTGGCGGTCAAAAGCAGCGCATAGCAATAGTAAGAAGCCTTTGTTTAAACCCTGAAATTATGCTATTTGACGAGGTTACGGCTGCGCTTGATCCAGAGATCGTTAGAGAAGTGCTTGATGTTATACTAAATTTAGCCAAAGATGGAATGACGATGCTAATAGTTACACATGAAATGAGCTTTGCAAGGGCGGTTGCAAACAAGATCGTATTTATGGACAATGGAGCGATCGTGGAGATCAGCGAGCCGGAGGAATTTTTTACCAACCCAAAGAGCGACCGCGCAAAGAAATTTCTAAATTTATTCTCGTTTTAGAAAAAATAAGAGATAATTTGCCGTTTTTTCAAAATGCGTTTAGGGCGAATTAACCCGCTCTTATTTATTTAAATTTTTTATAAGGAGAAAGAGTGAGAAAATTTAAATTTTTCTTATTAGCATTAATCGCTACCGTCTTTCTAACGGGTTGTGGTAATGACAAAGGTGCCGACACGGCAAAAGCTGCTTCAAATGAAGCTGATGCGATCGCAAAGATCAAAGAGCGCGGATATGTAAGAATTGGCGTTTTCAGCGACAAACCACCATTTGGCTATGTCGATAAAGACGGCAAAAACCAAGGCTATGATATTTACTTTGCAAAACGTATCGCAAAAGATCTACTAGGCGATGAGAGCAAGGTAAAATTTGAGCTAGTAGAGGCTGCTGGTAGAGTTGAAGTTTTAGTAGCTGATAAAGTAGATATCACGCTTGCAAATTTTACAAAAACACCTGAGCGCGCACAAGTTGTTGATTTTGCGCTTCCATACATGAAGGTTTCACTTGGCATCGTAAGCCCTGAAGGTGCAGTGATAAAGAGCATCGATGAGCTAAAAGACAAAACCTTAATCGTAAATAAGGGTACAACCGCAGACGCGTTTTTTACAAAAAATTATCCTGACATTAAGCTTGCAAAATACGACCAAAATACTGAAACATTTGCAGCTTTGGTTGATAAAAGAGGTGCTGCACTAGCACATGATAATGCCCTACTTTTTGCCTGGGCGAAAGAGACTCCAGGCTTTGTTGTAGGCGTTGAAGCACTTGGTGATGTGGACGTGATAGCACCAGCTGTTAAAAAAGGTAACAAAGTTTTACTTGACTGGCTAAATAATGAGATCATTGAGCTTGGAAAAGAAAATTTCTTCCACAAAGACTATGATGCTACACTAAAACCGATCTACGGCGATAGTGTAAATCCAGAATCACTTGTCGTTGAAGGCGGCAAACTATAAAAATTTGGAGGGTATTTAACCCTCCCGTTTATCTTTATTAACTCTATCTCTTATTGCATCGTAAACCAAAACCCCGAAGACAGACAGCATCAAACTAGATAAAAATGCGATCGCAATTATGATCGTTTTTTTAGGTTTGACCGGATTATTTGAGATAACTATATCGGAAACTATCTGCGTGTTTTGGTGATTATAGGGCTTTAATGCAAGCTCTACGAGAGATCTTTGATCTAAAAGCTTATTTAATTCCTCGGTTTGTAAATTTACTAATTCTCTTTGCAAGGACGGTAATTTATCATTAACTAAGATATCTTTTTCCGCCTGCATATTTTCTAGCTCTACGCTAACTAACCTATCTAATCTATTCTGCGCATCAGGTTTAGACTTTGTTAATAATACTTGCTTTTGCTGCTCAAAAGCTATTATACTTTGCTCCAAATTCGAAATTTGATTATAAAGACCTTGTTCCATCATTTGGCGAAGTATAATATTTTCAGACGCACCCATATTTTTATTGGTGCGAAGTTTTTCTAGCTCTGCTTCATATTTTTTTAATCTTTGCGTATTTAACTCTATATTCTTTCGCACCGACGGAATACTTATATCGTCTATTGCCGATATTTCACGCCGTGCAGCAGGTATAGTAGCGTCTTTCATATATGCTATTTGTCTATCCATACGAGGTATCTGCGTTGATTTTATATATTCTATCTGCTGTTGCTTTTCCACTATGACGTTGTTTTTTAAGAAATTTATCTGACGTTCTATGTTTGCAAGCTGAACCTTTTTTAATTCGATATATGCGTTTATAGCATTTTGATGCTCGCTAGCCAAATCTTCTACCATTTTATTTATCTGTTTTACGGCCGTATCGTTACTCTTTGCGACGACCTCTATGTCAAAAAACTTTTTATTATTTTTTACCTCTGATATCTTTTCTACTTTATAGTCAAGCCCTTCGACATCTTTAAGTAGGTCGATATACTTTATCGTTAATTTTTGTACATTATCGGCGGTATTTGCTATTAATATTTCTTCGCCGTTATCATTCTTGTAGTAACCCGTCTCAACTAAAGCCGTAGCCTTATATAAAGTTGTACTTATAAAAGCATATATCACAGCCAATAAGGTAAAAATACCAGTTATCATACAAATTTGCTTTTTATAATTCCATATTTTTTTACTCAGCTCAAATAAGTCTACTTCGCCGTTCTTAGAAATATCTACTTGGTTCATTTATTTCCTTTTTTAAATTTCAAAACTATCATCTATTGCTTGGCATATTATATGCCCGAATAGTATATGCATCTCTTGAATACGTGCAGTATCATTTGATGGAACAATTAAATTTAAATCACATGATTCGTTCATTAAACCGCCACCTTTACCACTAAAACCAATTCTTTTCATACCAATTTTTTTTGCGGCCTCTAGTGCCTTTATAATATTTACACTATTTCCGCTGGTTGAAATAGCTATAATAAGATCTTCTTTTTTACCAATAGCAAATACCTGACGAGCAAATACCTCGTCATATCCATAATCGTTGCCAATAGCTGTTAAAGCAGAGGTATCTGTAGTCAATGCAATACCAGCAAGAGGTAGTCGCTCAGATTTGTAACGGCCAGTTAGTTCTGCCGCAATGTGCTGTGCGTCACCAGCACTTCCACCATTACCACAAAGCATGATTTTACCGCCGGCCTTTAAAGTTTTTATGGCTTCTTCACAAACAATTTCAAGATCTTTGCCTAAAGCAAAAGAATCTTTTATTGTATTTAGATGGGATTCAAATTCGCGAACAACCATATTAAGCATTTTTTATCCTTTTGATTATATTTGTAGTACTTTTTCCATCAACAAAATCTGTAAGTACAACCTTATTGGCATACTCGCTTCCTACAACTTTTTTGTCTGTATAATCAGCTCCTTTTACTAAAATATTAGGTCTTAAAGCTTTAATTAGTTCTATTGGCGTGTCTTCGTCAAAGATAACTATGTAATCACTAAATTCCAACACAGCAAGCATTGCCGCCCTATCATATTGTTTGTTTATAGGACGCCCATTACCTTTTATCCTATTTATACTATCATCAGAATTTAATCCAATTATCAAAATATCCCCAAGCTCTTTGGCTTTTTGCAAATAGCTAATATGACCTAAATGTAAAATATCAAAACAACCATTTGTAAATACTATAGTTTTATTTTCTCTGTTTATTTTTAGCATTTGGTTTAATGTTATAATTTTACGCTCAAAGCCATTTTTGATTCCTTTTAGGCTATTTATTTCATCCCATGTAGCATCTGCGCTTCCAACTTTTCCAACAACAACAGCTGCAGCAAAATTTGCATTCTCAATAGATTCTTCAATATCCATATTAGAAGCCAGACAATATCCAAGAGTGGCCAAAACACAATCCCCGGCGCCCGTTACATCAAATACATCTCTAGCATGAGTAGGAAAAATTTTCATACAATCATCAAAAAAAGCTATACCATTTTCACTAAGTGTAATAAGCGAGTAATCCAAATTAAAATTATCCTTTAACATCTCAAGAGCAATTTGTACATCAGCTTCACTGTTAATCTCTAATCCCAAGGCACTAATGGCTTCTTTTTTATTAGGGGTTAAAAGAGTTGCCCCAGAATATTTAGAGTAATCTTTTCCTTTAGGGTCAACCAACACCTTTTTGCCAAGTTCTCTTGAAATTTTTATAACTTCTTGCGTTAAAGTGTTGCCAAGAACACCTTTCCCATAGTCACTGAGTAAGACAATATCATATTTTGCAATAATGGATGAAAGTTTATCTAAATTTTGCTCATCAATATATACCTCACCAACGGTTTCGCTATCAAGACGTAAAATTTGCTGATGAGAAGCCATTATCCTACTTTTTATACTTGATTTACGTCCATCTTGTCTTACGATAAGCTCGACACTAGCACCTCTTTCTTTTAAAAGAGCCAAGATCTCATCGCCAATACTATCGTTACCTATAATGCTTACTACGCCAACATTTGCTCCTAGCGCAATAGCGTTAGAAATAACATTGCCACATCCTCCAAGTCTTTTTGTTTCTTTTTCTATACCAACAACCTGAACAGGGGCTTCAGGAGATATACGGTCGCATCTACCCCATATATAGTGATCTATCATCAAATCACCAATAACTAAAATTTTAACCATTTAACTCATCCTTAAAAATTCTTTTAATTTCTGGCAAATAATCTCGTACGCCATCTTCCAAAGTAAATTTAGACTTATATTTTAATATTCTACACGTATCTTGTATATCTGCTTCTGTATAAAATTGATATTGGGAAGTAAATGGATTTGGTATATAGGTATTACCAAAATCTACACCAAGTTCATTTTGCAAAATATCTGCAATATCTTGAAAGCTCCTGGCTTTTCCAGTGCCAACGTTAAATACACCACTGACGTTAGAATTCATTGCTTTTTCATTAGCCTGCAACACATCATTGATATATACAAAATCTCTTAAAATTGTATCACTACCATTAAATAAACATGGAGCTTTTCCAGAAAGGATCTGAAGTCCAAATTGTAACACCATTGATGCAGTTTTGCCCTTAAAAAATTCATTTGTTCCATATACATTAAAATACCGCAAGCCTACAACTTGCACATTATTTTGCAAGGAAAATCTCATACCTATTCGATCCATCATAAGCTTACTAAACCCATAAATATTTTTTGGATTTTCGCAGATAGAACTGCCAACCTTTGATTGCTGCCCATATTTTAAATTTCCATAAGTTGCACCAGAGCTAGCATAAATAAGTTTAGCCTTTAAATCTTTTGCAATATTAAAAGACTATAAAAAGTATTAACATTTACATTCATAAGCTCATTTTGCTCTGAAACAGTTGTATCGGAAATCGCAGCCTCATGAAAAATTATATCTGGAGAGAAATCGCGAATAATTTGTATTGTTTTGTTATCGCAAATATCTCCACAATAAATATCTCCCTTAAAGTCTATTAAATTTTTAAAATGACCAAAGCTTTTAATATTACCGTTAGTAAAAGTTTTTTCACCACTAAAAGAGTCAACAACCAAAACATCATGATTTAAATGAAAATATTTTGCTAAATTTGAACCTATAAAACCAGCCCCACCAGTTACAACAATTCTCATAGATATTCCTTTGCCTTATTATAAACATCAAGTACGCTTGTAAAACCATTATCCTGGCTCAATAAAAAACATGATTTTAAACCAGCTCTTTGACCTGCTTGTATGTCTGTATCTTTATCTCCTATTAGTATTGACTCTTCTAGATTTATATCAAATTCTTCTTTTGCTTTAAAAATCATTCCTGGTTTTGGCTTGCGACACCCACATTCATCCCCAAGATGTAGGCAATAATATACTTTTCTTATTTCCATATTAAAATTTAAAAATTTATCAACCATATATTGTGTCAAAAGAGCAAAATCGTCTTCATTATAATACCCGCATGCTATACCAGATTGATTTGTAATAACCAAAATAATATATCCAAGCTTTGAAAAACCATTTAAGGCTTCAAATATACCATCACAAAATTTAAAATCTTCTATGCGATAAATATAGCCATTGTCTATATTTATCGCACCATTCCTATCTAAAAAAGAGCTTTTTCCAATCATGCTCCCTTTCGTCCAATTATTACACCTATTGTTTTAAAGATAATTCTAATTTCTAACCAAATCGACCAGTATTTAATATAATAAAGATCATACATCAATTTCTGCTTTGCATCCTCAGTGCTAGAGCCATAAGGATAATTTACTTGTGCCCAGCCGGTTATGCCAGGCCTAACCAAATGCCGTTCATTGTAGTATGGGATCTCTTTCTCATAGTTTTTGACGAGTATATCCCATTCTGCCCTAGGTCCGATTAGGTGCATATCTCCTTTTAGGATATTTTTATATTGAGGTATCTCATCTATTCTTGTTTTTCGCATAAAATTACCGAATTTAAAGACTCTATCATCATTTTCGCTCGTATATGGGTTATGGTAAGAATTCTCATGCATTGTGCGGAATTTATAACATTTAAAAACTTTTGTATTAATTCCAACTCTGTCTTGAGTGAAGTACAGCGATCCAGGCGATTCTTTGTCAATCTTTTTTTGTACATACGATTTTATAAAAAAATGAGATAGTATTAAAACTATGCAACCAATATAGTCAATCGTACGTTTTATGGTATATTCAAGACTATTATATGATCTAATATTGCTTAAAAAATTTAAATCTCTATCATCGTCTGGCATATAGCATTTATATAGAAATTTTTCTAAAAATTTTTCAATTGTTATGATCTTGATGTGCTTTTTTTGAATACGAAACTGCAATAAAGTAAGATATTTAATCATTTTAGGGTCAACATAGACTCTGGTATTTATTATTAGGTATTTATAGCTATTTTTTTCTATAAGAGACTCTAACTCTAAACGAATATCACGAGAATTTTCTTCACTATAATCAATAATATCTATATGCTTAAATTTTCTTTGCAATACTTTCAATTCTAAATCTATGAAATTATACTTTTTACCTATAACGAGCATAAGCTATCCTTTGATAGAGATATATGTTATCACATCATCTTTG
>NZ_POZK01000033.1:0-6099 GCF_002913945.1 Campylobacter concisus | reverse complement strand
ATCAATTATAAGCAAAAACCCCTTGATATATCGTGCTTTTTAAAACATAAAATCATTTTTTTATTCTACTTACTATCAAATTCATTGACTCGGCTATAAAAAAAGATTATAATGCTCACAATTTTTAAAAATATATTAATTTAAAAAGGAACCAACATGAATAAAACTAATTAAAAGCAGAGGTTCTATTTAAGTATTTAGTTAAAGAGAACCTCTACGATAAGTTGCGAGAACCCTTATTGTAATCGTTCTCTACTTTTAAACTACTTAAATAAAAAAACTTCATTAGTACCAACCATATTGAGTTTATTGGGCACGCTATAAGTATGTCTATTTTGGTGAGATAGCTATTGCTGTCTTTATAAAATTTTTAAAAAGTCATAGGAGGAAAAATATGACTAGTAAAAAAATTATTTTAAATGATTTAAAGGCTATTAGAAAAAATAAAACAAAACAGGAGATTAAACAAGCATGCCTTGAAGTCTTGTTTCCACGACAAGCTACGATCAAAGAGTGTAGGCTAGTAATCGAAGGTCGTTTTAACATCAAGCTATCAAACAAGGAGTTTTCCAAATGGAGGAAAGAGTATGATGCAAAAGACACACATCAAACCTCTCATACAGATCAAATTCCTGAGGTTAAAGAAGACAAAAACAACGATGAGGAGCTAAGCAATGGCACTAACAATCAAGAGTAGCGATACAGCAGTTGCGGCAAATGCCGTAATTGCTCTACAAGAGCATATCGAAATGGGCAATAAGGCTAGTGAAAATATTAGAAATAATATTGAACTTTTTAATCAAACCGCAGATAGCTTTGATAAAAGCTTTAAAGAAAAAATAGAGCTAATAAAGCAAGGAAATACCGAACTTATAAGTGCAGCAAAAGAGGCCCGAAACAACTTTCAAAATACTCTAAAGAGTGCAGATAAAACTATATCAAAGATTAACTCATCTTTTAGCTCTTTGATGAAAAAGATAGTATATGCATTAATTGCCTTTTTATTTATAGAAGCGACCTTCTTTTTGGGCTACTTGTTTTATGATAGCCATAAGACAAATGAAACCAAAGCTGCACTACAAAATAAGCTAGATAAAGCACTTTATAACGTGTCTAATCTTAAAGGCTTTATCATTCATATCTACAACCAAGATAGCCAAAAAGCTAGCGAAGATTTTACTAAATGGCTAAACACAAATGGTGACAGCAGTGTTCAGCAGTAAGCAAATTTTTCTAATAGCAAGACACATACAATGTATGACACTTCGTTTTCATACCTTGTATAATCTTGCTCTGCCGAGGGCTACAATGCGAGATATAAGAAGCGTTAAAACGCTTCATCTCGCTAACAAATTTTATGAAAGGATATCATATGCTAAAAAACATTAAGGATAAAGTGCTCTCCACAAGGATAACTTATCAACAATATGATAAGTTATCTAAAATAGCTCTAGAGTTAGATATGTCAAGATCAGAAATTATTTCCTATCTTATTGATAATGGAATTACAAACTCTGAACCCATAAAAAAGAAGGAGCTAGATCCAGCAATCCTTGCAAATTTTTCTAGACCTTTTAATAACATTAATCAAATAGCAAAGAAACTAAATATAGCTTATAAGACCAGTGGCAATATAGATTTAGAAGTGATACTGCGAGCACAAGAAGATTTGTACAAAACTCAATCAGTGCTAACTGAAATTTTAAGCCTAATAAGGAGTAGATATGATAGTTAAGATCTCAAAGGGAGAAAAGGGCATAGCCGATTATCTAAAAACTGGCAAGAAAAGAGATTCAAAGCTAACTAGAGATGAAAAAGATGATAGATTGCCACTGGCTGGAAATTTAGATCTTATCGAGATGTCTGAAAGGCACCAGATAAAGAAAAAGAATAAGAAACATAACTACTATCATATATCCTTGTCATTTACTTCAGAGGAGTGGAGCAGACTATATGAAAGTGGCAATATAGATGAGCTTATAATGGATTTTTTGAGGCTAACTTTCCCAAATCACGACATAGATGAGCTACTTTTTTATGCTGAAGCTCATCTGCCTATAATAAAAGAAGAGCCATATATTCCTCGTCCAGAAGGGGCGCTAGAAAATAGAACATTAAACAAGAAACATAAAAACGGTGAACCTTTAAAAAGAGAGCCTCATATTCATCTAATAGTCTCTTTTGAAAATATGAAATTTACTCATAGCGTAAAAACTGGTGGAGTAATATATACAAAAGGTGCAGCCAAGCAACAAGTAAAAGCTATTATGGCTAAATCAGCAGAGAAATTTAAAAGAGTAGTTAATGACATCTTATCTAACAAGTATGGATTAAATAATATAGAGCCTTTAAGTATGGATGAAGACCAACTAAAAAAGCAATATGAAAGCTTTAAAAGTGCAGCACAAAAGGTTAAGAAAGGCAAAGAAAAAGATACGCAGATGAAGATAGAAACGGATGTAGTGATCGAGCCAAAAGCAAATATAAAAGAGCACAATATAAGTGTTGAAGAGCTACTAGCTGATGCTAAAAATTCTACAGCTGATTATATATTAAGAATGATAGAAGAAGATGAGAGTTTCAAAAAAGACTACTATGATAGGGCAAAGAGACTTAATGCAGTGGATATAAGGGAATTTTTGCCTATGATCAATGCAAAATTTAACATCACTGCAAAACCTGAAATGGTAAATGACAAATATAAAGTAAGAGTGGATGGTTTTAAGGGAACTTATAATCTAACTGACCTAATGTGTAAGATAGTCTATAATGGCAGAAAAGGAGCGTTGTTTCACGTAGTTAATGAGCTAGAGCAAATGCTTATAGAGCTTCAAGCTAATAAAAATGAGCCAAAGATAACATTAAGTGTAAGTAGTGACTTTGGCACGCCAAATAAAGACCCAAAAACTCAAGTGTTAAATAGCTGGAAAACAATACAAATAGAGCCATACAATCTAAAATCAATACTTAAAAACTATTCAGCTATATCAGTGGCAACTTTTAAAGATAAAAGTGAAGAAGCTGGTAATATTGATAGTATAACTCCTACGCTTATATATGATATAGATAACTCTAAATTTAGTGCAAATGATGCTCAAAATTTACTACAAAGTAAAGGAATAAAAGGCTTCATATACCCAACCACATATCAAACACCAGACACAAAAGTAGAGAAATTTAAACTCATCATACCCACAACAGATGCTCCAAGCTTAAATGAATATGATGAATACATAAAAGAGATAACAAGAGAGCTTGGGCTATATAACATAGTAAATAACTCCAGCTTGCATCCTAGTAAATTTCACTACACTCCAGTGCCAGGATCTGAACTTGTAAGCATTAGTGGAAAAACTTTTGATAATACAAGAGCCATTGAAGATGCTGGCTTAAAAACAGATATTAATAATATGGATATTAAAGCCATATATGAAGATTTACAAAATCTAAGAAAATATGAGCTTAGTCATGAACCAAAAGATACCAACTCGCATATTAAAAGAGCAAGCTACCAAGCTATATCATCAAAGATTCCAATAAAAGAGCTAATAGAATACTTTGACGAGAATACTGTGGTTAAAAAATATAAAGATTATCAAATACTCTTTAATAATAACAGTAGATATCTATACTTGCCAGAAGAAAACACAGCCTATTCTTTTAACCAAAATAGACACTATACTCCATATATCTACATTAGAGATAAATTTTATGAAGCAGCCAGAAAGATAAAAACCGGATTTTTAAATGATGGCGTCATTAAAAAGTTAGGACTTAAACAAAATGAATATGAAGGCTTCGTAAAAGGTATCGATGGCCATTTAGATATAAATAGATGCTATTTAGCTTTTATAAATAGAACTGAAAGCTTTAAAAAATATCTATCGGATATAGCTAAGATTAACTATAAAGGCTTAATTTATAATATAAAAACATATATGAAAGATTGGAAAGATATGCAAGGTTTTAATAAGCTAAAGGAGCGTTATAAAACAGATAAGATATGTCTAACAGAGGATCATATATCATTTGATTCACTAAAAATAATAAAGCAAGAGCTATATGATCAAGGACTTGATAAAGATTTTGGGATAGAGCAAACAAAACAACCATCAAATATAATAGAGACCAAAGAACAGAATATAAAGTCAGGATATGATAGTTTGGAGAGGTAGGCAAAACAAACATCAGCGAGGTATGAAAGTCTCTTATAAAACTAAACGTATCAGCTAAAAGTCTATATCTTTTTGATTGCTAGCCTTGCGGCAATATATTTCTTCTTTTCTTGTCAATCATACTAGTCTTTAGTATCTAATCCTTAAATATTTAGGAACATAATACTAATATGCACAAATAAATAAAGTTAATCTGATCAGGCAGGTATTAACACAAAAACCCAAACAACCATAGTGGGATTTTATTCCCAACTCCGACTTCTATGTCATCGGCAGTCATATAGGAGTTTGGTATGTCCTTTATCTGTTCAAAGCCTTTTTAGTCCCTCTAATTTCAAATATAACACGATAAAGTCATCTTGTCTGTAATTACTATTTAAATTAGTCAAAGCTTTACTTTGTAAAAAACTATATTAATTTATTTTATTGCCAATTAATATCTATAAATCTCTCATCTTCCATAAAATCAAATTTCTTTTCTCTATCAATACGACGTTTTAAATCATCAATTATATCTTTAATAAAAGTCCTGTGTTTTAATAAGTTTGCCGTATTCATCACAGACATTAGTTTTTCATAAAATTCAATATCTCTTTGTATTACGGACACCCAGCTTCCATAGGCTGTTCTTGAATTTTTCTCAAATTTTAGGCTTTTAAATAACTCGTAATCACTATTTTTTGAAACCATATAGGCGTATAGATGTGCCCTGGTATCAATGTTGGCATTTTCAGATTTATCGCTATTAAACTCGCAGATAAGTCTAGATATAAAAATCATCCTTTCTTTATCCATAAAATATTTATCTATAAATTTCTTAATAATATTTATTGTTTTTTGTGTATCTAATAATGGCGAATGAAATCCCATAAAAAATGATTTTAGAAATTCCCCTTTTTCAAAAACGAATTTCTTATCAGGTATTTTATGTATAGTTTCTATAATTTTTAAAAATATTTCTTCATGGTCTTTTCTATTAAATAGGATGGAAAAATCTGTATGCATATCAACGCTATAAACACCATTGCCAAGAGCGTTTAATATATTAATTATATATCTGTGTATAAAATCAGAATCATAGTTTAGAAATTTATTTAAGATGTTGGCATCATGATCAAAATTTATATTATCTTTTAGTCTCATAAAATATGCTGTTTCTGTCAGTTTTTTATCTGTTTTGATATATTCATCTAACATACCAGCAAACTGGTAGAAAAACATCTCAATAGTTATTAAAAATTTGTTATTGCTGATAGCTCTATTGCAAAGTACTTTTAATATTTTTAGCGTAATGTCTTTTTTGATATTTTCATACTTTTGCAAATAGTTAAAGTATTGTGGGATATTCGCAATATCGGCACTTTTATACAAATCAAGCAAATTATTAACATCTGTTTGAGTGATATCGTTTTCGTCTATGGCCGCAAATATCCCAGATCTCCAAAAGTCTTTTGCTTTAAAATTCTGTTTTTCTATAAACTCAAAAGCACCATTTTTGCCCAAAATCTTTATAAGAATACGATGATCCAAATATAATGAAAATGGATCACCTAGCTTAAAATACTCGCCTAAAACCTCTATAAACAGTTGCGAATCATTGCTTGATAAAATTTCAAGCAACATACTAAAGTTATTTTTAAAACTATATTTATCGCTATCATCAATCGTATTATAAATTTCTACACATATATTAAGTAGCTCTAGCCACCTGTCTTTTGTTTTATTATTATTCGAAATTTTTTCTAGTTCATTTTTTATATATGCCTTGTTTTGTTCAATATCATTGCCTTTAAATTTATAAGGACTTGCGCACAACAAATCATCTATACCAAAATAACTATGCTTAAATAGAGTTTGTATACTTTTATCATATGTAATGTTATTTTTATCCAAAAAAGATAAAAATTTTCTTACTATTTTACAA
>NZ_POZK01000032.1:0-431 GCF_002913945.1 Campylobacter concisus | reverse complement strand
AGAAAACACTTGCTTGAGTATGATGACGTGGCAAATGAACAAAGAAAGACCATCTATAAATATCGCGATGAGCTACTTGATAAAAACTACGATATGAGTGAGAAGATAGCTCAAAATAGGGTTGAATACGCTACAAATTTACTTGATACGGCTGAAATTTTCCATGGCGGCTTGAAAGATGACTTTGATATTAAAAATTTATGCTCTATCATCCTTGCGGACTGTGGCGAAGAGATCGACGAGAGCGAGTTAAAAGGGCTAGAGTATAATGAGCTAGTAGAAAAAATAGCGCAAATTTTAGAGGTTAGATATAACGAAAAGATGAGCGTGCTAAACGAAGAGCAAAGAAAAGATATAGAGAAAATTTTATACCTTCAAGTGCTTGATAATGCGTGGAGAGAGCACCTTTATCAAATGGATATCCTAAAAAC
>NZ_POZK01000031.1:0-69817 GCF_002913945.1 Campylobacter concisus | reverse complement strand
GTATATGGCAGTTATTGCAACAATAATAGTTGCAATATTACCAAGAATAGAATAAGTATCTTTATTTTTTAAAATTATATAAACATATTTCATAAAATATAACAACTATACTTTCATAGCTTTACTACTCCAAAATAAGAAAACAAATCAAACATCTTATTATAAAAAGTTCTTTACTGACAACCCTCGCATTCGATCGAGCGGTCAGCTACGTCGTTTAGCTTTTCGCTGTCTGGTGACTCTGAGCGTAAATAGTAGGTTGATTTTAGTCCAAGCTCCCATGCAAGCGTGTAAATTTCACTTAGATATCCGCCGCTTGCTTTGTCTAAGCTCATGAAGATATTTAGACTTTGACCTTGATCGATCCATTTTTGGCGGATCGCGCCTGCTTTTATTAAAATTCTCTGATCAAGCTCATAAGCTGGTGTATAAAACTGCCAAGTATCAGGGCTTAAATTTGGCACGACATTTGGGATCATGCCACTTAGGTTGTGCTCAAACCACTTGCGTTTATAGACTGGCTCGATGGTCTGAGTAGTGCCAACAAGGATCGAGATCGAGCTTGTTGGAGCGATCGCCATTAGGTAGCCGTTTCTCATGCCGTCACGCTTGACCTTCTCTCTTAGCTTGTCCCAGTCGCAGACATTTTCGTCAAATAGCCCGCCTTTGTCATTTAAAAGAGCTTTTGCATTCTCATTTGCGGTGTCTATCGGCATGATGCCTTTGCTCCATTTTGAGCCTTCAAATTTTGGATAGACGCCCTTTTCTACGGCTAAATTTGAGCTAGCGTAGATCGCGTTGTAGCTTATGTTTTCCATTATGCTATCAATTAGCGCCAAATGCTCATAGCTGCCCCATTTTACGTTTTTCTCAGCTAGCATTTGCGCCTCACCCATGACACCAAGGCCGATCGAGCGAGAAGCTAGGTTTGTGTGTTTTACCTTTTTGTGTGGGTAGAAATTTAGGTCTATAACGTTATCAAGCATCCTAATGGCTATCGGTACGACACGCTCGATGTCCTCTTTGCTGTTTATCTTGCTTAAATTTATACTTGCAAGGTTGCAAACTGCCGTTTTGCCCTCGATGCTCTCTTTTTCTACGATAAAAATTTGCTT
The DNA here is from genome assembly GCF_002913945.1 of Campylobacter concisus. Lineage (GTDB taxonomy): Bacteria > Campylobacterota > Campylobacteria > Campylobacterales > Campylobacteraceae > Campylobacter_A > Campylobacter_A concisus_P. The sequence continues at coordinate 68,702 of NZ_POZK01000031.1, read as the reverse complement.
GCCTTTTAGGCTATCAAGCGCGCTAAGCTTTTTGGCTTTTTTAGTTATGCCACTATCGACCGTGATGTCTTCTTCTTCGTCAAATAGCTCCTCGCTGCCATCTTCATAAGTGATCTTGATCTTATAGTAGTTTGGCGCTGTATTTTGGAAAATTTCGGTGCATAAATTTGAGCTTCTGATGATGCCTTCGTGGTCGTTTGGATTTGTTTTATTGGCATTGTCTTTAAAGCATAAAAATGGCATGCCCGTTTCAAAATAGCTAGTTAAAATTTTTTTCCAAAGCTCTTTTGCAAGGATGGTGTTTTTCTGGATATTTTCGTCGTTTTCATACTCCAAATATCTCTTCTCAAACTCCTCACCGTAAAGGTCGCAAAGATCGCTTACTTGAGCTGGGTCAAAGAGGCTCCAGCGGCCATTTTCTTTAACACGCTTCATAAATAAGTCGTTTATCCAAAGCGCAGGGAAAAGCTCGTGTGCGCGGCGTCTCTCTTCGCCAGAGTTTTTACGAAGATCGAGAAAATCGCTCACGTCCATATGCCAAGGCTCGATGTAAACGGCTATCGCGCCCTTTCTAGTGCCTAGCTGATCGACCGCTACTGCGATGTCGTTTGTCACTTTTAAAAATGGGATGATACCGCCAGCTGCGTTTTTGTGTCCATCGATGCTACCGCCCATTGCGCGCACCTTGCTCCAGTCCCAGCCGATACCGCCACCAAATTTTGAAAGTAGTGCCATCTCTTTGTAGCTATCAAAAATTCCTTCGATATTATCAGGCGTACTACCTACGTAACAGCTGCTTAGCTGGTGGCGTGTAGTCCTTGCGTTTGAGAGTGTTGGCGTGGCTAGCATCACTTCAAATTTAGAGATAAGGTCGTAAAATTTCTTAGCCCAGCCTTGACTGTCTAGCTCGTTTTGCGCTAGAAACATCGCGATCGCCATAAACATATGCTGTGGCAGCTCGATTGGCATACCATTCTTATCTTTTATGAGATAGCGGTCATAAAGCGTCTTGATACCAAGGTATGCAAACTGAAGGTCACGCTCAGGCCTAATGTAAGCGTTTAGATCCTCAAGATCGTATTTCTCTTTTAGCCCAGGGATGATGCGGCCTACTTTTTCGCCTTTTATTAGGTAATCTTTTAAGTGATTGTAGCCGTTAAAGCCGGTCACTTTGTGATAAAGATCATATAAAAATAGCCTTGCGGCAACAAATGTCCAGTTTGGGCGGTCGATGTCGATCTTATCGACTGCTGTTTTTATAAGAGTCTGCTGAATTTCCTCAGTCGTTATCATATCTCTAAACTGGATTTTCGCATCCACTTCAAGCTCGCTAAGGCTTACATTGCTCAGTCCAAGAACTGCTTCGTTTGTGTATTTTTTGATCTTACTTATATCAAGCTCTTCTGTTCTACCATTACGTTTTATAACTTTCAAAAATATCTCTCCATGTTAAATTTTAATTTGGGATTTTATCCAAAAGGAGATAAAAACTCTCTTTGTTTAAAAAGTGATTTTTGATATAAAATTTAATTCGAAAAATAATATTTTATTTTTAAAAAATTTGATCTTATTTTAAAATAGTTGTAAAAATTTTTGAAGCGATGTATTGAAGCAAGAAGCATAAATTTACTTCTTGCATTTAAATTACTTGCCAAAAACTCTAGCAAAAATTCTATCTACGTTTTTGGTGTAGTAGTTGTAGTCAAAGCACTCTTTGATCTCATCTTTGCTAAGGCTCTTGGTTAGATCCTCATCGTTTAGCAAATTTTGTAAAAATAGGCTGTGACCTTGTTCATCGATCGCTTTTTTGCCCTCTTGTAAGTCTGCCCAGACCTTCATGGCATTGCGCTGAACGATCTTGTAGGCATCTTCTCTGGAAATTCCGCGTTGCGGCAATTGTAAAAGCACACGCTGTGAAAAGACTAGTCCGCCTGTTAAATTTAAATTTTTCATCATATTTTCTGGATATACGACTAAATTTGCTATCAAATTTTTGATGCGAACCAGCATAAAATCAGCCGTGATAAACATATCTGGTAGGATAAATCTCTCAACTGAGCTGTGGCTGATGTCGCGCTCGTGCCAAAGGGCGACATTTTCAAGTGCTGGCGTGACATATGAGCGTAGCACTCTGCAAAGGCCGGTGATGTTTTCGCTAAGGACTGGATTGCGTTTATGTGGCATCGCGCTTGAGCCCTTTTGTCCTGGGCTAAAATACTCCTCCGCCTCATAAACCTCGGTCCTTTGGTAGTGCCTAATGGCAACCGCGATCTTCTCGCAAGTAGAGGCTAGAACTGCGATAGCGCTTACAACATGTGCGTAGCGGTCGCGCTGGATCACTTGGTTTGACGCTGGGGCAGCTTTTAGACCGAGCTCCTCGCATGTTAGCTCTTCAAATTCCATCGGAGCGTGGGCTAAATTTCCCATAGCGCCTGAGAGTTTGCCGTAGCTGATCGTATCTTTTGCATCTTTGATGAGCTTTAGCGCCCTTGCGATCTCATCGTACCAGATGGCAAGCACAAGGCCAAAAGTTATCGGCTCGCCGTGGATGCCGTGACTTCTGCCGACCATAAGCGTATGCTTGTGCTCAATCGCTCTGTTTTTGACCGCCTGCATAAATTCCTCTACGTCGCTGATGATGAGCTCTAGGCTCTCTTTCATCTGAAGTGCGACGGCTGTGTCGATGCAGTCGCTTGAGGTCATGCCATAATGCACGAACCTACTCTCATCGCCAAGGCTCTCGCTGACGCTTGTTAGAAATGCGATGACGTCGTGCTTTGTCGTCTTTTCTATCTCGTCGATGCGAGCCACTTCAAATTTAGCATTTCTGCAAATTTTCTCGCAGTCGCCGTCGCTTATGAAGCCAAGCTTATTCCAAGCTTTAACTGCAGCTTTTTCTACCTTGAGCCAAGCGTCGTATTTTGCTTGTATACTCCACTTTTCAGCCATCTCTTTACGCGAGTATCTTTCGACCATTGTTGAACCTTTTTGTATTAGTTTTCTTCATCATAAAAGTAAATTTTAGCCTTGAAAGCTAAAAATCACATCGTATAATTTTATAAAATTTAAGTTTGGATTATATAAAATCCGTGCTGAAATGTCGGTTATACGCTTATAAATTTGTGCTTAAGCTAACTCACTCGTTTTTAAAAGGATTACCTTGCCCTACGTAAATAAATTTATTGCCACTGCAAACAAACAAAAAGCGTATAAAATTTTAATGAAAACTGGCTTTAGTATGAGAGAAGCGCAACGCCTCATAGATAAAGGTAGGCTGATATGTAGCGGTAGTGTCGTGATTGAGAAAAATGCCGTTTTGTGTGGCGATGTCTTTTTAATCGACTATGAGGCTGAGCCAAAGGGACTTAAGCCGATCTTTGAGTGCGAAAGCTTTGCGGTATTTGACAAGCCAAGCGGGGTGCTGAGCCACCCAAATGGCAGACACTGTGAGTACTCGCTAAATGATGAAATTTATACACTTTTTGGACGAGATGCAAGCGTGGCACATAGGCTGGACTTTGAGACGAGCGGTGTGATAGTTGTGGGCAAAGATAGAAATTCTACGATTAAACTAAAGAAAATTTTTGAAAATAGAGAGGTTTTTAAAAGCTACGTCGCAATGGTACAAGGTAAGATCGAACGAGAATTTATGATCGATGCCAAAATGGATCTAGCAAACAACTACGACGATGTGAAAATGCGGATGCAAATTTGCAAAAACGGCAAGAGCGCTGTGACTAAAATTTTGCCGATCAGATATTTTGACGATATCGATACAACTTTACTTCGGGCTATTCCTCTCACTGGCAGGCAGCATCAAATTCGCTTACATTTGTTTCATGTGAAACACAAGATCCTTGGCGAACCACTTTATGGTTTGTCACGTCCACAGATCGAGAAAATTTTAGATAAAGAAATGAGCGAGCGTGAACGGATAAATTTAACTGGAGCAAAAAGGCTCTTACTCCACTCAGATGAAATTTCTTTTAAATTTGATGAAATTTTTTATAACATAAAAAGTAAATTTGACGCTGAAAGCGAATTTCATAGGTATGCAAAAGAGAGTTTACTTTAGTCTAAAATTTTTTAATAAATTTCTATTTCTCATAAACCTTTACCTACGTTTTGCCAAAGTTTATTGCTTTTAGATATCACAATAATAATTTTGTAGTTTATGTAATTATTTCTTTATGAGAGCTAGGCTTTATCTTGATGTTAATGCTTAGAATTTATGCCTATCTTTTTCTTCTTTTAAAACTTTTAAAATAAGTCCTAATCCAAGTAAAACCACAACAGCAACAAAGACTATTTCAGCTATATCAAGTACACTCATTCTAACTCATACTAGCTTTACTATTATCTTCAAGCGAATGTATTTTTAAATTTTTATCGCTGGAAATAGCTTTAAATTTTGCATTTTCATTGCGTTGTTTTAATTGCCCGCAAGCTGCACTTATATCAAGTCCTTTGCTCTGTCTGATCGTACAAGTAACGCCGTGATCTCTTAGATATTCTTGAAATTTTAGCATACTGGTAAGCTCAGGTCGTCCAAATTCACTGCCCTCATGTGGATTAAAATATATAAGATTTACCTTCGCTTTTATGCCATGAAGTAATTTTACTAACTTTTTAGCATCACTCACGCTATCGTTTAGGTCTTTGATAACAAGGTATTCAAACATCACACGCTTTCGCATATCGATAGGAAATCCCCTAACAGCATCCATAACAGCCTCAATATTATACGCCTTATTTATCGGCATTAGACGGCTTCTAAGCTCATTAGTAACAGCATGAAGCGATATGGCCAATAACACGCCAAGATCCATCTCACCAAGCTTTTTTATCTGACTGCCAAGTCCGCTAGTTGAAATGGTTTGACGACGTGGCGATATGGCTAGACCCTCATTAAGAGCTAAAATTTTGATAGCTTTACTAACGTTACTAAGATTATCAAGTGGCTCACCCATGCCCATATAAACGACGTTTATACGTCTTTCATAAGGTATTTTATTTTCTCTTTTTATCCATAAAATTTGCCCCACAATCTCGCCTGCAGTCAAATTTCTAACAAGCCCGCCCTTTGCTGTTAGACAAAAAGCACATCCCATTTTACAGCCAACCTGCGAACTAACACAAACCGTATAGCGAGCATGGCGACTGATCTTTCCATTCTCATCACTGATCTCCTCTTTCATCGGGAGTAAGACACTCTCTATCTTTAGCCCATCTTTTAGCTCAAAAAGATACTTGATAGAGCCGTCGCTACTTTGCTCAAATTTTACACATTTTAAAGGATCGATATAAAATTTTTCAGCCAGATCTTGACGCATATCTTTAGGTAAATTTAGCATTTGGCTAAATTCGGTTGTATTTTTTTTATATATCCACTCGTAGATTTGTGTTGCTCTAAATGGTGGAGAAACTAACTCTTTTAGCTCATCGATACTAAGATCAAGCAAATTTATCACATATTTTCCTTTATATATTTTGTTAGAATTTTCTTGGCCTCTGCGTGATTTTTTACAAAATCAGCATGTGCATCTTTATTACAAAAATTTGTCGCTACGAAAATTCCATAAGCTGGAATTTTAAAAATGTGAGCTACTTTTAGAACAGAAAAAAACTCCATATTTTCTAAAAAATAGCCTTTTTCAAACATTTTATAAGCTAAATTTTTATCAGTCGTTATAAAATTTGACGAATTTGTTTTGATAGTTCCACGTGAAACGATAGAAGAAATTTCACACTCAATCGGTGAATAAGATCTATTTTCTACGCTAGAAATTTCAATATTTGCCCCAACCGAACTTTCATAAATTTGTAAAATTTCACCATCTTTATAAAGACCAGCTGAGCCAACGAAAACTATTTTTTCTGGCATCTGATATAAATTTCGTTTAGGATTTTTTGACAAATTTTGGCTTAGATTTTGCAGCTCTGGATTTGATGAATTTGCAAATTTAGCTTCGATCTTTGCAAGATAGTGCGGATCGATATTTTTTAAATTTATACCCTTTTCATCTGCTACAATACATGCTCGTTTCTGCAAAAATTTTGTCAAATTTATCGCCATATCAACTAGCCCCACACCCATTGGCAAAGCAAAGTCAAAAATTTCATTTTTTCCAGCAGAGATAACTAACATCAGAGCCTAACCTCAACGCCATTTGCCTTGAGATACTCTTTTAGCTTTTTTATCTCGATTTCACCAAAGTGAAATATCGAAGCAGCTAAACACGCATCAGCCCCGGCTTCAAAAGCCTCTTTAAAGTGCTCCATCTTACCAGCGCCGCCACTTGCGATAGTCGGTATAGAAAGCGTACTAAATATCTTTGTTAGCTCAAGATTAAAGCCCTGTTTGACGCCGTCATTGTCCATAGAGGTTAGCAATATCTCACCTGCTCCACGTGACTCGACCTCTTTTGCCCAAGAAAAGGCATCTTTTTTGGTATCGATCCTACCACCATTTATAAAAACACTATAACCATTTTCGATCTTCTTGGCATCGATCGCTACTACAACACATTGCGAGCCAAATTTCTTAGCTGCCTCATCAATCAAATTTGGTTCTTGTATAGCTGATGAATTTAAGCTTACTTTATCGCAACCAGCATTTAAAAGGCGAGAGATATCATCGATCGTGCGTATACCTCCGCCAACTGTTAGTGGGATAAAAAGCTTACTTGCAACCTTTTTAACGACATCAACTATCGTATCACGCCCAAGATGAGAGGCTGTAATATCTAAAAAACAAAGCTCATCAGCGCCCTCGTCATTGTATCTTTTAGCTATTTCGACAGGATCTCCAGCGTCAACAAGTCCTACGAAATTTACACCTTTTACAACTCTGCCATCTTTTACATCAAGGCATGGGATTATGCGTTTTGCAAAATGATTCAAATCTGTCCTTTATCTATTTTTCTAGCAGCTACCTCAAAATATGGCAGATTAGACCAATTTTCTCGGTTACCAACTATATAAACAACCTCTTTTGCTCTTGTTAGTGCTACATTTAGTAAATTTGGCGTACTAGCAGCCCATGCTCTAGCACCTTTTGTAGCACCGCCAAGGATAAAGATAATAACATCGGCTTCTTTGCCTTGCATGGTGTGAATGGTACCAGCCCCTTTTAAATTTTTACAAACATCTTTAAAAGGTGTTATTATTTTAACGCTATCTTTTAGCTTGGCTAACTTACCACCTAAAAGCTCTTTAACGATCATACCTTCGGCTTTATTATAATTACCTATCCATTCATCACTACTAACGTCAATCCATTCTGTTTTGATGTTAGGATCACTAAGTTTACTTTCACTACCTCTACCAAGTATCATCATATCATCATATGTTGTCTCGTTTGAAATTTTAAACATAGGGTTGGCGCACCTTCTATGAACGATAAGTGGCGAACCAACCCAAATGGACTTACCCTCTCCTTTTATATATGTACCAATATTTTGTACTTTATCGGCTCGAAGTTGAACTGATGATTTTAGTAGATTAAACTCATCTTTTGCATCACAGTAGCGTAAAATAGCGTTATTTAAAGCTGGTGGCAATGTTACAACAGGCTCAAGTTGAAGTGGATCACCAACTACAACAGCCATGTTTGAACGAAGCAGTGCACCTAATGCGTTAGTTAAATTTGCCTGCCCTGCCTCATCTATTAAGAGCAAGCCTATATCGCCATTTAGTAGCTCTTTAAAGGTATTATTAAAAGATGCGAAAGTAGAACTAACAACTGGCGTTAGTAAAAATAATCCTTTTATTATTTCACGTCTATCTTTAGCTTCAAGCCCGTTTTTTTCAGCCATTTTTTCATCATTAAATATAACGCTAAGAGCTCGCAAATTTGTTCTAACAGCTTCTTTGCAAGCAAAGATAGTGGCTTTATGCAGATTAAGCGCTTCTTTAAAAAGCTTGATTCTTGCCTTAAAAAGCTTCGTCTTGTGGGGTTTCTCATAAAGATCACGCTCCATCATAAATGGCATACTCTTTTGTATTTCTTCATTACTCTGATTAAAACTACCATTTAAAAAGCTATCAAGTTCTTCGCTTCTGCCAATTAATTTTTGACGTCTAACAAAGTCACCATTAAGTTTGTTGAGATGGTCTATCTTGGTGTTAAGTTCTAAAATTTTCTCTTCAAGCTGAGTTATTTTAGCTTTTAGTTCGTTTAATTTTGCTTCATTCTTCTCTTTATTTTCACTATTTTGCTTGCTTGCTTTCAAATTTTGCTCAGCTATTTGGCGATTTATCTCACTAACTTTTTGCGCTTCACTGTTATATTTTTCAAAAGCTTGTGTCTTTAAAATTTGCTGGAAAATAAAAAATGATGGCTTTATAGGCGCACTCAGATACTCTTGCAAAATTTCATTCTGACTAATAAGCTTTGTTAGCTCGTTAGCTTCAGCCACCTTTTGCTCTAGCTCATTTTTGCTCAAATCCAGTTCATCTATTAGTGGTTTTAAAAGCTCGTCTATTTGCTTTGCTGAATTATAGTTATCAAGTCTTTTATCGATATTTATAAGCTCGCTATTTATACTTTTTAGCTCCTCTTCTTTGATCCTGATCTCGCTAAAAAGTAGATTTACTTCGTGTAGGGCTTGATTAAATTTCTCCTTTGCCTCGTCGTAATCATCAACTCCTTCGCCAGTAGCCAAGTATTTGCCAAGCCCCATTAAAAAGCCATCTTGTTCTATAAATTCTTTAAATTCTTTTGAAATGTCTTTAAACTGACTATGTGTTTTTTCGATCTTTACGCCATTAATCGCGTTAAAAACAAAATTTGACTTATTTTGCTTTGAGCCAAGAGGTATGCAAAAAAGCCCCCATGCAGGTTTTGAGATAAAAGATTTTTCTCCAAAATTTGTCTTTTCATCGGCCGAGAGAAGCCTTGTAGCTATAAATTTAAAATAATCAATCTCACCTGCATAACTACCAATACTTTTTAACTGGCTAAGCTCTTTACTTAAAATTTCAACCGCACCGTTATTGCAAGAGCTAACAACCATCTCATAGCCCTGGAGTTCTTTATTTAGAGTAAAATAAAGCACCTTATCGCTACTATCTCGAACTGGAGCAAAGATATCATGTCTACTCATTTGTGCGAGCTTCATCGCTCTAAGCGTAACAACTTCAGCCATTACGTCTTTTAAAAGTGTTGTTTTACCGGTTCCTGGAGCACCATTTACGCTATAAATTCCACCACTTTTTTCTTTAAATTTTTTAATGATGTTATTAACGGCAATTTGCTGCGAGAAATTTAAAGCAAAGTCACTAACAAAGGCCGATCTTGGATATTCTTCTGCTTTAAGAAAATCTCTAACAAGCCTTTTATTTTGCTCATCTCTTACATCAAGTCTTTCAAATTTATTCTCACTGCCCTCGTCTAGAAATTGATCCGTTAGCTCATGCGTCCTGCCTGACTCATAAAATTTGATAAGCAAATTTATATCATCTATGAAAAAGCTATTTAAAAGGCTATCATTTTCTTTAGAATTTGGATTTATGATCTTTACTTCAAGCCTTAAGAAATCATTACAAAATGGTGTTTTAAGTGCACTTTTTAGCTCATCGTTTATAAGCTTTATATATTTGCCAAATTCCATTTTTTCTTTATAGATAGATAGCTTGTCTTTTATACGCTCACACTCTTTGTTAAAGTCACTTTGGCTTATCTCTTTTAGATGATCTAGGCGAGCCATTGCCCAAGGAGCTGTTGAGATGAAAAGATCATCAGATGAGTTTGGTGTAAAAAATGGAGTTAAATCATCATCTAAATTTACATCTTTTAAAGCAAAATTTTGATCATCTTTACAAAACACCAAATCACCAGTAAGCTTAAATTTATAGCAAAACGCCTTATCAAAGCTCATTTGCTCAGAGCGTAGCTCCTCTAAAATTTGCTCTTTTTCAAATTTAACATTTGCTAGCTTTGAGATATAAATGGCAAGCAAGTCAGTCTCAAAAACACCACCATAAATCGAAATTTCTATACCATTTTTTAAAAGCGACCTGTCAAATGCCCTTAAAATTTGTAGAAATTTCTCATCGAAATTTGCGATCTCAAGGTCTATTGATTTTTTAAATTTGGTATTTGTCTTTTTTGGCTTGTCTAAGGTTTTTGGCTCTAAATATTGTGATAATAAAAAGTATTTTAAGGTATTTGCCTTGCTCAAATTTATGCCCTATTTCGTTATTGTTTAGTGATTATAATCCATCTTATATATGATTAAACTAAACTTGTAATCATTGTATAAGTAATTTTTGGCTAATATCGCGGCTATGATAAAGGCAAAAAAGCACTTTGGACAGAATTTTTTACAGGACAAATCGACACTAGATAAGATCATCCAAGCGATACCCAATGACGTAGCAAACGTCATTGAGATTGGGCCTGGCTTAGGTGATTTGACATTTAGACTTTTGCAAATTTATAAGACAACCTGTTTTGAGATAGATTGTGAGCTGTTTCAAATTTTAAAGGCCAAATTTGCAAATGAGATCCAAAATGGACAATTAAAACTTTTTTGTAAAGATGCTTTAGAGCAGTGGCAGCAAGAGGGTGGACTAAGTAGCGAGAACTACTTTTTGGTCGCAAATTTACCCTATTACGTTGCTACGAAGATGATCCTAAATGCGATAGATGACGAAAAATGCCTTGGGCTTATCGTGATGATACAAAAAGAGGTTGCTCTTAAATTTAGTGCAAAGAGCAAGGATAAAGAATTTAGCTCTTTATCGATCCTCGCTTCACTTCAAGGCAGGTGTGAGCTTTTGTTTGACGTGGATGCAAAGCTTTTTAATCCACCTCCAAAGGTCACATCTTCAGTCATCAAACTACAAAAAACAAAAAAGATTTTTGGCAAAGACGGGATTTTCAAAGATGCAAAACAATACGAGGCTTTTAAAGTATTTTTAAGAGCTGCATTTGCTTCGCCAAGAAAGACGCTTTTGAAAAATTTATCCACAAATTTTGACAAAAAGACGTTAGAAGAAATTTTTGAAGACCTAGACTTAGCTCAAAATTTACGTCCACACGAGCTAGATGTCGATTCTTATCTAAAAGTATTTGAAAGATTAAAGGAAGATAATGAACGACAAAAACGAAGAGAAAGTTGTAACTAATCAAAGCAAAAACAACAAAAGACGAAGATTTAGACCAAAAAATAAACCAAAACAAGAAGGCGAAACTACCGAGCAAGCTTCACTAGCAAGCAAAAGTGTAATAGATAACTTCTTTGCAGCAGAGCAGGCTGAAAATGAAGCGCACGCCGAGCCAAAGAGCCAAAATCCTCGCCCAAAAAAGTCAAGAAATAACAAAAATCAAAACAAAAATGGCGAAAACAATAAGCCAAAAGAGCAAAAACAAGAATCACAAGAAACAAAAACCAAAACACAAGAACAAAAAGAAAAGCCAAAAAAGGCTAAAAAGCCAAAGAAAAATTTACCAGCTAAGCTAAACGGCAATGAACAATGGCAGCAAGATATCGCAAGTGCAATGGTGGCAAACAAGGCCGTTCACGAGCTACGTCTAGAGCCGATGAAGTATCTAAACTCAAGCGAACATAAAATTCGCATAACTCCACTTGGCGGTCTTGGCGAGATCGGCGGAAATATGACGATATTTGAGACCGACACGAGCGCGATCATCGTGGATATTGGCATGAGCTTTCCAAGCGAGAGTATGCACGGCGTGGATATCCTAATTCCAGACTTTGACTATGTTAGAAAAATAAAAGACAAGATAAAAGGTGTCATCATCACTCACGCACACGAAGATCACATCGGCGCGGTACCATATTTTTACAAAGAGTTTAAATTTCCGATTTATGCCACACCTTTACCACTTGGCATGATAAATAATAAATTCGAAGAACACGGACTAAAGCAAGAGCGCTCACTCTTTAGATCGGTCGAGAAGCGAAAGCCATATCTCATAGGCGACTTTGAAGTCGAGTGGATACACATCACGCACTCTATCATCGATGCTAGCGCGCTAGCCATCACGACAAAGGCGGGCACCATCATCCATACGGGTGACTTTAAGATTGACCACACACCGATAGATGGCTATCCAACCGACCTTGGCAGACTTGCATACTACGGCGAAAGAGGTGTATTGTGCCTAATGAGCGATAGCACGAACAGCTATAAAGAGGGCTTTACTAAAAGCGAAAGTAGCGTGGGCAAAACCTTTGATGCGATTTTCTCAAAGGCCAAGGGTCGCGTCATAATGAGCACATTTAGCTCAAACATCCACCGCGTCTATCAAGCGATCGAGTGGGGGCTAAAATACAACCGCAAGGTCTGCGTCATCGGTAGATCAATGGAGAGAAATTTATATACTGCAATGGAGCTTGGTTATATCAAACTCGATAAGAAAATTTTTATCGACGCTAACGAAGTCGGCAAATTTAAAGATAACGAAGTGCTGATCGTCACCACAGGCTCTCAGGGTGAGACTATGAGCGCACTCTACAGAATGGCTACCGATGAACACAAATACATCAAAATAAAACCAACCGATCAGATAATAATCAGCTCAAAGGCGATCCCTGGTAATGAAAGCAGTATCTCAACTGTATTAAATTTCCTAATAAAATCAGGTGCAAGCGTCGCTTATCAAGACTTTAGCGAGATCCACGTCAGCGGTCACGCAGCACAAGAAGAACAAAAGCTGATGCTACGTCTTATAAAACCAAAATTTTTCTTGCCAGTTCACGGCGAGTACAATCACATCGCAAAGCACAAAGAGACAGCTATAAGCTGCGGCGTAGACGAGAGAAATATCTATCTAATGAGCGATGGCGATCAAATGGAGATCTGTCAAAAATACTTAAAACGTGTAAAAACGGTAAAAACTGGTAAAGTCTTCATAGACAATCAAATAAATAAACAAATATCAGACGATGTCGTCATCGATAGACAAAATCTTGCCGAAGCAGGTGTCGTCATGATAATCGCTCAAATTTCACGTCATGGCGCAAAGCTAATAAACAAGCCTCGTGTCATTAGCTACGGACTTGTAGGCAATAAACAAGATGCGGAGTTTAGCAAAGAGATGCAAGAAATTTTGACGCAGTTTTTAAGCAACGTCAAGGAGGAGCTTTTAAAAGATGGCAGACTACTCGAGTCACAAGTACGTCAAGTGATTAGAAAGCATATCTTTAGAAAGGTCAAAAAGTACCCAACTATCGTGCCAATTATCTATCTAATGTAAGGGAAATTTATGCAAACAATCAACCAAATCGCAGCCGAAGTCTTAAAGATAGAAGCAAACGAGCTTTTAAGACATGCTAAAAACTTAGAGATAGAAGATGCTGTAAATTTGATATTTAATACAAAAGGCAAGGTCATAGTAACAGGTGTAGGCAAGAGCGGTCATGTGGGAGCAAAGATCGCTGCTACGCTTGCAAGCACTGGTACGCCAAGCTTTTTCTTGCATCCAACAGAGGCTATGCACGGCGACCTTGGCATGATAGAAAAAGATGATGTTTTGTTAGCCATTAGCTTTAGCGGCGAGAGCGATGAGCTTATCAAAATTTTGCCTCACGTAAAGCGCTTTGGCGTAAAAATAGTCGCCATGGCAAGGAGTGAAACAAGCTCACTTGGTAAATTTAGCGATGTATTTATTAGTATAGACATAGAGAAAGAGGCCTGCCCATTAAACGCTGCTCCAACAGCATCAACCACACTAACGTTAGCTCTTGGCGATGCGTTGGCTGTTTGTTTGATGCAAAGGCGAGGCTTTAAAAAAGAGGACTTTGCAAATTTTCATCCAGGTGGCAGCCTTGGCAAGAGGCTATTTTTAAAGGTAAAAGATGTGATGAGAAGCGAAAATTTACCGATAGTTCGCTGGAATGCGAGCCTAGAAAAAGCAATCGATACTATGACACACGGTAAACTTGGCACGGTCCTAATCGTCGATAAAGATGGTATATTAAATGCTATTTTAAGCGACGGCGATCTTAGACGTGCGCTTATGAGAGAAGACTTTGATCTAGACGAGCCAGCGATGAAATTTGCAACCTTGCATCCAAAAGAGATAAACGACAAGGAAATGTTAGCCGTGGATGCGTTAGCTTTGATAGAAAAATATAAAATTCAGCTTCTGGCCGTTGTGGAAGATGGCGTACCTGTTGGTGTTTTACACATCCATGACCTTGCAAATTTAGGACTATAAAAATGGAAAAAACAAGACTCAATAAATTTATCTCACACAACACAAACTACTCACGCCGTGAGGCAGATGAGCTGATAAAAGCTGGCAAGGTTAGCATAGCAGGACGTGTGGTTAGCGATCTTGCGACAAGTGTGGATGAAGATGATAAAGTTCGTATAAATGGTCGCTTAATAAAGCTAAAAAAGGAATTTACCGTTATCGTTTATCACAAACAAAAGGGCGAGCTAGTTAGCAAAAAAGACGACCGCGGACGAAAAACGATCTACGACACATTAGATAAGAAATTTGCAAAATTTGTTAGCGTAGGGCGCTTAGACTATGCAAGTGAGGGGCTACTTTTACTAACTGACGCTCCAGCGATCGCCACAGCGCTCATGAATAGCGACTTAGAGCGCGAATACTATCTAAAAGTAAAAGGCGAGATAACAAAAGAGGTAATTGAGGCGATGATAAATGGCTTTTTTGCCAAGGATGCCACAAAAGGCGCACACGCAAAAACTACTATAAAATCAATGGAATTTAAGCCATTTCTAGCCTACAAAGTCTTTGGCTCAAGTGGTGGCTACACAAAACTAAAGGTTATCATCAACGAGGGGCAAAACAGGGAGCTTCGCCGCTTCTTTGGCTACTTTGACCTTGAAGTGATGGACCTAAAACGTGTTAGCTTTGGGCGCGTTAGCCTTGATATGCTAAAGCCTGGCAAATGGCGCTACTTCGAAAATAGCGAATATGAAGACCTAAGAGACTTTTTAAAGGTTAATAACGTTAGATACTAAATTTGGCTTGTTTCTCTAATAAAAGAAGACAAGCTAAACCAAAATAACAACAAATTTACAAAAATGGAGAAAAAATGAAAAAGGCCGCTCTTTTATCCGTGATCCTAATAACTACCAGCTTCTCTAAGGATATAGTGGAGCTTGGAATTGAAGCCTATGATCAAGGCAATTATTATAAGGCGGCCTAGATATTTAGCACGGCTTGCGATGATGGAAATGCTAAATGCTGCAATATGCTAAGGGCTTTATACTCAGATGGTCTTGGCGTCAAAGTAGACTATCATAAAGTAGCCTGGCTCTATGAAAAAGCTTGCAATGGCGAATACGCCAATGGTTGCCACAATTTAGGAGTTTTGTATATGAATGGCAATGGTGTAAAGCAAGATTATATAGAAGCAGCCAAATTTTATGAAAAAGCTTGTGATGATGGATATTCTCAAAGCTGTAATAATTTAGGAAATTTTTACTCAAAGGGGCAATCAGTAAAACAAGACCACCTAAAAGCAGCCAAACTATGGCAAAAAGCATGTGATGACGAAATTAGCCAAAGTTGTTCTAATTTGGGGGTTTTATATTTAAAAGGCCAGGGCATAAAACATGACTATATCAAAGCAATTAAACTATTTAAAAAAGCTTGTGATTTAGAATATCAGAGAGGATGTGATTATTTTAAAAAAATGAACAATAGCAACATAGACATAATAAGAATAAACTAGCAGCATATTTTAGGTAATAAATTTAAATCATTCCCTCCATTAATACCAAAAACCAAGCAAGCTCTAACAAATTTAGAGCTCCGCAAATTTATATCTTATTTTCTGAAAGCAAGATGTTTATGTATGGATTTAGTAGCGTTTCACCGCGTGCTGCGTATAGTAAGACCTCTTTAAAATAGTTATCGCATATGCCATACAAATGAAACTCATATGCCCCTATGCCATATCCCATCGGTGTGATGTCAACCCTTGAGTACCAAGCGTCTTGTGCTAGGATATAGCGGTTTGTATCCTTTGTGTATACATATAGCTTTATCTTTTCTTTATCTTTTTCTGCCATATACCAGATAAAAGAATTTGTAATATCGTTAAAGAAGTAGATATTGCCATTTGGCATGATAGCTTGAGCCGTATCGTTATTATCGGCAATGAGTGTCCTACTCTCATAACATATATATTTATTTGGTGTTAGCTCTTCGATCGGCTCTGATTTACCGTTATTTAAAACCAAAATTTTATCATCACTTATGTCGGCATTATAGGCGAGTACGGCTAAGACTAGAGCTAACAAACACAAAGAAAAAATTTGTTTTATCAAAATAAAAATCCTCTTAAAAGATAGTATTTTAGGACATAAAGCGCACAGATCAGCACACAAACACTTAGCCAGATAGATGAAAATTTAAGCTTGTGTGAGTAGTTTGTCTTTGTGATAATCTCAACAAGATATGGCATGAGGCCGTAAAATACACCGAGAAACAAACTGCCCCAGATGAGGTAGCCAACATAAAAATAGTCACCTTTTAGCATGCAGTATGGGCATTTGTGATTTGGCTGCTCGTAAACATAAAGGCCAAAAAAGTAGGTAATGGCATAGTAGCTAAGCACCAAAAACAACAAATTTGCCACAAAGCTCGCCATACTTTGCTTTAAAAAATTTAGCACCAAAATGACAAAAAAGAGCACATAAAATGCACTCACTAAGCCAAAATTTGTATAGCCGAATGGTAGCTTTGGAGCTTGAAAAGTAACAGAACAGCAAAAGACCGGCACTTTTAGTGGGATATTGTAAAAAAACGAAATTTCTATACCAAGCTCGACTAATATCATGACAAAAAGGCAGATAAAAATGGCGTATTTTTTCTTTAGATAAGGGAAATTTAGAGCCTGCAAGTCAAGCTTATTTATAACCAGCCAAATGCCAAGCCCAAAGATCAGCAAAATTTTAGTAAGCATCAGGATGCCGCCAAATTTATTTGAGCCGATCACTCCAGCTGAACACATAGCACCAGGTACGATGTCAGAGAGCTCATTTAGGCAAAGTGCAAAAAATATAAACAAAACGATCTTTATGCAGACGCAAAAAAGCAAGATCGTATTTACAAGATAGTTTTGCTTTTCAAGTGAGTATTGAAGCGATGTTAGTGCATTGTAGTCCCACGACCTCACGATCCTAACGACGTAAAAGAGCGAAATACTCATCAAAACTAACAGTACAAACTCCGCTAACAAAAAGGCAATAACGGCGTTTGATAAAAAGACACTCATACTATCTCTCCGTTTTGCAAGCTAACAACCCTATCTGTTGCACTTAGCTCATCAAAAATGCTATCGTGAGTAGCGACAATAACACTCTTTTTTAGAGCTTTAAAAGACTCTAGCAAGCCTAAAAATGCACGTGCATTATCTCTATCTAAATTTGCCGTTGGCTCATCAGCCAAGATGATGTTAGCATCCATAGATAAAGCCCTAGCTACCGCACATCTTTGACGCTCGCCACCACTTAAATTTGATACGTTCTCATCTTTTTTATGAGCGATATTTGCGAGGCTTAGAGCCTTTTTTATCATCTCATCTCGCACACTTGCCTTAAAATTTGTTAGAGCAAATGGAGCTAGTAAATTTTCATATACACTCAAGCCATCAATAAGGTTAAAATTTTGAAAAACCAATCCAAGTCTTTTGTGTCTAAGCTCAGAGCAAAAGGCATCAGGTAGCTTTGCGATGTTAGTGCCATCTATCAAAATTTCTCCACTAGTTGGCTTTTGAAGTAGGGCGATAAGAGAAAGTAGGGTACTTTTACCGCTTCCACTAATGCCTTTTAGTATCACTAGCTCGCCGTCATTAATATCTAAATTTATATTTTTTAAAGCACAAAACTCATTTTGTTTGTTTTGGTTATAAACTAGGCTAACACCTCTTATATTTATCATTTTAGCCCCTCATTTATGTCACTACTTGCTACTCTCCATGAAGGTATGAGTACAAACGCCAAAAATGGTATCACACCAAAAACAAAGATCAAAAAGAGCTTATCAAATTCTAAAATAGGGGTGAAATTTGTAAAATTTAAAAGCTCATCGCCTAAAAATATCCCTTTTAGAAGTGGAGCGTTAAGTACAAAAACAAAGAGATAAGCCAGCATAACACCGAGTAAAAAAGCACTAACACTCACGATGAAATTTTGTATAAATTTTAAAAATATAATATCTTTTATACAAAAACCAATACTTCTTAAAATAGCTATTTCACGCTTTTTACTACCATAGGCAAGTGAAATTTGGTTTTTAAGCAAGACAAAGAATATAAGCATAACGCTAACGTAAATGCTCATGAAAATTCCACCCTTATAATAGTAAAGGTGCCTAACCTTAGCCACCTCATCTTCTATACTAAGGGCGAAAGAATTTGGATATAAATTCTCTATCTTTAAAGCTACTTCACTGATTTCATCGGTGTTTGGCACCTCAACATAGAGCTTTGTATACTCTTCATCTTTTAAATTTAAGATAGCTCTTAGCGTATTTGGATGCAAAAATATAGCGTTATTTGTGATTAAGCCACTTTGTGCCGGCATGGTCTTTAATATCTTTACCGGTATCATGCGCTCTTCAGTTAGAAAATTAAAGCTCTCGTCGTAGTAAAGCTCATTCATCGCCGCCTTTACACCTTCTCCGACAATCATCTCATCCTCTTTTAAGCTATCATCTTCATATAGATGAAACCAAACACGCTTTTGAACGAAGTAGTACTCTCCATCAACCACACCCCTTACATCACTTACGCCATCAATCTTTGAGATGTCGTAGATATAGCCAGGGTGCATGAGATCATTTTTGCCAGCACGAAATGCACTCACTACGATACTTGATCTATCTTTTACTAAATTTATAAGATCATGTTGGATCGATCCAGAGATAAAAAGTACCGAGCTTAGCACAAAGATAATGAGTGCAAAGAGGCAAAAGCTAAAAAGGTGATCCTTCCTATCTTTAAAAAGCAGAACCACAGCATAGTTTATAAAATTTTTACCTATCATAGACAAAGCCTTTTTGCCCCTTTTGGTTAAAACTAAAAGCAGCATTTGCTCTTGTTATCTTAGAAATTTCTCTTAGTTCATCTTGCTTTGCTTTATGATCAAAGCTAAGATAGTGTGCCGCCAAAAGCGTATAAGAGAGTCCAAAAAATAACGCCAAAAAAACTAGAAATTTCACACTATTTACCGATAAAATTCTTTATCTCGTCAAATCTTATGACACCTTTGCCAGCATGATCTTTTAAAAAGCTCACTGCCTTTGCTTCGTCTTTAAATGGGATAAACTCATCGCCCATTGGTCCGTAAACGTTTGAGCCATGAACATAAAACGCATCTTTTGCATCAAGCTTTTCTAACGTATAATAATCGCTCACATAAGCATCTTTCATTTTGCCATCCGCAAAGTAAAATTGCGACATATCTTTTACGCCATCAAAATAATAATCCTTGCCATCTGATTTGATGAGTGTTGCCCATGGAGAATTTTTGACAAGCATGCCACATACCGCACATCTTGTGCCCTTTGGCACGACTATTCTCTCAGGTTTTTTTATTTCTTGTTTAGCTTTTGAAGCTTGGTTGCTAGTACTTAAATTTGCTGGAGCGTCCCATAGATACAAAGCGGCAGCTTGTAGGTGTTTGTCGTATTCAGGAGCTTTGTTAGCCTCTTTTGAGTCACATACTTGTTTAAGATGAGCTTTTAGCTCAGAGATAGCTTTAAAGCCTTTTGGATCTGTTTTTTCGCAGTTTGCTTCATAAAATTCTTTACCATGCGCATAAACGCCGTCCTCACGTTTAGCTTTTATCATTTTATTATCGCCCTCGAAATCCTGTCCAGCTATCTCGTAAGCTTTAGCAAAATTCATTATTTCGCCACCATTTTCTGCTTGAAATTCTTTTGCGTCAGCCTCAGTTGAGAAGGCATATTTGCTATTTCTAGTCATTGTGCCTTTAACACTACTACCAACGACATAAAAGGCTTTATTTACATCGATTAAATTTAGATTTTTAGTATCAACGACTTGTGCCTCGCTTGGAATCTTGCCTTCTGTTAGCTCGTATAAGCAGTGGAGTGATGCTACTTGCTTGCCGTTATATACGTGATTAGTCTTATAAAATTTAACCAAATTCATTCCACAAACAGCACAATACTCCTTGCCCTCGCCGCTTCCTACTAGTGTAGCCTTGCTAGGATCCACGCTTTGAAACATCGGTTTCATTTTTACAGCTTGTTCATTTGCCGAGGCACCAAAAAGTAGGGTCGCTAGTAGTGCTGAACCCAAGATAGAACGTAAAATCATATTATCTCCTTTAGTATTTTTATTTTTATATTATATAAGCTTTAAATACCGCTAGGTTAGCTTTATCAAGCATCAATGCTTTCCTAAAATTTCTAAATTCTCGCACGCTTCTTTTAAGCCATTTTTGCAGCTTCTAGTAAAAATTTCACGTGCTTTCTCCACGTCTTCTTTTACGCCTTTGCCTTCAGCTAGCATGATAGCGTAGTTGTTGCAGCCCTTTTCATATCCATATATGCACGCTTGCTCGTAAAGCTTTGTGGCTTTTGTAAGGTTTTGATCAACGCCTTGTGCATAAACATATAAAAATCCAAGATTATCACACCCTATGCCAGCTTCGTTTGCACAAGCCATTTCGTAGTTTGCTTTGGCTTTTGCGTAGTCTTTCTCGACACCTTCGCCTTGTGCATATAGATAGCCAAGGTTGCTACATCCTATGCCGTCCCCTGCCTTGCAAGCCTTTTCGTAAAGCTCTTTTGCCTTTTTAAGATCCTTTGTCACGCCGGTGCCATTTGCATAAAGCAAGCCAAGCTCCGTGCAACCCTCATTATCCTTACAAGCCTTTTCGTAAAATTTAACTGCTTTTTCTAGGTCTTTCTCCACACCTTTGCCTTTTTCATAGGCATAGCCAAGATTACTGCAAGCCATAGAGAAATTTTGATCACAAGCCTTTTCATAAAGCATCGCCGCCTTTGCTTCGTCCTTTTTGACGTTACCATCACCTCTACTGTAAAGCACAGCTAGATTGTAGCAGCCTGATGCCTTTTTCTCTTTATCGCAAGCATCTTCATAAATTTGTGCTAGCTTGTTGTGATCGTCTTTTGCGCTTAAAGCCTCTTTGATATAGCCAGCATTTAATAGTCCCAAACAAGCAAACAATAAAACCAAACTCTTTTTCATCATATCTCCTAAATCTCTTTTATATCCTTACCTCTATAAGCAAAGGCGATTAGCAAAGCCAAGAGCATTAAAAGCAAATAAAGCAAATTTGAAACGCTAAATCCATCGCCATTTGCGTATGAGTGAAGTCCGCTTAGATAGAAATTTACACCAAAATAGGTAAAAATAACTGAACCAAAAGAGAGCACGCTAGCTACCAAAAAAGTAAAAATATTTTTTAATCTTGGGATAAATCTTAAATGAAGCACAATGGCATAAATAATTATCGTAATGTACGACCAGCTCTCTTTGCTGTCCCAGCCCCAGTATCTACCCCAGCTCTCGTTTGCCCAGACGCCGCCAAGAAAATTTCCAATAGTTAGCAAGCTAAGTCCTATGATGAGGCTTAGCTCATTAGTTGCGGCGAGGTATCTTATCTGCTCACTAAGCTTTTGCTCGTTTTTTTGATTTTTTATAGCCATTAAAAGAAGCCCAAGAAGCCCAAGCACAAAGCTAAAACCTAAAAAGCCATAGCTTGCCGTGATGACACTTACATGCACACTAAGCCAAAATGACTTTAAAACTGGGACTAGATTTGTTATTTGTGGATTTATAAAATTTAAATGAGCCACAAGCAAGCTCACACTTGCAAAAAGTGAAGCAGCTCCAAGAGCGAAGCTTTGATGCTTGAAAAATAGCACTCCAGCTAATACACTTGCAAGCGAGATATACACTAAGCTCTCATAAGCATCACTCCAAGGCGCATGCCCTGAGATATAAGCACGAAGAGCTAAATTTAGCAAATGTACCGCAAAGCCAAAATAAAATGCAAGGCTAAGCGCTTTTTCAAATCTAAATTTCTTTCCAGAAAATAGCCTATAAAAGCCAAGAGCGAGCGAAACTAATCCAAGAATCATGTAAAAATATATAAGAAATTTAAAAATTTCCATTTGGTTATAAAGCACTTCAAGCTCCACCTTTGCCTCGCTTGGCGCAAGAGAGCCTAGAATGCTTCTTTGATAGCTTGAAATTTTCTCCAAGCTCTTATCAGCTTCTTTGCACTCACCACTTTTTACGCAAAGGCTTAAATTTTCTATATAAGCGCCCAAAATGCTTTTAAGCTCGTTTGAAATTTCACTTGAGCTAAAGGCTTCATTTACGCCTAGCCACGTGAGCTTATCACCATTTTTAGCTGGGATAAATTTAAGCATCTCGCCCTTTAGCGCAAGATATAAGACATTTAATCTCTCGTCAAATTTTATAACGTCACTATCAAATTTATCTCTTTTTGAGGCAGATTTTTCATTTGCAGCTTCTACAAATTTAGCCAGCTTATACTCGCCATTTTCGTTAAAGACATCGTTAAAACTAGCAAATTTTTCATTAACTCCCAAAAGCTCGCCCACACGCTCACTTGTGATCTTTACCATCCTTTTATCCATCCACTCTTTTGGCGAGATAGCAAAAGAGAGCATTAGCTCCTCGCTACTAAGCCCAAATAGCGTAGTTTTGGTTGAAATTTTACTTATCACAGCTCTTGAGTAAGAGCCAGCTGGAGCGATTCTGTTATCAGCTTGAGTTAAAATTTTGGCAAATTTGCTTGCATGAGCGTCTAAATTTTTATTATTTTCATTGGCAAAATTTGGAGTAGCATTTAAAAGCAAAATAGCCAAAAATACGATTTGCGAACCTTTTATAAAATTTAGCAGCCTAAAAAATCGGCTCTTTTTACTAAATAAATTTGCCACAAAGCCAAGACAAAGCAAGAAATATCCGATATAAGTTGGGATTTTGCCAGGATCACGGCTGATCTCAAAAGCGCTTCCAAGCTCGTCAGGATCGTATGAAGACTGAAAAATTTTATAGCCATCAATCGTTAGTGGATTATTTAGCGAGATGTCGTACTTACTGCCAGCGATACTTACTTTGCTTGTATAAGATGATGGACTATTTAGCCCTGCATATCGCTCTAAAATAAACTCGTCAAGCTTTAATGAAAATGGTAAATTTAAAGCCTTTGAGCTAAAGTAAAATTTCACCTCTTGCCCACCAAAACTTAGCACACTAGGCTCCAGCTCATATCCGGCTCCGCCTTTTAGTTTAATACTCTTTTTTTCGCCGTTAAAACTTATCTCTAAACTAAGCGTAGCAGGAGCATTTTTCTCATCTTTTTTATATCCAAGCAAATTAATTATAAATTCTTTGCCGTCTATAAAATTTTTAAACTCAAAGTCGTTTTTACCAAATAAGCTTAATTTTAATGGATAACTAAAATTTTCTCCAAGCATTTCGACTATAAGATAAGGCTTTACGCTTTGCATGGTGTTGCCGCTCTCGCCAACTCTTAGATGTAGCACGCCCTCTTCGCCAAAATACCTTGTAAGCGCAGCCCCGATGAAGATAATAATAAAAGCAAGATGTATCAAAAATGCGCCAAATTTTTTATACATCTTGGTTTTTACGATACTAATGGCTAAACAAATGGTGCAAGCAAACATAACACACTCGTACCAAAGCGCTTCATAGACAAGTACTCTGGCCGTTTGTGTGTCATAAAAATTTTCTAAAAAGGTCGCAAGTCCTGCACCAAAAGCAAGAATAAATAATAATATCAAAGACAAGCGGTAGATATTTAAAATTCTCATCGCTCGCCTCTACTTTAAATGCTATAAGTTTGTCCCGCATAAAGTATAAACACCCTAAGCAGTAAAACACCAATAACAGCCGCTAATGAACTGATATAAAAGCTAAATTTTAGGCTAGCTACTTTTTTGCCAAATGCAAAATTTAAAACAAAAGGCACAATAAAGCCAACCAGCACAACACCAAGCCAAAAGAAATTTGCCCAAACGCCACTATAAAAAGCAACAGCTGCATTTTGCTGATAACTTGAGCCAAGTAAAAGCGATACAAAAAGCATTAAAATGAGTAAAATTTCAGCCCCCAAAACGCTAAATTCTACGCTATGAAGCGAATGAAGGTCGCTTGAATGTGGATCTTCTTTAAATAAAGCTGCTGCAACCAAGCTACTGCCACTTATGCCAGCACTTAGTCCTGAAGCTATAAATAAAGCTGGAAGCACAGCTGTGTTTAAGAGTGGGAATCTAATCAAAACTGAGATCAAAAATCCAGTATAAGCACAAATTATTACAGCAAAAATAAGACAAATACGACTTAAAAATGGATAAAGCGGTATTAAAATTTTCATTATTAGTGCAAAAAGAGCGCTAAAGGATTTTAAACTTTTGGCTAAGAAATTTGAAATCTCATCATTAAATGCATAAAGGCACATCAAAAAGCTAAGCGGTATAAATATACAAAGTCCAGCAACACCGATAGACATAACTGATGTGAAATTATAATTAATCAAAATTTTCCAAAATAAAAGCGGCTTTTCAAGATCAGCTATCAAGCAAACCATACCGAGCATGATGCTAACAAAGGCTAGAAGCGAAGCAGCCTTGAAAAATGGACTAAAGCTCTTTTGCTTTTTATAGTGTTTTAAAAGTATAGCAGCGATTAGCGCTCCACCACTCATACCAGCTAGCAAAAGATAAACAGCGATCGGCCAGCCCCACTCTACTCCATGCGAAAATGTTGCAGTAAAATTTAATGCACCATCCATCTTACACCCCCATTTTTACTTTAGGAATATATCTAAGGCTTGGTTTTGTGCCAAGCTCTGCTCTTAGCCTTATGCTATCTTTTACGGCTAGTAGCTTGCTGATGTGCGAATCTTCATCGTTAAGATCACCAAAAACGATCGCTTCATATCTACAAGCTTCTACGCAAGCTGGCTCTTTTTCGTCCTTTAAATTTGTATCTACGCAAAAGTTACAGCTTTGAGCTGAGTGCGTAACCTTATCGATATATCTCACGTCATATGGACAGGCTACGATGCAGTATTTACAGGCGATACAATCATCTATATTTGTAGTTTGTATGCCAGTTTTTTCGTCTTTATGACAAGCCTTGGTCGGACAAACAGCTACACAAGGCGCATCGACGCACTGCTGACAAGACACTCTTACAAATCTTTTATCGAGTAAATTTTTAGGATTAGTCTTATCTTCTATAAAAAGTCTCATCTGTCCTTTTGGGACTAAATTTACCTTTCTGCAAGCTATCTCGCAGTCTGTACAGCCAACACATTTATTTTGGTCAAATATCATACCAAAGTGTGGTTTTTTTACACTTTCTTCACTCTTAAAAGCAAAACCACTACTTGCCGCACCAGCACCAGCAGCCACAACTACCATGCTTTTTAAAAAGGCTCTTCTATTTTTTTGATTTTGCATTTTTAACTCCATTTTATATCTTAATGAGGCTTTTTAATGCCCTCATTTAGTTCTTTTTCGTGAATTTTCTTTGCAGCCTCGGCTAACTCACCTGGCTTTAAGACCTTAACAAGCTCTATCTCAAAAACAATAGTCTCGCCTCCAGGTATACCCTCCATGCCGCTATTGCCGTATGCAAGTTCTGGCGGGATAACAAATTTAAACTTATCGCCCTCTTTCATGAGCATTAAGCCCTCTTCAAGACCTGGGATCAAATTTAGCATAGAAAGATGGGCTGGAGCCTCTTTTGTCTCATCAAAGACCTTACCATCGATAAAACTAGCTTTATAGTTTGCTATGATGATACTCTCTTGTTTTGGAGTCGCTCCCTTTTTGCTTGATTTTAAAATTTCATATTGTAATTTTGATTTTGTCGTTTTTACATTTTTATTTTTTGCATTTTTATCCATAAAAGCCTTGCCTTGCTTTAAATTCTCTTTAAGCACGGCAGCTTCTTTTTCTTTTACTATCTTGTCTAAATTTTCAGCTCTTTTGTTTAGTAGCTTTGCTATCTCATCATCGCTTAGTTTTAGCTCTCCTTTTAGTGCATCACTAAAACCTTTGATAACGGCCTCAGCATCGTAGCTAATGCCTATTTGTTTTTGTTCAAGTAACCCTTTTAAAACATATCCACCACTTGTTGCTCCCATAGCATAAGACTCATTTGAATCTACATTTGCAAGCAAACCAGAAGCACTTAAGCTAAGAAGTAGCGTAAATTTTAAAACCTTATTTTTCATATCGGACCCTTAAGATTAAAGGGGCTAAAACTAGCCCCTAAATGCTATAAATTTTTATTCAAAATTCTTTGAGCTTCTTTTATATACTCTTTTGATGCATCGAGTTTTTGTTTAGTAAATTTAAATCCGTGCATACCCCACGAACCATCTTTTTCAACCATATCGATGATCTCTTGAGCATTTTGGATAAGCTCATAAACTCTTACTTTATCACTTGCGTCAAGTTTTTTGGTCTCAAGTAGTGAGTAAAGTCCTTCAATACCAATCTTAACTTCAGAGAATTCATTCTTAACTGGAGTTTGCCATCCCATAACTTCATCATAAACTTGTTTTTGGTTTTTGAAGTGAAGTGTTGGTTTTAGCTCAGATAATACTGGGCTGTGGCAGCCTTTGGTATCTTTCATATCTTTATCAGCCCAAGATGTTCTAGCGCACGCCCACATCAAGTCAACGTAGTTATGGCCATTTTTATCTCTCTCAAAGTGCCAATCTTTAGCATCTCTTGGACCTTTAGCAGCATCGCCTGGTACTAGAGATTTCTCTTTTGGATCAACCATGATCTTCCAGATGTGAGATCTTCTTTGAGTATCAAAGCCAGCGTTGTCTTGGAACTGAACAGCATAGAAATTCTCACAACTCATCATAAATGGCATGTGGCAAGATGCACAAGTGTTATCTTTGTGAGTATCTGCTTTAGATGCGATATATGCTTGAGTCTCGTGGCAATCTTTACACTCTTTTCTAATTTTTGGTTTAGTATAGAATGAGCTTAGATAGCCTTGTTCTGAGTTATAGTTCATACCAGTTACGCTCTTATCGCCTACAACTGGACCTGTGTTATCGTGTGGATCGTGGCAAGTAACACATCTCATACCTTTGTCATAGTGAGCTGTAAAGTATGATTGAGAACCTTCAGAACCACATCCTGGTCCCATTGATTTAAATTTAGAGCTAAGTGAGAGATCAAGCTTACCGTTATTAAGAGGATTAGCACGAGCTAGATCTGGACTAAAGTTAAATCTTTGGTGGCAGCGTTCGCAGTTTGATGTTCTAAAATTTGTAGCTCCATCAAGGTGACCGCCAGCTCCGTGGCACTCCTCGCAGCTTACGCCTTTTGAGATAGTGTGTTTTTGAAGCTCTTTGGCATTACCAAGTGCTGCATAAAATTCTGCTTTTGATTTGAAATCGAATTTAACTGGGTGACAAACTTCACAATATGATGAGTTTGCTTGGAAAAACATTGATTTTTTATGTTTTGCGGCGTATGAAGCTAGACCTCTGACATATCCGCCATTGTCGCCGTACTCTTCAAGAGTGCCAGGAAATTCTGGGACAAGCTCTTTTATCTTTTTAACAGTAGCGTCGTCTAAATTTAACGCCCATGTTCTTTGCCATTGGTTACCACCAGCCACGATCTGACCTGTACCATCTCTTAGCAAACCACCCTCAACATAGTAAGTACCACGAAGTAACCATGCATCTACGTAGCCCATTTTTGTTCTTAAGTGACCAACGGTTGCGTAGATAACATCTGGAGTGATACCTTTTGGAAGGATAGAAGCGGTATCTTTGTCAAATACTGGCTCAGTTAGGTTGTTATTAACCTCTGGGTGCTCGCCAGGGAAACGCATAGTAGTTGCGTGGCGAGATCTGCTCCATACTTCATACTGAGCTGGGTGACACTCACCGCACTTTTCTGGTCCTACAAATTTGTTAGGAAATTGAAGTGATGAAGTGGCTGGAATTCTATACATCATAGAGCTATAGCCCTTACCGCCATCTCTTTTACTAAGCTTTGACATATCAAAGCCATGTCCCTCGGCAAGCCACTCTAAGCCACGGTCGTGAACGACCATTTTACCGACGGTTTTACCACCATATTTTGTAAAAATAGGGTGGTTTTTAAATAACCAGTTATACATCTCTTGCTCTTCTACAACGTAGTCTTGCAAGGAGATAACACCTCTACTTTGCAGTGTGCCTTTAGGATTTGCGATAACATCACGTGCTTTATCGGACATCTGCATATTATGCTCTTCGCAACAGGCTTGTGAAGCGAAGATGCTAACACCCATGAGCAAACCAGCTAAGGCTTTTTGTAGATTTCTCATGTGCCCTCCTTTAAATTTTTTATCCTAAAATCAAAATGATTTCATACTGATAATACTAACACCAAAAAAGGGTAGAAAAGGGGGAATTTTAATAAATTATAAATTTTCGAAACTAATTGTAAATGTAATACTATTTTCATCTACGTTTCTAGCAAAGATTAGAGCGTTATTTTTACTAGCGATTAGCCGACTCATATATAGACCAAGCCCGCTGCCAGACTCTTTTGTGCTAAAGTGTGGCTCAAAGATAACCTTTAAAAACGAAGCCTTTATAGCTCCTGCATTATTTTGCACGCATAAATTTTTACGATTATCTTTTATGAAAGTATAAATTTTTATTACTCTTGGCTTTACATAGCTTTGTTTAAATGCATCTTTTGCGTTATTTATAATATTTATTAAAATTTGGATTATTTCATTAAAATTTGCAAAAATCGTAAAATTTTCTCTTATATCGATCTCTATTTCAATTTGATATTTCTTAAGTGAGGCGTTTAGAATTTTTATAGTCTGATTTACTACTTCCTCTACGCTAAACTCCCTTTTTAAAGTATTTGGCTTAAAAAAGTTTTTAAAATCATCAACCGTTTCAGACATGAAATTTATCTGCTTGCTAGTCTCTTCTATAAACTCATAAATTTTTGCTTCATCAAGCTTTTTTCGCTCCTGATAGAGCTCTAAATTTATTAAAGCTGAGCTAATTTGAGCTAAAGGCTGCTTCCACTGATGTGAGATATTGCCTATCATCTCGCCCATTGAGGCTAGGCGGCTTTGATGTATCATTAGCTGCTCAGTCTGTCTTTTACTCTCTTCTCCGCGCCTATGCATCTTATAAACAAGTAGCAAAAATATCCCAAATACAAAGGCTATCGCGCTCATTATGATGACAACCTCTTTTAAATGGTAAGAAAAAATGGCACGTAGTGGGATTTTAAAAGATAGCATTGCCATCATCTCACTTGCTTCAGAAATTTTTCCATTTGAAATTTCATAGCGATCCAACATCTGTTTTGGAGCACTTTCGCTATTGTGACAGGCTAGGCAAGATGTATTTTGACTTTTTATAGGAAGCCCTACAAAAAATTGTGAGCCGTTTTCATCTTTTATAATCTTTGAAAACTCACTAAATTTATTCTCTTTAAAGCCTTTTAACACCTGCGCTTCAAATTCATTTGGCTCATGAGCTTTATTTAAAGGTGCCATGGCGACTAGTTTGTAGTCAAAATCAAGATTGTATTTTTTCTTTTGGATATTATAAATTTCACGGCTTATATATGAAGATGAAAGCAATCTCTCATCAAAAAAATCCTCTTTTATAATGCCATCATGCTTTAGCTGCTCTATTAGCGGACGCTGAACGCCTGCAACGTACTCTCTTACAGAATTTATACTCTCAAGCACATAATACGCCTCTTTTTTGGCATCTTTCATTGCAAGATTATTATAAAAATTTAAAACAAGTGCGGATATTAAGAGATAAACAAAGATAAAAACACTAACGATTAGCTGAAATTTATATTTCACAAAGATAACCTACACCGTATAAATTTTTAATCACATCTTTGCCAAGCTTCCTTCTAAGCTCTTTTACGATCGTCTTTATCGCCTCTTTGCTTGGCTGTTCATACTCCCAAATATAATCAAAAATTTGTTCATAAGTTATAGTTTGATTTTTGTTGTTTAAAAAATACTCTAAAAGCCTACTTTCACTCTTACTTAGATGAGAAATTTCACCATTTATATAAAGTACTTTTTTGCCAAAATCATATTCTAATTCATCATTTAGCCTAAGAGTCGGCTTGCGTCCAACAAGCTCTAAAGCAACGTCTTCTAGGGCTTTTATAAATGACTTTTTATCATATGGCTTTGCAAGATACCTTGTGATCTTTAGCTCAACTGCTCTCCACAAATACTCTTGCTCGACGTGGCTTGATAAGATCACGATAGGAATTTTTTGATTTATAGTTCTTACTTTTTTAGCGATCTCTAGGCCATCGATGTTTGGCACACTTATATCAAGCACCAAAACATCATAAGTATCGCTCATCGCTAGCTCAAGTGCTTCACAGCCGTCTTGCACGCCTGTTACCTCTCCAAAAAATAGCTCCAAAGAAGCACAAATATTTTTTAAAATCGCCTCTTCATCTTCAAGGCAAAGGACCTTTTTATTTGATAAAACGTCTAAAATATCATATTCTTGCATAGCTTCATCTCGCTTTTTGAGCAGATATTATCACTTGGTAGCTTAAAAAATAAGATTATCTAAAAAATAATTCATACCGATATAAAAGATAGATTACTTTTAAAAATTAAACTATAAATTTTTGTTGAAGTGACTTGAAATCTTGATTAAAATTTTTTATGAGTACTATTTTTGGATTTTTATAAAAATTTTAGCTATCGATCAATTTAAAAAAGAAAGATAGCTATATTTATAGTATAAATTTTAGTTGCCTCTGCTTCCAGGTTTGATCGCTTTGCTTCCATTTTTACAAAGTGGGCAATACTCAGGCTCATAAATTTCAAACTCAAAATTTCCTAAAGCAAAAAATGGCTTATCGCTTGGTAGTTTTGCATTTGGCTTAGCCTCATTGTCTAAATTTGTAACCTTACAAAAGCCACGGTTTGCAAGCGCTGCAAAGCCAACTACCTCGCCGCCAAGGCTCTCTATTACGTGCGCTGCTTCAAGTGCCGAGCCGCCAGTCGTGATGATGTCTTCACAAACGATAAATTTCTCACCCTTTTTTACCTCAAAACCACGTCTAAGACTCATTATCTTTTCAACTCGCTCTGTAAATATAAATCGCTTCTTTGCTGCGCGAGCTAGCTCATAGCCAGCTAAAATTCCTCCAAGTGCAGGAGAACAAACGCTATCAAATCTAATGCCAAATTTTTCTATCACACGGGCAAGCTCATCAGCTAGTTTTCCAGCCAAAGCTGGGTCTTCAAGCACCTTTGCACTTTGTAGATAAAACTGCGAGTGATTGCCACTGCTTAGTAAAAAATGCCCCTCTAAATATGCCCCAGCCTCTTTATAAATTTTCTCTAAATCCATCGTTTTTTCCTTTTAAAATTTACTCAAAATCTTAACACAAGCCCACTTAAGCCACTCTTTTTAAAATTTAATAAGCCACACATTTGTATAATCTCTCAACACTCACAAAAAGGACGCTCATGCTTATATTTAACCCTGTTGTTTTTAGCATTTTGGTAATGACGATACTTTGTCTATTGCGTTTTAACATCTTGCTTTCTATCCTTATCTCTGCTCTTTTTGCTGGTGTGATGTATAAGCATGGATTTAGCGGATTTGAAAGTGGTATTGTAAATGGGATTGATAGCCTCTTTACAGCCCTAAAAGAGACTACACAAAGCCTCATAAGCGGTATGCAAGGCAATCTTGAAACATCACTTAGTTACATTTTACTTGGCGCTCTAGCAGCTGCCATTGCAAATACAAATTTAACTGCTATTTTGATAAATGCTTTGAGTAAATTCCTTAGCTCAAATAAAGTAATTTTTATACTAACTATCGCATTTATAGCATGCTTATCTCAAAATTTAATCCCAGTTCACATAGCTTTTATACCTATTTTGATCCCGCCACTTCTTGCTATTATGAACAAAATGGGAATAGATAGACGTGCCGTAGCTTGCGCTTTGACATTTGGTCTTCAAGCACCTTATGTAAGCCTTAGCGTTGGCTTTGGTCTGCTTTTTCACAATATCTTAAAAAAAGAGCTAGCAAATAACGGCATAACCACATCTATTTCTGATATCTCTTCTGTTATGTGGATAGGCGGCGCTTCGATGCTTATTGGACTTATCCTTGCCATACTTTTTTACGGTAAAAAAAGAGCTTATAAAACTTCAAAATTTGAAAAAGAAGAGCTTGATGAGATCGAGCGCGCAAAAAGCCTTGAGATGACTAAAAAAGAGTGGGCGGTTTTAGCTGGTGCAGTTGTGGCTTTTGGTGTGCAAATTTATACTGAGCTGCTACCTCTTGGCGCACTACTTGGACTTTTGGTAATGGTTGTTTTTGGTGGTATCGAATACAAAAAAGTAGATAAGATCATGGATAATGGCCTTGCTATGATGGGATTTATCGCTTTTATCATGCTAGTTGCTGCAGGTTATGGCACTATCTTAAGAGAGAGTGGCGGAATAGACGAGCTTGTAAAATACGCTAGCTTGGTATCTGGCGGCAAGATAGGCGGAGCATTTTTGATGCTTCTTATTGGTCTTCTCGTTACGATGGGTATAGGCACTAGCTTTGGTACGATACCTATCTTAGCCTCTATCTATGTACCACTTTGCCTCAATCTTGGTTTTGGCGTACCAGCCATCATCTTGTTAGTTGGCATAGCTGCAGCTCTAGGAGATGCTGGAAGTCCTGCAAGTGATAGCACACTTGGGCCAACAAGCGGTCTAAATGCTGATGGTGAGCACAACCACATATATGATACTTGTGTACCTACATTTGTATTTTTCAATATCCCACTCATCATCGGTGGTATCGTTGGAGCTATGGTACTTGGATAAAATTTGGCGTTAATTACGCCAAATTTCTTTTTATTTCTTCTACTTTTTATCAATATAAATTTTTGGAACATCTTTTGCTTTTGAAAAATATAAAAATTTAAAATGCAAAAAGGATAAGTCAATGATGAGATCACTTTGGTCTGGTGTTTCAGGCCTGCAAGCCCACCAGATAGCCATGGACGTAGAAGGCAACAATATCGCAAACGTCAATACTTATGGTTATAAATACAACCGTGCAAATTTTGCTGATATACTAAGCCAAACTCCAAGAGTAGCTACTGCTCCACAAGGTCAGCTAGGCGGTCAAAATGCTATGCAAATAGGTCTAGGAACGACTATAAACTCAACTACAAGAATTTTCTCACAAGGCACACTAACATCTACTGATAAGCAAACAGACCTCGCACTTCAAGGAAATGGTTTCTTCGTCGTATCTCCAGATGGTGGAACTACAAGATACTATACAAGAAATGGTGACTTTGTCCGTGATAAAGCTGGCAACTTCGTAAACAACAGCGGCTATATCGTTCAAGGCTGGACAAGAGATGAAGAGACTGGCACTATCGACTCAACTGGGCCGATAAAAAATATCGTGATCAAAGAGGGTCTTACTACTCCAGCAAGAGCCACAACAGAAGTAAAGATAAAAGGCAACCTTGACTCAGGCAACACCATAGACCAAAGAAGCACTCCTATTTATTCACTAGACTCAGTTGCTGGTGGACGTGACTATAACAATGACGGGATTTTAGATCCAAATGAAGTCCACAATGAAAATGATGTAAATAATGATCAATTTTATACAAACTCAAGAAAAGAACAAAGCTTAACAGAGCGTGGTGTAGATCTAGGTGTTACATTTGATGAGCTTGGAAATGGTCTTGCTTTAAGAGATGGACAAGGCATCTGGGTGAGCTATGCAAATGCCAAAACTGAAAAATTTACTATAGGTAGTGGATCACCAAATAATGTTGGTTCACTTACTAATGGAACTGCAAAAAAATTAAATATAACATTAAATGGTGTAAATATAACCGGAGATGTAACAAACATAAGTGATGTTGCTGCTGCTATCAATGCTCAGTACAATAAAACTGGTGTTAGAGCTGAAATTTCAGAAGGTAATAAACTAACACTTATAAATAGAAATAATTCAGGTACTACAAAAGAGACAAAAAATATTCACTTAACTGTCAATACTGGTGATGAATTAGTAGCAGCAACGACAGCAATGGGAGTGGCAAATGGCGGTTTAAAAAATCGAGATATTATTACAGCTTATCAATATGTCTATACGAGCTCGCAAACAACAGCAGTTCACGAATACAATGATGCGAAAGAAAGGCAAGTAACTACAACAGAAGATCTTCGTGCTGCTATGCAAAAAGATGCAAGGAACTATATTGACTACAACGGTGATGGTCAAATAAGAGCAAACTCAGATGCACTTGATGCTGCAAAACAAGCAATAGCGGCACATAGAAGAACACCTGGAACTGGCGGGGCAGCCATAACTAACACTACATATCAAACAGCTTATAATACTGCTTACAACAATGAAATAGCTTTAGGTCATACGCCAGATGATGCTCATGCAGCTGGTATCGCAGCACTTCAAGCACTTGCAGGTGATGATACAAATGATGGTGTAAAGATCACTGTAAATAAACTAGGTCAATTTCAACTAGAAAATCCATCAAATGAAGTAGCAGATCATGCACTTTATATGACAACAACTGGCCTTACAAAGCCAGCTCAAGGTACAAATAATTCAGCTATAAATGAAAATGTTAGACTTACAACTATTATGAAAGCACTTGATGGTGCACTAAGCCCGGGCCAAGCTCTAAGAGCAAGTGGCAAAATGATGATGTCAAGCCACGGCTCAACGGCAGAAATTTTTGACTCACTTGGTTCAAAACACACAGTTAGTATCAAATGGACAAAAACAGGCACCACAACAGATGGTGGAACTGAGTGGAGTATGGTTATACAAGTGCCAGAGCCAGCTAAGATAAACTATTCAGGTCAGGGTCCAGATAACGTTATAACTGGAACAGCTAGATTTAACGCAAATGGCTCACTTGCAAGTTTCCATCCAGCAACGATAACATTTTCAGCTAACAATGGCTCACAAAGTGGTCAAAACATTAGTTTAAATTTTGGTCTTGGAACTGATTTTAACGGCTTAACAAGCTTTGATAAAGACTCATCAACTGAGTCAATCTCACAAGATGGCTACACAGGCGGCACATTAAACGGCATAAAAATAGATGAGACCGGAACGATAATAGGCTCATTTTCAAATGGTCAAAGCTTTGGCCTAGCTAAAGTAGCACTTGCTACCTTTACAAATAACGAGGGTCTTCAAAGCGAGGGTGGAAACGTATTTTCACAAACCGCAAACTCAGGTGAAGCAGTCATCGGTGCAGCTGGTACAGGCGATAAGGGAACGATCGCAGCTTCAAAACTTGAAGCTAGTAACGTCGATCTAAGTCGTGCGCTAACAGATCTTATCGTTATTCAAAGAGGTTTCCAAGCAAACTCAAAAACGATCACAACAAGTGATGAGATGCTAAATACACTTCTTCAATTAAAACAATAATAACTAAGACTTTTACAAAAGGGAGCGTTTGTCTCCCTTTGAAATTTATGCTTTAAATTTACAAATAAAATCAGCCTTCTTTTTGTAAAATGTTAAAAAATTTTACAAAAGAGAAAAAATGCAAGTAACACTACTAAATCACACTCCACTAAATATCTGCTCTCACGCGATCCGCACATGCTGGCAAAGCTTTGAAAAAGGCGACAATGGCGGCGAAAAAGATGTTGAGCTAATAGATAGAGTAGGAAATAAATTTAAACACGCCTCGACCTTAGAGCACCTATACTACAACTTCTACATCCAAGGCATCTCTCGTGCGCTACTTCAAGAGCTAGCTCGTCACCGCTTGGCAAGTCTAAGCGTCAAATCAACTCGCTACACACTAAAAGAGCTAAAAAAAGAGGAGAAATTTGAAGTAGGGCAGTTTGAGCGTGCGGCTAAATTTATCGTACTAACAAATGACGAACTAGTCGATAACGCAAGCATAAAAGCGCTTGAAAATTTACGTGAAATTTTAGCCTCAACGACAAAGAGCCTAGACATCGTCAAATACTGCCTGCCAGAGTGCTATAAAACCGAGCTTACATGGAGCATAAACGCTAGAAGCTTGCAAAATTTTATCTCACTTCGTAGCTCAAAATCAGCCCTTTGGGAGATAAGAAATTTAGCAAATGCTATCTACGATGTCTTACCTGAAGAGCATAAATTTATCTTTGAAAAATGCTTGCCAGATGATGAGCAAAACTAACATTTACGTTAGTGCGGTTTGTGATTTAGAAGTAATGAAATGAGCGCTAAATTTACTTTTTTAAAACGTAAAGAAGCTCGTCTACGTGGATGTTTCTAGCTTTTAAATTTCTGCTGCCACGGTAGGCGTTATACTTTTGGCGCAATAGTTGAACTTTGCCCATTTTATTTAGATTTTGATCAAATTCCTCTTGATTGATAAAGCCTTCTGAGTTAAATGAAATCAGAACAAATTTCGCCTTTAAATTTGCTATCAGCTCGAAAAATGCCTCGCTTGCTGACGATTTTTTATTAAAGACTGATCTGTTCCAGTCCTTTGCGATGCCTGAAACTTTTGAAATTTTACTTGGTTCAGTGTTGCTTGCGATGAGATTTAGCATGAAATAGTTTGAGCCGTATGGGTGCTGATTATAAGGCGGATCAAGATAGACTAGATCAAGCCCATCAAGCTCTTTTGCTAGTAAATTTGCGTCCTTTTGATAGACCTCAAATGGCACACTAAAATTTGAAAAAATAGGCTTAGTCAAATTTATATCAGAAGTAATCCTTGAGATGGCGTTTTGCCCCCTGCCGCCAAACTGACCAATGCCCTCTTTATTTTTATGAAAACCTTTAAAAATTCCACTTGTATTTGCATGCACACTTGCATTATAAAGAAGTGGAGCTATGAAAAATTTTCTCATTTCATCTGGTAAGAGCTCATCTATGAGCCTTCTTGCAGTGTCGATGAATATAGCATTTTTTCTTGTGTAAAAGACCCGCTCGCCCTCGGTAATATTTTTATCATCTTGTGGGGCATAAAGTTTTGTTATAAAGCCTTCAGAAAGGTTATTTTCTATCTCTTTTTCAAGCTTTTTTTGCCAGAAATTTATCTCATTTTTTAGTTCATTTGTGGCGTTTTGCAGGTAGCATGAGTTTGTGATGAAGCTGTAAAGTTCCAAGTCGTTTGCGACTAGGAATTCGCTATTTTGCTTTAAAAACCTAGCCACCACGCCACTTCCGCTAAAGAGATCACAGCAGCTAAGCTTCTCTTTTTTAAGCTCGTCTTTTGCGTATTTTACGCCTAGATCTATAAAGCCTAAAAGAGAGCGTTTGTTACCAAGATAGGTTAAAATTTGCTCTTTTAAATAGGCTTGATTTTCTTGTTTAGCTGGCTTCAAATCAGTGCTTTTTTAGTCCCATAGCATCAACGTCAAGCTTAATCTCATCGTTATTTATGATAACTAAGCCCTGATCAAGAATTTTCTTTGCTATAGTGTGTGCTTCATCAAGTGAGTGCATCTTGTAAGTGCCACATTGAAATTTATTTAGCTCTGGGATTTTATCTTGGTCTTTGACTTCTAAGATGTCTTTCATAGAGGCTAACCATGCCTTTTTTACAGCTTCTTCGCTAGGTGTGCCGATCAAACTCATATAAAAGCCAGTTCTACAGCCCATCGGCGAGATATCGATGATCTCTACTCCATTGCCGTTTAGATGGTTTCTCATAAAGCCAGCAAAAAGGTGCTCTAAAGTGTGAGTGCCCTTTTCTGGCAAAATTTCTTCATTTGGCTTGCAAAATCTCAAGTCAAAAACACTGATATCATCACCCTTTGGCGTTTTCATACTTTTTGCTAGTCTTACTCCTGGGGCTTGCATTTTTACGTGATCTACACAAAAACTATCAAGTAATGGCATATCTTCTCCTTTAAATTTTTGGTAATTCTATCGTAAAAAATGTTTAAAAATTTAAAGGCTCATGAAAAATTTTACATAAGCCTTGTAATATCTGAATGTTTGTGAGTATTAAAATAACAAAACTTTTACTTACTATTATAAATTTCTCATATATTCCGTACTATAAATACCTTGAATACGTCTTTCCATGTCACCATACCAACTTTTTGGAAGAGTAGTAAGAGAGTTAAATTTCTCTAGTAAATTTAAATTTTCATTTGGTGTAAAAAAGAGCCTATTTATCTCTAAAATGCTCATATGAACTGGATCTTTTTCTATAACTTCTATCACATCGCCCACTTTGCACGATCCTGGTGTTATTACGCGGTAGTACCAGCCAGTAAGACCAGTTTCAAAGATGTGAGTAGCCATATTTTCATTACCCCATCTTTTTGAGAGCTTAAAGCAAGGCTTTCTTGGCTGCGATACTTGAAGGACTAATGAGCCGATTTTATGTATATCACCTACACAGACACTACTCTCATCAAATCCATCAATGCATAAATTCTCCCCCATAGCTCCATAAGCTAAATTTTTAAATCCTAAAAATTTCTCCCACTGAGCATAGTTTGCAAACGAATTTGCAAATATAGCTTTTTCAGGACCGCCATGGTGCTTTATATCAGCGACACTATCGCCCACAAAGCCAAGTTCATTTGCAAAAATTTCACCATTTTGAGCTACTTTAAATATAGCTGAACTCCATGGTGTATTTAGCTTATTAGTAGCACTTTGCGAGCCATAGTTTTTCACCTCGCCAATTAATAATGCTTTTACTATTGCCATCTTTTTCCTATCAAATTTAGCTTATTCTTAAATTATTTGCGTGAGTTAGCGCGATCGCGATTGCATCTGTGATATCAAGTGGTTTTATCTCTTTATTTATACCTAAAATTTTCTTCACCATAAACGCTACTTGCTCTTTATCAGCTTTAGCCTTGCCAGTGACCGTCTTTTTAACCTGAAGTGGCGTATATTCGGCAAAATCACCATGAAGCTGTAAAATTTTAAGGCTAAGTGCTCCACGAAACTGAGCGAGCTTTAAAACCGTTTTTGGATTATAAGCAAAAAATATATCTTCAATCGCAACCTCGTCAAATTTATGATTTTTAAAAATCAAGTCGAGTCCCTCGCAAAGCTCGGTAATTTGATATTGAAGTGTGTTTGGTTTTATTTTTATGAGTCCTGCTTCAAGAAGAGTAGTTTTAAATTTATTTTTTTCAAGTATTGCATAACCACAATTCTTTGTACCTGGGTCGATTCCTAAAATTTTCATCACTATCTTTTCAATACTTTTTCACGACTTTTTCACGATGTGAAAAAGTTTGTCGGAGTTTAACAAAGGTTTTATTAAAATTAAGATAGTATCACTATAAAAATTCTCGAAATTTAAGGCATAAAAATTTGATAGCAGACGAAATTTTAGAAAATCTTTCAACACAAATTTCACCTGAAGAATACCAAAGTTATATCAAACAATTAAAATTTAACGAAAAGGCTTCAGACGATCATATTATAGTATTTACTGCACCAAATGAGTTAATGGCTAAATTTATAAATACAAGATATGCTGATAAAATCGCTCATCTATATGAAGTTAGAACAGGCATAAAACCAAATATAGAAATTTCATCTACTAAAAGTAGCAAGGTATCAAAACAAAATCAAATAAATGTTAAGCAGATAAAAACGCAAAGTAGCATTTTAAATCCAAGCTACACATTTGAAAATTTTGTCTGTGGAGCGTCAAATCAATACGCATTTTTAAGCGCAAAAGCAGCCGCTGAAAAACCTGGCGTACTTTATAATCCACTTTTTATCTATGGCACGACGGGACTTGGCAAGACTCACTTACTCCAGTCAGTCGGAAATCACTGCCTAAATAAAGGAAAAACCGTTATTTGCGTAACTAGCGAACAATTTATGATAGATTTTACCAGTCACATAAATAACCACTCAATGCCAAAATTTCGTGAAAAGTATAGAAACTGTGATGTTTTACTAATAGACGATGTGCAGTTTCTTGGTAAAACTGATAAAATCCAAGAGGAATTTTTCAACACATATAATGAGCTTTTAGCAAAAAATGGTCAAATAGTTATGACTTCAGATCGACCTCCAAAAACTCTAAAAGGCTTTGAAGATAGGATGATTTCAAGATTTGATAAGGCTTTTATGGCTGATATTACGCCGCCTGAACTTGATACAAAGATAGCCATCATCATCAAAAAATGTGAATTTGATAAAATCGATCTAAATAAAGAGGTCATAAACTACATAGCTACAAATATGGGAGATAATATCCGTGAGATCGAGGGAGCTATCATAAATTTAAACGTATTTAAAACTCTTATGAAAGAAGAGATCACACTTGATCTTGCAAAAAGTATATTAAAAGATTTGATCAAAGAAAAACGTGAAAATATAAATTTCGATACTATCGTTGAAATAGTTAGTAAAGAACTAAATATCAAACAAAGTGATATAAAAAGCAAATCAAGAGTTACAAATATCGTAGAAGCAAGACGCATCATCATATATCTTGCAAAGATGCTTACAACAAACTCAATGCCACAAATCGCAAACTATTTTGGTATGAAAGATCACAGTGCTGTTAGTCATAATATTAAAAAGATAAATGAGCTAATACAAACTAATGAAATTTTTAGTCTAAAAGTTACTGAATTAAAAAACAAAATTTTGACAAAAGGATAAAATACAATATGAAATTTGTGAATAAATGTGAAAAAGAAAATATAATTTTTCACATTTTAAATAGCTGTATTTCGATGTTTAAAAGCACTTTTCACTTTTTAACATCACCTACTAAAACAAAAAAATTAAATTTAAAAATAGAAGGAAGTTTTTAATGAAAGTTTTAATAAACAAAAATATGCTTGAAAGCATAGTAACAAATACAAATCCATATCTTGAAAAAAGAGATCTTAGTGCTATAACTTCTCACATTTATATCTCGGCAAAAGATGGAGTTTTAAACATAAAAGCAACTGATCATGAAATAGGTCTAGCATATAAGCTAAGTAATGTAAAAATCGTTGATGAAGGTTACGCAACTGCAAATGGAAAAAAACTACTTGACATTATAAAAAGTCTAAAAGACGAAGAAGTGATGTTAGAAACTGTAAATAACTATCTTTACATAAAACAAAAAAACTCAAAATATAAACTTCCAATGTATAAATTTGAAGATTTTCCAGAGTTTCCAACGATTGAAGGTAAATCAAAATTTGACGTTGACGCTGTTATGTTAGGAAGAAGTTTAAAGAAAATTTTACCAAGTATTGATAGTAATAACCCAAAATTTGAACTAAACGGAGCTTTTCTTGATATTAAAAAAGACTTTATAAATATCGTTGGTACTGATACAAGAAGACTTAGTGTATTTAGATTTCAAACACCAACTGAAAAAGAATTTTCACTTATAATCCCTAAAAAAGCTATAAATGAAATACAAAAACTATTTTTTGACAAGATAGAAATTTACTATGATGAAAATATCTTAATCGCTCAAAGCCAAAATTTTGAGTTTTTCACAAAACTTATAAATGGTAAATTTCCAGACTATGAGCGTGTCATACCAAAAGAAGTAAGAAAAAGACTTCAACTAAGTAGAGATAAGATGATAGAGGGTATAAAAACTATCTCAATGCTAAGTGATACAATGAAAATAACTTTTGCAAGAGACAACATAACATTTGAAAGTGTTATAGAAGATAACTCTGAAGCAAAAACTATGATTGATTATCAAACTGGCTTAGAAGATGAATTCTTTATAGGCATAAAAAATAGATACTTGCTTGATTTCTTAACTAGTATCGAAGATGAAAATTTTGAGCTTGGATTTAATGAAAGCTCACTAGCATTTGTTGTAAATTCAAAAGAATTAACAACAGTAATAATGCCGATAAATTTATAAGATAAGGCAAGATTATGGAAAATAATTACGGCGCAGAAAATATTAAAGTACTAAAAGGGCTTGAGGCGGTCAGGAAACGCCCAGGCATGTATATAGGCGATACAAACATTAGTGGTCTTCACCATATGATCTATGAAGTTGTTGACAACTCTATCGATGAGGCAATGGCAGGATACTGCGATACGATAGACATTGAGCTTACACGTGAGGGCTCAGCTATCATTAGCGATAATGGCCGTGGTATCCCAGTAGATATGCACCCAACTGAGAAAATTTCAGCTGCGACAGTTGTTTTAACTGTTCTTCACGCTGGTGGTAAATTTGATAAGGACACTTATAAAGTTTCTGGTGGTCTTCACGGTGTTGGTGTATCTGTTGTAAATGCCCTTTCTAAAAAGCTAGTCGTAAATATCAAGCGTGATGGTAAGCTTCATAGACAAGAATTTGCAAAAGGTATCCCTCAAAGCGATCTTGAAGTGATAAAAACTACAAACCGCACAGGTACGCAAGTTGAGTTCTGGCCAGATGATAGTATATTTGAAGTGACAGAATTTGATGATGAAATTTTAGTAAAAAGATTTCGCGAGTTAGCCTATCTAAACCCAAAGATAACTATAAATTTTAAAGATCAAAGAAATGGCAGAAGCGAGAGCTTTCATTTCGAGGGCGGGTTAGAGAGCTTTGTAACTGATATGAACAAAGCAAATGCTGTTAGTAAAGCAGTATCATTTAGCGGCGGCGAAGATGATGTTATGGTTGATTTTGCCCTGCTTTACAACGACACTTATAGTGAAAATTTACTAAGCTTTGTAAATAACATCAAAACTCCAGATGGTGGTACACACGAAGCTGGATTTAGAGCGGGCCTTACAAGAGTTATCACAAACTATGTCTCAGCAAACGCTGCTGCACGTGAAAAAGATACAAAGATAACTGGCGAAGATATCCGCGAGGGACTTATCGCTGTTGTGAGCGTAAAAGTGCCTGAGCCTCAGTTTGAGGGACAAACAAAGGGTAAACTAGGATCAAGCTACGTAAAACCAATCGTTCAAAAGATGGTTTTTGATGTTCTTACAAAGTATTTTGAAGAAAATCCTATCGAAGCAAGAGCGATAATGGACAAAGCCCTAATGGCTGCACGTGGCCGCGAAGCTGCTAAAAAAGCTAGGGATCTAACTCGCAAAAAAGAGAGCATGAGCGTAGGCACACTCCCTGGTAAGTTAGCTGACTGCCAGAGCAAAGACCCAGTAATTAGCGAGCTATATCTAGTGGAGGGCGACTCTGCGGGCGGTTCTGCTAAGCAGGGACGTGACAGAGTTTTCCAAGCAATATTACCGCTTAAGGGTAAAATTCTAAACGTTGAAAAGGCAAGACTGGATAAAATTTTAAAGTCTGACGAGATAAAAAATATGATAACAGCGCTAGGTTGCGGCATCGGAGATGAATTTGACGCTGAGAAGCTTAGATATCATAAGATCATCATCATGACCGATGCCGACGTCGATGGTAGCCACATCCAGACACTTCTTTTAACTTTCTTCTTTAGATTTTTAAATAAAGTTGTAGAAAACGGCCACATCTACCTAGCTCAGCCGCCACTTTACCGCTATAAAAAAGGCAAGAAAGAGATTTATCTAAAAGATGAAAAGGCATTAAACGAATTTCTTATCGAAACTGGTATCGAGGGTGTTGATATAGAGGGTATCGGCAGTGCGGATTTGATTGACTTTTTAAAGATTGTTGCAGCTTATAGAAGCGTCTTAAAAGAGCTTGAAAAACGCTTTAACGTCCTTTCAGCGATTCGCTATATGATAGAAAATCCGGACATCGTCTCAAAAAGCTACAATGAAATTTTTGAAATTTTAAAGAATTTCTTAAAAGCTGAGGGTCACAACATCCTAAACCACTACGTTAGCGAAGATGAGATTAGAATTTATGTCCAAACTGAAAGTGGCCTAGAAGAGCTTGTAGTAAATGAAAATTTATTTACAAATCCACTTTATGAAGAGGCGCTTTACATCAGCCAAAAGATAAAAGAGCGTGGCCTAGACTTGCATAGTGACGTTATAGACGTGCTTGATGAAGTAGAAAAAAATGCGAAAAAAGGTGCATATATTCAGCGCTACAAAGGTCTTGGTGAGATGAACCCAGAGCAGCTTTGGGAGACTACGATGAACCCTGAAAATAGAAGACTTTTAAAGATCGATATAAACGACGCTATAAGCGCCTCTGACACGTTTAATCTCTTCATGGGCGATGAGGTCGAGCCAAGAAGAAACTATATCCAAGACCACGCAAAAGACGTTAAACACTTAGATATTTAAAAGGTGATCAAATTTAAATTTGATCTAATTAGCAAAAAAATAAAGGATAAAAAATGAGCGAAGAGCTAGATATGAAATATGGCGAGAAAATTTTGAAAGAATTTGACGTAGAGAGTGACCTTGAGGTCTGGGAAAATAAGCAGACAAGGGACTATGTCATAAAGATCACTCTGCCTGAGTTTTGCTGCCTTTGCCCTCGCTCTGGTTATCCTGACTTTGCGACGATCTATCTTGAGTACATACCAAATAAGCTTGTAGTCGAGCTAAAAGCGATAAAACTTTATATAAATAGTTTTATGAACCGCAA
Organism: Campylobacter concisus; assembly: GCF_002913945.1. Lineage (GTDB taxonomy): Bacteria > Campylobacterota > Campylobacteria > Campylobacterales > Campylobacteraceae > Campylobacter_A > Campylobacter_A concisus_P. The sequence goes on along the minus strand of NZ_POZK01000031.1, from coordinate 24,160 downwards.
TATCAGCCACGAAGATAGTATAAATGAAATTTACTCTGTTTTAGAGAAAAAACTAGAGCCAAAATTTATGAAGATAGTTGGCGACTTTAACCCTCGTGGAAACGTCCATACAGTTATTGAGATCAGCTCTGATCTAGTGGTGAAAAAGCCAGCTGAAGAGAAAGAATTTATTCCAAGAACTAGAGAGAGAAGTAGCTTTGGCGACAAGCCACGCGAAAGACGTAGTACGAGTGATCGTGGCAGTAGCAGGGGCAGCAGTAGAGCTGGTGGCAGCAGAGGTGGCAGAGATGATAAATTTCAAAAAGATGATAAACCAAGAAGAAGCTCAAACAAAGAGGGCTTTAGAAAGATAAGCTACGCAGATGATAAGAAGCCAAAAGTAGTCAAAAAGGATAAATAATGATAAGTGCTAAGCTTATAGAACATATCTTTAAAGCAGCATCTATATCACGTTGGAACGACTATCCAAAGATGGCAAATTTAGTTGAGCTTGACAAGCAGGCTCATAAATTTATCATCGCTTATTTCATTGCAAAACAAGAGCAAAACGCCGACATGAACTACATCATCGAGGCTGGAATTTTTGAGTTTTTAAGTAGGGTCGTAGTCACAGACATACGCCCTGACGTCTTTCACCACATCCAAAAGACAAAAAAAGAGCAGATAAATAGCTGGGTCTTAAGCAACCTAGAGGGGCTGATTTCAGAAATCGAAGATGGCAAATTTTTAGAGAGATTTAAAAACCACTTTAAAAATGATAAAACTCACGAAAAAGAGCGCCTTATACTAAAAGCAGCGAGCTATCTTGCCACGAGGTGGGAATTTTCTATCGTCTATCAAACGAGCCAATTTTTAAGCGATATCGACGAGCTTAAGGCGAAGGTTGAAGAGGAGATGGAGGATTACTACGAGTTAATCGGCGTTAGAAAGATCGCTATGAATCAAAAGCTAGCCCGCCTTGTTGATCTAAGCGGTAGGCTAAGGTTTCAAAAGCGCTGGGCACAAACGCCTCGCATTCCTGAAACTGCGGTCTTAGGACATATGCTAGTTGTTGCGATACTTAGTTATTTTTACTCACTCAAAGCAAGAGCTTGCAAAAAACGCCTAGAAAATAACTTCTTTTGCGCGCTATTTCACGATCTGCCAGAGAGCCTCACAAGAGATATCATAAGCCCTGTGAAATACGGTGTAAAAGGGCTAAATGAGATCATCAGCGAGTATGAGATGAGGCTTATTGATGAGAGGATTTTGCCATTTGTGCCTGAAAAGATAAGAGATGAGTTTAGCTACATCCTTGGTATCAGAAAAGATGGTGAGAAATTTATAAAAGATGAGTTTGAAAATAGAACATATGAGCGTAAAATCATCTGCCACGAAGGGACTATGGAGAACGTAAATGAGGATAAATTTAACTCAATCGATGGCAAAGCGCTAAAATACTGTGACAAGCTCTCAGCTTACATAGAAGCTGGAATTTCTATAAGCTACGGCGTCAAGTCAAAAGAGCTAACCGACGGCTTTAATAATATGTATAAATTTTTTAGTGAAAAACCTAAGATTGATGGAGTGGATTTTTTAGAAATTTGTGATGATTTTAATGAGCATTTTGGTTTAGAAAGACCCCCTCTCAGATAACTGCGGCACACACTTAATACAAGTGCTCTGCTGTGTTCCCACCCTGAAGCGGTGCTCATAAAAAGCATTGCACAGGTCTAAGAAGGAGCTTCGCAATCATACAAAAACTATACTTAAATTTTGTTTTATAGTTACATTTTTAAAAATTTAGCTTTAAAAGTATATAATCAGCCCAAATTTCATAAAAAGTAGAGTAATGTCTGGAAAGTTTAAACTTCGTTTTTTATCAGCTTTTAGAGATTTTTTTATCTATCATCACAAATCTTTAGAGTTTCGTGCCAAAATTTTTGCCGCAATGATCTCTGCTAAATTTGACCCAGACGAAGATGATTTTTTTGTTTTAAATGACATTACAAATGAAATTTATGAAAATGACCAAACCAGAAAAGACTTTTTGATCCAAACTGTTAAAGAGTATGTAGCAAGAGTTAAAAGAAACGACAGGATCACACTTGATGCACTTCTTTTAAGTATCGATAAAGATCTAAAAGATCACAAAAGATATGCCAAAAAGATAGATTTTTCTCACCTTCGTCGCTTGATGAGTGGCTGTGAGGAAGAAATTTTAGTTCAGCAAAGAGTTTATGAGTTTTTAATAAACGAAGTTAAACTCTATTCTTAAGATTATCATTCATTTTAAATTTTTAATCATCAACTAGCATAAAAATTATTTCTTCATCTGAATAGCAGTTTGGATCATCTCATCGCTTGTTGTGATACTTTTTGCACTAGCCTCATAAGCCTTTTGCGTGACTATAACCTCACTTAGCGCTTGACCAAGATCGACATTACTCATTTCAAGTTTATTTGCAAGAATTTGTGAACCATAAATGGTCTCACCAGCTTTATTTTTGTAAAAAAATGCTTCACCTGAATTTGGAGTTGCTTCATAGAGATTATCGCCTACTTTTGATACACCCTGTTCATTTTGGAAGTGATATAGAGCTATTTTTGCAACTATAAATGAGCGAGAATTGTCAAAATTTGCCATGATATTTCCACGATCATCGACGCTATATTTTGTGAGATTTCCTTCGGCGTAGCCATCTGCTTTTATGACAAAGTCTTTTTTTGAATTAGCCGAGCTTGTTATGCCATTATAGACATTCGCATCTCCATCGCCAAGAAAATTTAAAGCAACGTTTCCAACGCTTGTTAATGTATTTGTAACAAGCCTACCACTACCATCAAAAGTAAGTGTTCCCATAGCTGTATTTTGCACAACACCATTAGCATCAGTTATCGTAGCTGTGGCATTCCATGTAGTTTGATTGCCACCTTGAGGGATTTGCTTTGTAAAATTTATAGTTACTAAGCTCTTTGTGCCATCGCTGTTATATATCTCTGAACTTAGTTTTTCTTTATTAGCTACTTCAACTAGTGATGTAACTTCTGCTTTTACATCTAAGCTAGCAAAATTCATAAATTTTAGACTTTTATTGTTTATATGCCAGCTGCCATCGCTCTCTAGTGTGGTTGAAAACTCACTAAATTTACCATCACCGTCTTTTACTTTTACCACCACGCTGTCACCTGCTTTTGCACCAAATCTTGTCTGACTTAGTGGGATTTGTCCATTTAGCGAGATAGTTTTATTTGTATTATCAAGTGTATAATTAAAATTTGCCGCATCAATGGCTGTTGTTCGCTTATCTGTTATAAGGCTTGAGTCTAGGTTACCTTTTAAATTTATATTTTTTGTTTGCTTGGCTGGCATAAATAAAAAATGAGGTAAATTTATACCTTTTTGTGAGCCAGTATCGCCTAGTTTTAGATCTTCTTCTTTTGCAGTAAATGCCTGCGTGGTACCTTTTGTTTGACCATATTTTCTAAGAGCATTAGCACTTGGAGTGACTGGAGTAAAACTAGTTAACGTACCAAGAAGCAAGTTGCCTTTGTTATCTACTAAATTTCCAGCCCCATCTATATCGAAGCTACCTGTTCTTGTGTAGTAGTTTCTACCATTTTTATCAACGACACCAAAAAAGCCTTTACCGCCTATGGCTAGGTCAAAGTTATTATCAGTATTTTGAAAACTACCATTTGTCATCTTTAAAGCTGTCGTTTGTTTCGTAGCTCCAAGACCTACTTGATTGTTAGTTGGGCCACTTCCAGCAGAAGCCATATGTTGATTGATTAAATTTTTAAACTCAGGGATTGAAGCTTTAAAACCTACGTTGTTGATATTTGAAATATTATTTGCCCAAACATCCATGCCAAAGCTTTGTGTTTTAATGCCACTAATTCCGTTGTAAAAACCTCTCATCATGGCTTTTATCCTTCGTAAAATTCAGATATTTTATCCATTGGGACATATTCGCCTGCGATTTTTATCATAGCTTTGCCATCTACAAATTTTACTGCCTCAACCGGATAGCTACCTACCTGAGTCTTGTATGAATTACCATCTTTGCCAGTGTAATTAACAGAGACTGTATATGCACCGTTTGGTAATTGTTTTCCAGAATCATCTTTGCCATCCCAAGATATTCTGCGGACTCCTGATTTTAGATCTTTTATATCGATTGAACGAACGACCTCTCCATTTGCATTTTTAATTTCGAGCTTACCATTTGCAAGATCTGATTTAAAATAAAGTGCAAAATTTACAGTTTTTTGCTCATCTGTTAGTAAAACTGAGTTTGAGCCAGTTGAGACCATTTTGCCAAGAGCTGATATGGCATAGGCATTTGCATTTGATTTTAACTGATTTACAAGCTCTTTCATAGCTGAGTTTGTATTTTGTTGCATCTCTAGTGATGCTAGCTGGCTAGTTTGCGTAAGCATCTTTTCAGTATCCATAGGACTTGTTGGGTCTTGATACTGAAGCTCTGTTAAAAGTAGCTTCATAAATGCATCTTTATCTAGCTGCGCATTTGGATTAGTTCCTGTGCCAGCTGCCGCATCTTGCTTTGCTTTTGCCTTTTTCTCGGCATTTTTTTGCTGCGTTGTTTGTGTGGTTATATCTGAAACTGAAGCCATAATCTCTCCTAAATATATCTTGGTATTACTAGCTCAAGCAAGCTTTGTTCCGCTTGAGTGTTTTCGCTCTCGTCGCTTTGATTTGAGCTATATTTGTTCTTTGCTTGTTCTCTTTTTTCTTGTCTTTGATTTTGGTCTGAGAAATTCATCTCAAGCTCGGTAAATCCCATATTTACAAGGCTGTTTTTAAACTCGGCTTGATTTTGTAAAAATAAATTCATAGTAGCCGTGGTTGAGTTAAAATTTACATGTAAGTTGTTGCCGCGATTTACCATCGTGATCTCAACTTCACCTAAATTTAGAGGATTAAGCGTTATGTTAAAACGAGTGATCGGAGCTTTGTAATTTTGCACCTGCTCTTTTAGCGTAGAAGAGAAGTTACTAAGCGTCTCTTTTATCTCAGCCTTTGTTTGAAGCTGGTGTTTAGCGCTACTAGCGATATCTTTTACCATTTGATTTAGTTCTGATTTATTATCGCTATTAAATGTCTCTTTGCTCTCTAAATTCTCATTTTTTTGTTGTTCTCTTTCAGGGAAGAGTAGTGACTCGAGAGTTGGAGTTTTTTGCACCTTTTGCTCTTGTAAATTTACCTTTACTTTTGGCTCTTTTGGCTGCTCCTCTGGCTCAACATCCACTATCTCATCATCAAGCTTTACTTCGCTATCTAGCTTTTTAGGCTCTTCTTTTACTAAATTTTTAACTTCATTAGTTGGATTTACCACTACCTCTTTTAACAAAGTATCAAGCTTTACGACCTCTTTTGGCTCATTTTTAATGATGGTTTGCTCGACCTCATTTTTTAGCTCTTTTAGGTAAAAAGGCTTCTCTTCGGTCTTTATCGGTGTGAAAAATTCTTTCTTGCCTAAATTTTTAAACATCTCATTTAGTTTTGGCACATCTTCGTTTGAAATTTCTATATTTTCAAGGCCAAGGTCAAATTTCTTAGCAAGGTCGATAAGATCGCTAACGCTTTTAACATTGCTAAGCTCTTCAACGTTTTCAGGCACACTTAAGAAATTTGCTATTTTGTCGCTGAAATTTGGAAATTTACTTACTTTTTCATTGCCATTTAGAATTTCTAAAACTTGTAAAAGCTGCATAAAATTTGCATTTTCATAGAGCTCATTTTTTGTATCTTCGTCCAAATTTTCTTCAAGTGCAGTTGAAATTTTTGCCGCACTTTCGCTTTGTGCTTTTTGCAGTGTCTCTTTTTGAGTGGTAACCGTTTTTACTATCTCTTTGACATCTTTTTCAGTGATTTTTTGGCCGCTATTTGCCTTACTCGCAGCTGCATCTAAAACCATCGATAAAAATTCGCCGTTATTTTGAGATTTTTTAGAAACAGAGGGCTTTTTATTCCCAGCAGGAGCCAGCAAATCTATGTTGTTTTTCGCTGTATAAGCTTGCATTTAAACCTTTCAAATTTTTAAACTTAATGCCAAACATGCAAAATCTATTCCAAAAATTAATTTCTTGATATCAGCTTAAAATTTATAAAAATTTGGCTATAATCTGCCCCTATTTTAAAACTAATGAAGCGAAAATAGCAAACTAATAAACGGAGAAAACTTTGGAAAAGATACGAAATATAGCCGTTATCGCACACGTCGACCACGGTAAAACAACAATGGTTGATGAGCTTTTGAAGCAGTCAGGAACATTTAACGAGCATCAAAACCTTGGCGAGCGTGTAATGGATAGCAACGACATCGAAAGAGAGCGTGGCATCACGATCCTTTCTAAAAATACTGCTATTCGTTACAAGGATACAAAGATCAACATCATCGATACTCCGGGCCACGCTGACTTTGGTGGTGAGGTTGAGCGCGTTCTTAAGATGGTTGATGGCGTTTTGTTGCTTGTCGATGCGCAAGAAGGCGTTATGCCACAGACTAAATTTGTCGTTAAAAAAGCGCTCTCTTTGGGGCTTCGTCCAATCGTCGTCGTAAATAAGATCGATAAGCCAGCAGGCGATCCAGACCGCGTTATAAATGAAATTTTTGACCTTTTTGTAGCACTTGATGCAAATGACGAACAGCTAGAATTTCCGGTAGTTTATGCCGCTGCGAAAAATGGCTACGCTAAGTTAAAACTAAGTGATGAAAACAAAGATATGCAGCCACTTTTCGAGACCATCCTATCTCACGTGCCAGCTCCAAGTGGTAGTGACGAAAATCCGCTTCAGCTTCAAGTTTTCACGCTTGATTATGATAACTACGTCGGCAAGATCGGTATTGCGAGAATTTTTAACGGCAAGATATCTAAAAACCAAAATGTCATGCTTGCAAAGGCTGATGGCACAAAGACAACTGGTAGAATTTCAAAGTTAATTGGCTTTATGGGTCTTGAAAGAACCGATATTAACGAAGCTGGTACTGGTGACATCGTAGCGATCGCTGGTTTTGATGCGCTTGACGTTGGCGATAGCGTCGTTGATCCAAACAACCCTCATCCACTAGATCCTCTTCACATCGAAGAGCCGACACTTAGCGTTGTATTTTCTGTAAATGACGGCCCATTGGCAGGTACTGAGGGCAAACACGTCACATCAAACAAGATCGATGAGCGTCTTGCAAACGAGATGAAGACAAATATCGCGATGAAATACGAAAACATCGGCGAGGGCAAATTTAAAGTAAGTGGTCGTGGTGAGCTTCAGATTACTATTTTGGCTGAAAATATGCGCCGCGAGGGCTATGAATTTTTACTTGGCAGACCTGAGGTCATCGTAAAAGAGATAAACGGCGTAAAATGCGAGCCATACGAGCTTTTAGTTATCGATGCACCTGATGATACGACAGGCACAGTCATAGAAAAACTAGGTAAAAGAAAAGCGGAAATGGTCTCTATGAACCCAACAGGAGATGGCCAAACAAGGATCGAGTTTGAGATCCCAGCGCGCGGGCTTATCGGCTTTAGAAGCCAGTTTTTGACTGATACAAAAGGCGAGGGCGTTATGAACCACAGCTTTTTGGAGTTTAGACCACTTAGTGGCACAGTCGAGCACAGAACAAATGGCGCGCTAGTTTCTATGGAAAACGGCGTAACGCTTGCTTATTCGCTATTTAACTTGCAAGATCGTGGTGTGCTTTTCCTTGATCCACAAGCAAAAGTCTATGTGGGCATGATCATCGGCGAGCACAGCCGTCCAAACGACCTTGACGTAAATCCTATCAAGGGTAAAAACCTAACAAACGTGCGTGCTAGCGGTAGTGACGATGCGATCAAGCTTGTCCCACCTAGAAAGCTAAGCCTTGAGCGCGCGCTAGAGTGGATAGAAGATGACGAGCTAGTCGAGGTTACGCCTATAAATATCCGCGTTCGCAAGCGCTATTTAGATCCAACAGAACGCAAAAGAAAAGCAAAACTCTAATCAAATTTTATCATTTCAGCCCCTTTGTAAAGGGGCTAATAATTGAACTCTAAAAACAGCAAATTAAATATTTAAATAAATTTCTCATACTTTTTTTGCATTATTTATTTAAGTTGGCTTTGTTCAAGACGAAATAGAGCCATTCTCTTTCATCTAAAATTTATCAACCTTAAAACTATTTATGCTTTAAAATACCATACTTACTTTTCTATTTTTGCTTTTAATGTAATCAATACAAAAATGCTTAGTTTATGCTAGAATCGGCGAAAATTTAAAGGAAACCGATGAAAAAACTAAAATTTATCTTTGCTCTCGCCGCGGCGTTTATTTTTGGCGGCTGCTACGAGACGACGCTACTTACGCGCGTGCCGATCTCCGCGCTTATTTCGGATAAAAGCTTGGACGTGAAATCCACGATCGTGCTAACGGGTATAACGCCGCAGACGCACGTTACGAAAACGGTAACGGATAATGTTCGCATTTTCGTCCCGGACGCTAAATTTAAGGACTTCCCGACGGGAGAAACCGCCTATGAGATGAGCGTTAGCGTAGGCAAGGGTGAAAAGGGCGGCAAAAACTCGGATAAGCGCGCCGTGCGGATATATCTAAGCCAAGACGGCGAAGTCTACGGCAAGCTTAGCAAAAACATGCTCGAGCAGTACGCGGGTGCGGCGAAGCAGAAAATGGAGCCGACGCTAAAAGCGGCGATCAAATTTGAAAACGACACAAAGGATGTCTATGAGCTGGTCGTGGGCAACGAGTTTAAGGCGAGCGACGAGGTGCAAACGGGTGGCGTTTATACCTTGGCGCCGGGGCAGGTTACGGGCGCGATCTGGGCGGATAGCGCGGCGGTAAATACGGCGATCGCTGGCAAAGCGGTCAAAATCGGCACTCTAAAAAAGACGGCGAAATGAAAAGCGTAAAAATCGGCTTTATCGGCGGCGGAAATATGGGCGGCGCAATGATAGAGGCGCTTTGGCGAGCGCAACCTGACGGGGCAAGCTCGGCCGAGGACGAGCAGAAATTTGACGGCGGTAGCGAGGCGTGCGGGACGGAAAATTTAGCACAAACGGATAAAAACGCGAGCCAGTGCGAATGCGAAAAAAAGGCGAAATTTGAAATCCTAGCCTGCGCCAGAAGCAAAAATGAAGCCTTACGGCAGAGATTTAGCGTAAAAATAGCCGCGAGCGAAGCGGATCTAGCGCGCGAAGCGGACGCGGTCGTGCTGGCTACTAAGCCCGCTAGCTACGAGGCTATCTTGCGCCTGATCGCGCCCGAGCTTGCGGGCAAAATTTTGCTTCTTTTGGCGCCGAGTTTTGACATAAAGCGCGCTAGGCAAATCGTAGGCGAAGGCGTTTATATCGCTCGCGCGATGCCAAATATAGCAGCTTGCATCGGCGCGTCGGCTACGGCTCTTTGCTTTGACGCGGGATTTAGCGAGGCTAAGGAAGAGACCGTGCGCGAGATAATCGCTAAAATAGGCAAAATTTACGAGATAGACGAGGCCGGGTTTGCCGCATTTACTGGTATCGCAGGAAGCCTGCCCGCGTATGTTTGCGCCTTTATCGAGGCTGCGGCGGATGCGGGCGTGCGGGGCGGACTGCCTAGGCGGCTTTGCTACGACGCCGTCTGTGCGGCGATAGAGGGGACGGCGCGCCTGATCCAAAGCGGCAAGCACCCGGCCGCGCTAAAAGACGAGGTCTGCTCGCCGGCGGGAACCACGATCGAGGGACTTGTCGCGCTTGAAAACGGCGGATTTCGCGGAGCTTTGATGCAGGCTATCGCCGCTTGCATCGCCAAAGCGAGGGGTTAGGCAAATTTTTAAGGATAAAAATGAAAAATTTATTATTTGCGCTACTTGCGGCGATAAATTTATTTGCTAGCGAGCCCGGCCTTTCGCCATTGCTGGCCGCAGATACGCTAGAAAAGCTCAAAAAATGCAAAAACCCCGACCTAAACGCCACCAAAGAGTGCGTGCAAGCGGGCATGGTAGCGGCTAACTTAAAGCAAGACTACGGCGCTGCAGAGGGGCTATTTAGCCTAGCCTGCGCCAAAGGAGACGGCGAGGGCTGCTTTTACCTTGGCGAACTTTATAAAAATAACCTAGTAAAAGCCGCGGATAAGAGCGAGCGCGAGACTAAGATTAGCGCGTATTACAAGGCTAGCTGCGTCCTTTACGAGTATTTGCCCGGTTGCTTGGCGCTAGCCAATTTCATACAAGAAGAGCTAGGCGACGAGGTGCAGTCGTTTGCGATAAACAATACCCTATGCAACAAAAAATACGCTCCCGGATGCTACAACGTGGGCTGGATGATAGAGCGAACGGGAGGCGATATAGGCGAGATGATGGAGTATTACGAGCGCTCGTGTAAGCTAGGCTACGTAGGCGGCTGCGAGAGGGCGGCGTGGCTGTATGAGGTAAATTTCAACGAAAACAGATACGAGCAAGTAAAAAAAGACGCGAAAAAGGCAGAGCAAATGCGAAAAAAGGCTTGCGAGCTAGGCGATAAGCAAAGCTGCTAAATTGATAATAAGGTATTTTGATAAAAAAATTTAAAATGATAAAACTCTATAAAGTCTTAACATAGCCAGCAATGTAGAGTAGTAGTTTTTAGCATATTTATAAATACTGTAAGAAGTTTACTAATTTATATTTTTAAGTTTATAAAAGCTCTGCCATACTTTTTTTATATTAGCCAGTGAAGTAAAGTTAAATTTTTACTTCACTAGACTCAAAAGTAAAATTTTTATAGAGCTTGTGTTTGCTTATATTTTTAGCTATCAAAAACAATCGACAAAACCAATTGATAAATTTTCTACTAAACCTTATTTTTAACAAAAGCAAATATTAATTTTCTTAAATAAAGATAAATATAACAATGTAATTTTAAGCCATTAGGTTATAAGATTTTTTTAAATTTTATTTTTAAGGATTGCAACATGAAAATGCTATTTTTAGCCCCTGTCTTAGCATGTAGTCTTGCTTTTAGCGCCGATGTCATCGCAAAAGATGCCAATATAACGCTAGATGGCAAGATGATCGGAAAGATCGAGGTTTTAACACCAGTTGAAGTCGTCGAAAAAGGCGATAAAACGAGCAAGATCAAGGTTAATGGCGTCGTATCGGCAAACTACTTAGCCCAGCTTCAAAGAAGCGTAGAAGATCCTGAAGTTTTTGTAGCTTTTAATGACGAGAGTGAGGCAAATTTCAAAAAAGTAAAAGATCTTGAAGATGACTACGGCGAGGTTTGGTACCAAGCTGAGGGCGTTTACGAAGTGCCAAATGACGCACTTGGTGGCGATACAAAAAAGCTTTACGTAAAAGCACAACAAATTTATGAAGAGACCTGCTCTGCGTGTCATAGACTTCACGAGCCAAATAGCTTTACAGCGGCTCAGTGGCCAGCAAATTTAGCTGGAATGGTCGATGCAAAATTTGTAGCACTAGACGAAACTGACCTAAATTTAGTGCTCAAATACTTACAACACAATGCCAAAAAAGTAAAATAAATTTTTCATAAGGGAGAAAATATGAAAAGACGAGATTTTATAAAATTTTCTGCACTTGCAGCCACTGCGGCGCAGGCAAACAAGATAGAGGGCGTGACAAAAACCATTTTTGACCAAAAGAAAACTTTTGGAGCAAATAGATTTGGTCTATTTTGGGCAAATACCAACTCAAATCAAATCGTCTCTGTTGATCCATTTGATGGTGATAAATTCCCAAATACAATGAATAATAGCTTGCCAGATCTCATCCAAAACGAAAGCCGCGTACTCTATCCGTACGTAAGAAAAAGCTACTTAAAGGCAAAAGGCGCAGCAAAAAGTGAGCTTCGTGGCAAAGAAGAATTTGTACGTGTTAGCTGGGATACAGCACTTGACCTTGCTGCAAAAGCCTTAAAAGAAAATTTTGACAAATATGGCCCTGAGAGCATCTACGGCGAATGCTACTGGTGGGGTGGCAGCGGTAAGATCAGCTGGGGTAGGACCGTTGGTCACAGGATGCTAAAAGTGCTTGGCGGATACGTCGAAGAGAGCGGCGACTACTCAACTGGAGCTGGTCTTGTCATCATGCCTCACGTCCTTGGAAATAGTGCGGTTTATGACGCTCCTACAAAATGGGAAGCTATGGTTAAAAATGCTAAGAACATTGTATTTTGGGGTACTGACCCGCTTGTAACTGGTCAAATTTCATGGCAGCCACCAACACATGATGGTTATCTTGGCATTAAAAAGATAAAAGATGCTGGCATTAAAACCTATAGCGTTTGCGTCTTTAAAAATGACACCACAAGATACCTTGACTCCGAAACTATCATCGTTCGTCCAAACACTGACGTAGCAATGATGCTTGGTATGTGTCACTATCTTTATGAAAACAAACTCTATGACGAGGAATTTATCAAAAAATACACAGTTGGTTTTAATAAATTTAAAGACTATCTGCTTGGCACCACCGACAAAGTAGTAAAAGACGTAAACTGGGCTAGTAAAATTTGTGGTGTAAAAGCTGAAGATATCGCTAAATTTGCTACCGTACTTGCAAAAGAGCCAAGCACTATTATCGCTGGCAGATCTCTTCAAAGACAAGATCACGGCGAGATGGGCTTTTGGGGTATCGTAACACTTAGTGCGATGCTTGGCCACATCGGTAAAGAGGGTCTTGGATTTGAGTTTAACCTCTACTACGGAAACGGCAGCACCGACAAGATAGCACCTGCTCTAAAAGGTATCAGTACTAGGATAAGCGAGAAATATGAAAATGTAGATGGTGCTCCGTGGAAGAAATTTAAAAACGTAACCATCCCATCTTCAAGATCAATAGAAGCTTTGCAAAATCCTGGCAAAGAGATAGATTATGATGGCTCTAAGATCAAACTTCCACATATGAGAGTAGCTTATATGGCCTCTGGTTCGATGTTTACAAGACACCAAGATGTAAACAATGCAGTTAAAGCATGGCGTAAATTTGATACTGTTATCACAGCTGAGCCATTTTGGACAAGCACAGCTAAACTAAGCGACATCGTCTTACCAGTGGCACTTGAAGTAGAGAGAAATGACATCAACCAAAGTGTCCCATCAAGCGAATACATCGTAGCATACAAACCAGTAGTTGAGCCAATGGGAGAAAGTAGAAGCGATTACTGGATCTGCTCACAAATCTGCAAACGCTGGGGTAGAGAAGAGGTCTTTACTGAGGGTAAAGATGAGCTTGGCTGGGCAAAAGAATTTTACGCAGATGCGGTGGAACAAGCCAAAGCACTAGATCTTAAAATGCCAAATTTTGATGAGTTTTGGAAAGAGGGCTATGTCAAATTTGACAAAGACAATGAAGAAACAAAATACTACACAAGACTTAGTGAATTTAGAGAAAACCCACACAAAAATCGCCTTGGCACGCCATCAGGCAAGATAGAGATATACTCTCCAACTATTGCTAAATTTGGCTACAAAGACTTTGCTCCACACTTTGCTTGGATAGAGCCGTTTGAGTGGCTTGGTAGTGAAAAAGCTAAGAAATATCCATTTAGCATCACAACCCCACACTCAAGATATCGCTTGCACTCTCAGCTAAATAACTCAATAATCAGAAACTATGCTGAAGTTTGTGCTAGAGAGCCGATGTTAATAAATACAAACGACGCTAAGAAAAAAGGCATCGCAACTGGTGATGTAGTGAGAGTCTTTAACGACAGGGGTGAAATTTTAGTAGGAGCGCTTGTCACTGACATTATCCCAGAGCACGTCATCGCTATTTGTGAAGGCGCATGGTACGACCCTGAAGTGCTTGGCGAGAGGAGTCTTTGTAAGCATGGCTGCATCAATGTCCTAACACGTGACAAAGGCACATCTAGCATCGCTCAAAGCAACTGCGGACATACGATACTAGCGGATCTTGAAAAATATAAAGGCGAGATCAAACCAATAACTGCGTTTTCTAAACCAAAAATTTTACAATCTTTGTAGAATTTATATAAATTTAGCCCTCGCTTGGGGGCTAAATTATTTTTAGGTCATTTATATCTTCAAATTTGATCCTAGTTTTTACAACCATAAGAGTTTTATTTTTGAAATTTACGTCAGAGATTAGTCCGCTAGCACTTGTATAGGTGTAGCCGTCATGATAGCTCACATATACTTCATCAGCCGGCCTTAGCTCGCTTATCTTTTTAAAAATTTCATCGACTTTGCTTTCATCAAGCTCTAGTTTTTCGCATTTCTCTCGCTCTTTTTGTCGCAAGGCTCGCTCTAAGGTTGAGAGAGGATTAAACGAGCTAAAAATTTTTGCTCTATCTTTACTCGCCACTTTTGTGCCCTCCGATCTTTTTATTTCGGTCTTGCCCAGTGGCTTCTGGTAGTAGATCGATCGCTCTTAAAACCGAGTTTTTACCAAATTTTTCTTTTATGAGATTTAGGGATTTTAAAACCGCCTTTTCTTTAGTGTCATCATCAAAAAGACTAGAGTGAGCGAGGCTCTCTTTTACTACGTCGTTTGCACTGATGCTAATTTGCCTAATCAGCCCAACATTTTTTATCTTATTTAAGAGTAACTCTTCGGCTGAACTCATCAGCATGCTTGAAACATTTGTTGGTGTTTTAAATCGAACGCTTGCACGCTGTAGTGGCTCAAGCTTATCGGCAAATTTTATATTTATCGTTATTCCACTTGCCATTACTTCTTTGTTGATCATCCTAAGTGCTAGCCTATCCGCCATCTCTTTTAGCACGATCACTGCCTCACAACGTTCGTAGTCTCTTGGTAAAATTTCAGAGCTAAAGTAGGATTTTGTGCTTGGTTTATATGCTTTTATGTCAGCTATTGTTGTTGGCTCTATGCCATTTGCGTGATCTATCGTTATATAGGCATCAACTCCAAAAAATTTCTCAAGCAAGCTTCGCGGAGCATTTGCTATATCTTTCATACAAAAAATTCCATGTTTTTCCAGCTTTAGCCTAGTTTGCTTACCGATACGCCAAAAGTCATCTAGCGGTTGATGTGTCCAAAGACGTTCTTTATAAAGCTGCTCGTCTAAAAATGCAATCCCATCATCACTGTGCTTAGCCAGGATATCAAGGGCGATTTTTGCGAGGTATAAATTTGTACCCATGCCACAGGTAGCCGTCACGCCAGTAGTTTTTAAAATTTCATCCATTATCTTTTTGGCTATGGATTTTGCGTCGGTATTATAAAATTTAACATAAGAAGTAAGATCGATAAAGGCTTCATCGATAGAATAGACATAGATATCATCTTTTGAGACATATTTTAGGTATATCTCATAAATTTTAGCCGCATAGTCGATGTAAAACTGCATTCTAGGCGGTGCGATCATAAATTTTATAGCCTTTGGTATTTCAAAAAGCCTGCATCTATTTTTCACACCTTTGGCTCTAAGAGCTGGGCTAACGGCTAGACAAACACTTCCGTTGCCGCGACTATCGTCAGCCACGACTAGATCGGCTTTAAACGGATCAAGTCCTCGCTCTACGCACTCAACTGAGGCATAAAAGGACTTTAGATCAATGATGGCATAAAATTTTTGCACTTCGTTTTTCATGGAGTGATTATAGATGAAAATTAGTAAAAGTTCGTTTTTGAAAAATCGATCTTAAGGCTAAAATTTCTAATAAAAATTTTTTAGAAACAAAATAAGTAAAATGGATAAATTTTACTAGCGGAGTTAGGGTAATGCAATGCATAACGAAGTTAATATAATTGGCTCTACCATTGAAAAAAGCGGACAATCAGGTGTTTATAGTGGTTTAACAGATAGAAGTGATGTAAATTCTAGCAAAGTAAAAATAAAAATGGCGAGTCTATGCTTGGAGCTTTTGCTATACCAACATTTGATAACAGCGATGAAGATGCCAAAATAGATGGTAGAGTTAGAAACTATGGACTTGGTATTTTTTCAAGGCTAAATTTGCCGCGTGATTTTTATATCGATCTCATGGCAAAAGCTGGTAGGAGCAAGACTGAGGTTGATGCGAAAAATGTTGATTATAAAATCTCAATGCCATACTACAATGCTAGCTTTGGCGTCGGCAAAAAGATAAAATTTGATAGTTTTATACTTGATAGTGGGCTAAACTACACACTCTCTTATGTTGGTAGCGATGAGGCAGATATCGGACAAAGCACATTAAAATTTAGCAGCGTTACATCAAGTAGAGCTAAAATTTACTCAAAAATAGCCTATGATGCTGGTAAATTTAATCCTTATGGAAAAATTAGTGCTGAGTATAAATTTAACACCAAGTCAAAAATAGCAGTAATCCAAGAAGACGAGGAGATCAGCCTAACTCAAAAAGGCACAAGCTCAGAGGTTGAGGTCGGTCTAAGATATACGCCAACTTATGCAACACTCATAAATTTTGGCATAGCACAATCTTTTGGTAAAAGAGATCAAAGCAGCGTAAAACTTCAGTTTGCTTATAGATTCTAAAAATTTAGTGGACAAAAGCCACTAAATTTTACTCATTTTTATAGATTGTAAATTTATATATTTATATATTTATTTGGAAGTAGTATATAAGTATAACCAGAAGTAATACAATTATATTTTTTATAAAAGAATACGTTATAATCGTACTTTCATTATACTAAAAAGGAAGTATTAAAAAATGAAAGAAGAAGTAAGTAGTAATATAATAATACCAGAGCCATCTTTTGGAAGTAATTTGACTAATATTATTTTAGATTTGGAAAAGCTAAGGACCAAAAGGCTTGGCGGTGATGTACCTCCATATATATTTTTTCAGCTTAAAAATATTTTTCAGATTTTAGAAACTTTAGGATCAGCCAGAATCGAAGGAAATAATACAACATTATCTGAATATGTTGAGAAGATTATAGATAAAAATTTGACAGATGAAAGCGATGATGAGATAAAAAGCTTAGAAAATGCCATAGCTTTTATAGAAGACAACACAAATGAAGAAACCATATTTGATCGTGCCTATATTTCAGAAATCCATAAAATTATTACAAAAGGCTTAACACCGCCGACAAAAGGTGAAGGATCTAACTATCCTGGAGAATTAAGGTGACATGACGTAAGTATAAAAAAATCAGGACATATTCCACCAAAGCACTTTATATTGCCAGATTATTTTAATAAGTTTATAGAATTTATCAACGAAAAACATAAGGAGCAGTACCAGCTTTTAATGGTTGCTATTGCACATCATAGATTTGAGTTTATTCATCCATTTGACAATGGAAATGGTAGAATGGGTAGACTTTTAAATTATGCTTTTTTAATTAAGCTCGGATTTAAAGTTAAGCAAGGTAGACTTATAAATCCGTCTTCTGTTTTTTACGCAAATAGAGATCAGTATTACGATATGTTGTCGTGCGCCGATACTTTAGAGCCTAGAGATTTGTTAGCTTGGTGCGAATATTTTTTAATAGGATTAAAAAATGAGATCGAAAAAATAGACCATCTTTTAAAAAAAGAATATGTACAAAAAATTATACTTCTACCAATGCTCAAAATAGCACTAGATAGAGAACATATAACAAAACAAGAATTTGATATATTGACGTATATTGTTAAAAAAGATGATATGTGTATGAAAGCCGAAGAACTTGATAAATTTGGTATACGAAAATCAAAAGAAAAATCAAATATTATGGCAAAACTGAAAGATAAAAAAATGGTTAGATCCATAACTGATGGTGGAAGAATTTACACTATATATTTTGTAAATAATTATCTTTTGCGTAGCATTATGCATGTATTAAAAGATAGTGGTTTTGTCTCTGATTTTTTAAATAATAATATTTAAGGGTTTTTAGAGTCCTACCTAAACAGCTATTATAAAAAGCCAAAAAGGCATTGTTTAAGATCAGGCATTATCTCTAAAGAATATTACTTATACTTTTTTCCACCAGAGTGACAGTTTTTACCGCTACCGCAACCACAGTCTTTTTGCCTAAACTCTTTTGCGTAAACGAAATATCCCGCACCGACTGCCATTACAATCAAAATCGCAGCTTCATACCAAGCCATATTTTTCCTTTTAAAGACGTTTCGCCGCGTCAAATTTAAACATTTCGCGGCGAGTTTATTAATTTATTTTGAAATATCTTTTGACTCTACGATGACCTCGTGGCCTTCGCCCGCAAACATCCTAGCCTTATATTCGCCCTCGGGCTTTTTAAAAGTGTACATACTGTCTTTATCAAATTTGCCCTCGATAATAACCTTGCCGTTTTGTAAAACCTTAAACTCCACGCCGCTAGCGCTACTGCCGTCGCTAAATCCCGCCTCGCATGTAACGCTACCGTCGCCGTTATCTATGCAGCTCATAAGTGCCGTATGCGCAAACGCAGGCAAGCTCGTAAGAGCCACCAAAATAGATGAAAATAAAATTTTCTTCATTTTTTCTCCTTTGATAAAGTTAAATTTACTTTTTGACGCCGCCGCTCCAGTTTTGGCGTTTTTGCGGCATAAATCCTAAAACAATCACGAAAAACAAAAGTATAAAATAATACGTCCCCATCGCTGCCAGCCCGCTAAGCTCATAAGTATTTGCCAGCGTGAAAAACGCCGAAGCTATAACAAGAGCCAGTGTAAAAGGGAAAAATATCCCAAACGCCATCCACGCGTAGCTATTCGTTTGCATTTTTACGACGATCATCGTAGCGATACATGGCGGCGTAAGCAACATAAAAACGATGATAGAAGCCGCATGAAGCGGAGTATAGCCGCTACTTTGCCTCATTGCTTCTTCAGGCCTCATCTCTTCGCCACTACTTGCTTCGGTGGCTTTACCGCTTTCGTATATACTACCAAGTGTTGCCACTGCAGACTCCCTGGCGGCAAACGAGCTTAAAAACGCTACGTTTATCCTCCAGTCAAACCCTGCAAATTTAGACACGGGCTCAAGCGCGCGCCCGGCCATACCAAGAAGCGAGCTTTCTATCTTGTCGTTTTTTTGCTCTCTTAGGATCGTCTTTCTTTGCGCCGAGAGCTTTCTAAGCGCCGAATTTATCGCTTTTGCGTCTTGATCGGTTTTTGGCATTATAAATTTATAAAACTCGGGGTTCTCGGCCTCGTATTTTTCGTCTACGCCTTTGCCTCCGCCCATCTTTTTAGCTTTGTATCCGTCGTAGAAATTTAGTAGCCGCGCGACCTTTTCTCTGCTATCTATGCTCGCATAATAGCTTGATTTTTTCGCAGCCGTCTCAAAATTTGCTAGAGCCTTGGCCTCTTCGTTTGCATAATACTCCTGCTTTTCGTTTGAAAGTCCCGGAAACTGTAAAAGCGCAAAGAGTATCACGGCTACTGCGATGACGATTGTGCAGACTTTTTTAATATACAGCCACACACGCTCGCACGCTCTTATCACGACGCCCTTAAACGTCGGCAGGTGATAAGGCGGCAGCTCCATCACGAAGGGCGCGGTTTCCCTTGTCTTTAAAATCGTCGAAGTTAAAAATTTAGCTATCAAAAGTGCCGATAACATCGTAACGGTCGAGATATAAAACATCATCACGCTCATTTGCGAAGCGTCTATGCTTTTGCTCCCGTCCGCCGCCACGGTCGTAGTCGTATAAAACGCGCCCAAAAGCAGCGTGTAAAAAGGCACCTTAGCTAGGCAGTTCATCAAAGGAACGGTGAGTATGGTAGCCATCCTAGCTCTATCGTCGGCGATACCCTTAGTAGACATGACGCCCGGTACCGCGCAGCCTCCTACAAACGCCCCGCCAAGCACCAGCGGTAAGGTGCTTTGCCCGTGTAGGCCGAATTTTTTAAAAATTTTATCTAAGACAAATGCCATCCTAGGCATATATCCGACATCCTCTAAAATCGCGATCATCGCAAAAAGTATAAAAAATATCGGCAGGTAGTTTAAAAGCGCGACGGCGGAATTTACGAGCCATATAGCCGCATCGGTAATGAGCGGTACTTTAGCAATATCTGCCGCAGGCGTAATATCTACCACAAAGTTTTTAATAGCCGCAAGCAGTGGCCAAGTGTAGTTCGTGAGCTTATAACCAAAAACTATACTACTCTCGTAAATCGCAAAAATAATGGCAAAAAGGATCGGAAAACTAAGCCAGCGATTTAGGATTATTTTATCTATTTTGTCCGTTAACGTGGCTTGATTTTTCTTGGTCTCTTTTACGCACTCGCTAAAGACTATGCTCGCGTTTTCGTATCTAAGCGCAGCCAAATAGCCCTCAATGCTTTTGCCCGTTTTTTCGTTAAATTTAGCCCTTTGCTCCGCCGTTAAATTTTCTATTTCGGCGTTAGAGTTTTTTAGCAAATTTAAGGCTGCAGCGTCGTTTTCAAGGGCTTTTACGCAAAGCCATCTCGTACTTATGCCTTTATCTAAAGATACGCTATTTTGTAGCTCTAAAACAAAAGGCTCCAAATCCTCGTAATTTACCTTAAATTCTTCGTAGTTTTGTTTTAGATTTTTAGCGTTTCTTAAAATATCTAAAATTTCAGCCTTGCCCTCACCCTTTGACGCGCTAGCGCAGATTACGGGACATTTTAAAATTTTAGCTATTTTGCCGGAGTCTATGATTATGCCGCGTCTTTTGGCTACGTCTAGCATATTTAAGACGATGACGACAGGAACGCCTATTTCAAGCAGTTGAAAGGTTAAATATAAATTTCGCTTTAAATTTGAAGCGTCGATGATGTTTAAAATGACGTCAGGTTTTTCGTTTACGATAAATTCTTTCGCGACTTTTTCTTCAAGCGAATACGAACTAAACGAATAAGTACCAGGTAGATCGACCATTTCGACGTCCACGTCTGCGATGCTAAAAAATCCCGATTTTTTATCGACGGTAACGCCTGGGTAGTTTGCGATATGCTGACGTATGCCGCTTATCATATTAAATACGGTGGATTTGCCGCAGTTTGGTTGCCCCGCAAGAGCTACTTTTATTTGCAAACTTCAACCTCCACTAACGTCGCCTCGCTTTTTCTAAGCGAAATAAGACAGCCTTGAATTTTAAGCTCTATGGGATCAAGAAGCGGAGCGAGTCTTACCGCCTCGACGACGGCTCCGTTTATAAAGCCCATATCAAGCAGCTTTAAAAGCAATTTGCCGTCTGCTTTTAGCCCCTTTATCTCATATAAATTTCCGATCTTTGCATCGCTAAGATTCATCTAAAATCCTTAAAATTTGACCGCCCAAGCGTTCAAGCGGTCAAATCGTAATTTATTTTACTTCAAACGTAAAAGAGGCGATCGCTGTCTCTTCGTCGCATTTTTTAGCATCTGCGTAAGGGAATTTATGCACTACTTTTAGCACCCATTTTCCTGGCCTAAGCGCTAAAACCTCGGTTTCTCCTTTTAGATCGGTTGTAGCGTGAAACGCGCTTTTGTCTTTTAAAAATCCGTCAAAGGTGCCGTCAATGGTAGCGACTTTTAAAGGCTTTCCTTCAAACAACACCTTTACTTTAAACGAAACGGCTCGCCGACTTTAAATTTTGCAGGATTTGCTAGAGGCACGATTTCTAGGCGTTGTCCAGTTGATTTGGTTATAAAGTCATCTTCTGCGCCGATATTTATGACGCTTTTTGCGCTCATCGTAGCGCGGCGGCAAAATTTAGCATTTTTTATCGTCTCTTTAGTGCCGCCCATGTGCCATTTGCCATCGGTATCTTCCGTCCAAAACGTAGGTTTGTATTCGCCGGTAATCGCGTAGGTGCCCTCTTTTAGCTTTGTACCCTCGTAGTGATAGTTCTCTCCGCTTTGTTTTAACGCGATTTTACCGTCTTTGCCAAGGATTACAGGCGCTTCAAAGTTATTTACGCGCTCGGCGTCAATCGGTTCTGATTTTGGAAAATCATGCCCAAAGCCTATATCTACGCTAGCTTTTTCGCCGTTTTGTCCAAATAGCCAAAAATCATGCGCGCTTACTACACTAAATGCACCTAAAATAGCTAGTAGAGCTAAACTTTTTTTCATTTTTTATCCTTTAATAAAAATTTATTAGATTTAAAAACTATATTTTACGCCTATGCCAAAGGTTCTACCTTTGCCGTAAGTAACAAGGGTGTTGCTAGCTCTGGCTCTAGCATGAGTAAAGTACTCTTTGTCGGTTAAATTTTTGACATAAAGATATACATCAAAGCTATCTTTTAGATAACCAACTTTTGCATCTGCTGTAAAGTAGCTCTTTTGAGCAAGCGTATTTTGCTCATCAAAATATGTCCTACCTATCATGTTTCCATCAAGTCTGGCATAAATTCCCATCGGAGCATAATATGAAGCACCAAGAGAAATTTTATACTCTGGATTTTTCTCGATTCTATTGCCTTTATTATTTGAGCCGTCTTTATTGATATAGTTGCCATATTTAGTTTTAAGCAGGCTTGCGGCCAAATTTATATCAATCTCCTTGCTGGCTTTTAGAGTGCCTTCAAATTCTACGCCCATAGATGTTGATTTATCGGCATTTGATATATAGTATATGTTAGAGTTGTTAGGGTCGGTATAGAATATATGAGTACCTTTAATAGCCATATAAAATAACGCTGTAGAAAATCTAAAACTATCATATGTGCCTTTTAGGCCAATTTCGTAATCATCACTTGTCTGAGCATCAAATTTATTATCTTTTCTGCTACCACCAGTTGTATAAAAGTTAAAACCGCCTGCTAAGTAACCTTTTGAATACATCGCGTAGATATTTAGCTCGTTGGTAAGATCGTATCCAAGTGCAAATTTAGGCAAAAACGTTCTAAAAGTCTCTTTTTCATCCATTGAAAACGCTGGTGTACCAGGAGTATGTCCTAGCGGATAAGAGAAATAATCAACCTTGGTGTGCTTTTTGATCTGTTGTAGCCTACCGCCTAGTGTCACATCAAATCTACTAGTAACTGGATAGATAACTTGACCAAATGTCGATATTGTCTGCGCACGATTTACAGACGGCCAGTCCTCTACTATCGTATTACCACCATAGCCATATTGATCTCCGATAGGGCCAAAAACTTGCTTTTCCTTTTCAAAGTATAATCCGCCGACCCACTTAAAGCTTTGCTCATCTGTACTGCTAAATCTAAGCTCCTGCGATAAAGTATCGTTTTTAGAGTTTAAAAATGTAACTAGCCCGTAGTGGTCGGGATGCAGGTAAGTTGCCTTGCTACCAAAGTCCTCGTCGTAAAGTCCATCTTTTTTAGCTCTACGAAAAGTCGTAGCCGATGTTACATCAAATTTATCAAATTCATATTTTAGATCTATCGCACCAGATGTTGAAGTCTGCTTTACGCGAGCTGGAGTTTCTAAATTGATATGTTTGGCTTCGCTTTTTGAGATATCATAAAATCTACTTTTTGGGATAAAAAGCTCGTCAAGTGAGTCGTCTTGTCGGTGAAAAACGTCGCCACGAATTTTTACAGTAAGACGGTCGGTTGGAACAATCTTTAAATTTAAACCAAAGTTATAATTTTTCTTATCATTGGCTTTATCTCCGTTTAGATCGTTTATGATCCAGCCATCTTCTTTAGATGCCGAGCCATTTAAGCCCAAAAATAGCTTATCATCGATTAGCGCACCGTTTGTTTCAAAGAGGCCCAGCATGTATTTGTTTGATCCATATTCAGTACCAACACTACCTCTCCATTCATTTTCGGGCTCTTTTAAGACGATATTGATTATGCCACCGATAGAGTCTTTGCCATAAATCGCACTACTAGGACCTCGTAAAACTTCGACATGGTCAATGTTGGTTACTGGATGTAGGCTGCATCTTTGTTACTCTGTGCCACACCGCCTATGTAGACAGTTACTGGATTTGAGCTAGTGTATATAGATGGGTTTAGTCCTCTAGTGCTGATACCCTCATACATTCCACCTACACCGCTGATATTTGGTATAGTTTTTACCAGCTCTTCTACATTTTTTACGCCTCGCTCCTCTAAATCAACATCACTAATTACACTGATGCTTTGAGGCACGTCCTTTAAATTCTCACTGATTTTGTTTGCGGTAACCGAAACTTCACCAAGCACTATATCTTCTGCGGCTACGGCTGAATTTGTAAGAATCAATAAAGCAGCCGTTAGTCTAGATAGAGAAATTCTTTTCATATTTGCTCCCTAAACTTAAAAATTAATTGTAGAATTATAGGGAATTAGATAATCATTGTCAATACTATAATAATAAAAAATTTATATAAAAATAATAC
>NZ_POZK01000030.1:0-17985 GCF_002913945.1 Campylobacter concisus | reverse complement strand
ATTTATGGCATTTGAAAATGTATTAAAAGCGATTGAAGATATAAAAAATGGAAAAATGGTAATTATGGTCGATGATGAGGACCGTGAGAATGAAGGAGACTTGGTCTTTTCAGCGGCAAGCAGCGATATGCAAAAGGTAAATTTTGCAATCACTCATGCAAAAGGTGTGCTTTGTCTTGCGATGGATGAAGCAAACGCAAAAAGACTTGATTTGCCGCTAATGGTTTCTAAAAATACATCCAGTCACGAAACTGCATTTACTGTCACAATTGACGCAAAGGAAGCGACGACAGGCGTAAGTGCTTATGAGCGAGATATGACGATTAGACTTGCTGCTAGTACTGATTCGGTGCCTGAAAATTTTGTAAGGCCTGGGCATATATTTCCGCTTATTGCAAAGAAAGGCGGCGTACTCGTTCGAACAGGTCACACTGAAGGATCAGTTGATCTTTGCAAACTCGCTGGCGTTAGCCCAATGGCAGCGATTTGTGAGATCGTAAAGGAAGATGGTACAATGGCAAGACGTGATTATTTGGAAGAATTCTGTAAAAAATTTGACCTAAATATGATAAGCGTTTCTGAATTAGTAGAATACAGACTTAGTCACGAAAGCTTAATAGAGGTTTCGCCCGCAAAGAGTGTAAAAATCTGTGGTTTTGAAGCAAAAAGATATGACATAAAAGATCACGAAAATAAAAATCACGCTGCCTATGTTTTTGGAGAGACAAAAGCGCAAACTAATGTAAAATTTCAAAAAATAAGCAAAGATCATGAGCTTTTAAGCGGAGATAAATTTGATAATTTATTGAAGGCATTGGATTTTTTAAGTAAAAATGGCGGAGTGTTACTATTTTTAGACAGCAATAAAAGCGATACAAGCTCGCAAAAAGATTATGGCATTGGGGCACAAATTTTAAAGTATTTTGGCATAAGCGAAATTGAGCTTTTAAGCTCAAATAAAAATAAAGAATTTGTAAGCCTTGCAGGTTTTGGTCTTGATATAAAAGGCTATAAAGAAATTTAAATAGATAGCCTTTTGGCGCTTTTTATTTAACGCGGATATGAATCATCCTAATAGCAAAATTCTTCACTTGGAAAAATTTTGCCTTTTACATCATTTGCGTAGGATTGCACACTCTTTCTTACAATATCCGCTCCATCAAGATAGCGTTTTACAAATTTTGGTTTAAAGTCTTCAAAAAACCCGAGCATATCAGACCACACAAGCACTTGTCCATCGACGTTTACCCCAGATCCGATACCAATAACTGGTACATGAACTTGCTTTGTTATCTCGCTAGCCACGCTACTCATCGTACCCTCAAGCAAGATACCAAATGCTCCAGCTTGCTCGAACGCCAAAGCCTCGTCAATTAATTTTTTTGCCTCGATCTCGCTTCTACCCTTTATCTTATAACCACCTTCAAATTTATAAAACTGAGGCTTTAAACCGATATGAGCCATAACATTTATGCCCTCTTCACAAAGGCGCTTTACTAAATTTACTTGGTGCATGCCAACTTCGAGCTTTACTGCATCGGCATTTGTCTGTTTGAAAAATTTTATCGCATTTTTTATCGCTTGCTTTTCATTTGTGTAGCTACCAAATGGCATATCAGCCATGATAAAAGTATTTTTAGCTCCGTTACAAACGGCCTTTGTATGATAAAGCATGGTATTCATGTCCGCGCTTATCGTGCTTTCTTGCATATTAAAACTCATATTTAAGCTATCGCCAACCAAAATAATATCAGCATAATCATCAAAAAGCTTAGCAAATAACGCATCATAGGCTGTTATCATTACAATAGGCTCAATGTCTTTTTTATTTTTTATATCATTTATGCTTAGTTTTTTCTTCTGAGTTTTTTCATTTTTCATTGCAAGCTCCAAGGATTTTTAGCTAAAAGGCTAACAATTTTATCAAATTTTTGCTACAATTACGCCAATTTCTTAAGGACATAAAAATGGGTATATTAAAAAGGCTTGAAATAGATTACTCTTATGATATAGTTGAAGAATTTTTATCTCACTATGCTTTAATGTGCGATTTACTCGAGCCTTTGATAATAAATTTAGGAAGAGCTGATAAATATAAAGATAGTATCTTAGAGCTTACTAGGATTTTTCATAATATTAAATCAGCAGCAGGATTCATGCATCTTGATCCGATATTAAAGCTTACAACTTTAGCTGAAGAGATAGCTCAAGAAGCAAGAAGTCTAAAAGGGCCAGCAAATGATAAATTTATAGATTGGTTACTACTTATTAGCGATCAGTTTAATAAATATAAAGATGACGTCGAGAACGATTTTGAATATTTTAGCGTTCTTGAACCAAAAATCATTGATGTGCCTGCAAAACTTAACTAAATAATTCACTAACCATTTTATTTTTTGGGAGCGACTTGGCTTCGACAGGAGCAGAGTGTGTACGGTGGCACGTCGCTTTGAGCAAAGCGTAAAAAGCTCAAATTAAATTTAAACGCAAACAACGTTAATTTCGCTCCTGCTTACGCTAAAGCTGCGTAAGTTCAGTTGAGCCTTGCTTAGTCTAATTCTAGCTAGGACAAAAGCAAGTAATTTAGCTAGAGTAGGCTCGTAAAGTGACTGCTTGCTAGCTGAAATTTTAGTCTTAGTCTAAATTTTGGTTTTGGAAAGTGAGCCTTTTTAGATGAAATTTTCACTTTTGCTAAGCGTGTAGAGGCTGTATGCATTTTGTTTTTGGACAGGGGTTCGATCCCCCTCGCTTCCACCATTTTTATCTAAAATACAAATAAAAATTTATTAAATAGCTTAAATTAAAAAAGCTCTTCTGACTCAAAATAATTTTGTGAAATATTTCGCTCTTTTTCATTGGTGTTTACATGAAGCACATAATAGCCTATCTGTGTGTTGCTAGCATCTATTAGTGGTACCACGCAAAAGTAGTGCGTTTTATAAACGTAAAATTCATATTCTTTAAAATTAATATCACGCAAAAAACCTACAATATTTAAATTTGCACTGCTTAAATTTTCGATGTAATAATCATTTAAAATTTGATCACTTGGAATACTTTTACGAGATGGCATCTTGTCTTTAGCTAAAAGAACAAATAGATCAATTCCTTGCTTTTTAAAATAATTTCCAAGTGAGTCAAAATTTAACAAAACCTCGATGTTGCCAATAATTTTACCATCACGTATTACGTTTGAGACAGCCCTTATATGCGTTCCAGCATACCACGCCTCGATGCCGACCATGGGC
Organism: Campylobacter concisus; assembly: GCF_002913945.1. Taxonomy (GTDB): domain Bacteria; phylum Campylobacterota; class Campylobacteria; order Campylobacterales; family Campylobacteraceae; genus Campylobacter_A; species Campylobacter_A concisus_P. The sequence goes on along the minus strand of NZ_POZK01000030.1, from coordinate 14,737 downwards.
TTGTTTTGATGCCTTGACTCTTGCACTAAAAACCTACTACTAGCGATCATATCGCCATATCTGTTTAGATCCCAACTCCTTACATAGCTTTTTAGATCTTTATCATAAATATGAAGCTTAATGTTGTTATACATCGATGCTGCGCCAAGGGTTTTGGTTAAATTTTCGATATTTTTTATACATTCATCGCGACTTTGTCCTAGCAAGCACATTTGTATGGATTCATTTTGAGCAAGCAAGATCGAGATCGCCATTGATGAAAATTTCTCATCATCTATACTTTTATTAAGCTGTTTTACCTGGTAATCAAAAAAGACTCGCATATTATTTTGCATCTTTTCAGCCATATAAGAGCTGTAAAGAAAGTAAAAAAGCCCTCCAAGTACTATGATAAAGATAAAAACGATATAGAAATTAAAATATTTTTTATATTTATTCAAAACTAGCCCTTAACTTTTCTTCTAAAAATTTTGCAAATTTATCAAATTCTGGCAACACAAGCTCACTTTTTCTTTTTGGATTAGCCCAAACACTATCTGGAAAAAATGCATCGCCACTAAATCTAGCAATAACATGAATATGCACGTGTGGCACATAGTTACCAAAACTAGCGATATTTATCTTAGTTGGTTTATAAAACTCAAGCATCGCCTTTTCGCTTATAAGCATCGCTTCAAATAGCCTTGTCCTACTCGCTTCATCGCAATCGCTTAGCTCACGAAATGGCTTAATGGTAAAAATTTTTATCCATGGAAGTTCATTGTCTTCACGCTCGATTTTTATAAATTTATCTTCATAGATCATATTTGTCCCTATTTTTATACGAAATTTCTCTCTCTTAAAAGCGTATAAAGCTTGATAGTCGAGATAAAAAATGTCACGATCGCTGGTCCAAGGATCACGCCCCAAAACCCAAATGTCGTGATACCTGCAAGCATCGCAAAAAATATAAGAAGTTCATTTATTTTTGTTGGTATTTTAACCAGCTTCGAGTTTATAAATTTAATAACAAGTGGTTTTAAAAGCGTATCAGCTGCAAATGAGATCACTACGATCGTATAAATTGCGATAGTTATCGCTGCTGCTGTGTTGCCATTTGCAAACTCATAAATGCTAATAGGCCCCCATGCCAAAATACCACCAACGACTGGGATGAGTGAAGCAAAGCTAAAAAAGATGCCAGTTAACACGCCGTCATAGCCGTAAAAGCTTGTGATAATAGCAAATAAAAAGCCTTGGATTATCATATTTGCAATGGTTGAATAAAAAACGACGCTCATCACGTTACCAACTTCGCTTAAAATAGACTCTGTATCATCTTGCTTTAGCGGAAGCGCATATTTTAGATAGCTGATTAGTTCATTGCCATAAAGATTGCAAAAGAAGAAAAAGACCAAGATAATGATCATATCAACACCAAATTTAAGGCTTAACTTACCTAGACTTGCAAGATTTGTCGCAAGTTGAGAAAAAAGCATTTTAATATCAAGTCCGCCGATAAATTCTTTTATCTTTGGCTCTAAAAAATTTATCGACTCAGGCATCCTAAAATCATAATTTTTGATAAATTCGATAGTCTTTGTGACATTGTTTATATCAAAGCCAGCCGCGTATTTTGCGATCTCAACTACCGCATAAAGAAGTGGGGCGATAAATAAGCAAAGAAGCACCGACGTGGTAAGCGCCGATGAAAGCGTCTTGCGGTTTTTAGTGAGCGATAAAAATGCGATTTGGACATTTGAAACCGCGACAGCAAGCAGTGCAGCGATAAAAATATCAAGCAAATATGGTTTAAAAAGATAGACCACCAAAGCTAACGCACAAAATGCAAAAATTCCAAAAAATAGTCTATTGTTCATCTTGCTCCCTTAAAATGGGGTAATTATAGCAGATTTTATTTTACATACTTAGATAACTTATTATCTTTATGTGGCATGAGTTACATTTTAGTTTTAAATATTTTATAAACACCTATTTAATTTTTGTATATCTTTTATAAAATTTTAAGTAGGCTCTAAGCTGGGGGGGGGGCAGAATAGCACTTATATTTTTTTAAGGAGAAAAAATGAGCGTTTATCCATTTAAAAGTGGCTACGAGATGCTTTACAACAATGGTGGATTTGAGATTGTCTTTGGATTGAGTGAGGATTGTGGTGACATGCGCATTGGTATGAGATGGGCTACTACTACATCAAGTCAAAATGGCTACCCAATAGGTAAAAACGGTGAGCCTAGGTACTTTATACTCTCACAAGACCTTGATATAACTTTTTTAGCTACTCTTTTGGGTGGTGAAAAAGAAAATGACAAAAAAATAGTTAAAGCCATAAAAACTCTTATTATACAAGGAGAGAAAAAATGAAATTTTTTATCACTCTTTGTGTCCTTTTTGGTTTTTACATGTCAGCTTTTGGAGAAGAGGCATTTATACTAAGGCTAAATGGAAGCAAATCTTCTTTTACTATTACCTCCAAAGTAGATTTTTTAAGAATAGATAACTTTATAGTAAATAGGGGAAGATGCGAAACCACTTGGTTTGCAAGAAACTATATAGGCGAAAAACCTGTAGAATTTTATGTATATAGTAACAATAATGGATTAACAATCAATAAAAAATCCGATAGATTAAACAAATTTACATTTGATATATTTGGCCAATTTACAGCAAGTGTAATTCTTGGCTTTGGAGAAACCCATAGATTTTCTGCTGATTGCAATGCTATAGAGATAGTAGTAGTGACAAATTTTGGCAACTTTACATACAATATAGAATAAAAGGATGTAGTATGAAAAAAATTATTTTGTTTATTTGTATATTTTTATCATCCATAAGTGCATCTGAAAATGCACCTTTTGAAGCAAAACTGCTATTAGAAATAAAAAATATTAGTTATCCTATAAATTTAGATGATGCATATGTAAAGATAATATCCAAGGTGGACGATCTTGTAATCAATAAATTTTCGCCAAAAGAGTTGTTTAAAAATGAAGGGTATCGGCCAAGACTAGAAGCCATATGGCAAGTTACTGTAGATAATCGTGTCTTTAATGTAACACTTGAAGGAGGGGCTTACTATGGAGAATACTTTATACATGAAGAACTTTCTAAAAATAAAGGAGAATTTGATTTAGAAAAATACAAAGATTTAAAGTCTTTTATCAAAAAATATGGCAAAGATGCTGTTAGTGTAAAACTATCAAAAGGACAAGAAAAGATATTTAAAATACATTCGTACGCTTTCCCTAGTAATGGTGCTGTAAAAACAACGATCTCAACAAATTATGGAGATTTTGACATAGACGTAGATAATCTACCTTTTGATGCTCCATGGGCAATAGATATTGTGCCTAAAGATGAAGACTAAGCCATTTAAGTAGCCAAATTTGGCTACTTAATTTAACCTTTTACGTGCACTGAAAATTTGTCCCAATGATCTCGCATTCATCACAGACTTGAACATATATAGTTCCCTCGCCATCTATCAACGCACCAAAAGGAATTTGTGCTAGATATTTCATGCTTTTGCTACATTTTGGACATTTTAAATGCTCAGCATCTTGCTCCCACTGCGGATATCCGCCAAGTAAAATTTCGCTATCTATCATATATGAGTAGTGAGCGCAAACCTCACTGGCTAGCTCGAAATTTTGCCCATCAAGCATCGCCACAGCCTCTCTTACATAGTCTTCACTCTCACCCTCGCCTACCACTTCTGTTTGCACGCTTTTGCCGTCATTTTGGCAAAAGTACTGCACCAAGCCCACGCATGTCGGGCAAAATTTAAGCACAGCATCGTTTTTAAGCTCTAGCCCAAGTCGCTTTAGACTCTCTTTTTTGATTGTAAATTCCAGCATCTCACCGCTACAAAATTTACATTTTTCATCGCTTAATGCCTTAAATTTAACACCTGCATCTGCGTTTTTACTTGGCTCGCAGATAAAACACCTATCAAAAACTAAGCTTCTTCTCTTGCCACTGCTATCAAAGCTCCAGCCAGCAGTCTGCGAGTACCCATCAGTATCAGCATAAAGCTTCGTCTTCCAAGGCTTTGGCGCACCATAAAGCTTAAAAAATAGCTCCCTTACCACCTCATCGCCCTGCCAGGCAAGTGCTGAAAGGATGTGATTTAGCTTGACTATATTTTCTTCGCTTGAAAGCCTCTTTATAAGCTCATCTCGGATATTCGCCGAAGCATTTTTGTAAATTTCAGGTGGGTAGTACTCGCCGTTTTTTGTCAGCTCTTCAATGATCTGCTCATCGCAAATACCATGCACATAGAAAATATATGTGAGATCGCTGTAAATTTCATCAAATTTATCTAGCTCGTCAATGTGCGTAAGGATATTTTTCTGCCTCTTTTTGATCTCATCCTCGCTTAGGCCCTCGTAAAACTCCAGCTTCTCTTTTTGCCTGCACCAGTAGCAGATCCCGTCAAAGTAAATCGTCCTTTGCTCGCACTTAGGACAAAGATGTGGCTCGCCCATTTTTGCTCCAAATTTAAATTTCTCTACTCAAAAAGCCCTTTTTCGATGTCGATCTTGACGTTAAAGGTCTCAAAGCACTTCGCACTTGCAATCCTGCCCTTTGCCGTGCGCTCGATAAAGCCATTTGCAAGCAGATATGGCTCGATGACGTCCTCAACCGTGCCCTCATCCTCGCTAAGTGCCGCTGCGATCGTGCTAAGCCCCATAGGACGGCGCCTTGCTTGCATCAAAATTTCTAAATACCTAATATCCATCTCGTCAAATCCAAGCGAATTTACCCCAAGCGCGTTAAGCCCCTCTTTTGCGCGCTCGTGGCTGATGATTTGCTCGTCATTTACCTCGGCAAAGTCGCGAATTCGCTTTAATAGTCTAAGAGCGATCCTTGGCGTGGCACGTGAGCGTTTGGCGATCTCAAGCGAGGCGTTTTTATCGCACTCTTTGCCAAGCTTGGCAGAGGCTATCTGCACGATACGGCTTAGCTCGCTGCTTGTATAAAACTGCAGCCTAAAGTCCATCCCAAAGCGGTCCCTTAAAGGCGCTGAGATCATGCCAGCACGCGTCGTTGCGCCAATCAGCGTAAATTTTGGCAGATCTATCTTGATAGTCTGGGCAGCCGGCCCTGAGCCAATTATAATATCAAGTCTAAAGTCCTCCATCGCAGGGTAAAGCACCTCTTCAATGGCTGGGCTTAAGCGGTGGATCTCATCGATAAAAAGTACGTCGCCCTCTTGTAAATTTGTAAGGATAGCCGCAAGATCGCCACTCTTTTCTATCATCGGTGCCGCAGTCATTTTTATACTTACGCCCATTTCGTTTGCGATGATGTGAGCAAGGGTCGTTTTACCAAGTCCTGGAGGGCCATAAAAAAGTACGTGATCTAGGCACTCGTTTCGCTTTTTAGCGGCTTTTATAAAGACATCTAAATTTTGCTTTATCTTTTCTTGTCCGATGTAGTCTTCAAATTTTGTTGGTCTAAGCGAGACTTCAAAGTCATTTTCAAAGCTTACTTTTTCGATTTCAACGATTCTATCCAAAGTTTTTCCTTGTAAATTTAAGGCTTCATTTTACGCTTTTATGCTTAATCTAAGCTCGTTTAAATTTATAGTAAAAGGTGCTGCCTTCATTATAAACGCTATCAACGCCATATATGATGTCATGTTTTTGGCAAATTTCACTGACGATATTTAGCCCAAGGCCAAAGCCGCCTTGGATTTCATCCTCTCTGACGTATCTTTTCCAGACCTTTTTGACGTCCTTTATCCCCTTGCCAAAGTCCTGCACGCTAAGATTTATGCGGTCTGCTTCAAGCTCTAAATTTACTATTATCTCGCTCTCTTTTTGGCTGTATTTTATTGCGTTTGTTATGGTGTTGTCGATGATGCGCTGAGCTTCAACTCTGCTTAGCATAGTAAATGCATCGCCTTCTAAATTTGTCTTTATCTCGATATGCTTAACATCAGCTACGCTTGAGAGAAATTTCACTCGCTCTATTATGTATTCGCCTAAATTTAGGCGCTCAAGTGGAAATTTTATGTAGCCACGCTTTATAAAATACTCGACATCTTCGTAGGTTATTTGCATCTGTTTTAAGGCGTTTTTGATGCGAGTTATATACTTGTTTTCAAGCCCAAGCATCTCAAGATTCATACCAGCTACACCAAGCGGGGTCTTTAGCTCATGCATGGCGTCATTAAAGAAGTTGTTCATATACTTTTGAAACTCTTTATAGGGCTTAACGCTACTTAGATATAAGAAATATACGATAAAAAGCACAGCCACAAGGATGACAAGGAGCATAAGTGCCGCTAGAAATATACTTTTTTCATTATCAAGCTCTTTTTCAACGACAATGTAATAAGGCGTTTTATCCTTTATAAAAAAACTTTTATAAAACAAGAAGCCATTTTCTTCAAGTGTTACAAATTTAAAGTTGCTTGGCTGCTTGGTAAGATTTGAAATAATTGGGTTAAAATTTACATCATAGATCGCAAATTTATACTTTAAAGAAGGAGTTATATTTTCATTTTTTAAAAACGAATTTTTGATAATGGTTTCATGCTTCATCGCACCAAAAAGAGCTTTTGAAGTGCTGTTTTTTTGGCTTAAATTTAAGATCACAAAGCTTTGAAAACAAAAAAGCGACATTATCACAAATGTCGCTATGATCTGGATCTTAAAGCTCTTGTGCATCTATCTTGTAGCCTATACGCCTCTTTGAAGTGATAAAGTCACTAGTTGTTTTGTTTCTTATCTTTAAAACATGCATTCTGATATCAGCGCCTTCTATCTCTTTGTCATTCCAGACAAGATCTCTTAGCTCTTCCATACTGACGTAAGAATTTAGATGTGAAACTAGACACTCAACAAGTGCGACTTCTTTTGCGCTAAGATCGACCATTTTGCCGTTTTTAAATAGCGCACGCTTGTTTAGATTGAAGCTAAATTCGTCATTGATCTTTACTATGTTTTTATCGTCAGTTCCATAGTATTTTCTCATAAGCTCAGCTACCCTAAATTTAAGCTCAGCAAGCTCAAATGGCTTTTTTAGGTATTCGTTACAGCCAAGCTCATAGCCAATAGCCATATCGCCTATATCAACTAAAGATGTTGTTATCATGATAGGAGCGTTTGGATTTAGACTTCTTATATACTTGATAACTTCATGTCCATTTACACCAGGTACTTTTATATCAAGTATAAAAAGATGATAGAAATTTTTCTCTATCAGATCACACGCTTCTTGGCCATCGCTCACCGCTGTAACTTCATAACCAAGCGTCTGCAAAAACTCACAGACGCTCTCTTGAAACCCTAAATCATCTTCTAAAAGCAAAATTTTCAAATCTCTCTCCTAAAAAATAAGTTTTATTAAGATTTAGCCCTATTGTAATATTTAATAGGTAAATTCAAAATTAAAATTATTTTTTAAGCATTAAATAAAAATTTGCCCCGCATAGACAATGTAACACCTTAGCAAAAAGACGCCACATATTACGAATAATGCGTTGATCACGGCAAATTCGCGTTTAAAATCATGCACCTTTAAAACGCTTAAGTCTAAAATGATAGGCAAAGCCATACCAAAACCAATGACACCAATATAAAACATCAGCCCAAGAGAATTTGCGCTAAGTGCGTTTGCTACGCTCTCCGCACCACTTGTGCTTGCACTTTTTACAACCATAAAAAGAGCAACTATGAGCAAAAACTCGGTAATAATCGCAAAAAAATCAAATTTTAATAAATAGTGTGCAATATCGTTTTGCCTTTTTGCCTTATCTTTTAGCACGCCAACAAGTAGTGTAAATGCACCAGCACAGCTCAAGCCTGATACTAAAAATAATACTGGCAAGACTGATGTATTCCAAAGTGCGATCTTGTGAGCTGCACTTAGCAAAAAACCTGTATATGCACCAACGCCAATGCCTAGGATAAAAAGCAAAATTTCAAGTAGGCTTGAAAGCTTGCTAGCAAAATTTGCAACCACGTCAAAAAGAGAAATTTTAAGCATTGCGATCTCGTTTTTAAATGCACCAACTGCATATATAACGCCAAGAGGCGTATAAACTAGAAGCAATGCAACGCCTATTGACATAACTGAGTCGAAGTTGTAAAGCAAGAGTATCCAGTAAAAGCTAAGCGGCTTGCCAAGATCAAGCACCAAAAGAGCAAGTCCAAGGACGATCGCCACTGGAGCGATAAGAGTGGCTGCTTTAAAATAGTAGTTCTCTTTGCCATATTTTTTTGAAATGAGCACAGCAACGATGCTAGCACCCGCACTAAGTCCTGCTAAAAATAGATAAACGGCTATCGGCCAGCCCCAGTAAATTTCAGAGTATTGAGCTAGGCTTCCTGACATGTTATTCATGGTGTGCTCCTTTTGTATTTGCGATCATCGCAAGTGAAGGTTTTGTGTTTAGCTCCGCTTTTGGCAAGTAGTATTTGCTCTCTTTTAATTTCTTTGAAATTTTAGAATTTTCATCATTTACATCGCCAAAAGTTAGGGCATTTGTAGGGCAGACGCTAACGCAAGCTGGCTCTTTGCCCTCTTCTAGCCTACTCTCATAGCAAAATGTGCATTTGCCTATCTCGCCATTTGGCAAGACATAACGAGCGTCGTATGGACAGGCCAGGATGCAGTATTTGCAACTAACGCAAATTCTATGATCAAGCAGCGTTACGCCATCAGCTGTTTTAAAGCTAGCGCCAGTTGGGCAAACCTCAACACAAGGTGCATCTTCGCACATAACGCAACTTTGACGCAAAAAGTCAGTCTTTAAATTTGGAAATGTCCCACTCATCTTTGCATGCACCTGCAAGCGGTAAAGTCCCCTTGGTACGTTGTTTGCACTTCTGCAAGCTACCGAGCAGCCTTGACAGCCGATGCATAAATTTTCATCATGTATCATCATATATTTTTTCATTTTCTATCCTTACGCTTTACTTATGCTAACGCCAACATTTGTAACCATAGTCGCAGCTACTGGCCCTTCAGCTGGATTAAGAAGCACGCTTGTATTTAGCCCCACGTGATCTATACTCTTAAGAGCTGGGGTGATGTGTCCAAAGCCGTGATATATAAAGAGTGTATCTTCCCTAATGCCCTCGGTCACCATGAGCTTGCCCTTTTGCTCGCCAAATTTATTTTTCACCACAACCATATCGCCATCACGTAAATTTTTACGTTTAGCTGTTTTTGGATTTATCCAGATAGGGCTATCACTCATAAGATCATGAAGCGACGGCACCGCCTGAGTGTGGCCATTGGTATGAATAGGCGTTTTGCCACAAGTTAGACAAAGATCATGTCCGTCAAATGTGTCCATATCTTTATCATTTAGCGCGCCATATCCTGCAAACTGCGCCTCGACATCAGGTAAAAATAGCTCTATCTTGCCGCTTTTTGTTTTAAGCTTAGCCATATCGTCCATTAGGCCATTTTCGCCTACAAATTTAGATGCGACTGGATATTTAGCAACAAATTTATCGATCATGCCCTTTTCTCTAAACAAAATTCCCGGCTCATCCCACGTGATAAAGCCATCTTTTTCAAGAGCGGCAAGTAAATTTACATCTCCGCCAGTTTGTTGCATCCTAAACTCACGTATGTCGTTCCAAGTGTAAAGCTCGTCTATCTTCATGCGGCGTGCTAGCTCTCTAAAGATAAACGCTCCATCTTTTGTGTCGCCAACTGGATCAATAACTTTATTTCTTATCATATAAGCTGGCTTTAGACCTGACTTATCCTCTATGCCCTCGTCGCGCTCAAGGTAGCTACTCTCAGGCAAGATGACATCAGCAAAGGTCGCCATATCGTTTAGATAAACATCGCTTACCACGATAAAATCAAGCTTCTTCATCGCCTCTATGCTCTTCATCGTCTCAGCAACATTTATTAGGTGATTAAATCGGATATTAAACCAGCCTTTTATGGCGTAAGGCTTCTCGTTTAAGATAGCGTCATTTATATCCATCAAAACGCCATGTTTTCTACTTACAAATTTATGCCTACCAGTCTCGCCAGCAAAGTCTAGTCTAGTCACTTTTGGTACTTTAAATTTCTCATCTGGATTTTTAAGAACGGGGAATTTATCCTCGCCGACTAGTTTGTTAAAGGTTTTAGCATTTTTACCACCAAAAAGACCGCCTTTAACCTCCCAGTTGCCCATCATCGCATTTGCCACCATGATGGCCTTTGTCCTCATATATTCAGCTTTTGTGGTGGTTGTCTTATGCCCAAAATCAAAAATAACTCTTGGGGCAGCTTTATAAATTTCATCAGCGATGCGTCTAACATCACTTGCTTTTATGCCGGTGATCGCCTCTTGCCATTCAGGCGTTTTGCCCTCTACGCTTTTAACGATCTCATCAAAGCCAATTGTAAATTTTTCAATAAATTCTTTATCGTAAGTGCCATTTTGTATCCATGTATTTATGATAGCTAGCACAAAAGCTAGATCGGTACCAGGTCTAACTGGCAGCCACTCATCAGCCTTTGAAGCCACCACGCTAAATCTTGGCTCAAGCACAAGTAGCTTTGTATCTTTTTTAGCTGCAAATTTAGCAAGCTTTTTAGCATCGGCTATAACTATGCCTTCAAAGAGATTGTGACCAAAATTTACAATATATTTTGCGTTTGCAAAGTCTCTTTTTAGCTTAGCTATTCCATACATCTGCTCGCAGACCATTTGATATGTGATCGGACAGCATGAAAAGTGTGAAAAGCAGTTTGGCGAGCCATAAGATGAGGCAAAATTTACCATTAGCTTATGCGTTTGCGAGCTTTTACAGGTAAAAACAAAGCTTTAAGGGCCATACTTTTGCTTGATCTCAAGCATCTTTGAAGCAACTAGATCAAGTGCCTCGTCCCAGCTAGCCTCACGCCACTTATTTTCGCCTCTCTCACCAACCCTGATCAAAGGCTTTTTGACTCTATTTTCGTCATAAAGCTGACTAAACCCAGAGCCACCTCTTGCACAAAGCGAAGTCGCCGTACCGCCAGCTTTTGGATTACCGCTTAAGAAGCAAATTTTATTATCAACGACCTTTGCTTCAATAGGGCATCTTGAAGAGCACATCTCGCAAAAGCTACGGACGTACTTCTCATCTTGCTTTGCAGCATTTTCCAAAGCACCACCCGGTAAGGATGATGCAACCATACTAACTCCAGCACCGAATTTTAAAAATTCTCGTCTATTTAAGCTCATCTTTCTCCCTTTAAAAGATATTTGCCTTTAGTTATTCTAGTATTTAAAGTTGAAAATAAAATTAAATTTTACTTAATATTTATATTTAGATTTTTAGTTTTAAAAAATTAGTATGCTAATATCAAAATGAATAAAATTATAAAAATGATAAATTTAATTAATATAATTTTTAACGCGATCTTATAAAAATTTTAAATATAAAATTTTGATTAAGGATTTTGAATAGAAATTAAAAATTTTAAAGGGATTTAAAAAGCCGAGAGAGATCTCGGCTTAAGTTTGATTTAAAATACTTATAAAAGTATCGGAGCTATCAAAAATCCAAGTGCGACAGAAAAAGCAATAGCTAAAACGCCTGGAATAAAAAAGGAGTGGTTGAATATATATTTACCTATCCTAGTTGTTCCAGTATCATCCATTTGAACGGCTCCAAGTAGTGTCGGATATGTTGGCAATACAAACAATGCTGAAACTGCAGCAAATGATGCAACTAAAATATATGCGTCACCGTTATTTGCAGCAGTTAAACCAAGTGCGGCTATAACCGTAGGAATAAGCGCCTTTGCGGTAGCAGCTTGAGAATAAAGAAGCATACTAGCAAAAAATAGCGCAACAGCTAGCATAAACGGATAGTCTTTAACAAAATCGCCGGCAAAATTTTTGATCGCATCGGTATGATTTACCACGAAAGTATCTCCAAGCCACGCTACACCTAGCACACAGACGCACGCGGTCATACCGCTTTTAAATGTAGCTGTATTAAATAGCTTATCGACTTTAACGCCACAAGTTAGTGTGATTAAAGTAGCGATAACTAGCATAAAGCTCATAATAGCGTTATCTCTAGTTAATACCAACACCTTTGTAGGTTTATCTGGATCTTCTACATATTTTACATTAGTAGTTGAGTCAGTTTTGACTTTTATATCTTTTGCGACAAGTTCATTAAATTTATCTGGACTTTTGGTCTCATAAATTTTTTCATAGCCTGTTACATAGCTTGGTTTTATCCAGCCTACGTTTTTACTAATAGCAGTAGCATATAAAACGACAGAGATGACACCGACTAAGAATATTAAAACAGATAGTTTAGCTCCTTTTGGAAGCTCTTTTTTCTCTTCGATTTTAACATCTTTGATTAGCCCTTCTTTAAGTCTTCTTTGATACTCTTTATCGCTACTTAGATCAAGATTATAAAATATATTTATAACAAGAGCTGTTAACATACAACCAATAAAAGTTGTAGGTATCCAGATAGCTAATAGTAATGGATAGCTAATGCCAAGTCCACCCAAAGCATGCTCACCAGCCATAAATACAACCGCTGCTGAAACCGGGCTTGCAGTAATAGCTATCTGACTAGCAACAACAGCTATACTAAGAGGCGCGCTAGGTTTAATATTTTGTGTCTTTGCAACTTCAGTGATAACTGGAATCATAGAAAATGCTGTGTGTCCAGTACCGGCAAATACAGTTAGTAAATAAGTGACAACTGGGGCTAAGAAATTTATGTATTTTGGATGTTTTCTTAGTATCCCTTCGGCTATTTGCACCAAATAATCAAGGCCACCAGCTACTTGCATCGCTGTAATAGCAGCTATAACGGACATAATGATTAAAATAACATCCCAAGGTATACTACCTGCTTTTAATCCAAGTCCTAAAGTTAAAACTACGACGCCGATGCCACCAGCATAACCAATAGCCATACCGCCTAGTCTAACACCCAAGAATATCGCACCAAAAAGCACGATCAACTGTAATATCAATGAAATATCCATTGAAAACTCCTCTATTAAATTTTATAACTAAATTTTTTACTTAAGCGTGTCAGAATTTTGACACGCTTTTAATAATACTTTGCTTAAATTTTTACCTAACCATGCTTGGATTTAGCATATTTTTTGGCTCTAAAATTTTGTCGATCTCTTCTTTGCTTAGATAGCCTCTCTCTAGGCAGATATCACCAACTGCTTTACCAGTTTGTAAAGCTTCTTTAGCAATACTTGCAGATTTTTCGTAACCGATGTATGGGTTAAACGCAGTTACGATACCAACTGAGCCTAGAACTGATTTTAAGCAAGCTTCAGGATTTGCTGTTAGTTTTTTTACAGCTTTTTCAGCTAGTGTTTTCATCGCGTTTTCAAGGATAAATATAGAGTTAAATAATGCATAAGCGATGCCTGGCTCAAATGCATTTAGCTCAAATTCGCCTCTTTCTGAGCAAAGCATGATAGTTACGTCGTTACCGATCACTTCATAGCACGCTTCGCCTACAACTTCAGCGATAACTGGGTTTACTTTGCCTGGCATGATTGAGCTACCTGGTTGCATTTGTGGTAAATTTATCTCGCCAAGGCCACATCTTGGACCTGAATTCATCAAACGAAGGTCATTTGCGATTTTTGAAAGTCTAACAGCTGCAGTTTTTAACGCACCACTTACGTGTACAAAGTCTGCAGTGTCTTGTGTAGCTGCGATGAAATCATCAGCTTTTTTGAAATCAACACCAGTGATATCTTTTAACTTTTTAACAACTACATTTTTATAATCAGGGTGGCAGTTAATACCTGTACCAATCGCAGTTGCACCCATATTTAGATATGTCATTGACTCGCGTGCAGCTGTGATCTTTTCTATATCGCTTTTAATGTAGCTTGCAAATGCATTAAATGTATTTCCAAGTGTTGTAGGAACTGCGTCCTCAAGCTCAGTTCTACCCATTTTAATGATATCTTTAAAATCTTTTGCTTTTTTATCAAGTTCATCTTTTAGTAGATTCATCGCAGCAAGCAAATCAGTAAGTTTTGCGTAAGTTGCTACTTTTATTGAGCTTGGGTAAGTGTCATTTGTGCTTTGTCCAAGGTTTGTATGATCGTTTGGATGGATGTATTGATACTCACCTTTTTTATGCCCCATGCTCTCAAGTGCGATATTTGTAATAACCTCATTTGCATTCATGTTTGTACTTGTTCCAGCACCACCTTGAACCATATCAACCACAAATTGATCTAAAAACTCACCAGCTATTACTCTATCAGCAGCTTTTGCTAGCGTATCAGCGATCTTAGGATCTAAAACACCAACCTCTTTATTTGCAAGTGCAGCTGCTTTTTTGATTTGTGCAAATGCTTTTACAAAGTATGGATACTCTTTTAAAGTTCTACCGCTCATGTGAAAATTTTCGGTAGCTCTAAATGTTTGGATACCATAATAAAAATCGTCAGAGATTTCCAACTCACCTATAAAATCGTGTTCTTTTCTGGTTGCCATAACCATTCTCCTTATAAAAAATGTATTAATGAAATTATATAGATATTTAATATTTTAAATATTAATTACTACTTTATTTTTTTAAGCTTTGACTTTTAACCTAGATAAAACGACTTTTGGAGAAAAATTTATAGTAGCTTTTAAGCTATATTTAATAATATAGCTTAGATAAATTGTTATTTTAATAATAATATCACTTTTTTATTATATAAAAAGCTCATAATTAGCTCGAATTTATTTAAATTTTTAAGTTTAAAAGATAAATATATAGA
>NZ_POZK01000029.1:0-95365 GCF_002913945.1 Campylobacter concisus | reverse complement strand
ATATTATTTAATAAATTTTATTTTACAAATCTTACTAATACTTTAGAAATTTCTTATTAATTTTCTTTCTTATTTATAAAGTCTTTTTATTGGATTTTGATAATTTTTATAAGCTATTTTTAATTTATATAGTTAGATTAATATTTGTAAGAATTTGTAGTAAATATAAATTTTAATCTTGCCCCTATAATCAGGAGCAAGGAATAACAAATTTTAGCTCTCAAGCCCTAAATTTGCTCTATATTCTTCGTAAGTGCCTTTAAAATCAACCACTTCGCCATTGCCTTTTAGGTGTAAAATTCTATTTGCAAAGGCATCTATCAGCTCCCTATCGTGGCTCACGCAGATGACTGAGCCGTTAAAGTTATAAAACGCCTCGCCAAGCGCGATGATAGCTTCAAGGTCGAGGTGGTTATTTGGCTCGTCCATGACAAGTAAATTTGGTCTGTGAAGCATGAGCTGAGCTAGCCTTACTCGGTGTTTTTCGCCACCGCTTAGCGCGCCCACTGCCTTTTCTTGCTCGGCACCGCTAAAGAGCATCCTGCCAAGGCACTTTCTGATCTCGTCGATGTCCTTGTTTTTGGCATCTTGCAAGTACTCATAAAGCTTTAGCTCGCCATCTATCTTATTTACCATATCTTGCGCAAAATATCCAAGCTCGATGGTCGCGCCTATATGCACCTCGCCCACATCAGGCTTTAGCTCGCCCATTATGATCTTGCAAAGCGTACTTTTACCAACGCCGTTATGGCCGATGATGGCTAGCTTGTCGCCCTTTTCAAGCTTAAAGTTAAAATTTTCAAATATCACCTTATCATCAAATTTCTTACTTATATTTTTAAGCTCTATTAGCTCATTGCCTATCTCGCGGTTTGCACGAAATAGTATGCTAGGATCACGCCTGCTTGATACAGCAATCTCGGCAATATCGAGCTTTTCAAGCTGTTTGGCACGAGAGGTCGCCTGCTTTGCCTTGCTCGCATTTGCTGAAAATCTCGCGATAAATTTCTCTAGCTCCTCTTTCTCTTTTAGCTTCTTATCACGCTCCATCTCATGCTGCTTTGCGATCAAATTTGCAGCCATATACCAATCGTCGTAGTTGCCTGAAAACTCGCGAATTTTCTTAAAATCCACATCCAAAATGTTTGTGCAAACCCTATTTAAAAAGTGTCTGTCGTGGCTAATGACTACAAGCGTGCCCTCGTGGCGGTTTAGCTCGTTTTCTAGCCATGCGATCGCGTCTATATCAAGGTTGTTTGTTGGCTCGTCTAAGAACAAGATGTCTGGCTTTGGAAAGAGCACTTGAGCTAGCAAAACCTTAACTTTATCGGAGTTTTCGACCTCACTCATGAGCTTGTCAAATTCATTTAGCCCAAGCGAGCTTAAAATTTTCTCTATCCTAGTCTCGTACTCGTAGCTTGGGTCTTCCTCGGCACTTATCATCTCAAGTTCGCTTAAGCGCTCATTTATCTCATCTGTAAATTCCTCACTCATATAGAGCTTCTCTTTCTCTTTTACGGCGTCGTATAGGCGTTTGTTGCCATAAAGCACCGCATCTTTTAGTGTGAAATTTTCAAACGCAAACTGATCTTGTCCAAGTACGCCAACTTTTAGTCCATTTTCTATGATGATCTCGCCGCTAGTTGGCTCGATAGCTCCGCTTAAAATTTTTAAAAATGTCGATTTACCAGCACCATTTGCGCCGATTAGTCCGTATCTGTTGTGGCGATTTAGCTTTAAATTTACATCCTCAAATAGCAAACTGCTTGCAAATCTTTGAGTAAGTCCCCTAACTTCTAACATTATTTTTCCTTGAATTTATTTTTTTGCGATTTTGCCTAAAATTTGATTAAAAAGCCATTTTTGCTACTTTAGCCTAAAATGACCCGTGATCTTGTAGTTATAAAGTATATTTTCTTCTTGCACGCCAGAGCCGATATTGTGGATGACAAGCGGTATTTGGCCTTCAAATTTATCTGAGATCACACCGATGTGAGGCAGATTTCTTGGTAGCATCCATGTGACGATATCGCCTGGCAGAAATTTATCATCACTCACCTCAAAACCTTTCCTTTTTAGATAGGTGGCGATGTTTAAAACACGCCTGTGATCGATGTTTTTATCAGCCTTTTTAAGTCCCCATTTTTTAGGATAACTTGCAAAATTTATACTCATATCTTCAAAAATAAGCCTTTGCAGATCCATATCCTGATGACGTAGCGCCCTTACCACAACGTCGGTGCAAACGCCCTTTTTGATATCCACGTCGCCCATAGGATAGGCGAGCTTTTCGTAGCTTGGATCGTAACTTAGCGTCACACCGATCTGCGACCTAGCGTCATTTACAAATTTACTCGCCGAAAAGGCAAAAATTTGTGTGGCAAAAAGAGCCAAAAGCAGAAATTTCTTCATATTCTACTTCAAAAGCATAGTTTTTAAGATACGTTTTCCTATCTCAACGCCTGGCTGATCGTAGGTGTTGATACCTAGCATGATACCAGTTGCCGAGGTTAGCAGCTCATAGTAAAAAATGAGCCAGCCAGCGTGAAACTCATCAAGCCTCTCAAGTGTGATCGTATCGACGCTTATGCCCTCTTGCACCAGCGCCATAGCCGTCGCGTCGCACTGCAAATTTATAAGCTCATTTAGGCTTAGACCCGCCACAAAATCGCACTCTTCAAGCCCTTTTAGGCTTAAATTTGGGATAGTCTTGTCGCTCACGTGATCTTTTATCTTTATAAATGTCACACTCTTATCTTTTACGCCGTCCATGATAAGCTGTAAAAAGCTGTGCTGATCGCGGCTGCCGACAAGTCCAACTGGCGTAAGACCGACCCTTTTATAGCCTCTTTTTTTACCAAGACTCTCCGCCCAAAGCTGCACATACCAGTCGTTAAATTCAAAAAATCTATCGCAATAGCTAAAAATGACATTTATACTGGCATTTCTGCTAGTGGCGTAATGGTAGGCTTTAGCGACTATTGAGCTATCTTTTTGCTCGATGTATTGCTTCTTGCAAGCAAGCGCGCCCTCCAGTAGTGCCTTTATATCATATCCGCAGATGCCAAGAGGCACAAGACCGATCGCACTTAGCACGCTAAATCTCCCGCCAACATTTTTTGGAATGTTAAAAAAATTAATGCCATTTTCTTTAGCAAAATTTTCTAAATTTGTCTCAGGATCAGTTATGATGAGGAAATTTTTGCCTAAATTTTTAGGCTTAAAGTCATCAAGCAAGCACTTAAAAATAGTGATCGTCTCGATCGTGTTACCTGATTTTGAGCTTATTATAAAAAGTGTCTCGTCAAAATTTAGCCCATCAAGCGTGCTTTTGTAGCTACAAGGATCGACGTTATCTAAAAACAAAAGCTCTCTTTTTATCCCCTTTGTGCCTTCGAGCATCGATTTTAGCGCCTTTACACCAAGACTACTGCCACCAATGCCAACTAGCACGACGTTTTTGATATGAGCAAGGCCTTTTTCATACTCTTCGATCTCGCCAAGTAAATTTTGCCCAAGGGCTGGCAGGTGGTAGTAGCCTATCTCGCCGCTTTCGTATTCGTCGTTTATGCGTTTGGCGTAGGAGTCGATGACATCGCTGCTTGCAAAGTTAAATTTAAATGAAGTTTCTATCATTTACTGCGCTCGTAAAAGAAATTTGTAGCCTCGACAAAGCCATCGATACTGCCGCAGTCAAATCTCTTGCCCTTAAATTTATAAGCTAGCACCATGCCATCTTTTGCCTGCGTTTTTAGTGCATCTGTGATCTGGATTTCGCCGTTTTTACCTGGCTTTGTTCGCTCTAAAATGTTAAAAATATCTGGTGTTAGGATGTAGCGTCCAATGATGGCTAAATTTGTTGGAGCCTCGGCAGGATCAGGCTTTTCAACCATATCATCGACCATTATGAGATCATCTTCTATAAATCTACCACTTACGACGCCATAAGACTTGGTCTGCTCTTTTGGCACTTCCATTACCGCAACTACGCTGCAGCGATACTTCTCATAAATTTTAACCATTTGTGAAAGCACGCCCTCGCCGTTTTCATTTATGCATAGATCATCTGCTAAAATGACCCCAAATGCCTCGTCACGAACTAGCGTTTTACCTGTATAAATAGCATGTCCAAGCCCTTTCATAGCATTTTGTCTCGTAAATGAAAATGTGCATGAGCTCATTAAATTTCTAACTTCGCTTAACAGTGACTCTTTTGAGCTACCTGCGATCTCTTTTTCTAGCTCGTAACTAATGTCAAAATAGTCCTCAAGTGCCCTTTTTCCGCGTCCTGTGACAAAGGCCATATTATCCATGCCAGCCTCAAGTGCCTCATCAACGCCGTAGTGAATGAGCGGTTTTGTAAGGATTGGCAACATCTCTTTTGGGAGCGATTTTGTAGCTGGCAAAAACCTCGTTCCATACCCAGCAGCTGGAAATAGGCAAGTTTGTATCATTTTAGTCCTTCGTGAAAAATTGCAAAATTCTACTATCTTTTCCTTAATAATATAAATTTGTTTAAATTTACAAGGCTTTAATTAGCAAATTGATAAGATTTTTAAAATTTTAAAAAAAGAGCAAATTTGCAGACGATTGATAGGATTTTTAAAGCTCAACTCGACATAAAAAAGTCAAATTTCTTAGCATTTTTGTGCCCGATAAGCTCGTTTAAAAGCTTGCATGAAAGCCTAAAAGAGGAGCATTTTAAGGCTGTTCACGTAGTTTGGGCGACAAGAGAGCTAAACAAATACGGCCAAATAGTTGAAAATCAAAGCGACGATGGCGAGCCAAAGGGTACTAGCGGCCAGCCGAGCCTAAATGCACTAAGGGGTGCTGAGCTAATAAATGTTGGGGTCTTGATAGTTCGCTACTTTGGCGGGATAAAGCTTGGCACTGGAGGGCTTGTAAGAGCCTACTCAGGGGCTGTGAATGAAGCGATAAACGAGGCGATAAAAGATGGTGGCGTGATGAAATTTGAGTTAAAAGATGAGGTTAAATTTTTTACACCATTTTCGCTGATGAGCCGCTTTGAGCACTATTTTGCCACTAAAAATTTAAGTGAGTTTGAAAGAGAATTTAATGACCTTGGAGCGATCTGGGGCGTAAATTTAAACGAAGCCGAGTTTGCTGAGCTATTTAAATTTTGCAAAGAATTTGAAGCAAGCGAGTTTAAATTTTTAGCCCTTGCGCTTAGTGGCAAGAGCTTATTCGCTCATCAAAGCTAAATCATTGTAAAATCGCGCAAATTTAAACCAAGAGAGAAAAAATGATAACAAAGGAAAATTTAAAAGAAGTAATAGAAAACCTAGGATTTAAACCAGCTAAAAATAGAATCATGAAAAAGATATATCAAAATGACGATAGAATTTTTATTGAAGTTGATTTTTAAAATTCTAAAATTACCTATTCTCCAATAGATAATAGCTTTAAAGAAGGCGAATTTCCAAGCCGAAATCGCCCGAGTAACGGTATAATAATCCACCGAAATACGACCACTAATTTTAGCGTAAACGAAAATTTCGTTTGTTTAATTTGTATAGACAACTTGCTTTCAAAAGGCTACAAGCCTTCTCATATTATTTTAGAGCCTTCGATAGGAGTAGGGCACGTAAATAAGCCCTCATACGGGGATATTTTGGTTTATAATGAAAATTACGAGCGATTAGTCTTAATAGAAAATAAAACTTACGGAAGCGAATTTACAAAAGAGTGGAATAATATGCAAAAAGACGGCGGACAGCTATTTTCTTATGTTGCCGCACTTGGAAAATGCGACTGAGTTTGCCTTTATGCCGCTGATTTTGATCACGGCGATATTATTTATAATAGCCATTTAATCACACTAAAAGATAACGAAGAGTATTTAAACGATCAAAATGCAAATATCAAAAAAGAAGAAGACAAAAAGCCTTATTTTAAAAATGCGACAAATCACACTGAGCTTTTTAAGGTCTGGAATGAAAGCTATCAAACCGGCTACACTACGAAGGGGCTTTTTGAAAACGACATAAGCGCGTATAAAATTGGCAAAGAAAAATATACTTTAAGCGACTTAAATAAAGTTCCGTATACTAATATTAGAGCGATTTATAACGAATTTGCGACCATTTTGAGAAATAACGCCATAGGAAATTACGAAAATACGTTTTATATTTTAGTCGATCTGTTTTTGTGCAAAATCGTCGATGAAAAAAATATGCAAAACGGCAAAAGCGATGAATTGAAATTTTACTGGAAAGGTTTTGGTAGCGATACTCCGCTTGAATACTGCGATAGACTTTTAGAGCTTTACGCTCAGGGTAAAAAAGAGCTTTTTGAAGTAGATGTCGTAAATATAAATAAAGGCAAAATCGATGAAATTTTTGAGCGAAAAAAGAGATATCCGGGAGAATTGCGAAACGAGCTCGATAAGCTTTTTAAAGAGCAAAAATTTTACAATATCAAAAAATTTAACTTTATTGAAGTAGAAAATAAACAAGAATTCGACCTTAATTTTAAAATATTGCTTCATATAGCAAACCTTATCCAAGATATTTATATAACCAAAAGCGAAAACAATCAATTTTTAGGTGATTTATTTGAGGGGTTTTTAAATCGCTCCATTCACCAAACCGAAGGGCGATTTTTCACGCCGACGCCGATTACGAATTTTATCATTAACTCGTTACCTAATTTTAAAAGCGGAGATAAAATCTTAGACTACGCTTGCGGTGCAGGGCATTTTTTGACCGAGTTTATCCAACACAATGGAGATTGTAAAATTTACGGTATCGAAAAAAATAAAAATCTCTCAATGGTTGCAAAAATAGCGACTATTTTTTATGACAGTAAAAACGAAGCTAAAATTATCTTTCAAGATACATTGGAAAAACCAGATCAAAGTAAGGACTACGCAAGGGAATTTGAAGACGAAAGCTTTGATCTTATTATCTCGAATCCGCCTTATTCAGTCAAAGGTTTTTTAGACACGCTTTCACAAAACGATAGGGAAAAATTTGATCTTTTAAAGCAAATAGATAGTGCTAGTTTTGATAAAAATAACGCCATCGAGTGTTTTTTTATCGAGCGAACGGCGCAGTTACTAAAAGAGAGTGGATATTTTGCATTGGTATTGCCCGTTTCCATCCTTTCAAAGGGCGGTATTTACGAAACTACACGCGAAATTTTGCTGTCTAAATTCGATATTTTAAGCATCGTAGGACTTAACTCTCGCACTTTTGGTTCTACTGGTACGCAAACAGTTATCGTCTTTGCTAAAAAGCGCGAAAAAGAAGCTGATGATTTAATAAAATGCTTTATAAACACCGAATTTGAGCTTATAAAAGAGTTTGTAAATTTTGAAGATCACGATATAATCGCAGAATATTGTAATTTTAAAGGCTTTAATAAAGATGAGTTCATAGACTTTTTAAAAAAAGATATTTTAAATAACAATTTGGCTCAAAGTGAGATATTTAAAAGCTATAAAGACGAATTTGAAAATACAAGTTCCAAAGTCAAAGAATTTAAAAAAGAAGCGATGTCAAAAACTAAACAAAACGAGCTTTTTGAAAATTCTTCATTTTATAAAGCGGAGCTTAACAAGAAAGAAAAGAAGGCTAAATTCTATGAGTTTTTACAAAGCAATGATTTTAAAATTTTAGAGTAAGAATTTTACGACGAGCAATTTATCGAAAAATGTAAAAATTTAGAGCTTTCGAAGCTAAAATTTTATGCTTTCATAAATGATAATGAGCTACTTTTAGTAAAAAGTCCAGAGGATAAAAAGCAAGGTGGCGATAGTAAAAAAAGCAACAAAGACGAAATCGTAAAATTTCTAGGTTATGATTGGAGCAGCCGCAAAGGTGACGAGGGTATAAAATACGTAACTTCAGCACAAACACAAGAAGAACTTAAAGATGGTGACGATGATAGCGACGATGAGAAAAAAGAAAAAGAGGCTTTGCGAAATATCAACTCGGTAAAATTTATCCAAACGCCGCTTTACAATCCGCAAGATAAAAATGATAAAACTAAAATTTGCTATGCTTTAAAAAGTTTTTTTGACAATAAATTTGACGATGAACTCTTGGCTCAGATAAATCCGAATGATGTAAATTCATTTTCTATTCAAAAAGCAAATTTAATCGATTTAATGGATTTTGGAAAGACTAATTTCGATAAGGCGATAAATTTAAGCATGAAAAGTAGTGTAAAGATAATGAGTGAGTATCCGATGGTGAAGCTTGGGACTTTGCTTAATACAATAGAAACTGGCTCGCGTCCAAATGGTGGAGTTGGTAATTTAAATGAGGGTGCGTTAAGCCTTGGTGGAGAGCATATTCATAATACAAACGGCATAATAAATTTGGTAAATCTAAAATTTGTAAGCATTGAGTATTATGAAAATAATCAAAAAGGCAGATTAAAACAAAATGATATTTTGCTTTGCAAAGATGGAGCATTAACTGGGAAAATTGCACTTTTAAGAGATGAGCTGAATAACAAAAGAGCTATGGTAAACGAGCATATTTTCATACTTCGAGCAGCCGATATAATTACTCAGAAATATATTTTTTATTTTTTATATTCTCCGTTGGGTCAACAAATTTTAAAACAAAATACTACCGGTGCAGCACAAGGAGGGCTAAATTCTACAAATTTAAAAAACATAAGAATTCCTTTTAGTAATAATAAAGAAAATAAAAAAGTGTTTCAAAAAATCGTAGCCGAATGCGAAAAAGTAGATAACGAGTTTAAAACTATTAGAATGGAGATTGACGAGTTAAGAGCTAAAATGAGTAAAATTTTCTCTAAGTTTGGCATAAGTTTTGAAACAAATGGGGGGGGGTATGAGCTAATTTCTAAATTTTGCGATATTTTAATAGGAGGAACACCCAAAAGAGGTAATTCCGTATATTATGGCGGAGAAAATTTATGGCTAAGTATTTCAGAGATGAATTCAAACTTAATAACCAACACTAAAGAAAAAATTACAAATTTAGGGGTAAAGAACTCAAACGTTAAACTTATACCAGAAGGTACAACTCTTGTTAGCTTTAAACTAAGTATAGGAAAAACCGCCATTGCAGGAACTGATTTATATACAAATGAAGCAATAGCCGCCTTTGTTGTCAAGAAAGAGTTTAAGGACAAAATTTTGGATAAATTTATCTTTTGCTTATTTGATACAAAGTTTATAAAATTACAAAAAAATGGATCGAATGCTTTTGGTCAAAGCTTAAATTTAAAAGACTTAAATTTGATAAAAATCCCACTTCTACTGCTTTCTATACAAAAGCAAATCGTAATAGATTTTGAAGTTTTAGAAAGCGAAATCTCGCAAAGAGAGCAAAAGTTAGCAAATTTGCAAGGCAAATATAATGAAATTTTAAATAGACATTTATAGTTTAAGCCTTTCCATTATAAAATCCATAAAAAAATAAAGTGAGATTCTATGGAAATTTGGAACGATATTTATAACCACTTTAACCCAGTCGCCTTTAGTATCTTTGGCTTTAGTGTGCACTGGTATGGGCTCATGTACATCTTTGCCCTTGTTTCAGCACTAGTCGTAGCAAAATACCTAGTCAAAAAAGATAAAATTTCTATCTCGGACCAGCTTTTGGACAACTACTTTTTTTGGGTCGAGATCGGCGTTATTTTAGGTGCTAGACTTGGCTGGGTTTTAGTCTATTCAGGCGAAGTAAGCTACTACTTGACACAACCTTGGCAAATTTTTAATCCATTTCATAACGGCGAATTTATAGGAATTCGCGGTATGAGCTATCACGGTGCTGTAGTTGGCTTTTTGCTTGCGACATATCTATTTTGCAAAAGGTATAAACAAAATTTATGGCAGCTACTTGATCTTTGTGCGGTTTGCATACCTTTTGGCTATACATTTGGCAGGATCGGAAATTTCTTAAATCAAGAGCTTTTTGGACGAGTTGCAGATGTGCCTTGGGCGATAAATGTTTTTGGGCAACCAAGACATCCTAGCCAACTTTATGAGGCATTCTTAGAAGGTTTAGTTATTTTTATTATTTTATTTTTATATAGAAAATTTAAGAAATTTAATGGCGAGCTGATCGCACTTTATGCTATTTTATACACTTTTGCAAGATTTATTTGTGAATTTTTTAGAGAGCCTGATTCAGGGCTTGGATTTATTATTTTTAATCTTTCAATGGGTCAAATATTATCACTTATCATGTGTGGTTTTGGAATTTTTGTTTATGCTATGCTTTATAAAAAATTTTCAAAGCTCTAATATAAGTGTTTAAAAAATATTAAAGTAAAAATCTGCTAGCATTAGCTTTATCAATTAATACTAATATTTAAATTAGTATTAAGAAATGATAATTTATTTCAAATTTCTTAGGAGGGCTCATGACTGGGCTTATAGAAGGTTTTTTGGGAAAACGGTCGGACGACAAAAAAAGTCGCACACCAGCCGCTTGGGATAGATGGCAAAGTATTACAGGTTTTATTTTAGCCTGTTTCATATTGTGCCATATGGTTTTTACTTCTACTATACTACTTGGTAAAGACGCATTTAACGCTGTCGTAGGATTTGCGGAAGCTAAATTTTTATTTGGAGAAGCTACTTGGTGGATTACTAATGTTATTGCCGCGGTAATATTTGCCATTTTTATCGCTCATGCATTTTTAGCTATGAGAAAATTTCCAGCAAACTACAGACAGTATCTAATGTTTAGAGGCCACAAAGACCGCATGAAGCACCTTGATACTACGCTTTGGTGGTTTCAGTTTTTAACCGGTTTTGCTCTATTTTTCGCAGCTAGCGCACACCTAGTGGATATAGTCTTTGGCGGACACATTACTGCAGATAAATCAGCGGCTGCATTTCATCAACTAGAAATTTTCTACTTCGCTCTACTTGTTTTTATGGTAGTTCACGCTAGTATCGGTATGTACCGCTTGTATGTCAAATGGATAAGCATTGATGGTGCAAATAAGCACGAAATGTTTGCCAAAAGAAATAAGGCAAAAACAATTGTATTTGCCGTTTATGGCATACTTGCTATAATTGCGCTAATTGCCGATTTCGTGTGGATCAGCCATTAAAAAGGAGCTAGAAGATGAATGTAAAATATTATGATGCATTAGTTATCGGAGGCGGTCTAGCTGGTCTTAGAGCTGCTGTGGCTGCTGGAGAAAAGGGCTTAAGCACCGTCGTTTTAAGTCTCATACCTGTAAAGCGCTCGCACTCTGCGGCTGCGCAAGGCGGTATGCAAGCCTCTTTGGGAAATTCAAAAATGAGCGAAGGCGACAACGAGGATGTGCACTTTGCAGACACCGTAAAAGGTAGCGACTGGGGCTGCGACCAACAAGTTGCACGTATGTTTTGCCAAACTGCTCCAAAAGCTATCCGCGAGCTAGCCGCTTGGGGCGTGCCCTGGACTCGTATAACAAAAGGCGAGAGAAGCGCTATCATCAACGCTCAAAAAACGACTATCGTAGAAAAAGAAGAGGTCCACGGACTCATCCACTCTCGCGACTTTGGCGGAACTAAAAAATGGAGAACATGCTTTACGGCGGACGCCACCGGTCACACTATGCTTTTTGCCGTAGCAAACGAAGCGCTAAAACATAACGTCGAAATCCACGATAGAAAAGAAGCTATCGCGCTAATCCACGCAAACAACCGCTGTTACGGCGCGATCGTTCGTGATCTAGTTAATGGCGAGATCACGGCATACGTCGCAAAAGGTACGCTAATCGCTACGGGTGGCTACGGAAGGGTTTATAAACACACCACAAACGCCGTAGTTTGCGAGGGTATCGGCGCGGCCATCGCTCTTGAGACGGGAGTTGCGCAACTGGGAAATATGGAAGCGGTGCAGTTTCACCCGACTCCGATCGTTCCATCAGGCATTCTTTTAACAGAAGGTTGCCGCGGTGATGGCGGAATTTTACGTGACGTTGATGGATATCGCTTTATGCCAGACTATGAGCCTGAGAAAAAAGAACTAGCTAGCCGCGACGTCGTAAGTCGCCGTATCATGGAGCATATCCGTGCGGGTAAAGGCGTACCTAGTCCATACGGATATCACGTTTGGCTTGATATCTCTATCCTTGGACGCGAGCACATCGAGAAAAACTTACGCGACGTTCAAGAAATTTGCGAAATCTTTAACGGCATCGATCCTGCCGACACAGAAGTATATACCGACGAGAATGGACGACAGCGCGGCAAGGGCTGGGCGCCAATCCTACCTATGCAGCACTACTCTATGGGCGGCATAAAAACTAAGCCTACAGGCGAGAGCCCGACACTAGCTGGTCTATTTAGCGCCGGCGAGGCTGCGTGCTGGGATATGCACGGATTTAACCGTCTAGGCGGCAACTCCGTTTCTGAAACGGTCGTAGCTGGTATGATAGTTGGTGATTATTTTGCCGACTACTGCGGTAGCCACGAGATCGAGATAAATACCGCTGATATCGAAAAATTCGTTAAAAAAGAGGAAGACTATCTAAAGAGCCTGGTTGAAAAAGAGGGCAAATTTAACGTATTTGAGATCAAAAACAAGATGAAAGACATCATGTGGGAGCACGTGGCGATCTTTAGAACTGGCGAAGGTTTAGCCATAGCGGTAAAAGAGCTAGAAGAGCTTTATAAACAATCTTTGGACGTCAAAGTCACAAACAAGGCGCTATTTGGCAACCCTGAGCTTGAGGAAGCCTACCGCGTACCAAAGATGCTAAAACTAGCCCTTTGTATCGCAAAAGGCGCGCTTGATCGCACCGAGAGCCGCGGAGCGCACTGCCGCGAGGACTATCCGAAACGCGACGACCTAAACTGGCTAAATAGAACTCTAACTAGCTGGAAAGAGGGCGATACGCTACCGACTATCGTGTATGAGCCGCTTGATATTATGAAAATGGAGATGCCACCAGCATTTAGAGGCTATGGTGCAAAAGGTAATATTATTGAGCATCCAGATAGTGCCATCCGCCAAAAAGAGGTTGATGAAATTCGTGAGAAAATGCAAGCTGAAGGTAAGAGCAGACAAGAAATTCAAGAGGCTTTAATGCACTATGATCTTCAACCAAAATATAAAGCACCAAACGAAAGAGCAGGAATAGGATATGAGTAGAAAAATAACCATAAAAGCATTTAAATATAATCCATTAAGCAAAATTTCAAAACCACATTTCGCGACCTACGAGTTGGAAGAGACTGATGGTATGACATTATTTATCGCGTTAAATATGATTCGCGAGAAATTTGATCCAGATCTTAGCTTTGACTTTGTTTGTCGTGCTGGAATTTGTGGAAGTTGTGGCATGCTTGTAAATGGTAAGCCAAGATTAGCTTGTAGAACTCTTACTAAGGATTTTGAAAGCGGAGTAATTGAGCTTATGCCTTTGCCAGTATTTAAGTTACTAAAAGACTTAAGCGTAGACACCGGTAACTGGATGAATGCGATGAGTAGGCGTGTGGAGAGCTGGATACATACAGACCACAAGACAGATATTTCTAAGCTTGAGGAAAAGGTTGAGCCTGAAGTGGCTCAAGAGGTATTTGAGCTTGATCGCTGCATCGAGTGCGGTATCTGCGTGGCTGCATGCGGTACGGCTATCATGAGGCCTGATTTCATCGGTGCGGTCGGACTTAACCGCGTAGCTAGGTTTAAAATCGACGCGCTTGATAAACGAACCGATGAGGACTTTTACGAGCTTATCGGCGACGATGACGGCGTATTTGGCTGTATGACTTTGCTAGGCTGTGAAGACAACTGCCCTAAACACTTACCACTTCAAAGCCGCATAGCTTATATGCGTAGAAAAATGGCTGCTATAAAGTAGCAAAGGGGCTGTAAAAGCCCCAAATTTACTTCTAAATTTGTTAAAAAAGACTGCAAATAGATGCCAAAAGGCATAAAAAGATATCAATAGATACAAATAAGAAAAATAAAAATATCAAAAATGGGATTGATAAGAGTGCGCCCATTATATAACCAAGTGGAAATGCGATAAATATAAAGACGATTCCAACACCAGAAACAAAACAAAAAATTAGTGCAAATATCGTAGCAAAGGTGTTTACAAATAAGCTAATACTTTCTAAAAGAAAATTTGTTAGGCCAAGACATCTCATGTTTTGATTATAGCTTTTAAGCCAAAAAATTTATATAATTTCAAAAATTTGCTTCATTTAAGGATATAAAATGTTACCAAGCTATAAAGATATGATGCTGCCTATTTTAGAATTTGTCGCACAAAAGAAAGAGGCAAATAGAGCCGAAATTTCTAAATTTATAATTGAGTATTTTAAGTTAAAAGACGAAGATATTTTACAAAAAATAAAAAGTGGAACTTTTACATATATAAGCAGGACGAGCTGGGCTTTATCCTATCTAGCTACAACAGCTCAAGTAAAATCAAAGCCAGAAAAAGTGCCGCTTCAAAAAGTTGGTAGAAGCCTATTTGCTATAACAAATTTTGGCAAAGAGCTAGTAAGTAGCAAGGATAAAAAGAGCAAATTTCTCACTTGGTACGATGAAATTTACAAACAAGAGATAAGGCAAGAGAAAAAAGAGGCCACAGAAAATACCCCAGATGACAATATAGACGAAGCGCTTTGCAAGATAAAAGAGGAGCTAAAAAGTGAAATTTTATTTAGCATTTTAGAAAAAGAGCCAAGATTTTTTAATACCTTGTAACAAAGCTACTTGAAAAGATGAATTATGGAGCTGGAAATCTCACAAATAAAGGCCCAGATGGCGGGATAGATGGCATCATAGACGAAGATGAACTTGGGCTTTCTAAAATTTATATCCAAGCAAAAAGATACAAAGACCGCAGTAATATCCGTAGGCCAGAAATTCAGCAGTTTATCGGCGCTATTTCAAATAAAAATACTAAAAAAGGTGTCCTTATCACTACGGCAAAATTTACTAAAGAAGCTGAAATTTTCGCCAAAGATAATCAAAATTTTAGTGTGGTTTTGATAGATGGCGACAAGCTTGCAGAGCTGATAAAATATAAAGTCGGCGTTCAAACAAGCCAAATATATGAAATTTGTAAAATCGACACCGACTTTTTTGAGGAAAATAATTTTTAAAATTTTAAGCCATAAAGCACTACTGCGTATATTTATTGCAAGTTGCTGCTTGGGATCATTTTGGTCTTGCTTTATTTGTGTGCTTAAAAAGCAAATTTAAATCTTTACTAACGCCAAAATAGTCTAAATTTACCAGCTTAAAATGCTTTTTAAATCAAATTTTACTCTTATAAACGCCGTCTAAAATTTAAGTGTTATAATTACAGCGAAATAACGATTTTAAGGAGAGGATATGCAATCTCGTATAATCACTGGCGTTTTGATGTTTGTTGCTATTTTGGTAGTTTTTTTTATTGATAATTATATTTTAAATTTTATCTTGCTTGGCGCTGTGCTTTATTTTGCTTTTAATGAGTCGCTCAAGCTTTATAATATCGATCACAAACAGCTAGTTTTTGCCGCACTTGCTTTTTATGTGCTTACATATTTTACAAATCCAATATTCATAGCGATCCTTGCTATCATGCTAGTTGCTTCGATCCTAGCTCACATAAAAAGTGAAAATTTAAAGCTAGTCGCACCTTTTGTCTATCCGACCACGCCGATCTTTATGATGTGGATGCTGTACTCAGAGTATGGTGTAGGCTATCTTGTATGGCTTATTTTAAGCGTAGTTGCAAGCGATAGCGGTGCATTTTTTGTTGGCAAAATGTTTGGCAAACATCCATTTAGTCCAAGCTCACCAAACAAAACAATTGAAGGTGCAGCAGGCGGTGTGGCGATAGGCACAGTGATTGGCTGCATTGTTGGAAATTTTGTAACTGAAGGATTTTTCCAAATTTTATTCTCAAGCTTTTTAGTCTGCGTGTTTGCGGTTTGGGGAGATCTGTTTGAGAGTTACCTAAAAAGACTTTGCGGTGTCAAAGATAGTGGTTCGCTCTTCCCAGGACACGGTGGCATGCTTGATAGGATAGATGGTTATTTATTTGGCGTAGTCGCCCTACTTTGGTCGCTCTCGTGGTAATACTTGGTTCAACTGGCTCAATCGGCAAAAACGCCCTTAACCTTTGCGAAAAATTTGGCGTAGAGGTTGAGGCGTTAAGCTGCGCTAAAAATGTAGATTTACTAAATGAGCAAATCTTAAAATTTAAGCCAAAATTTGTCTGCGTAGGCGATGAAAAGCTAGCTAAAAATGTAAAAAACATAGAAGCTAAAAATATCTTTTTTGGCGAGGCTGGACTGCTACAAATGCTAGAAATTTCAAGCTCAAAAAAGGTAATAAACGCCCTTGTTGGCTTTGCTGGCCTTGCTCCTAGTTTAAAGACGCAAACTCTTGGCAAAAGGCTTGCGCTTGCAAACAAGGAGAGTCTTGTTGTTGGCGGCAAATTTCTAAAGACTAGAGAAATTTTACCAATAGACAGCGAGCATTTTGGACTTAAATTTCTACTAGAAAACAAAACTGCACCAAAAAGACTCATCATCACAGCAAGTGGCGGCGCATTTTATAAAAAGCCGATCAAATTTCTAAAAGACGCCACGCCAAGTGACGCACTAAAACACCCAAACTGGGATATGGGTGCAAAGATCACGATTGATAGTGCGACGATGGCAAATAAGCTTTTTGAAGTAATGGAGGCTTATTGGCTTTATGGCATCAAGGAGATCGAGGCTGTGATAGAGCCAACTTCTGCGATACATGCCGTAGTTGAATTTATAGATGGCTCAAGCACGATGCACCTCTCGCGACCTGATATGAAGCTAGCTATCGCTCATGCTATGTTTGAAAATATCAGTGAAAATATCGTTTCACATGCAAATTTACTTGATCTAAAAAATATAAAATTTCATAAGATAAGCCTTAAAAAATATCCTATTTTTTCGCTAAAAGATGAAGTACTAGCAAACCCTGATCTAGGTGTAGTGATAAATGCTACAAATGAGATTGGAGTATTTAGCTTTTTAGAGAAAAAATGCTCGTTTTTGGATATCTCAAAGCTCGTTTTAAGCTCTGTTAAAAATTTTAGAAATATTAAAATTTCAAATATTGATGAAATTTTTGAAGCTGATAAAGAAGTTAGAAATTACGCAAAAAGGATGTTAAATGCAAAGGTATGAGGGTTATAAATTTGATCCCAAACAAAGCTTAATTGGTGTTCAGTTTTTATTTGTTGCTTTTGGTGCACTAGTATTAGTGCCTATACTTACGGGATTAGATGCAAACGTAGCTCTCTTTACGGCCGGTCTTGGCACGCTGCTTTTTCAGATAATCACTAGAAAAAATGTTCCACCTATTTTTTTAGCAAGCTCCTTTGCTTTTATCGCGCCACTTCAGTACGGTATCGAAAAATGGGGCATAGCCGTGACGATGGGAGGCGTTATATTTGCTGGATTTTTCTACGTTGTTTTAAGCCTCGTGGTCCGATTTGGCGGAGAGAAAATTTTGCATAAAATTTTGCCTCCAGTTGTCGTTGGCCCAGTCATCATGACAATAGGCCTAATCCTTGCTCCAAATGCCGTCAAAATGGCAACATCAGCCACTGAAATTTATACTCAAAATGAGGCGATGATCGTCGCTGGCATTTCGCTAGTGGCTACCATTTTAGTGATGATGCTTGGACGTGGCATGTTTAGGCTTATACCTATTTTGCTTGGTATTATCGTCGGATACATCGTAGCTTACTGCTTTGGCATGGTTGATTTTACCCCTATCTTTAATGCACCTTGGTTTAGAATGCCAAATTTCACTACACCAAAATTTGAGTTTGAAGCGATAATTTATATGATACCTATTGCCATCGCTCCAGCGATCGAGCATATAGGCGATATGCTTGCTATCTCAAATGTTACAAAAGAGGATTTTCTAAAAAATCCAGGCCTTAAAAATACGCTCCTTGGAGATGGGCTTGCCACTTCGCTTGCTGCCTTTTTTGGTGGCCCACCAAACACTACATACTCAGAGGTCACAGGCGCAGTTAGCCTTACAAAAGCTTATAATCCAGCAATCATGACCTTTGCGGCGATCACTGCCATCGTGCTAGCCTTCATTGGCAAGCTAGGAGCTGTGCTCTCAACTATCCCAGCCCCAGTCATCGGCGGTATCATGCTGCTACTTTTTGGCATCATCGCAAGCGTTGGCATGGAGACACTTATAAAAAATAAAGTTGACCTTGCAGACCCTAGAAACATGATAATCGTAGCCCTCATCTTCATCTTTGCCATCGGTGGCATGGTGCTTGACCTTGGTGCGGTTAAATTTTCAGGTATAGGTCTTGGCGCGGTTACTGGCATAGTTTTAAATTTGCTTTTACCAAAGACAAAGCATTACGAAGGATATTAATGCGTAAATTTTTACTTTTTTTACTAACCTTTGCCACTGCTAGTTTAGCCAATACTTTAGACTATGCGCTTATCAAAAAAGGTGAGCCAAGCGAAAACACGATGTTGTTAATCGGCGGTATTCAAGGCGATGAGCCGGGTGGCTTTTTGGCAGCCTCTATCGTGGCTACCGACTACAACATCACAAAAGGCTCGCTTTGGGTTGTGCCAAATTTAAATTTCCCAAGCATAATCGAGCGAAGTCGTGGCACAAAAGGCGATATGAATAGAAAATTTGCCCATGTAGATAAAAACGATCCTGATTACAACTCAGTGATGAAGATAAAAGACGTCATAACCGACAAAAACGTTACGCTCATCTTAAATTTGCACGATGGAAGCGGATATTACAGAGATAAATTTATAAACAAAGACGAAAATCCAGATAAATGGGGCAATACTTGCATAATAGACCAAAGCACGCTTCCTGGCTCAAAATATCCAGAGCTTGAAAGTATCGCTTCAAGCGTAAAAGATGTGCTAAATAAGCATCTAATAGATCAAAAGCACCAGTATCACATCAAAAATACGCACACTGCGATGGGTGATAAAGAGATGCTAAAAAGCCTAACTTACTATGCTATCACGCAAAATAAATCAGCCTTTGCAAACGAAGCTAGTAAAAATTTAAACGCCGAGCAAAGGACTTATTACCATCTAATCGCCATTGAAGAATATATGAAAAAGGCTGGCATCAGCTTTACTAGGCCGTTTAACCTTGATGTTAAAAGCGTAAAAAAGGCAATCGAAAAAGAGATCAGACTCGAGCTTGAAAATTCATACGCGATAAGCCTTAAAAATCTAAAACCTTTAATAAATTTTGTTCCACTTAAAAAAGGTGAGTTAAACTATAGCTCACCAAATCCGCTAATAGCCGTTATAAAAGAAAATGGTAGCTTCAAAGTGCAGTACGGTAACCGCTTTGTTACTAGATTAAAACCACAATATTTTGAGTTTGCAAAGCCACTTGAGGAATTTTTACTAATAAGTGACGGTAGCGAGCTTACATTAAAAAGTGGCGATAAATTTAGCGTGAAAAAGAGCTTTAAAATTAAAGCGCTCAAAAACGTACGCGTAAATGTCATAGGATACGGTACAAAAAGTATCGATGAGAGCGAGCAAGAAGTGACTAAAAATAGCCTAAATAAAAGCTACAGCATCGATAAAGATGGCAAAATTTATAGAGTCGAGTTTTATAAAAACGAAGATGGCAAAGAGAAATTTGCTGGCATGATCTTAGCGGAGTTTAGATGATACTTGGCATCGAAAGTAGCTGCGATGATAGCTCGGTCGCACTAATAGATGAACGCACTTTAGAGAAGATTTATTATAAAAAAATTTCTCAAGAAGAGGAACACGCTATCTTTGGTGGCGTGGTTCCTGAGCTTGCAGCTAGGCTTCATACGAAGGCACTGCCAGCACTTTTAAATGATATCTTGCCAAATTTTAAAGATATAAAAGCGATCGCTGTGACAAATGAGCCAGGTCTTAGTGTGAGCCTAATAGGTGGCGTCAGCATGGCAAAAGCATTAAGCGTGGCTCTAAATATCCCGCTAATTGCCGTAAATCACCTAGTTGGCCACATCTACTCACTATTTTTAGATCGCGAAGCCACCTTTCCACTTGGCGTCCTACTAGTTAGTGGTGGGCATACGATAATCCTAGAGATTGACGAAAATGATGAAATTTTGGAGCTTGCAAGCACTGGCGATGATAGCTTTGGTGAAAGCTTTGATAAGGTTGCTAAAATGCTTGATCTTGGCTATCCAGGCGGTGTCGTGGTGCAGCAAAATGCCCTACTTTGTAAAGACAAAGAGAGGTTTCATTTTACCATTCCACTTCTTCACGACAAGCGCCTTGAATATAGTTTTTCAGGGCTTAAAAACCAAGTCAGAGTCGAAATTTCTAAGCTAGAAAATATCACACAAAAGGATATCGCAGATATTTGCTACGCATTTGAAAATACTGCCTGTGAGCACATTTTAAACAAGCTTGAAAAGGTCTTTTGTTTAAGAGATTTTAAGCGTTTTGGCGTAGTTGGCGGTGCAAGTGCAAATCTAAATTTACGAAAAAGGCTTGAAACGCTTTGTCAAAAAAATGAGTGCGAGCTTTTGCTAGCTCCACTTGAGTTTTGCTCTGATAATGCATTAATGATAGCAAGAGCGGGACGTGAGAAGTACCTAAAAGGCGAGTTTGTAAGCCATAGCGAGCTAAATATAAACCCAAGAGTTAGCTTTAAAAAGCTTGAGTTAAATTAAACTTTTTAAAAAATATAAAATTTTGCGCCTAAATCTTGATAGCTTCGTAAGTAAAAACGTAATAAAATCTAAAAAATTTCAAAAAAAGAATCTTTAATGGACGAGTTTTTAAATCACGCTTGGCATTTAAATAAAATTTACGCCAACACTGATGCGAGCGTACCTTTTTACCCAGATCTACTGGCGCTTCTTTTATCTTGTGATGAGAAAAATTTAGATGAGTTTATGGCTCTTGCCGAGTTTAGAACTATCTTAAAAAAGTTAGGCGTTGGACTTGATATCTTTAGCATACAAAGTGCACAGCTAGCCACACTAAAAGCACTAAATGAAGCAAAAATTTCAAGTGATGAACTCGCAATCTACTTACAAAAGCTATGTGATGAAAAGATAATTAGCCATGAAAAATTTGATTTTTTAATAAAATTTATAAGCAAAAACTCAAATCAAAATAAGGCTGAAATTTCTAATGTAAAGCCAAAAGATCATTTTCACAAGAGCCTAGATTTTCTAAATGAGATAAATGAAAAAGTAAGTATGATTGATGAAGATAAAGAATTTTTACAAGCCTTAAAGAACGCCAAAAAAAGATCAAACGAAACGCTTTTTAACATCGCAGTAAGCGGCATCATAAACTCTGGCAAATCAACCCTTTTAAATGCGCTTTTAAATAAATCCGTCCTTGGCACTTCAAATGTGCCTGAGACCATAAATTTAACCATCTTAAAGCATGCATCAAATAGCCATGCAAAGGTAAATTTTTATAGCCCAGACGAGCTAGAAAAGCTTGGACTTTCAAGCGAAAATTTACCAGCTAGTAGCGTAGAGATCAGCCTAGATGAGATCAAAAACTATACATCTTCAAGCTCAAAAACAGCAAATCTCGTAAAAAGCGTTGAGCTTTACGACGATTTGGAGCTTTTAAGAGATAATGTCTGCATTATAGACACTCCGGGCATAGATGATGCGATCGTTTTAAGAGAGCAAATAACTACAAATTTTATGAAAGAGTGCGACCTTTTGGCTCATCTCATGAATGCTTCGCAAA
Organism: Campylobacter concisus; assembly: GCF_002913945.1. Classification (GTDB taxonomy): domain Bacteria; phylum Campylobacterota; class Campylobacteria; order Campylobacterales; family Campylobacteraceae; genus Campylobacter_A; species Campylobacter_A concisus_P. Next base: position 73,677 of record NZ_POZK01000029.1, on the reverse strand, counting down.
GCGCAACGCAAAAAGACGCACTATTTTTGAAAAAATGCCTTGAAAACTCGCACATCGTAAGAGTTGCTATCGTGCTAACTCACGCTGACGAGTTAGACGCAAAGGGTATTAATGAAACGCTTAACTACGTAAAAAAGGCGATTGGCGAGCAGATAAATGACATCAAGATAGATTATTTTGCCCTTAGTGCAAAGGCTTATCTTGATGGTGCTTTAAATAGTGGCGTGCAGGAGTTTAAAGAGTATCTTTACGATGTACTTTTTGGCAAAGACTCTAAAAAATCAGCTCTCATTTTAAGCTCATATCAAAAAGAATTGCAAAATATTTTAAAAGCAAAACTCGAAGCCACAAAGGCTGAAATTTTAGAGCTTAAAGCATTTGGTTTAGAGCTAGAATCTTTGCAAAACGAGCAAGCAAATATCAAAAATTCTCTTAATGAAAATTTCACAAAACTTGAAAGATTTTTAGAAAGCGAGCTAAAAAAACTCGATGATAAAAATGCAAAAGATATCTATAAAATGGGGCTTGAAGTACTACTACAAAATCTAAACGAAAAGATTAAGAGTGAGATCGCTTACTGCAAAAATAAAAGAGAAAATTTAAATCTAAAGCGTCTTACACAAATAGCAAAAACTACACTTTGTGACGGAGTTGCGGCACTTATGAGAGAGGCTAGAAATGAAACTTTGGTGCAAACAAAGTCATGCGAGCAAAATATCGCTTTAAGTTTTGATGGCTTTAAGGTGAGTGAAAATAAAGTTTTTAGTATAAATGACTTTTTAAAGCAAATGGGCGTAGAGCTTGATTTTAGAGAGCTTTTAGATGAGCTTGAAGCTAAAATTTTAAGCAAAAATGAGCCAGATGAGGCGCTTTTAAGTTTAAGAGAGAATTTACTTAACAATAAAAGCATATCACAGTTTTGCGAGACACTAGCAGAACATGAAAAAAAGCTGCTAAAAGAGCGAGTAAAGGCTTATGAGATGAGCCAAAAAGAGGCTTTAAGCCAAAGACTTTTAGTGCTCAATGAAAAACTTAATGAGCTAAATTTACAAAATCAAAGCTCAATTTCAAAGCTTAAACAAAAGACCTCCTTACAAGATGAAATTTGCTCACTTTTAGAGGATATTAAAAATGTTTAATGAGTTTATAAATGCCTACAAAGCGAGATATTTTAAGGTCTTTACAAATGATTTTAAGGGTGAGCTAGCTAGGCTCGTAAATGATCTAAACGATCCTAGCTTGCATATAAGCGAGCAGATAAAAGAGAGCTTAAATTTACTAATAGACACTCTAAATGAGCCACCACTAATAGCTGTTATCGGTCAATTTTCAAGTGGGAAATCAACATTTTTAAACGCACTTCTTGGTCAAGATATCTTGCCATCAGGACTAACTCCAGTCACCGCAAAGGCTGTGAGGCTAAAATTTGCAAAGATGCCACTTCTAAGCGTGAAATTTATAAACGGTAGCGAAAGCTTGCTAGCAAGTAGCGATCTAGCCGAGCTAAATAAGCTAGGCGATCAAGTTTCTGGTATGACGCTTTATGCACCAAGTGAAATTTTAAAAGAGATAAATTTCATCGACACTCCTGGCCTAAACTCGCTAAGAGATGCTGACACAAAAGAGACAAAAAATACACTAAAAAAGGTTAGCGGCGCAATATGGCTAAGCCTTGCAAACAACGCCGCAAAGGCAAGCGAGCTTGAAAGTATCAAAGAAATTTTAAAAGCCAATGATCTAAAAGCGATCTGCCTAATCAACCAAAAAGACAAGCTAAGCGAGGAGGAGCTTGAAAGTTTGCTAAAGCACGCTAGGCAAACTTATGGCGAGCTTTTTGAGGATATCATCGCTATCTCGTCAAAGCAAGCTCTTCTTGGCATCACAAATAATGACAAAAGCCTACTTGAAGCTTCAAATTTTAACGAAGTTCTAAAGGCTATTAAAGAATACTTTTTAGACAAGAGCTTTAAAGAAAATTTCATAAAAGCAAGGGCAAAAAAGATCGTAAAACTCCTAACCAACGAGCAAGAAAAACATCTAGAAATTTATGACAATGCGCAGTTGATTTTAGATGAATTTAGTGGCTCGCTAGATGAGAGGCTAGAGGCGATAAAAGAGGAGTTTAAACCAAAGATCGCTTTAAGATATAGTCAAATGAGTGAAGTTATAAAACTTGCTGCCGATGAGGTATTTAAGCTACTTAAGCCTTTTTCAAAAACAAAATTTAACGCTTCAAAGACGCTTTTAAACAAAGAAATTTATAAGCGTGAAAATTTTGAGGTAATAAGTCTTGATAGCGACGAAGTCTTTTCAAAACTTATCTACGAAGATGTAGTTTTTAATAAATTTTTTAAACGCTACAAAAAAGATGTAAAAGAGCTAGAAAATGCGATAACTTCAGCATTTAATGAGCTTTATAAAAATTTAGAGGATAAATTTTTAATATACAAATCTCGCTATGAAAATTACGCTAGTTTTGATGATCAAGTCTTAGCTTACGAAACAAAATCCATAAATACCTATGCCGGACGGACATATGAAAATTTTTTAAGAGAGTATGAAACGGCTAAATTTAAGGCTACACAAAAGGTCTCTTTGTTTTTTGAAAAGCTTGATATAAAACTAGCCTCAAACTATGAAAACGCGCTCAAACTCGCGATTTATTTTATAAAGCAAAAGATAGAAAAGACGCTAGAGTCGCATCTGCAGATGAATACTCCACTTTATATTCCAAGTGCAAAAGACGTCTATGAGCGTATGCTTGATGCTTTTAGTCTTTATGAGTTTGAAGCTTTAATGTGCTCAAATAGCTCGTTTTTAAATAAAATTTTGCTTGATATAAAGAGTGATTTTAATGAAATTTATACTTTAAAAATAGTAATGCTTGATGGCTTAAAAGCAAGAGTTAAAGAGCAAATTTCAAAGATTGAAGAGCTTTGTGAAAATTCATTATTACTAAGATAAATAAAAATTTTTAAAGCTTAGAGCTATCCATTTAAGGATAGCTTTTATTTTATGCGCGCATTACGCCGATCTTTGGTGCGTCAAATGCAGTTACACGCTTTGGCACGCCTTTAAATTTCTCGACATTCACAAGGCTTGTGTGAGCGGTGTTGCTCTGGCTCATCTTGCTTGATGGCACGTCTTTTGTGAGCACATTTAAATTTCCGTGCAAGCAAAGGCTCTTTTCGCCCGGTTTTTCAGGGTCGTACCAAGCACCTTCGCTTACTATTACGACATTTTGTGGCACGTCCTCGGTCAAAAAGGCACCGCACAAAATTTCGCCTCTATCATTAAACACACGTACCACGTCGCCCATCTTTATCCCTCTAGACTCGGCTGTTTTTGGATTTATAAGCACTGGCTCGCGCTCTGCGATCTCGTTAAAGTTGCGAAGCACGGAGTTATTTAGCTGTGAGTGAAGCCTAAATTTAGAGTGTGCGCCGCTAATTGCGATAGGGTATTTTTTATTTTTTGCACCCAGCCACTCAAATGGCTCAAGCCAAGCTGCATGCGGTGGGCAGTCATCATAGCCAAAGCTAGCGACCGTTTCAGAGTAAATTTCTATCTTGCCAGATGGCGTTTTTAGCGGATTTGCCACTGGATCGTCGCGGAATTTCTTGTAGTTTGTAAAGTAACGTTTTTTCTCATCGATCTTGTCAAATCTAAAATATCCCTTCTCCCAAAATTCCTCAAAACTTGGCATGCTCTCATACCCAAGCTCAGCAGCCTTTTTAACGGCATCTTCATATATTGTCTTGACCCACTCTAGCTCGCTTTTACCCTCGCTAAATGCCTCTTCCCTGCCCCACTCTTTGGCAATCAGTCTTGCGATCTCGTAATCGCTCTTACTCTCGCCAAATGGCTTAACAAGTGGCTTTATTGCAAATAAATACTCGCTCGTTGAATTTGCCATTTCGATGTCAGTTCGCTCGTACTCAAGCGCAGCTGGCAAGACGATGTCGCTAAATTTAGCTGTACTTGTCCAAAATGGCTCGCAAGTGATGATAGCATTGACATTTCGCATAGCTTTTATCGCTCTATTTGCGTCAGGATGCCTTGTGAAAGTCGAGCCATTTGCGTTAAACATTACCCTAATCTTTGGCAGTTTATAGCTCTTACCATTTCTTGTTATCTCCTTGCCTGGGCTTAGAAGCGCGTCTATGAGCCTTGAGTTTGGCATTTCATAGCCCTTTGTCTTTGGCACCAGCCCACTATCAATAAATTTTTGAGGCACCTTTGTCTCAAACGCCGCTGGTTTAGGCGCTATGAAGCTCTCATCAGCATTTTTGTGCATGCCATCATTTGTGACAAAGCCACAACCCTCTTTGCCGATGTGTCCAAGCATCGCATTTAGCGTCACAAGCGCCCAGTATGCCATCTCGCCGTGATCTTGTCTTTGAATAGCATAGCCACTAATTATCACTGAGTCATTTTTAGCTAGATCCTCGCTAAATTTCGCAAGATCTTGCTCGCTAACGCCACAAATTTTGCTTGCCCAAGCTAAATTTTTATTTACTCCGTCAGTTTTGCCAAGCATATACTCTTTAAATTTATCAAAGCCAACTGTGTATTTTTCTATAAATTCTTTGCTGTAAAGTCCCTTTTCATAAAGGTAGTTACACATACCTATCATCATTGCTGTATCGGTGCAAGGCACGACTTCAAGGTATTTTGAGTCAAAGTACTTTGCGCTATCGTTGTGATAAACATCGACGCTATAAATTTTCATCTCGCCACTCGCGCCTTTTTTTCTGATCTCATCGTAGTATTTATATGAGTTATGAAGCGGCACGCCAATGGCGATCTTGTTTGAAACGACTGGGTTTGTGCCCCAAAATACGATCGTTTTGGCATTTTTTAAGATAGCCTCCCACTTTGTTGGCGCTAGCGCAGGATCGACGAAGCCAGTGACGTGAGGCATGATGACAGTCGCTGCGCCGTATGAGTAGCCACCTAGCTCATTTACGTAGCCACCAAGCACGTTAAGTAGCCTTTTTGCGGTCTTTTGGCTGTGGCCAACTTTGCCAAGGCTACCCCACTGATAAACCTGTCCGTAGATCGCTTCAGCACCGTATTTATCAAAATTTTCTTTTAAAATTTTTGCACTTAGCTTTATAGCCTCGTCCCAGCTCACACGCACAAATTCCTCTTTACCACGAAGCTCTGGTTTTGGGTTGTTTGGATTGGCTAAAAAGCTCTTTCTAACAAATGGATATTTTACTCTGCTCTCGTTTTGGATGTAGTCAATGACTGCGTTATTTAGCTCGTTTGGATAAGCATCGCCCTCAAATGGCACGGTCTCGACCACGCGACCTGCGATCGTTTTTACATAAAATGGGCCAAATTTATTTGCGCTTAGTCCGCTTTGTTTGTCAAATAACGCTTGCTCTGCGCTTCCAAGCTCTTTTGCTTGAAGGCTAGCCGCGCCTAATGCGCTTAATCTTAAAAAGTCTCGTCTTTTCATTTTCTCTCCGATTTTGGTTAAATTTATTGTTTTTGGTTGGTTTTAGAAATTATAAATTTAGGGTTTTGTATCATTTCATCGTTTAAAGGCCTTGTAATGTAATACGCAAACTTGCGTCTAAATTGCGCTATTTTAGCCAAAAATTTTTAAAGGATGGGTAGATGATTGGATTTTATGTAAATGTAAAGTTAAAAGCTGGGTGTGAGGCGAAATTTGAAGAAATTTTAAAAGAGATCGTGCCAGCTTCAAGGAAAGATAAAGGCTGCATAAGCTACGAGTGCGGCATGGTTGTGGGTGGTAAAAGCGAATACTGCTTTATGGAGAGCTGGGAAAATTTAGAGAGCCAAAAAGAGCACATGAAGAGCGCTCACATGGTGAAAAATGCGGCTGCACTAGAGGCTTGCAAAGAGAGTCAAGAGGTGAAAATAATAAATTTTGTAAGCGTAAAGGAATAATATTTGCTTAAAAAAGGGCAAAATTTAAAAAAATGAGCGAAGAAAAAATGCTTGAGATGATAAATGCGACTGCTGATATTATATTTATGGCCGTACTTAGGGGGCGAGTGAGCTTTGAGGCTTGCAAAAAAGATAGAGAATTTATCGACTCTTTAAGAGAAGAGCTACTTGGCAAAAATCCAAATAAATTTAAAATCGCCCAAAACTCATACCAAATGATCGCCATTTTTGAAAAATACCGCAATAAAAAATAATCCACTTAAAATTTAAATCTGTTTGCCGATATTGTGTTAAAGGATTTGACATGATAAACACACTAAATGGATTTAATCAAAGTTTTAACTACCAAGACGCTTTTAGTAAGCGCCAAGCCACAAACGCAAAATTAGACAAAGTAGAAATTCCCACCAAAACTGTGGATATCAAACATCTACCGCTCTCTGGCTACTCATCAAATGACAAAATTTCTATCTGGGGCAAGATAAATGGCCTTGATAACGGAGCGAGCAAAGATGAAATCTCTAGCCTTAAAAATTTCATTGATAGTACGAAGCTTTGGCGACTAAACTCCATCATCACTAGCGAGAAAAACGGCTTTAGCGTAGATGAGTTCATCAAAAATCACAAAATGAATGTAAATAACAAAATAACTAACAATGCTTTTGGCGCTCTTTATCTAAGCCGTGAGGCTACAAATTTACTAGACTCTGATCTAAGTATCGATGAGTTTAAAGATAAATGGCTGGAATTTACCGCCGAAAGGATACTTGGCGAGCATGCAAATGTGAAAATTTCTTTCAAAGATAGGGCTTTGCACTACGAGCAAACATCGGCTAAAAAACGTATAGAATTCTTGGGTCAGCCTATGTTGCATCGTGTAAGCTACGCTGATAAAAATAGCAAAGATGAGTTTTTGAAATTTCTAAAAACAAGCTATGAAAAGGGCGAAAATATCGCTGATGTGCTGCAGAATATCGCTCTTACGCCAGTTAGAGAAAATGGCGATGAAGAGATGGAAGAAGAGAAATTTAAGCCTATGCAAGTTACCAAAAAGAGCGTGACCTACACGGATAAAGACATAAAACGTGAGTTTTTTGAGGAATTTATCAGGCGCGAGGTCGAAAATGGAGCGAGCTTTGATGATCTGGTGCAAAAGCTAAACAAGCTAAAGTCAAAGGATATTCTCGCTTAGCTTTGGCTTTAGGCTGAAATTTTGGGGCTGGATTGACTCTTTAAATTTCTACTTAGATTTGAATTTAAAGAGCCAATTTAGCCAACTAATTTAAAAAGCTAGCTTATCTTAATAAATTTTTACTCGCGTTTAAATTTTAAGAGTCAGCCAGCTTAGCTCACCAAATTTCTACTTTGGGTTATTTATACTTATCACAATATTTTTATCATCAAGATAGAGTTTAGCTGCCTCTTTGATGTCGTCATTTGTGATGGCTTTTACCGCACTTATGTACTCATCAGCCGTATAAAATGGCGTGTTGTAAATTTTATTTGAAATGATGAGCTTTTGCCAAAACTCAGGCTTTTCGTAATCTTTTTTTATAGAAATTTCACTCTGTGCCTTAAAATCCTCCAAATGCTTTGGCAAGATCGCGCCACTACTCTTAATGCTAGCTATTATCTGCTTTATCTCAGCAATAATCTTGTCCGTGTTTGTAGGATCGCATGTAAAGCTAATTAGCATATCTGAATGCTCAAAAGGATAGCGTGAGAGCTTGGCATTTAGGCTAAAGCCGTATGTTTGGCCCTTATCTTCTCTGATCTTTTCTCGGAGCGCCGTTTTTAAAATTTCACTTAACGCCCTTAGCCTAATCGCTCCTTCAAAGCTATATTTTGCGTCAGAATTTATGATATTTATGCCAACATCGCTTCTTTTTGTGCTTTGATACTCCCTTTTAAAGGTGTGCTGACCTTTGATACTTCGCACGCCATCGTATTTAAACTCTTCAGCCTCGCCAAGCTTTGGCAAAGTGGCGATATACTTTTTAACAAGCGGCAAAAGCCTCTCTTCGTCGGTATCGCCGATGATTACAAAAGTATATGAGGCTGCATTTGTAAATTTATCTTTGATGATCTCTTTTAGCTCATTTAGCTTTAGCGCGTCGATCTGAGCCATCTCAAGCGGCGCTACACGTTTATTGTTTTCGTAAAAAAACTTGCTAAATTCGGTGCTAAATTTATATTCAGGCAAATTTTGCTCTTTACTTAGCTCATCCTTTGCTCTTTGCTTTATCCTCTCAAGCACGTTTGCATCGGCTCTTGGAGCATTAAATTCTAAATTTATAACAGCTAGCAGCGAGCTAAGATCACTTGTGCTTGATGAGCCATAAATGCCTTGCGTGAGTGCTTCTATACCCTTTTCGTAGCTTACGATCTTTCCATTTAGCACCTTTGAAAGCTCGTAGTTATTAAATTTACCAACACCACTTTCATTTGTGAGCGCCACCGCAAAGCTACCAAGCTTTGGATCAGCCAAATTTGATGTGCCTCCTTTACTGACGGCCGCAAACAAAATACTATCTTTTTTAGTAGCTAGTGGCTTAAAGATAACTTGCGAGCCATTTTGCATTTTGTAGGTATAAATTCCATTTTTTTCATCAAAGCTTCTTGAGTTTATCTCTTTTGGCTCTAAATTTTCATTGCCTAGACTCTTGTCGTTATTGCTACCAGATAGGCTTGTGTTATAAGCAGGCGCCTTGGCAAAAAGCTTTAAAAACTCATCTTTGCTAAGCTTAAAACCATCTTTGCTAAAAATTCTTACACGCTCATCAGAAATGGCCAAAATTTCTCTAAATCTAGCATTAACGTCAGCTAATGTAATCTCGTTTAATAGCTTTAAACTAAGCTCTTTTTCATCTTCGTCGCTTAACACAAAGCCACCATTTTCTATCATATTTAAAATTTGTCCAGCGTAAGCGCTTGATTTTTTAGTCTTTGAGCGTTTAAATTTTGCATCTACATTTGCCACAAACGCCTTTTTCACATCTTCAAAATCATCTTTATTAAAGCCAAACTCTTTAATACCTTTTATAACGCCAAGCATATCTTTAAGGCTTGCGTTAAAATCGCCTCCAAGCACATTTGTTTCAAAACTATAAATTTTCTGCTTTGCTTGAAGTGTTTGAGCTATAAAATCAGTACTTAAATTTGATGAATTATTTGCATTTTTTTGCTCATAAAGCATATTTATTAGGCTTGCGATAAGTGCGTCTTCTAGATTTCTCTTTGCGTCAGCCTCATTTAAAACTGGGCTAAATTTATCAAAATAGCTAAGTCTAACTAGCTCCATTCCAGTTTCATTCGAGTCATAGTTAAAAATATTTAAACCACTTTTAAAGCTGATATTTTTTTCTGGATGAATGTAAGAATTTGTATTTTTTGCTTGGCTAAAGTTTTTTTCGATTAAGCTTTTTATCTCATTTTTATCAAAGTCGCCAACAGCAACAAAGCTCATAAATCTTGGTTGATAAAGCCTCTCGTAAAATTCTTGCATGTGCTTAGCATCTACACTTTTGATGACGTTCATATCGCCTATTGGTACTCTTTTTAGATAGATACTGCCCTCAAAAATATCCTTTGTTTGAGCCAAATAAAGCCTATATCCTGGCGTATTTCTCTGACGCTCCTCTTCCATTATAACGCCACGCTCTTTATCAAGCTCCTTAGGATCGATTTTAACGCCATCTATCCAATTCGAAAAAACTTTAAACGTATCTTGTAAATTTTTCTCATTTACATTAATCGTTAAGATATAACTCGTCTGATCGTAGCTCGTCTGCGCGTTTAGATCAGCTCCAAATTTCACACCAAGGCTCTCAAGCTGCTTAATGAGCTCATTTTTGCTAAAGTCGCGGCTGCCATTAAACGCCATGTGCTCCAAAAAGTGAGCAAGACCTTGCTCGCCATCTTTTTCATCAGTTGAACCAGAATTTATAACAAGATAAAAAATAGCTGTTTTTTGTGGAAATTTATTCTCTTTGATATAGTATTTTAGCCCGTTTTTTAGCTCTCCATTTAACATATCTTTATCGTTTTGAAGCGCAAAAAGACCCATTACTAGGCAAAAAAGCAACAAAATTTTTCTCATTATTTTCCTTTTTAATTTTAATCGATAGACAAAGCAGAATTTAGCATAAGCCTGCAAATTTGCAGGCTAGAAGATTATTTTAGATCGTATTTTTTAAGTAAAGCTTCGTAGCTTCCGTCTTTTTTCATTTCATCTAAAATTTGATTTATTTTTTCTATTAACGCGCTCTCTTTTCCTTTATCAAAAGCTATTGAAAAGCCCTCGCTACCATCAACTTCTTTGAAAAACGCTTCAAGTTCCGGATTTTTCTTGATAAAGCCATATCCGATAGAGCTATCAAGGATGACTGCATCAAATTTACCAACTTTTAATCCCATGATGAGTGGCACAGTATCTTCTGAAGGCACTACTTTTACGCCATTTATTGCATTTGCTGCTAGCTCTTGGACGGTGCCTTGTTGCACGCCAACTCTTTTGCCAGCTAGCTCTTCTTTAGCCTTTAATGCGTCATTATCTTTTTTCTTTAGATAAAGATTTTCAGTTAGATAGTATGGCTTTGTAAAGTCAATCGATTTTAATCTATCTGAAGTCGCACTCATCGCACTTATAATGCCATTTATTTTGCCGGCTTTAAGCGCTGGGATAAGGCCGTCAAAACTCATATTTATGATCTTATATGAAAAGCCTGCACGCTTTGAAATTTCACCGATCAGCTCAATGTCAAAACCTGTTATTTTATTATTTTCATCGATATATTCGAATGGCGGGTAGTTCGCCGCTGTGCCAAATTTTAGCTCGTTTGCACAAAGAGCAACAAAAGCTGTGAGTAAAAGAGCAAAGATCTTTTTCATAATAGTGTCCTTTAAGGTGATTTAGTGGCTTAATTATCAGTATTTCTCTATTAAAAATTGTTTAAATCCGTAATAAAAGAAAAATGCTATAAATAATCGTATAGCAAAGTAGCATATAAATTTTTATAGATAAGTTCTATCCCTTAATTATTTTAAGGGATAGAATAATAGGAGCTCTAAGAGTAAGTCAAAGATTAAAATTTACTTTTTCTAACTTCGTTTACTATTGCCTTAGCCATATCGTCAACATCAGATGTTACTTCATTTGCTTTATTGACAATTACTACATTCTCTTTTGTAAGTGTGTCTATTTGAGCAACTGATTGATTTATCATATTAATTCCCTCGCTTTGCTCTTTTATAGATTCACTCATTTCATTGATTGATTGAGCTAGTACGTTTGTATTTGCTTCGATCTCTGTTAGAGATTTTTGAGTTCTCTCTGCTAGTTTTCTAACCTCATCTGCAACAACCGCAAAACCTCTACCATGCTCTCCTGCACGTGCTGCCTCGATCGCGGCATTAAGAGCTAGTAAATTTGTTTGATCAGCTATATCTCTAATAATAGTTATGATGTTTTTAATCTCATCACTTTGTCTAATAACATCAGATGTTTTTTGAGATATTGCATTCATTGAACTTGACATTTGCTCTACTGCAGCAGCAGACTCTTGAAGTGAGCTTGCTTGTACATTTGCGCCTTGAGTTAGTTCTTTCATTGACTGACTTAAAGCCTCAGCCTTTTCTTCTAGCACATGAGCTTGATCTAAATTTGCCCTTAACATTTTGGCTATCTCTTCACCAAGAGCATTTATGCCAACCGCCATCTTGCCATCATCTTCAAGCCTTTTAGTAAAGTCTTGTTTTTTAAAGCTTTCTAGTAGATTTAACACGTCATCACCATTTTCCGCAATAGCATGTTTTAGTGCGATTTGTAAGTCTTTGAAAGTTTGTTTTAGCTGGCTAAGTGCAGGATTTGAAGTATCTGCGTTAAGCTGAGCTACGTAGTTACCTTTGCCGATTTGATTTACAAAAGTATTTGCCTCTTTAATGAAATTATTTTGCTCAGATAAATTTGCCTCGATTTGTTTGATATTCTCATTTATCAGTGCACTCATCTGTCCGATCTCGTCGCTACCACTACGATCTAAAAATTCAGCCTTATTAGATTTATAATTTAAGAAGTCAAAAAATCTAACTAAGCCATTTTTAGTCTGATCTATACCAGAGATCAGGTTTTTACCTATTAATGTAGATACTAGCAACATAAGTAAAATACAAATCGCAATCACAATAGAACTTATAATAAGTTCGGTATTTGCATCATCCTTAATACTTCTTGCATCTTTTTGCATATTATCAAGTAGTTTAAGTTCAAGCTCTCTCATCGCATCTATTGAAATGCTTATCTTTGAAAACCAACTCGCTGCATCATAAGATGCATCTTCAGCGGCAACTACATTTTTAATAATATTCATCGCATCTATAAAATCAGCCTTTTTTCTAGCGATAGCATCAAATTCGTAGCTAAATTCTTTTGGGTTGTAATCGTCAAAATCCTGCATAAATTTATTTATAACGCTATTTAGTGCAACTACTTTGTTATAGTCCTCTTTGCTTATGCTCTTTTTAGTAAAAACCCCATTTAAAGTAGCACGCAAAATACCAAAAGACTCTTTTATCTCACCAACAATAATGATACGCTTTAGATCATCTACCAAGCTAGGCTCGAGCTTATCGCTATATCCATTTATAGCAATAACCTCTTTTCTTAAAATTTTTGTTATACGGCTAATTAGATCATTGCCACTTTTTTGATCTACATTTGAGCGGATACTATTTATCTCTGAAACTATTTCATTTTTCTCTTCAAGCTTATCAAGCATAGCGTCTACTTTTTTACGCTGCTCTAATAAATTTTTATTATCCCCTCCTGCTAACACACCTGAGCTAAATCCGCGTTCTTTTTGCATCTCATGGATAAAATTATTTTGATTTATTATTGTATCCACGATTTTCTCGCTAAACTCTGCTTTTGAGCGAGTTTTTAAGATACCATTTAGCATGTATGCACTCATGATACCAAGGCCAATAAGACTAACGATAACTATCGCCATAATCTTAGATTTAATACCTAGATTATTCATTTTCTCTCCTTTTAGTTTTTCTTAATATCTGCTTCAAAAAATAAAGTCATACGACTTTAATACTTAAACTTTATCAACCAAAAAATACTTTTGATTGTTTTTATAAAAAATATTGATTAACGCATTTATGTAAAATTTTAATTTATATTTAGCTTTATTAAATAGTAGGAATTTTTTAACAAAATTGTGATACATGCAAATAGAAAATAGCACATTTAAAATAAATGCCGTTCTCATCCTGAGAAGCTTCATTTTTTCTCCTTGAAAATAATTAAGTCATTTTATTAATTTTACTTTTAAAAGATGTTAAATTTTAAAAATTAGAAAAAAGTGAGTTTTTGCAGAGAATTCTTGCTTCTCTGCAAATTTTGTATTTAGATTTATTTCTTTAATCCATATTTATCTAGCATTTTGTCAAATTCGCCAGATTTTTGTAGCTCATCGATTGCTACATCTATCTTTTTGATAAGCTCAGTATGTTTGCCTTTATCAAACGCCATCGCAAATCCTTCCGTGCCATCAGGAACTCTTAAAAATTCTTCCAAATCTGGATTTTGTTTTAAATATTCAACTCCTATCGGACTATCAGTTAGCACAACATCGATTTTACCAGCGTTTAGTGACATGATGGCAGCTGCTACATTTTCAGCAGGTATCGACTTAGTAGTTATGCTTTTGGCTGCTTCTTCTTGAAGTGTGCCAACTTGAGCTGAAATTTTCTTATCCTTAAGGTTGTCTTTATTTACATCTGAGCCTTTTTTGCGGATAAATAAATTCTCTGAAAAATAATATGGCTTGGTAAAATCAACCGATTTTCTTCTCTCATCAGTTGCGCTCATTCCGCTTATGGCAATATCGATTTTACCAGTTTTTAATGCTGATATAAGTCCGTCAAAGCTCATATTTGCAACATCAAATTTTATTCCAGTTTTTTTGGTGATCTCATTTAATAAATCTATCTCAAAGCCAACAATTTTATTGTTTTCATCAAGATATTCAAAAGGTGGATAATCAGCGCTCGAGCCAACTTTATAAACTACATTTTTACTAGTTTCTTCGGCATTATTTGCTGCATTTTTTTTATTAGCATCATCGCCACAACCTAGTAAAAATAAAACTAAGCTTGCCATCAAAAATTTTAAAATTTTACTCATTTTCTACTCCTTTAATGATTTAAAATTTTACCTAAAAACTCTTGTAGACGCTCGTGCTGCGGATTTGTAAAGACATTTTTCGGTGTATCATCAACTGCGATTTTGCCTTTATCCATAAAGAAAATTCTATTTGCTACGTTTCTCGCAAAGCCCATTTCATGGGTCACCACAAGCATCGTTATGCCCCTTGCAGCAACATCTTTCATGATATCAAGAACCTCTCCGATCATCTCTGGATCTAGCGCGCTCGTTGGCTCGTCAAAAAGTATCACTTCTGGCTCCATCGCTAGGCTTCTAGCGATCGCGATACGTTGCTTCTGTCCACCTGAAAGCTTGTGCGGATAGGCAAATTTCTTATCACTTAGCCCAACACTTTTTAGCAACTCATCAGCTCTTTTTTCTGCACTTACTTTATCTAAAATTCCAGCTTTTACCGGAGCTAGGGTTAAATTTTGCAAGACGTTTTTATTTGCAAAAAGATTAAAGTGCTGAAAAACCATGCTCACTTTTTGGCGAATTTTATTTATGTCTGATTTTTTATCTAAAATATCTTCGCCATTTATCTTTATGTGCCCGCTATCTGGCTCCTCAAGGCGGTTTATGCAGCGTAAAAATGTGCTTTTACCACCACCACTTGGACCAATTATCGCTATAACTTCACCCTTTTTTATATCTACGCTAATATCATTTAAAACTCGCAAATCGCCATAACTTTTGTTTAAATTTTTAATCTCAATCATGGCGGTTTAATCTCCTCTCAAGTAGTTTTGTCAAAAGTGTAAAAAATTTAACACTCACATAATAGACAATACCTGTAAAAATAACTGGCTCTGGACTATAAAAGACCGCTTGCAAGCTCTTACTTTGCATCGTGATATCAACGACGCTTATATAGCCCACGACTGATGTCTCTTTAAATAACGATATAAACTCATTCGCAAGAGCTGGCAAGATATTTTTTGTAGCTTGTGGAAAAACTATCTCGCGCATCGAAACATAGTAGTTTAGGCCCATCGCGCGAGCTGCTTCCATTTGTCCTTTATCGACGCTATTTATGCCACTTCGCACGATCTCGGCCACATAAGCAGAGCTATTTAGTCCAAGTGCGATGAGAGCTACATAAAAATTATCACTCCATGTTGCAAAAATGACAACTGAAAATATTAAAAGTTGAAGTATTACAGGTGTTCCACGTAAGATATCGATATATTCATCAATTATAAAATTTAAGACTTTAATATTTAAAAATTTAATAAACGCCAAGGTAAATCCAAGTGTTATGCCTATGACAATACCGCCTATAGTAAGCCCTAAAGTCACTCCATAACTTTTGATATAAGCGATCTCTTGAGCCTCACTAAGATCTCTTGGATAGAAAAAATATGCTCCAAGTGAGACGATTATTATAAAAAATAGAAATTTAGCTAAATTTTGAGCCTTCAACTTCATCCTTCTCTTTAAAATATGGCTTTAAATAATACGAAAAAATTTATATCATTTTGCTTAAAAGCGTTTAAGGATCGGCACTGAATGTTGTAATTTAAAAAAATTTATATTAACATAAGCCATTTATCTTAATTTGAAAGGAAATTTATGAGCTTTGGGTCTTATTTAGCCATCGCCATCTATTTTGGCTTTTTGCTCTTTATCGGACGATATTTCTACGATAAAAACGCAAGTATGAACGAGTATCTGCTAGATAACCGTCGAATGGGTCCAGTAGTTACTGCACTTAGTGCTGGTGCTTCTGATATGAGTGGTTGGATGCTACTTGGCGTGCCCGGAGCCTTATACGCAACTGGTATAGCAAATGTGTGGATGATAATTGGTCTTATCATTGGAGCTTACTGCAACTATCTATTTTTAGCAAAGAGGCTTAGAATTTATACTGAAGTTGCGAGTGATAGCATCACAATACCAGACTTTTTAGAAAATCGCTTTAAAGATAGGACTAAAATTTTAAGAATCATCTCTGGTCTTATCATTTTAATCTTTTTCACACTTTATGTAAGTAGCGGCATCATCGCTGGTGGAAAGACATTTGAGAGCTTTTTTGGTTTAAAATTTGCCTACGGAGCGATCTTTACACTTGTTATTGTGGTCTTTTACACATTTTTTGGTGGATTTAAAGCAGTTAGTATAACTGACGCATTTCAGGGGCTTTTGATGTTTTGTGTCCTAGTCTCGATCCCAGTCGTGGCATATCTAAATTTAGACTTGCCAAGCGATACAAATTTACTAAAAGAGATAAGCAAGCTTGATGCAAACCACCTAAATCCATTTAGAGATCAAACTTTTTGGGGAATTTTAGGACTTATGGCTTGGGGATTTGGCTATTTTGGTCAGCCACACATCATTGTTAGATTTATGGCGATACGCGATTCAAAAGAGCTTGCTAAAGCAAGAAGGATCGGCATTGGTTGGATGAGTATTGGGTTGCTTGGTGCGATTATGAGCGGACTTATTGGCTTTGTCTACTTTAGTCAAAGAGGCGGGCTTAACGATCCTGAAACGGTGTTTTTAAAGCTTGGTGAGCTACTTTTCCCACCATTTTTTATAGGCATTATCATCTCAGCTGTGCTTTCAGCGATAATGAGTACTATCTCAAGTCAGCTTTTAGTTACATCTAGCTCGGTAACAAAGGACTTTATCTTTGCATTCTATAAAAAAGAGATTAGTCAAAATACACAAACAGCGATCAGTCGCTATGCTGTCGTAGTAGTGGCCATAGTTGCTACTATACTTGCCTTTATCTCGACAGATAATGTTCTAAACGTCGTTGGCAACGCTTGGGCTGGATTTGGTGCGAGCTTTGGACCGGTACTACTTTTTAGCCTTTACTGGAAGCGCATGAGCGCACTTGGAGCATTAGCTGGTATGATAGCTGGAGGTGCGACCGTAATATTTTGGATCACGTCAGGGCTAAACGCTTATGTTTATGAAATTTTACCTGGCATCATAGCGTCTTGCATAGCGATCATTAGCGTAAGTATCTGGGGCGATGCGATAAATAAAATGACGAGCGAACCTCACGAGCAAGTTATAAAAGATGAATTTGAAAAGATGAAAACAAGGCTTTAAGCCTTATCTTATAAGAAATCCCTAGTATCTTGTGCTAGGAATTTCTGCTAATTTTCTCTTAAAATTTTAATCCCTTTTTTAGTTTTCTTATCAAAAATCTAGCTGGATGAAGCTCATGAAATAGCGATCTTTCTATGCAAAGTGGGCGAGCAAGCACAAGATCCATTATCAAATTTGCTCCAAGTATCGCTGTGCCAAGGCCACGTGAGCCGTGAGCAAAATTTACAAAGACATTTTTTTCGTAGCTTGCTTTTGGATTGTTATCTTTATTTTTGCTCCAAAATAGCCCTTTGTAGTTTTGTTTATAAAATTCCTCATCATGCAAAGCACCAATTATCGGAAATCTATCTCCACTATAGCTTCTATATCCCACACGTGAGCTGATAATTGTTGCTTTTTTGATATCAAAAAACTCGCTTACATCGCTTAAATTTTTAGCATTATCCTCAACTTTAGCCGTATCGCAAATTTCATTTCTGGCATAAGTTGCACCGATAACTTGTACGCCTTTGACGGCTGGGCAGATATAGCCTTTTGCACTTAGTGGCAGGGCATTTTTTAGCACTGGTTTTAGGTGCGTGACTTGACCTCGGACACTGCTTATTTGCATGTCGTAGCCATTAAAAATTTCACTACTCTTGCTACCAGTACAAAAGACCAAAATATCAGTTTCTAAATTTTTACCGTTTTTAAAATTAACACTGATTTTGCCGTTTTGTAGATGCGCCCTGATCTCATACTCGTGATTTAATAAAATTTCAAAACTGCCTGATAAAAATTTACAAATTTCTCTTGGTCTAGCGTATGCGCCATCTTTTATAAATATGCCAGGATATGGTTTTAAGTTCTCATCGAATTTAAAAATATCCTCTGCATTTTGATCCTGCCATGAGGCGTACCTTTTAACGAGCTCATCATCAAATGCGTAGTCGATGCAGCCGTTAAATTTGATAAGGCTTTTTGGCAAAGTTGCCTTGTAAAATCTCACTGCTTGCAAAAATGCGTTTAAATGCATGCGGCCTAAATTTACCCCAGGCTTCGTAACTAATGGCATCAAAGCACCACAGTGATTGCCTGAGCCATTTGTAGCCACTTCACCCTTTGCCTCGGCGATCACCACTTTAAAGCCATTTTTGGCTAGCTCGCCAGCTGTTGCAAGTCCAGCCACTCCTGCTCCTATGATGAGCGCTGTTTTGCCTTTTACGCTAGAGGCTGGCTCGCATCTCGCAAACCAAGCATCTTTTAAATTTTTATCTTTTTTCTCTAGCACGGCGCTACTCATCTGGCGTTTTCTAGCGTATCCCTCTTTTAGGCTTAGCAAAAAGCCAGCACCCTTTAGCCCGTCTTTTACTATTTTTGCACACGAGTAGGTTCTAGCAATCGTGCCAACCTTGCTTAGTCTTGCGATCTGCCTAAAAATTTCTTCGCTCCAGATCGAGCCATTTTTACTTGGAGCAAAGCCGTCTAGAAACCAGATGTCAGCGCTAAAATCAAGCTCAGGTAAAATTTCTTTAGCCTCGCCGTAGCAAAGATCAAGTGTGATATTTGGACCAAAATTTATGCGGTGTATGCCCTCAATAAGAGGTGGATAGAGCGAAACTAGCTTTTTGGCATAAGCTTTAAAAATGCCTAAATTTTCATAAATTTTTAAAAGATCATCTTTTTTAATAGGGCTTTTTTCGATACTAACAAAGTGAAGTTTTTTAGAGCTATTTTTAAATTTCTTACAAAGTGTAAAGAAATTTAGTCCAGCACCAAAGCCTGTTTCAGCGACTATGAAGCTATCTTTGCTCTGCCAAATTTCATCAAGTGCGCTTGCAAAGACAAATTCACTCTCAAGCCAAGGTTTGTCGGTATTAAAATAGATATCGCCAAACTCCTCGTTAAATGGAATTTGTCCCTTGAAGCTTAAATTTGCATTTTTCATCTATTTTTTGCAAAATATCCGTCAATGCCGTTTGCAATACCATTTGCAAGAGCGTTTTGATAGGCATCATTAAAGAGCTTTTCACCCTCGACTGGATGCGTGATATAGCCGATCTCAACAAGAACTGCTGGCATAAGAGCACCAACAAGTACCCAAAACGGCGCCTCTCTCACACTGCCGTCACTTGCAGCATAGACTTTTCTAGCACTTGCTAAAATTTCTTTTTGGATATCGATGCCAAGCTTATTTGACGCGATAATCTTCTCGCGATTTAGTACATTTAAAAATGTCTGCTGTGAAAAGTAATTCATCTCTTCGATATCTGATTTATTCTCAAGCGCGGCTGCGTTTTTACTGCGTTCGCTTCTTGCAGGCGATAAGAAAAATGTCTCAATGCCGTGCATACTTTTTGCCTTTGTGGCATTTGGAGCGGCATTTGCGTGAATGGAAACAAATAGATCAGCCATCTTATCATTTGCAAATTTTGTTCTTGTTCTTAAATTTATAAAGACATCGGTTGACCTGGTAAAAAAGACCTTGTAGCCACGCGCTTTTAGTATGTCGCCAAGCTTTTTGGCTACGCCTAAAACGGCTGTTTTTTCTTGCAGTTTGCCATTTACTGCACCTGGATCAGTGCCACCATGACCTGGATCGATGACGATCGTTTTGTTGCGTGAAAATTTACCAGTCGCAACTGGTGGCAAAGGTGCTGCCACTGGCTCACTTTGTACAGGCTGCGGCTTTAAATTTGGCTCAGGCTCTTTGTGTGGCACTTCTTCGTTTTTGTTTTTAGTTTTATGAAGTGGTGCTTTTACATTTTCGTTTGAGATAAAATTTTGTGTACTTATTATGAGTAGATCACCTGTTGCATTTGCTTTTATAGTCTTTTGGATCTTATCAGAAAAAATAACTCTAACGGTATTTTTGTCATACTGCGAGATATGAATATAATCAGATATAAAATTTTTATAAGTTAGCGGATTACCATTTAATCTACCATCGATATCCATAATGTTTTTATATGTATCTTGTTGTTTTAAAAAGGATGTTTTTAGTTTTGCGGTATCAATTTTTGTATTAAACTTAAGCACCAAAGTGTCATTTACCTTGGTTGCACTAAGCAGCGTCAAAGTAGTGGTGCTAGGCGTACTAGCGCTCTTTACGCCATTTAGTGCATTTAGATCTTTTATATACCCACTTGAATCAAAACCAAGCGATTTCGAGCTGGTTATGAGTCTTGTGAGCGCTTGTCTTTTTATATTTTTATCGTTTTTTATGATCGCGTCGACATAGATGTCTTTTATATCGTTGTGAAATTTGATCTTTGCACTTCTGCTTGAGCTAGCAAAATTTTTATCAAATTTTGCAAATATCTCTGAATTTGTTGCAGCAAAAAGAAAATTACAAACAATAAAAAAGAGTATTATCGCTCGTTTCATTCACCATGTACCAGCTTGTGCATTAGCTCTTTTACGCTTATTAGCTCTTTTAGTTTATATCCGTTTGCTCCAGTGAAAAATAACCCAGTCTCTTTTTTGCCGCTAAATGAGTCAAATAGCCTATCAGCGATGCAATATCCAACCTCTTTAGCTCCTTTGCCCCTTTGACAAGGGCTCACACAGTTGCTTATACACTGGATCTTTGGTCCCATCCTTTTTTCTACCAAATTTATCAAATTTGTTCTAATCCCACGAGCCGGATAGCCAACTGGGCTTTTTATAAGCTCAATGTCTTTTTCCTCGGCTGCTAGTATCACTTCTTTAAAGCCAATATCCGCGTCACACTCATGAGTGCCGATGAAGCGTGTACCCATCTGAACGCCGTCTGCGCCTAGCGATATTGCTTTTTCGATATCATTTTTATCCCAAATTCCACCGGCTGCGATGAGCGGAAAGTCGCCCCACTCTTTTATCTCGGCCTTTACTTGTGGAATTAGATTAAATAGCGAAAACTCAGGATCAAGGCACTGCTCGTAAGTAAAGCCCTGATGTCCGCCGCTTAGTGGTCCTTCAAGCACGACAGCATCTGGTAAGCGGTCATATCTTTGTAGCCAACGTTTACAGATGATCTTTAGTGCTTTTGCACTTGAGATAATAGGAACTAGTGCAACCTCTTTAAAATTTTGTGTAAATTCTGGCAAATTCGTAGGTAGTCCAGCACCTGATACGATGATATTTATACCGGCTTCACAAGCGTCTTTTACCACTCTTGCGTAATCATTTGCAGCATACATTATATTTACGCCAAGTGGCAAATCTCCACAAATTTTTCGTGCATTCTCAATAATTGCTCTAAGACCTCTTGTTGAGTAGAAATTCTCACTTCCAAATGGCTTTGCATTTAGCTCTTTGTTTATAAATTTACGATTTTCATAATATCCTGTGCCAACTGAGCTGATTATTCCAAGACCGCCTTCTAGGCTGACATTGCCAGCTAGTTTGTCCCAGCTGATACCAAGTCCCATGCCGCCTTGAAATATCGGATACTTTATCTCATATTTTCCTATTTTTAATGGCTTTAACTCCATCTATTCAACCTTTACTTTTGCAAATTTACGCTTACCGACTTGCAAGATATATTCACCTGCTTCTAATTTTAATTGCTCATCACTAATCTTTTCTTGATTAATGCTAACTGCATTTGCCTTTATGTCGCGTCTTGCTTGAGAATTTGACTCACTTAGCTCACACTGCGATAAAGCTTCCACTATCCACGCTGGTGCTTTTAGGCTAAATTCTTTTATATCAGTTGGGAGCTGATTTTGAGAGTGGACACTATTAAACTCAGCCATCGCAGCCTTTGCAGCCTCCTCGCCGTGATACCTTGCTGTTATCTCGTAAGCAAGGTCCTCTTTTGCTTTTTTTGGATGATACTTGCCGTTTTTTACGTCGTTCATTAAATTTTCTATCTCACCAAGGCTTTTTGTACTTAAAAGCTCGTACCAACGCCACATTAGCTCATCGCTTATACTAAGCGTTTTTGCAAACATATCATTTGCATTTTCGGTTACACCGATATAGTTTCCAAGGCTTTTGCTCATCTTATTTACACCATCAAGCCCCTCAAGAAGAGGCATCATGATGACAGCTTGCTCTTTGCCAACGTTATATGTTCTCTGCAAGGTTCTACCCATTAGAAGGTTAAATTTCTGATCCGTACCGCCCATCTCGATGTCGCACTTCATCGCAACGCTATCATAACCTTGAAGAAGCGGATACATAAATTCACAAATTGAAATTGGACTGCCGGCTTTTATCCTTTTTTCAAAATCATCGCGCTCTAGCATTCTAGCGACTGAAAATGTGCTAGTTAGCTCTATCATTCCAGCAGCTCCAAGCTCATTTGACCATTTCGAGTTAAACATTATCACGGTCTTTTTTGGATCTAAAATTTTAAAAACTTGCTCTTCGTAGGTTTTAGCATTTTTTAAAACTGTCTCTTGATCTAGCTTTTTTCTGGTGGCTGATTTGCCAGTTGGATCGCCTATTTGAGCAGTGAAGTCACCTATTAAAAACTGCACGATCGCGCCATGTTTTTGAAGCAGTGCCATCTTGCTTAAAACGACTGTGTGTCCTAAGTGAAGGTCTGGAGCAGTTGGATCAAAGCCAGCCTTTACATAGAAATTTTCACCTTTTTCATAATAGTTTTTTATTAAATTCTCAACTCTTTCAAAGTCAATAATCTCGGCAACACCGCGTTTTATCTCTTGTAAAATTTCAGCTATATCTTGCATTATCTTTCTCCTAGTTATGGTATGGATCGCTTTGCGAAACGAAATCTATAATCTTATATCTATCTTTGATCTTCTCTCTTAGCTCGTTTGCATCGATATTTTCGGCTATCTCAACACTTATCTCAAATGTGTCACCGCTAAGGTCATTTGCTTCGTTTAGCGAGATTGTAGCCAAATTTACATCTAGTCTAGCAAGATATGTTAAAAATTCAGCCAACGCACCTTTTCGGTTCTCAAGATTTAATAAAATTTTATATCTATGTGGGGCATTTCTAGTCCATTTGACAAAGATGATCTCATTGCCCTTATCCATAAGCTTTCCAGCACGCTCACAAAGTTTGTGGTGCACTGTCACATTGTGCCCATTTTTAAAGCCAACTATACTATCGCCTCTTTTTGGGTTACAACAATAGTCAAACTCGACATTTGAAATTTTATGATTTGAGTAGATTACGATATTTTCAAATTTCTGCTTTTTAACCTGATATTTGTCGCCCAAAGAGATCATAAAAGGACGCTCTTTTTTTATATACTTTTTAAGCATATTTACGACCTCTTGCAAAAAATCGCTTTCAGTTGCAGCACGAAAAACTTTTTTACCTAAATTTTCATGCTCTATCCAGTCTAAAATTCTATCTTTCGAAACGCCAAAAACCGACTTTAAAATGTCAACTGCAATTTTATAATTTATATCTTTTATCTTTTGCTTGCAATATGTTCTTATCGTAGCCCTTGCTTTACCAGTTCGAACGCTATTTATCCATGAACAGCGAAATTTTGCCTCTTCGCCAGTTACAATCCTTACAATATCGCCATTTTTTAGCTCTGTTAAAAGTGGCATTCTGACGCGATTTATATAAGCTTCTTTTGCGTAAAGTCCGATCTCTGTGTGAATCTCATAAGCATAATCAAGTGCAGTAGCCCCGCGTGGAAGCGTAAAAACCTCACCTTTTGGCGAATAGACCGCAATATCTTCTATATAAAGACTATCTTTTGCATATTCATAAAGCTCTTCGACATTACTTTCAGCTTCATTATTTTGCATACCAATGTCGTTTAGCCAGTCAAGCTTTGGATTTAGTAAACTGCCCTCACCATTTTTGTACTTCCAATGAGCTGCAACACCGTATTCAGCGGTTTTGTGCATATCATAAGTACGAACTTGTGCCTCAAAAATACTCTTATTATCAAAAATAGTTGTATGTATCGTTTGATAACCATTTTGCTTTGGAAGTGCAATATAATCCTTAAATCTCGAAATAAGAGGATTAAAATTTATATGCAAATTTCCAAGCGCAAGGTAGCAATCAAGCGGCTTTTGCACAAGAATTCTAATAGCGAGCAAATCGAGTACCTCTTCAATCGAAATACCTTTTCTTTGCATTTTTAAATAAATCGAATAGTAATGCTTTATACGTTTTTGAATCTCAAAAGTACCCTCAATAAAGCCATTTTCAAGCAAAATTTGATTTACTTTCTCGTAAAAAGCATTTAGTTTAAGGCTAAGCTGCTGCTTATTTTTATTTAAAAAGCTATCGATCTTAGCGTATTCTTCTGGCATCGCATATTTAAAGCTTAGATCTTCAAGTATGTTTTTAATCGATGAAATTCCAAGCCTATGAGCGATCGGAGCATAGACCATAAGCGTCTCTTCAGCAATACGTTTTTGTTTTTCTACTTTTAATGCATCAAGGGTTAGCATATTATGAAGTCTATCACAAAGCTTAACCACAAGAACTCTAACATCCTCAATGGAGATTAAAAGCATTTTTCTAAAAGTTAGTGCCGAACTTGCTAGTTTTTCGTTACTACTCGAGCTTGCAAGCTTGTTTTCTCTTATAGCAACTATCTTTGTAAGCCCCTCAACCAGCTTTGCCACTTCATCGCCAAATTCAGCCTGGACTTCGCTAAGCGTAACTTCAGTATCTTCAACTACATCGTGAAGTAGTGCAGCTATGACCATACTCTCATCTCCACCCATATTTGCTACTATTGATGCTACTAAGATAGGATGGATTGCGTATGGCTCGCCACTTTTGCGATATTGACCAGCATGAGATGTGACACAGCTATCTATAGCTTTATCTAATTTCTCGCTTCGTTCACAAAGAGAAAAGAGCAGCGTTATAGCTTCTGAAACATTTTTACAAGGTAAAATTTGTTCTATTAGCTGCTCTAAAAAAAGACTATTTTCCTTCAACTATTGCCTCTAAGCCTATTTTGCCCTCAGCTACTTCAAGTAGCGCAATGTCAGCAAATTTCATCTTTGAAGTATCAGCATTAACAAGAGTTTGAGCTCCGTTTGCCAGTGCTTCTGCGCGCTTTGCTACGATAAGTGAAAGTTTATATCTATCATCACCAACTTGCTTTAACGCTCTTGCTGTTATTTGTTCTGTTCTCATATTTATCCTTTTTAAAATTTATTTTACTACTGAGTATAGGGCTGCTTCTTCTTCATTTATTATTTTTAATAAATTTCCAGCCTTAAACATGTTACAAACCAAAATCGGCAGTGAGTTATCTTTTGCTAAAGCTATGGCAGTATCGTCCATAACCTTGATATCATCGCTCATTGCCTTTTCATAGTTTAGTGATTTTAATAGTTTTGCATCTTTGAATTTTTTAGGGTCTTTGTCATAAACGCCATCAACCTTTGTAGCTTTTATGATCATATCTGAGCCGATCTCAATAGCTCTTAAAGTTGCTGCTGTATCAGTTGTAAAGAAAGGATTGCCAGTACCTGCGGCAAATATAACAACTCTGCCTTTTTCCAAATGGCGCTGCGCACGTCCAACGATAAAAGTCTCACAGATCGCTTCCATTTTGATCGCGCTTTGCACTCTTACTTCAAGCCCGCTTCGCTCTAAAGCTTCACGCATTGCGATCGAATTTATAACAGTTGCTAGCATGCCCATATGATCGCCGCTCGTTCGTTTGATGATGCCATCTTTTGCAGCACTCACACCACGTATAATATTGCCGCCACCTATCACGATGCCAACCTCGATACCATTTTCGACAAGCTCTTTTATCTCATTTGCTATAAATTTAAGCACCGCCGTATCTATGCCAAAACCATTCTCTCCCGCTAAAGCTTCGCCTGAAAATTTAACCAATACACGTTTTCTTTTACTCATTGTCTTGCTCCTTAAAATTCACGCATTCTAGCCAAAAAGGCTTTAAATTTAGTTAATAGTACTTGCAAGGCGGCTATTTTGAGATCATCTCAAGTGGATCGATGTGGTAGTTTCTTTGCGTCACTTCAAAGGTTAGATCATTTCTAACTCGGCCTATAACGTAGCCTTTTTGTACGACTGAGCCTACTTTGACCGTCGGTGCGATCTGACTTAGATGAGCGTAGATTGTGTGGATGCCATTTTCGTTTTCTATAATGACAACATTTTCAAGCATCGGAGTTGCTTTTGCAAAGACCACTTTACCATTTAGCACGCTTTTAACTTTGGCATCTGGCGTGGTTGAGCGAAGCGTGACTGACTCATTAAAAATTTTGATGTTATATATCGGATCTACGTAATTTCCAAATTTTTGCTTTATGGTGTAGCTGTCAAGAGGAGCGATTGTCTTTGCACCTGAATATTTTTTGACCGAGCTTGTTTGATAGCCTCCACCCATTGGCTGGCTTTTTTCGCCTTTTTTACCACCTTTGCTTGCAGCTGCTTTTTCTTGTTTTTCTCTAGCTGCACGTGCGGCTTCATCTTCTTGTTTTTGCATGATAGCAAGCTGTTCTAGCGTCTTTCTTAGCTCATCTTGCTGGGCTTGAAGCTTGGCTAGCTTTTTGCTGTAAATTTCCTTATCACGTTTTAGTCCGTTTATTGTATTTTTTTGCGTACTTTCTAAATTTTGCAGGTCGCTTTGCTTACGTCTATAGTTTTTGATACTTGAGTTTATCTCGTTTATTTTGTTTGATTTATTTTTTATCTTTTCGATCGTATCTTCATAGTTCTGACTAAGCCTTTTAAAATCCTCTTTTGTGATGGCATTTAGCTTGGTTAAAATTTGAGATGAGATGATGCTCTCCTCGCTTTGCTTGCCCTCAGTTGCAGACATCAAAAGATCAAACGACAAATCTTCTGCGATGATCCTTATCATATTTTGCTCTAGCTCTTTTTGTGTGCGTTCTAGCTCTTTGTTTTGTTTCGTTAAATCATCAAGTTCAATAAGTGCTTTTGAAGCATTTGTCTCAAGGACTGAAATTTGACCCTTTAAATTTGTGATATCGCCACTTATACCTCGAAGTTTTTTTTCGCCATTTACGATATCACCAGCCAAATCATCTAGCTTTTTACTAAGCTGCTCACTCATCGCTTGACTCGATCTTAGCGAGTTTTTGGAGTCTTTGATCTTCTCTTTGGTATTTGATGCAAAAGCTAAGCTAAAAGCTAGCAAAAATGTAAAAATTCCTTTTCTCATATCGTGCTTTTTCTAGCCTTACTCATCACCAAACTAACAGCAAAAATGCTTAAAAACATAGCCACGCCAAATAAAATAAAAATATCCCTTGAAGGATCAAGGCTAGGCAAAACCACATCAATACTTGCGGCATTTTCTCTAAAAATTTCAATACCAGGCAAGAAAAAGAAAAATGCACCAACTACAATGGTCGCAACTAGGCTATCAACCATGGCTGATTTGTAAAGCATGGCTGATTTTAGCCAAAAAGGTGCTCCAAAGAGCGTCATAATCTCGATGCGCTCCCTATGCTCAAATAGCCAAATTTTAGCCTGCTTTAGCATAAGCATAAGCCCAACAACACAAAGTATCGCCATAAAAGCATACGATATACTTTTGGCTAAATTTAGTATTTTAAAGACCTTATCGTGAGTCTTTGAAAATGTCTCAACCTTTGTGATCCCATCAAATTTTAAAAGCTTTTGCTTTAGCTCATCCATGTACTGCGGTGTCGGGAATTCGCTAAGTTTTAGTGAGTAAAATTTAGGTAGCGCATTTTGCAGTATGGATAAATTTTTAGCAGAGATGTCATTTGAAAGGCGGTCGATTATTTTTTGCGGACTTAGTGGCTCGAGGCTAGCTAGATTACTCACGATCGGCTTTAGCACGGGCTCGCTTAACTCTTTACTTGAAACTATGACGATGTTGTAGTCATTTCCCATAAGTCTTTCATAATCTCTCACAACCTTATCAGCAGTTAGGCTAAACTGCACGGAGAACAAAAGCGCGATTAGCGGCAAGATAAATCCAAGATGATTTTTAAGCGATCTCATGCACACCTCCATTTTCTATGACGAAGTGACGGTATGGGATACGAAGTGTCGATGGGATATGGT
Source organism: Campylobacter concisus (assembly GCF_002913945.1). Classification (GTDB taxonomy): domain Bacteria; phylum Campylobacterota; class Campylobacteria; order Campylobacterales; family Campylobacteraceae; genus Campylobacter_A; species Campylobacter_A concisus_P. Next base: position 45,517 of record NZ_POZK01000029.1, on the reverse strand, counting down.
GCGTGACAACTACTACGCTCGTGCCTAAAAATTCCCTAGCTGATTTTAAAAGCGACCAGATGACGTCGCTTGAGTATTCGTCTAAATTTCCAGTTGGCTCGTCACATAAGAGCAAATTTGGATTGTGCGCTAGAGCCCTTGCCATCGCTACTCTTTGCTGCTCACCACCACTTAGCTCACGAGGGTATTTATCAGCTTTATGAAGCATATTTACATGTTTTAAAAGTTTAGCCACTTGCTTTTTACTCACATTTTGATTGATGCCTTTGATGATGAGTGGCAACATAACGTTTCTTTCCACATTCCATTCATTTATCAAGCGATAATTTTGAAATATAATGCCAACTCGCTGCCTAAGCTCACAAAGCCTTTTATCATCGATGTCATCCATTTGTGTCATGCAGACATTTAGCTCTCCAGCAAGGGGTGAAATTTCTCCATAAAATGATTTTAAAAGTGTGCTCTTTCCGCTTCCGCTCTTACCTGTTATAAAGACAAAATCATTTGCATAAATATCTAAATTGACGCTATTAATTACGATTTCATCGCGTTCATAAGCTAGGCTCAAATTCCTTGCACTAATTATCTCTTGCATCAGCCAAATACTCCTTCAAAAGCTCGTGTGCAGCTAAATTCTCACGAATTAAGATCGGTTTTTTTATAAAATATTCGCTTTTCTCATCGCTTATTTTGATAAAACATTGCTCAGGTTTATTAAATGCTCCAAAAGCAACTTTTAGCAAAATTTCACCCTCGTTTATGGTGTAAATTTCTTCAAAATGTAAAAAATAATCCTCTTTTTTGATGATGAAATTTTTGAAATTTTTAATGATATTTTTTACACTTGTCTTTTCTTTAAAGCTAAAATCCCCAGCTAAAACACTCTCGCCACTTTCAACCTCACAAGTATAAACAACATCGTAAATATCCTTATCTTGACGTCTCCAGCGGTCTTCGTACTTACTAGTTACCTCTAAATTTCTATTTTTAAAAGCTTCTAGCTTTGAGTTTGTAGGCTCTAAAAATTTACTCAAGCTAAAATCGCAATACTCCTTGCTATCAGTCCTTAGCTCAAATTTGCCGCCTACTTTTAATATCCTCTCGCACTCAAGCGCAAACGCCGATGAGACCACGCGTCTATGTTCTGCTTTATCCCACGGCACTGGAAAGTGTAAAAAGACTCTATCAACCAAATTTGATCCAATAAGTGAGAGCAAAAGTCTGGCGTCGGTGTTTATTAGACGCACGTTTTCTAGACCATTTGACCTAGCTAGCTTGGCTACTTGCTCGATGCTTGGTTTATAGACTTCTATTCCGATAACTAGGGCATTTGGATTGTTTTTAGCTTGATAAAGCAAGTGTCTGCCAGAGCCAAAGCCGATCTCGATGAAAATCTCTTTAAATTTATCTTTTAGCTCGCAAAATGCTGGCGCAAATTCTTCAAGGCTTAAGATTTCACTTACTTTCTTAGTCAAATTTGTCTTTTTTACAGCAAATGCTTGACTGATTACATCATTGCAATTTTGCTCTTTAAAAAGCTCAAGCGCCTCTTGTAAAAGTCCAACTTTAGCTGGCTTTGTAAGCTTTTCTCCCTTTACGACGATGCCATTTTTACTGGGCTTTACGACTAGAAAAAAGCTCTCTTCTTCATTTTTTGTGTAGATGAGCCTCTCGTTTCGTCCATTTGCCTGCCAAAGAAATTTGACCTTGTCATTACCAAATGGAAACGAGAGCTCTTTTAAAGACGAAGCGATGAAATTTGGCATTATTTTATGCTAACTTCTGCTTTTGATGACTTATCAGAGGCGATGCCGTACTCATCGATAGCTACGACGCTGTAAGAATAGCTAGCTCCTTTTTGCACGCTATCATCTCTAAGTCCAGTACCATCTATGCCACTAAAAATTTTCTCACTTGCGCCGCTTCTATAAACCGTGTACGAACTGGCTCTATCAACTGCACTCCAGTTTACATTTACGCCGCTACCATCGTAGCTAGCGCTAATATTTGGAGTCTTTGGTGCACCAAGTGTTATCCCCACAATTGGCTCTTCTTGTTTTAAGCTCTCAAGGCCGTCTTTATCAACAGCTGTAACTCTATAATACCTTGTTGCAGCGTTTGTATTTATAAGGTCCTCATAGGTATTGCTAGTAGTTTTTGCCAAGTATGTATAAGGCAAAAATTTACTAGTCGTTCTATAAACCTTATAGTACGAAAAATCCTCAGCCGGCATATAATCCCACGTTAGGATTATCTTTTTTGGTGCATTTTTTGTTGCCTGAAGATTCGTTACTGATTTAGGGTAACTCCTTTGTCGTTGCACTTATGTTTTGGCTTGGTTTTGAGACAACACCTGAAGAAGTTTTAACTAAAATTCTATACTCATAAGACTTACCAGGTTTTACCTCAGTATCGATATATTCGGCATTTAGTCTGCCATTTACCTCTGCGATTTGACTAAATTTATTAGCTCCTGCATCGCTTCTTTGAATGATATAGCTTGCCACTGTGCTATCAGGATGTGGTCTCCAAATCACTTTCACGCGTCCTGGAAGCCCTGTAATAGCTTGCGAAAATGGTACTGAGTCAAGCAGTGGCTTTGTAGTTGCTGTTGCGATCGTGCCCGGTTGAGAGATGGCATTACTTGAGTAGGTTCTCATTTGGTACGAGTAGGTTGTCTCTGGAGCTAGATTGCGGTCCACATAGTGCGTTGCAAAGCGGTCTTTTATGTCTGCAACTAGTTGCATTTTTGAGTTTGCATCATTTGGATTTGAGCGGTAAAGATAGTAGCCAACGACGCTCTCATCGGTTACTGGATTCCACTCGAAGCCAACTTCTGTCATATCTGAAATAGTTTTTAAACTTGTAATCGTAGGCAGTGACATACTTTGCTGAGTCGGTACGCTAGAGCCGCATCCCGCTAAGAAAGCTACTAAAAATGGTGTCAATATGCGTAGGGCAAATTTTTTCATCAAAAATCTCCTTGGGAATTTTTTTGTAAATTATTTGGTTAAAGTCATCATACGTTTTTGCGGTAAATTCTACCCTTTTGCCAGTTCGCGGATGGATAAAATAGAGCATATAAGCGTGAAGCATAACCCTGCTTATTTTATCGCCTTGGCTCTTAAATCCGTATAAATCATCGCCTAAAATATGGCGGTTTATGCTAGATAGGTGCACTCTTATCTGATGAGTCCTACCCGTAAAAAGTTTTGCTGCTATTAAATTTATGCCATTTTCGCTTAGTAAATTTACAAAGGCACTTTTTGCAAATTTAGCATCTGCGACGATCGCCTTTTTTAGGCGGTTATTTGGGTTTCTGCCGATTGGCTTGTCGATGATGACGTCCTCTTTTAGCGGTAGGTCGGTGAGCGCTAGATAAATTCGTCCCATGCTTTTATCACTTAGCTGCTCGCTAAGTTTTGCGTGGGCGAAGTTGTTTTTAGCAACGACGATAGCGCCGCTCGTGCCCTTATCTAGGCGGTGAACTATGCCAGCTCTTACGTCGCCATTTAAATTTGAGAGCATAAAACCTTTTTTATTTAGCCACTCAACAAGTGTCGCCTCTTTGACGCTTGGGGCTTGATGAACGACGATTTGAGGAGGTTTATTAAGCACTATTAGATCATCATCTTCATGGATTATTGGTATATCAAAATTTACTTCATACTCGTTTTGTACCTCTTTTTTTGGGGCAAAATTTACGCAAACTTCATCATTTTCGCTTAGAGCAAAGCTTGGTTTTAAGACTAGTTTTAAATTTACGCTTACAAGAGAGTCTTTTATCAAATTTAAAGCTTGATTGCGTGAAATTTGAAGCTCTTGTGCTACTGCAACGTCTAGTCTTGAGCTTTTTAAAACATTAAATTTAACCAAAATCAAAGCCTTGTTTGTGATATAATCTAGCCCAAAAATTAAGGTTTGCTACTTGATAAAACTAGATCGGCGTATTTTAACACATTTTGATTTTATTCAGCCGTTTTTAATAATCCCAATCATAGCCATCTCTTACATCCTAGTTTCCGAAGCAAACGATGTTTTAGCAAACAAACAGCTTGTATATTTTGGTATCGGATTTGTTTCATTTTGTGTCGCATTTTTGTTGCCCATTAGACGTATCGACTGGATCATTCCGATGTTTTACTGGATCTGCATAGTGCTACTTTTAAGCGTCGATCTCTTTGGCGTTAGCAAACTAGGTGCTAGGCGCTGGTTAGAAATTCCCTTCGTTCACTTCACGCTTCAGCCATCAGAACTGATGAAACCAGCTTTTTTACTAATGCTAGCCTATCTCATTAAACAGCGTCCTCCAGAGGCTAATGGATACGGAGTAAAAGATTTTTTAAAGCTTAGTTTTTACATACTTTTGCCATTTGCGCTAATTATGAAAGAGCCTGATCTTGGTACCGCACTCATACTTTTAATAGTTGGTTATACCATCCTTTTTGTCATCGGAGTAAATAAGAAAATTTGGATCACCATTATCCTTGCGATAGGCTTTTTGGCGCCGGTTTTGTATGAAAATTTACATGACTATCAAAAAAAGAGGATTCACGATTTTATCGCTGAAGAGCCAAGCTATCACGTCAAACAAAGCATCATCGCCATAGGTAGCGGCGGATTAAAGGGCAAGCCAAAGGACGAAGCAACGCAGACGCACTTTAAATTTTTGCCAATCGCCACTAGTGACTTCATCTTTGCCTACAATATCGAGCGTTTTGGCTTTTATGGTGGATTGTTTCTGCTTGGACTTTATGGAGCACTTATAACACATCTTTTAAGTTTAAATTACGGTCTAAAAAACGACTATTTTACGCAAGTTACCACCACGGGGATTGCTGCACTTATTTTCGTTTATGTGGGTGTAAATGTCTCGATGACGATAGGTTTTGCACCAGTTGTAGGTGTGCCACTGCCATTTTTTAGTTACGGCGGAAGTAGCTTTGTTACATTTATGGTGCTTTTTGGAATTTTGCAAAATTTACTAACTTTTAGATTTGATAGAACCTATAGCTTTATAAAAATTCACTTCTAAAATTTTCTCCACAAATGTCAAGCATATAGTTTTACCCTATCCTTCTTTGTATTTTTTGATGCAAGATTTTATGGCATTTATAAGATATTTTATATCCTCTTTTGTATGCGTATAGTGAATGCTAACACGTACCCAGCCTGGCTTTGCTTCAAAAATAGTATTATCTTTTAAATGAAGCAAATCATGTCCATACGGCCCAGCGCAATCACAGCCTGCACGTGTTTGGATGCCAAATTCGCTACTTAAACTAGCAGCAAAATCATAAGGCGAAATGCCTTTTACATTAAATGCAAAAATAGGCAATCTGTCTAAATTTTCAGGACAATAATTTATCACCTCATCTATCTTTTCTAGCTCTTTACAAAACATCTCGCCCAGCTCACATTCAGCCACTTTTATATTATTAAGTCCGATTTCGTTTCTTAGCTTGTAGGCTAAATTTGCACGCATTAGTTGCATTATCGGCGGTGTACCGCCCTCTTCTAAATTTTCAACTTCACTAGTAAAAATATGCGATGTCCTGCTTACGTATTTGACTGTGCCTCCTGCTGCAAATGTAGGCAAATTTTTACAAAGCTCTTTTTTGATAGCCAAAAGCCCACAACTCCCAACTCCACCAAGCAGCTTGTGAGGCGAGAGAAACAGTGCGTCAAAATATCTGCAATCAACATTTTCATAAGCACTAAGAGTGGCCACATCAAGTACTAAAATGCCATTGTATTTTTTGATTAGCGAGTAAATTTTTTTATAATCAGTTTTAATGCCAGTGACATTTGAGGCGGCACTAAAGCTAGCTATTATCTTTCTTTTTGCATTTTGCTTTAACGTATTCTCAAGCATCGCATAGTCTATCTCATTATTTTCATCAAGCTCTATACGTTTTATATCACAAAGCCCTTCTCTTAAGCTAACTTCAACAGAGTGATGCTCATAAGGGCCAATGATCGCTAGTGGCAAATTTAAATTTCTTAAATTTGCTTCGCCGATCAAAGCTCTTGTAGCTGGTGAGATATAAATTCCCATTATCTCCTGAAATTTCTTTATCGCAGCCGTTGCTCCTTGACCAGTCGCGATAAGATAAAAACTATCGTCAAGGCCCAATAAGCTTTTTAGCTCAGCTCTTGCATTTTCATAGCATTTTTGCGTTAGCACTGCGCTTGAACTACTATCTGAGTGAGTGTTTGCGTAGGTTTTTAAAAATTTTAAAATTTCATCTTCAATGGGCTTGTAAGCAAGACCTGAAGCCGTGTAGTCAAAATAGTAAAGGCCTTCTTTTAAAATGATATTTTTTCTTACTTCATCGATATTTAGCAATGTTTTCCTTTTTTTTAAAGCAGGGATTATAATGAAATTTTCATAAAAAAGCTTGCAAAATAAGCATCTTTTAAAGCAATAAATTTCTTTGTAAATTTTCTATATTTTTCTTTATTGTGCCATCTTTATAGATAGCGGATATTAAGGCGATCATGTCTGGCTTTACTCTAGCGACGCTTGCAATGTTGCTAGCATTTATGCCCCCTATAACACACACATTCATTCCCATTTCTTTTGCTTGTGATATGGTTTGGGTCTTGCAAAGTGGCGCATTTGGTTTTGTTGGGCTTTTAAACATCGCTCCAAAAGCCACATAGCTAGCACCATTTTGTTTTGCCCTAAGGGCAAGCTCCAAGTTATCATAGCAGCTAACCCCCACGTAAGCGTCATCTCCTAAAATTTCAAACGCCTCTTTTATGCTCGCATCATCTTTTCCCAAATGCACGGACTTTGCCCCTATACGAGCAGCAAATAAAATATCATCATTTACGATAAATCTGGCTCCAAATTTTTCACATAAGTTGAAAATTTCACTAGCTAGCCTCTCATCTTTGGGTATTTTTTTAGAGCGAAATTGGAAAAATTTAACCCCACACTCTAAAATTTCTTTAGTGTATTGCAAGGCTAAATTTTCAGGCATCAACACATCATCGCTAATCGCGTAAATTTCAATCACTTATGCCAACTTTATGATTTAGTAGACGTTTGCCAAATTTTGTCGTAACTACATTTTTAATAGCATTTAAAATGTATTTTTTGGCTAGTTTTATGGCCTCTTCTTTGGCGTGTCCATTTGCCAGCAAGCAGGCCAGCGCACTTGCAAAGCTACATCCGGCCCCATGCATGATCTCTGGTTTTATTAGTGGCTCTTTAAATTTAAGCACGTCACCATTTTTTTTAAAAAGAGTATCTTCACAAATTTCTGCAACCGTGCTTCGCTTTAAGATCATATCGCAAGGTAAATTTTTACTATCAAGCTCCAAAACTTTGGCTTCATCGATATTTGGTGTGATAATGTCTGCAAATTTAAAAAGCTCTTTTAAGCTTGCTATCGCATCATCTTCAAGAAGCTTTGAACCTGATTTTGCTACGCAAACTGGGTCTATTACTATTTTAATGCCTTGCTTATGAAATTTTTCAAGCCAAGCACCAACGCAAGATATAAGCTCTTTATTAAAAAGCATACCAACCTTTATGGCATCTATGTTTAGCTCCTCGTCTACCATTTTGATTTGTTCATTTAGATTTGTAACATTTGTAGCAAAGATATTGCTAACACCATTTGTATTTTGTGCCGTAAGAGCCGTTATAGCTGTCGCTGCGTAGCAAGAAAATGCCTCGCATGTCTTAATATCAGCCTGCACGCCAGCACCACCAACACTATCACTTCCTGCAATGATTAATATATTTTTCATCTATCTCCCATACAACCTGAAATTTTATCAACACTAAAAGGATCATCGACTTTCCAACTACTTGAATACTTTTTAATGCTATTTTTTAATGCATCTACTAAATAATCCACGTCTTGTAGCGTATGCGTATAGTGGAGTCCAGCCCTTACCCAGCCTGGCTTATGGGTAAATAGTGCATCTTCTTTTAAATGAAGCAAATCGTGTCCATATGGCCCAGCGCAAGAACATCCTGCACGCGTTTGAATGCCATATTCTTTGCTTAAAACTTTAGCTAGTTCATAAGGCGAAACACCAGTCACGTTAAAAGAAAATATCGGCAAACGCTTTATGTTATTTGGATGATAGCACGTAAGCTCAGGAATTTCTGCTAGTCTTTTTTCCAAATACTCTCCAAGCTCGCTCTCATTTTCATATATTGCCTCAAATCCTATCTCATTTCTTAGTCTATAAGCTAAATTTGCCCTTATAAGTCCTAAAATAGGCGGAGTGCCAGCCTCTTCTAGCTGCTCACTATCTTTTACAAATATAGCGTAGTTTTTGCTGACATAACTTACCGTTCCACCACCAGCAAATGTCGGCTCATCTGAGTTTGCAAGTATCTTTTTTATAGCAAGAAGCCCACAACTTCCAACTCCACCAAGCAATTTATGAGGAGATAAAAAAAGAGCATCAAAATAGTCACAATCAATATTTCCATAAGCGCTAAAGCTTGCAGCATCAAATGCCACAACGCCACCATAAGATTTTATAAGAGTATAAATTTTTCTATAATCGCTCAAAACCCCGGTCACATTTGAAGCCACACTAAAAGTTGCGATGATCTCACGACCGACATTTATCCTTAAAATTTGCTCCAAATGATTAAAGTCGATCCCTCCATTTTTATCAAGCCTAATACGCTCAACCTCACAAAGTGCTTGCCTAAAGCTTATCTCATTTGAATGATGTTCATAAGGGCCAAGCACAACAAGTGGAGAATTTTCATCTGGCTTTAGGGCATATCTTTTTTTTAATGCTGGCGGTGCATAAATTCCTAAAATTTCTTGAAATTTCTTTATCGCACCGGTAGCTCCATTGCCACAAGTAAAAAGATAAAAGCTCTCATCAAGTCCTAGTAAGCTTTTTAACTCACGTCTTGAATCTTCATAAGTTTGAGCGGTTTTATAGGCGTTTGATGAGCTGATAGAGTGTGTATTTGCATATGTTTGAAGTATTTTTACCATCTCATCTTCGATAGGTTTATAAGCTAGCCCTGAAGCTGTAAAGTCAAAATAATAAATGCCATTTTTTAAAATTATATTTTCTCTAATATGCTCTAAATTTACCAAATCACAACCCTTGTTTTTTGCGTAGCATTATAGATTACTTTAGCTAAAATATACTACAATGCCCAAATAAAGGAGCCAATATAAAAGCTTTAAAATCAACATTTGAGCGAATGAAACACCTAGATATAAATGAACTTATTAAATTTCATCTCGTCTTTGATGAGTTTGATTTAAAGCACTCATATTATGATGTTTTTGAAGCGATCGAGGCTGAAATTTTAAACAACTTCTTAGCCTTGATGCCAAAATTTTACTTCGAATCCGATACAAACGATGCTATAAAATCTGCCCTCATAAAACTCGCACGAAGCGATAGAAAAAAATTTAATGTAAATAAAATTTTACCTCAAAGCCTAGCTAGCAAAGTCTACGCAAAGCTTTTTGAAAAGAATTTTTTACTGCTAGAAAAAAGTAGAGAAGTACTTCCAAAAAGATCAAAAAACCAAATGCTAAAAAAAGAAGAAAGGGGCTATAAAGTTGAGGATAAAATACATTTTAATAGCCATTTTTCAAGGTTTTGGTTTAGATTTATAGAGCCAAATTTAAGCTTGCTAAAAGCTGGTAGAAATGATGAAATTTTAGCCATCATAAAAAAGGAATTTGACGAATATGCAAGCCTTGGATTTGAAATTTTATGCGGTGAACTCATGGCAAAAAAATTTATGATTAATGGCATATTTTTAAGTAGCTTTTGGAGCAGAAATATAGAGCTTGATATGCTATTAAATATAGGTGGCAAGATCATAGTCGGCGAGGCAAAATACAAAGAGAGAAAGGTTTGTAAAAACGTGCTAAATTTACTATTAAAAAAATGCGAAAAACTAAATATCAAGCCAGATGTTATTGCTCTTTTTTCAAAGAGTGGATTTAGTAGCGAGCTAATAAATTTAAAGGATGAAAGGCTAAGGCTTTATGAAATTAGCGATTTTGAGGAACTTTTAAAATGAACGAACACGATATTCAAGCTGGCTTAAAAAGCCTGATAGAGCAGACTTATCTGATAGAAAATGAATATAAAAATTTAACATCATCTTACGCAAACTTGCAAAATTTTATTAAAGATATTGTGGAAATTCTGCCAAATGCTATCTGGGTGTTAGATGAAAATGATGAGATCTTTTTACAAAACTCAGAAGCAGTAAGACTTGGTAAAATTTTTAAAGAGATACCAAAAAAAGAGGGCGAGATAAATGTAAATGGGCAAATTTATCTTTTTAAAACAAGCTCTAAAGACAATAAACTAATAATCTCTGCAACAAACATAACAGTAGAAAAACGTACCGAGCGTCTTGCCTCTATGGGCCAAGTAGCAGCTCACCTAGCCCACGAGATCAGAAATCCAGTAGGCTCTATCTCACTTTTAGCTTCAACTCTACTTAAAAGAGCTGATGAGCGCACAAAGCCTATCGTAAATCAAATACAAAAAGCTACATGGCGAGTCGAACGCATAATCAAAGCCACTCTACTTTTCACAAAAGGCCTTAACATAAATGCGCAAATTTTTGACTTTTTGCAGCTTAAAAAAGAGTGCGAAGAGGCTATAAATTTTTACGACTATTCAAAGGATATTAAATTTAGCCTAGAATTTCCAGATGGCAAATATATGGGCGACCTTGATCTACTAGCCATCGTCTTTCAAAATATTTTATTTAACGCCATTGATGCCATCGAAGAGAGCGATGATGATGAAGGAGAGATCATTTTAAGCTACGAAAAAACACCGAGTGAGCATAAATTTATCGTTTACGATAGTGGCGAGCCTATCAAAGACAAAGCCATAGTTTTTGAGCCATTTAAAAGTAGCAAGCTAAAAGGAAACGGCCTTGGGCTGCACCTTTGCTTACAGATAGTGCAGGCTCACAAAGGCAGTATCGAGATCACACTAAATCCAAAAACATTTTGCATAAATTTACCAATAAAGGAGAAAGAATGAACATACAAAACGAACTTGAGGCTTTTAAAAAATCTCTTCAAACGCTTGATTTAAGAGAAATTTCAAACGATGGAGCAAAAAACGTTGCATTTATCTGTATCGATATGATAGAAGCATTTGCTGGAAGTGGTGCGCTAGCTAGTCAAAGAGTGGCCGCCTTATCAAAAGGGATCGCGACACTTTTTGATAGAGCGTGGAAAGATTTTGGTTTTAGAAATTTTATCCTTATAGAAGATAGGCACACCAGTGATTCAAAAGAATTTGAGACCTTTTTACCTCACGCTATGCTTGATACAAATGAGATAAAAACCGTAAAAGAGATAGAAAATCTAAGCTTTTTTAAAGAGATCAAAGCATTTTATAAAAATTCTTTAAGCATTGCGTTTAATAAAGAATTTGAGGAATTTTTAGAAGAGCGTCCGGAGCTAGACACCTTTATAGTCACCGGAGATTGCACTGATATGTGCGTTTATCAGTGCGTTAGTTATCTTAAACTACGAGCCAATGAATACAATAAAAAAGCAAGAGTTATCGTACCGTTTGATCTTACACAAACGTACGATATACCAGGACACAATGGCGATTTTTACCACGAGATGTTTTCTCTTCATATGAAGCTAGCACTTGGCGCTGATGTGGTAAAGAGTATTAAATTTTAAAGCTTGCTTGAAATATTTATGAGCCTATTTAGCTCGTCAAATTTAAAGCTAAGCTCGTTTTTATTCACTATGATCTCATTAGGACTTTCGCTAAATTTCATATCACAGCTTAGCAAAAGTCCTTTTATAAAGATTTTGTGATCTAGCTCGTAAGAGCTTAAACACTCATTTACTACGCTTAAAAGCTCATTTGCTAGCACTGGCTCTTCAAAGACCATATTTGATCTAAAAGCCACATACGCCGCTCCGCCCTCGTACTCTATCCTATAATAATTTTGCTCATCAAAAGCGGTGCAAAGGATCATACTAATCGTGTGACCATTAAAATTTTCATCTAGCTCAAATTGTGGCATACCAAATGCGCTAAGTCCAAATTTCTCACCAAACTCGCGTGCTTTATTTGCAAGCTCGAGCAACCGCTCATCAAAGCCATTTATATTTTCATAACCCCAAAGCCACGTATTTGACGAGAAGCTTTCAGAGCCGATAAACTGCATATCAAACTCATGCTCATCAAAGTAAATTTTACCGCTATCAAAATCGACCTGCCAGTTGCTACCTTCAACAAGTAGCTTAAATGCACGTTTTTGAAGTAATGTCGCTTTGCCAACACATGCGCTAAAAAGCTCGCTCCAGTTACTTTTATCTACGCCAAGCTTATCTAAAAACATCGCTTCACCGAGGTCTTAGCAAGCTATTGCTTGAAGTGCTTTTTCTTTAAAGCTGTCATTTACAACAAATTTTGTCTTATAGACAAAAATTTGAGCTGTATTTTCATTTTTTATCTTAATAACAAGACGCTTATCATTGTTCGTGCCACTTTTTATATGTTCGTTATAGCCAAGATTATAAAGGTTGGTAATCTTATCTTTGCTAAGCTCACTAAGGCATAAAAGCACCTCTAGCTCAGCATACTCTCTTGCTTTTTGAGGGGCGCTCGCCTCTTCATTTTTAGAAAATTTAGAGTTTTGTTTTAGCTTTCTTGTTTTAAAGTCTAAATTTTGCGCATCTTCTAGGCTATAAACCTCATTTAAATTTGTCCTTACAAATTGATCATCTTTTGTGATATTTATCCTAAAAGCATAAGGCAGGTCGCGTTTTGCTTCATCTTTTACTATATCTTCGATGTTGCCAAGCTCTCTTTCAAAGACTGCGATCTCGATATTTCCGTGAAAATCAAGCACGTTTACAGTGCCCATTTTCTTGCCACTTTTGGTTATCCTTGTGCTAAAGTCCTCGATCTTACCAACGACTAAAATTTCTGCACTTTGTGGCAAGCTCTCAAATTCTGAGCTTAGAGTGTATTTTATCTTGTTGATCTCGTCTTTATAATCATCAAGTGGGTGGCCTGAGAGATAGATACCAACGCTCTCTTGCTCAAATTTTAAAATTTGTTTGATGTCAAATTCGTCATTTATCGTGACAAAATTTATCTTCACATCGTTCATGCTCTCATCTTCACCAAACAAGCTCTCAACAGCATTTTTACGGATCTGAGCAGCACTTTTGCAAGCTTCTATGATATTTTCTACATTTTGCATAAGCATCTTGCGACTAAAGCCAAACTCATCAAAGCAACCAGCTTTTATAAGGCTTTCAAAGACCTTTTTATTTACTTTAAATGGATCGATCCTTGAGACAAAGTCGTCCATACTCTTAAACTCGCCATTTGCTTCACGCTCAGTGATAATGTTTTCAATAGCCGCTCCACCAACACCTTTAATCGCACCAAGCCCAAAGATAATGCCGTCATGATCGCCATTTTTAACAACGCTAAATTCTTTAGTTGATTTGTTGATAGATGGTGGCAAAGTGTCTATATTTATGCGTTTTATCTCATCGATATAGCGAACGATCTTATCGACGTTGCTCTCTTCACTTGTAAGAAGTGCGGCCATAAATTCAGCCGGGTAATAAGCCTTAAGATAAGCCGTTTGAAATGTAACATAGGCGTAGGCTGCGGAGTGAGATTTATTAAAGCCATATCCTGCAAATTTTACAATTAGCTCAAAAAGATCGTCTGCTTTTTGTCCATTTAGCCCTTTTGCCTCAGCGCCTTTTACAAACTCGCCCTTTAGCCTATCCATCTCTTCTTTGATCTTTTTACCCATCGCACGACGCACAAGATCCGCTCCACCAAGGCTAAAGCCACCTATGGCTTGAACGATTTGCATAACTTGTTCTTGATAGACGATAACGCCGTATGTTGGCGCAAGGATTGGCTCAAGCTCTTTAAATGAGTAGGTTATCTCGGCCTCGCCATGTTTTCTTTTGACAAAGTCATCAAGCATACCGCTTTCCATCGGTCCTGGGCGGTAGAGCGCTAGCATCGCGACGATATCCTCGAAGCAGTCTGGACGCAAGCTAGTTCCTAGTTTTCTCATGCCCTCGCCCTCGATTTGGAAAATTCCTATCGCTTGGCCGCTTTGTATCATTTTATAAACATTAGAATCGTTTTTATCGATCTGCTCCCAAATAATATCCTTGCCAGTTCGTTGTTTAACGAGCTTTATGGCATTATCGATAACTGTTAGTGTTTTTAGTCCAAGAAAGTCAAATTTAATTAAATCCACATCCTCAAGATATTTAAGGCTATACTGCGTAACATAGCGATCTTCTGGGCTGTTTGGCTGACGAAATAGCGGAGTTTTGTTCCACAGCTCCTCATTTGAGATAACGACACCTGCTGCATGCTGACCGGCATTTCTGTTTAGTCCCTCAAGATCAAGGGCAAATTTCCAAATTTTAGCTGCCTTTGGATTTTGACTTATTAGCTCAGCTATCTTTGGCTCTTTTTCGTAAGCATCTTTTAGCGTAATGCCTAGTTCATCGGGTATTAACTTTGCCATCGCATCGGCTTCAGCGTAAGGCATATCACAAACCCTAGCAACATCTCTAATGACACCTTTTGCGAGCAATTTACCAAATGTAATAACGCCAGCAACGTTAAATTTTCCATATTTTTGCGTAACATAGTCGATGATCTCGCCACGCCTGCTTTGACAAAAATCCACGTCGATATCTGGCATGCTAACACGCTCTGGGTTTAGAAACCTCTCAAAAAGTAGGTTGTATGGGATCGGATCAAGGTCGGTGATCTTTAGCGAGTAAGCGACCAAGCTACCAGCCGCAGAACCACGTCCTGGGCCAACTGGCACGCCTCTACTTTTGGCCTCATTTATGAAGTCCCAAACGATCATCATGTAGCCTGGGAAATTCATTTTATTTATGATGCCAATCTCTATCTCAAGGCGCTTTTTGTATTCGTCATGTAAATTTTCAGGGACAAATTTTAGCCTCTCTTCAAGCCCCTTTCTACATTCATATTCAAAAAATACAGCATCATTTTTAAAACTATATCTATTTTCAGGCTCCGGAAGTGTTAAATTTCTCTCTTTGGCATATTCAAGAGTAAATTTAAAATTTGGTGGAGTTGGGTTGCCAAGCTTGATCTCAAGGTTGCACTTATTTACGATCTCTTGGGTATTTTCTATCACTTCGGGGATATCTAAAAATAGCTCACTCATCTGCTCTTTGCTCTTAACAAAAAACTCATGGACGCTGTGGCGAAGTCGGTTTGGATCATCTAAAGTTTTGTTCATCGCGATACACATAAAAACCTCATGTGCGTCGGCTCGCTCTTTAAAAGTGTAGTGAGTATCGTTTGTAGCGATGACCTTTATGCCAGTCTCTTTGGCGATGCGTAAAATATCATCATCAATGCGTTTTTGATCGCCGATGCCGTGACGCATGATCTCAAGGTAAAAGTCATCTCCAAAAATTTCTTTATATTCAAGTGCGACCTCTTTTGCTCTCTCGTAGCCCTTTGCGCCAAATTTGACGTTACGATCGCTTAAATTTAGATGCCAACTCACCTCGCCCTGCAAGCAAGCAGAGCTACAAACCAAGCCCTCGCTGTGCTCTTTTAAAATTTTTTTATTGATACGAGGATAGTAGTAAAAGCCCTCGATGTAGCTCATGGAGCTAAGATACATTAAATTTTTATAGCCAGTCTCATTTTTGGCGATTAGTATAAGGTGAAAGCGCTGCTTAGTACTCTTGTCATCAAGCTGCTCGCCATTATGAACGTAAGCTTCGATGCCAATTAGCGGTTTTATCCCCTCTTTTTTCATCGCCTTGTAAAAATCTATCGCTCCAAACATATTGCCGTGATCTGTGATAGCCGCTGCTGTGTCGCCTCTATCATGAAGCACGTGAGCTAGCTCTTTTATCTTGTTCGCTCCGTCAAGAAGGGAGTATTCGGTGTGTAAATGTAGGTGTGTAAAGCTAGAATTTTCACTCATTTTTTATCCTTTTTTAATGAGTGGATTTTACAAAATTTTGGCTAATAAGGTGCTTGATGAAATCTTAATGGGAGCTTTAAAATTTATAGAATTTGTAGTTTGTGGCCAGAAACGAAGCGCGCTGTCATCTGACGCACTATGCTATTAAGGTCTTGTAAATTTTAAACGAGTAATTTCGGCTCTAAAATTTGAGCTAAGCGGTCAGTGAAGTCAAAATTTATTAGTCAATTCTTGCGAGTGAACAAAAATTAGCAAATCAAAAAGATAAATTTAAAAGAATTAGATCGCGGACTAAGCCGCAATCCATTATAAATAAACTGGGATATTTGTGTGTTCCAAGAAAAATCTCGAAGTGCCACCAAGCACCATTTCCATAAGACCATTTTCACCATATCTGCTAGCAACGATTAAATCAGCATTTCTATCAATAGCTGCTTTTAAAAGTGCTTCGCCAGGTATCATCGTAGTAGCGATCACTTCAAAAGTGGCTGATATGCCATGAATTTTGAAGTACTCTTCAAGCTTCTTAAGATTTAGTTCAGCATTATCGCCAAGGCTTGCTTTTGAGGTAATGCACTGAACCTTTTTTGCCTTTTTTAAAAGATCGATTGAACCTGTTAATGCCCTTGAGCTTTGCGTCGTACCAGTCCAGCTTACAAGGATATTATCAGCTTTAAACTCACGCATTTTTCTAGGGATTACAATCGCATTTTTACCGCTTTTTAAAACAGCTGACTCAAATGTTCCAGTGATCTTTCCATCAAGTGGCACAGCAGCCACCACTAGATCGCAAAATTTACTCTCTTGCTCCACTATCGCGCTTCTTTTACCACTATGAATAGTAAAATTTGCAGTGCAAACATCTTCAATGATTTCACTAGTTACTTTTATGCCAAGCTCAGCACAAATTTTATTGAAAATTTTCTCATTCTCTTCATGCTCGACAGCTAGTTCAGATTTAGCTGATTTTAGAAATTCTTCAAAAAGCACTCCTCCACGAAGCGTCATTTTCATATTATAAACTACGCTTGGGTCAAGCTGGCAAGTCATAATTTCCATATGTGTGTTAAACCACTGAGCAACCTTTAGGGCACCATAAATTCTTGGCTCGATATCGTCTCCAGCTCCTATTGGAAAAAGCAACTTTTTGTATTTCATCATCTGTCCTTTAAAATTTATTCAACCAAAGAGAGCGAAATTTTATTTCCTTTTTGCTCGCTCACACATACTTTGACCTGATCACCTACGTTTAATGGGGTTTTTATCTTTGAGATATGAAGCAAGCCATCAATGCCATCTTTTAGCTCGATAAACACACCAAAATCAACTACGCTCTTTACAGTTCCCAAAAACTCATCACCGATATTAAAATTTGGTTTTGAACGCTCTTTGTCGTGTTTAAAAGGCTTTTTGCCAAATGAACGTCCATTGTCTTTTGAAGTGATAGAGATGATGTAGTCTTTTGCAGCATCGACATTTTTCTTTGCTCCACCTGCGATTTTCACCTCGCCTTTTTCTCTATCAAGATCGATTGAGACTTCAAATTTCTCAATAATCTCTTTTATAGTCTTGCCAGCTTGTCCGATGATGTCTACGATCTTGCTTGGATCGACACTAAATAGCTCAAGCTTTGGAAGCACATCTTCATTTATTTCTATATTTTTATCCGCTTCTGCCATCAAAGATAAGATATGCTCTCTACCACGTTTTGCTTGATAAAGTGCCTCTTTTAGCACTTCTAAACTAATGCCACCAAGCTTAATATCCATCTGAAGCGCTGTGATACCATCGCTTGTACCTGCTACTTTAAAGTCCATATCGCCGTCATGATCTTCAAGTCCCATGATATCTGTTAGCACTGCGTGTTTATCGCCTTCAAATATTAATCCCATAGCGACACCTGCGACAAGTTTTAAAGTATTTACGCCAGCTGCTCTAATTGCAAGCGAGCCACCGCAAACGCTAGCCATCGAGCTTGAGCCGTTGCTCTCTAAAATTTCTGAAACGACTCTTATTGTGTATGGTGAAGCTAGATCGATACTTGGTGCAAGGGCACGTTTGGCTAAATTTCCGTGTCCAAGCTCGCGTCTACCAGGAGCTTTTAATGGGCTTGCCTCGCCTACGCTAAAGCCTGGAAAATTGTAGTTAAACATAAATTTCTCTACAAAAGGTACTTTTTCAGTGAGGATGTCATACATTTGAGCGTCGCTATCAGTGCCAAGAGTAGTGACAACCAAAGCCTGCGTCTGTCCTCTTGTAAAGAGGCATGAGCCATGTGCATTTGGAAGCACATTTGTTTCGATGCTAATAGGTCTAACTTCTTCAAGACCACGTCCATCGGCCCTTACACCCTCGTTTATGATCTGCTCTCTAACGATTTTCTTTTTATATTTGCCAAGGACATTTGTGATGACAGCCTCATCCCAGCCCTCTTTTTGAGCGACCTCATCGCTTGAAATTTGTTTCGCGATCTTACTAAGTTCGCTCGCTCGCTCGCTTTTTGCCATTTGGTTGATCGCATTTTTGACTTCAGCTTTATAAAATTTATCGATATAAATAGCGATATTTTCATTTTCTATTTCAGGTTTTAGCTCAAGCGCAGCATCCTCTTTCTTATGCTCTTTGAAAGCTTCTTCGTAAGCACTGCTAGCTCTTAGTATCGCCTTACCAGCAAAATCAATCGCTTCAACCATCATATCTTCGCTAAATTCATTCATTAGCTGTTTTTGAGCCATGCTATCACTTAAGCTTGGATCTATCATCGGCTCAATCGCAACCATTGGGATAAGCTGCGTAGTTTGTTGAGGTAAGCTTCTCATCTCGATCATCAAAAGCTCATCTTTTGTGCCAGCTACATAAAGATCGATCGCACTTTGTTTTAGTTCAGAGTTGCTTGGGTTGATAACAAATTTTTCATCTATATAACCAACTCTAACGCCACAAACTGGGCGATTTACAGGGATGTCGCTAAGATAGAGTGCAACTGAGGCTGCATTTAGACTTACAACTTGCAAATCAACCTCAGGATCGGCTGAAAGCACCATTACAACTATTTGAGTTGGATATGCGTAACCTTTTGGAAAGAGCGGTCTAAGAGATCTATCGATGATACGAGCTGTTAGCGTTTCAAAGTCGCATGGCTTTGTCTCGCGCTTAACATATCCACCTGGAATTTTACCAGCGGCGTAAGCTTTTTCTATATACTGCACCGTTAGAGGTAAAAAATCCTCCTCAACTTGCGTGTCCTCTCTTGCAACAGTTGCTAAAACTACGGTATTTTTTACCCTTAAAAGTACCGCTCCGCTAGCTTGTTTTGCTACTTTATTAAGGTCAAAAATTTCAACCTGATTATTGACTTCTATACTATATTGCATTATTTTTATCTCCTTGTTGTTTTTGTAACGGCAAATAATAAGGGCTCTCTTCTAATATTGACATGATACGCTCACTCGTAGCTTCGATCTTTTTCTCGTAATACGAATCCACATCGATAAAATCAACGATCTTGTTTATCGTGTAAATTTCATCAACCATATCATTTAAATTTGTAAAGACATCAGTAGCAATCACTGGCGTTGCGTATGATATGGATTTTACCTTCACATCAAGCAACGTCTTTATGCAAATGAGTGCCGTCATACCAGTCTCGCATCCCTCATCGATTAGTAAAATATTTTTATCTTTTAGCTCTCCTATCAAATTTCCTTTTCGGTATTTATAAACGTTTTTTAAAATTTTCTCTTCATATTTTCTATGTGCTTCGCCGTAAATATAGTCATAGCTTATATTAAAAGCTTTTATAAGTTTATCATTTAATACTATATCTTCTGTCTCGCTAACTATTGCAACGTCGCATTCGCTATTATTTGGCGCAGGTATTGGCTCGCTAAAGAGCATCTCGTAGCTTAAATTTAAACTTCTACAAACCGCATCTGTGAGTATAACTGACTCAAGCGACATACAAACAACTATCGTCTTTTTATCTACAAGCTCTTTTTTTGGCAAAATTTCAATTAGCTTGCTAGCTGCTTCTAATTGATCCTTAAATTTAGCTGTTATCATTTAGTTAGCACTCGATTTTGTACTGCTCTGCGAAAAGTCATAGTGCAAACCGCCCATTGGATAGAAATTTATCGTGAAATAAATACCATTTTTTCTAGTTGATGCTGAGCCGTTTATTGTTGTTGTTGGCTCGACATCTTGTTGATAAATTATCCCGTAATTCCAGCATTTTCTTTGATGAAGTACACCAACTCTCCAGCTTTTTGTGTAGCTTCGCTCAATATCATATTGCCAGCCGCCAATAAGACTATATTGATGAGGTAATTTTACTCCAAGACCACTTGTAAAATAGCTATCTTTTGTCGCACTATTTTTTATTTTGCTATCATTTTTCTTCATGGTGTGAAGCATATTTAGCCAAAATAGATCATTTGTGTATGAAAATCCGCTTTGTACCTTTTTAAGCTCTTTGCTCTTGTGCGAATATTCAAGCTTATTATAAAGGCTTAAATTTTCAAATGGATATAGATAGATAGCATTTTTTAAATTCGAATATTCATCTTCTTTTGTGTAATATCCTTGAGAAATACTATGTTTTATAATCTTTCTACCATTAGAGTTAAAGAAATACTGAGTCAGATAACCAGAAATTTCTTCCTTACTCTGCTCTTGAGTCAAGAAATTTTCATACTCATTTAGATTTTTATCATAGATAAACTCATCATCTAAATTTCCTTTTCTATAGCCTGGCAGTAGATATTCAGCTCCAAAATTTAGAGTATGATAAAAGCTTTCATACGCTTTTGCAAGGTCAGTGTGAAGGGCAAATTTGTGGTAATTATTTACAAAATTTGCATGCTTATCTTCTCTTTTATCATCAAATGAATTTATCTTATTCTCGTAATTTATTCTTGATGCGTATAGATACTCGTAAAATGAAAAAGTTAAACTATCATCAAGCAGTGGCACATGCACTGAAGCTGGAAGCGTAAATTCATACTGAGTCGCTCTAACGCCTATCTTTCTATCGTATCTATGTGACTGAAGATCGAGTGAATATAAGATATTTGGCAAGACAATATCATCTGTAAATTTATGATACTGAAGCGATGGAAGCTCTTGAAGAGTGTCTTTGTTCTCATTTTTTGAGCCAATTTTTTCAGTGTCTATGTAGTATTTTGCATAAGCACCAAAATAATGATCGTCATTTGCGATGAAATAGTTAAATTTAGAAGTTACAAGCGAATCATAATCATCATCCCTGCCTTTTAAATTTAAATAATCTATATCATTTAGCTTCGTTGCGTCTATCCAAATTCCCTCTTGCAAATCCGCTTCGCTAAGGTATCTTATAAGCTTATCTCTTTCGTATTTTAGTCCAATGCCTTTATGTGTTTTATTTTTTAGTTCAGCTTTATTTGAAGTCTCTCCTTTTTGCTTGGCTTGGTAGCTGTTTTTATCAGTAAATGAGCCAAAGCTGATTTCGCCCCTTGAATCAGGCGACTCAGTAAATCTAAATGCACCATAAATTCCAGCACCTCTGTTTGTTCTTATCTGCGGATCAAGCTCGAAGTCCCACTCATTATAAGGTGCAAAATAAATCGGCTGCTTGTAATAAAAGCCTTCAGATTTTCCATATCCAAGCTCAGGCGGCAAAAGACCTGTTCTTCTTGTGGTATCTGTTGAAAAACCAAAATATGGCAAATAAAAAACTGGCACATTAGCTATACGAAAGACTGGGTTAAAAAGGTGTAAAAATTTGCTTTGTTTATTTAGCATAGCTGAGCTTGAGGTAATACTCCAGTCAGGATCTTGGACATTACAGCTTGAAACCATCGCTTTTTTTACTCTATAGTACTCACTGTCAGAGCTGCTCTCATCGCTTCTCATCCACACTTCCATGTCTTTATTCATCATAAAAAGCGATTCAAAAGCAGTGTCATTATTTTTTAAATTTAACTTTGCATAGTTTGAGCGAGAGACTTCGCTCTTGCCCTTCATCATATTGACATTTCCAAAGAGCTCTATAACCGAATTATTTTGATCATACACAGCACAATCAGCCGTTACAAGGTAATCTTGTGAATATACAACAACATTTTTATTAGCCGTGACGATGCCTTTATCTTGCTTTACATCATCAGCCAAAAGCTGCACATCTTGCACAGCTGCACTTAGATTTAAAATACATACCGGAACTAAAAATAAAATTTTACGCATTTATCACCACTGTTTTTGCTATTTTGTCTTGCCAAGTCTGTCTAGCTGGATTTGCAAATGCCCATGCAAAACCAAGATAAAAACAAGCTTCACTAACTAACCTAAAAATCGCTCTTACCAAGCTTGAAATAAAATTTGGTCTATCTAAAATTTCTACATTAATGCACATCGTCTTTGTTAGCATTTGTCCAAGACTCGCACCATAATACCAAACAAAAAATGCATGATAAATAATCTTTAATGCGACTATTTGCCAAAAGAAATTTAAAGTCAAATTTCTGGCTTCATCATAGCTCATAACCGACAAAAAAGCATCCCAGTAAATGATCAAAAACAAAAAAGAAACGATACATTCATCAATTGAGTAAGCTAGCACTCTTTTTGAAAATGGTGCTAGCGAAATTTCTTCTTTTTCAAGTTTTTCAACTATCTGCATACTCATTTTAATGCCTGCCAGGCAATATCTTTTCTATAATGTGCTCCGTCAAATTTTACATTTTCGCAAAGCTCATAAGCTCTATCACGTGCCTCTTTTATACTCTTCGCAGTGGCCACACAGACTAATACTCTGCCACCATCTGCATAAATTTCTCCGCCTTGCTCGCTAACACCAGCATAAGCAATGTGAGCATCTTTTACATTATTTAAAACTGAAATTTTAGCTTTTGGACTACTTTTATACGGATAGTCCTTACTAGCCATCACAACACCGACTGCAAATTCATCTTTTAAGCTAATAGGCTTTAGCTCGCCCTTTGCAGCATTTAGTAAAATTTCGCTTAAATTTCCGTCAATTAATGGCATCAATACCTCGCACTCAGGATCGCCAAATCTCACGTTAAACTCAAGTACATAAGGCTCATTTTTCACGATCATTAGCCCCACAAAAAGTACTCCACAAAACGGACTGCCCTCGTTTTTCATCCCTTTTAAAGTTGGCTTTACAACCTCTTCTTCAACCCTTTTTATCAGCTCTTTTGAAGCAAGCGGACTTGGAGCATAAGCGCCCATGCCACCAGTATTTGGACCTTCGTCATTATCAAGCAAGCGTTTGTGGTCTTGTGCCACTGGCAAGCTTACAAAATTTTCGCCGTCGCAAATAGCAAAAAAACTTAGCTCAAAGCCGTCTAAAAACTCTTCAACGACAACAAATTTACCAGCCTCACCAAAGCTAGCTCCACTTAGCATGTCACTAACTGCCTCTTTGGCTTCCTCTTTAGAATTTGCGATGATAACGCCTTTTCCAGCACAAAGACCATCTGCCTTTACGACCATTGGCGCGCTTAGGGTATCAATAAATTTAAATGCTTTTTCTTTATTATCTGTATTTAAATATCTTGCGGTTTTTATGTTATTTCTAGCCAAAAAGTCCTTCATATAGGCTTTGCTAGCTTCAAGTCTAGCAGCTGCTTTGCTTGGTCCAAATATGAGCAATCCCTCTTTTTTAAATATATCTA
Organism: Campylobacter concisus; assembly: GCF_002913945.1. Taxonomy (GTDB): domain Bacteria; phylum Campylobacterota; class Campylobacteria; order Campylobacterales; family Campylobacteraceae; genus Campylobacter_A; species Campylobacter_A concisus_P. Next base: position 21,850 of record NZ_POZK01000029.1, on the reverse strand, counting down.
CCACACCTTCGCTAAGAGGCGCTTCAGGTCCCACGATAGTTAGCTCGATACTATTTTTTTTAGCAAATTTTGCAAGCTCATAAAAGTCTTTTATATTTAAATTCTCGCCAAGGCGTGAGGTCGCACCATTTCCAGGCGCAAAGTATAAATTTATATTTTTTTCGTTTTTTAGTTTTAGAGCAATGGCGTATTCGCGGCCGCCACTTCCTATTATGAGAATATTCATTTCATCTCCGTAAATTTAAAAAACCCGAGTGGGCGTCGCATAGAAGAGTGGCCCATAAACAAAGCCAATCTTGCAAATAGATGGATACCAAACGGTTGCAACTTCTCGCCTTTTCAGACTCAAACGAAGCCACATCACAAGGCATCCATACCTTTTCGCTAACAAAAAAGTGTTGGACCCCGTAAAATGCTGACTCGCTTCACTCAGGCAATAAAATTATATAAATTCTTTGCTTAAAGTAATGTTTTGGCAAGCGCGATACAGGCGTTTATATCTTGACTTTGGCTCACTATTGGCTCGGTAAATTCTAGCTCTTTTGCAGTGACCTTTCCAATGCTTATCGCTTGATAGCTCTCATCCCAGCCAAAATTACTAAGAAAATTTTTGACATTTAGCGGAGAAGCAAAGATCAAAATGCTATTTTTTGGTGGTTTTAGCTCCATTTTGCAAGGATTTAAGACATTTTCATAGGCGATAATCGCTTTTATATTTACGCCGCCATTTTGCAAAATTTCTAAGAAATTTGAAGCACTATCTTTACCCTTTAGATAAAGAACCTTTTTACCTTTTAAAAGTGGCAAAATTTCTCTTGCAAAGTCATCTCCGTGAGCTTTCTTTCCGGTATAAATTTCACTAAATCCAAACTCTCTTGCGGCTGTCGCACAACTATTTGCGATGGCAAAGACTGGCAAATTTATAGCTTTTATGTTATTAAATTTTAATGCATTAAAAGCATTTTTAGAAGTAGCTACCAGCACATCATAGTCACTTAAATTTAGTTCAAATTTCAAAAACTCTATCTTGCTAACGCTTAAATTTACAACGCTCTCATCAGTCGTTTTTGTATTTGAAATAAGATAAATTTTACGCAACTCTTTTTAACCTTAAAAAAGATATCAAAGCAAATAATGTGCAAGCTAAAATAACAATAGAAGTCGAATAAAATATATCACCAAGCCCAACTAGCGGAGAGACGATGCCGCCTAAGAAAAATGGGCAAAATCCAAGTATCGCTGAGGCTGAGCCTGCGTATTCTCTGCCTTCGTTCATAGCTAGCGATGAAGCAGTTGGCAAGACAAATCCTGTAAAAAGAAGTAATAAGAAAAATGCGATAATGACGCCGATCACTTCAAATTTAAAGCAAAGCATGAAAGCAATAAAAACACTAGCAAACAAGGTGCCAAAAAGTCCAGTTTTGAGCGCTTTTCTCTCATTTAAAAGACTAGCAAGCCTTGCTCCTATAACAAGCCCTAAACCATTTGAAGCAAAACAAAAGCTATAACTTACTGGACTTAGAGAATAAAATTCTTGAAAAATAAACGAAGATGACGCTATATAGGCAAACATCGCGCCCATCGCAAATGTCTGAATGCTTACGAAAAGCATAAATTTTTTCTTTCTTAAAATTTTGCCAAAAACACTATAAGTCACTAGCAAAGGCATTTTTAAGCGATTTGACTGACTTAAGCTCTCTTTGAAATAAAAATTTGCGATAAAAAGCAAAATGCCAATGATGGTTAGCGCCATAAAGATGCCGCGCCAGTCAGTAAATTTAAGCAGCAAACTGCCGCCTATTGGTGAAAGTATCGGAGCGAGACCATTTACAACCATCATAAGACTAAAAAATTTAGTCATTTCATGGCCCTTATAAAGATCACTCACAACAGCCCTTGAGATGACTAAGCTGCCAGCACTTGCTAGCCCTTGGATGATGCGCATAAAGATAAAAAACTGGATATTTTGCGCAAAAAATATAAAAATAGTGCTTATCGTATAGACGATGAGCGAAATGGTAAGTGGCGTTTTTCGTCCAAATTTATCACTTATTGGTCCAACTATTAGCTGACCTATGGCTAAGCCTGCCATTGATGTCGTGATCGTTAATTGCGTAGCTGTGACGCTTGTTTTAAACCACTCGGTAATAGCCGGAAGTGCTGGCAAATAAAGATCTGTAACAAATGGTCCAAAGGCAGAGAGAGCACCTAAAAATAGCAATAAAAATAGTTTGGAATTTTCTTTTTTCATAGTTTTTCTTTTTTTGGAGAGATTATATTATGACTTTACTTTTTGCTTTATTAAGTATAAATTTACTATTGTTATTATAAAGAATAAGCCCTAGAAATAGGGCTTAGTATTACATTTTGTCTTTAGTGACGATTAAGAGCATTTTAAATTTATCTTTTATCTTTAATCCATGTGGTATTTTGCCCGGAAGCACGATGGTATCGCCTTTTTTGATATCAAAATGTTCATCACCAATAGTTAGCTTCATCTCACCATCAAGTGCGATAAGTAGTGCATCGCCTGGAGCTGCGTGAGTTGAGAGCTCTTGGTCTGTGTCAAAACTAAGCAATGACATTGAGCCGTTTTCGTTCTTTACGAGCGTTTTGCTCACGATTTTGCCTTTTTCGTATTCGACTGCATCAACTAAGCTAAAAATAGCTGCCTTAGGTAAATGATCTATCATTAAATCCTCCTTAAAATCAATTGAAATATATTTCGTTGGTTCGTTAAAAACTAGCTTGCGCCACACTTTTTTCTCTATCAGGCAAGCTTGCTCATTGCCTATATGCATCTGCTTTTCGCCGTAGTATAGGCTAGCACCGCCTTCTACAACCCATGCGAGGCTGTCGCAAAACAGCATCTCATGATCTAGCTCCTCGCCAGTATCAAAAGCAAATACATCGACATGAGCGTTCTCGCAATCAAAAATTCTCTTGCTAACAACGCTTTTTGCGACGACTTTCGTATCGGCATTTAGATTGTAAATTTGACTCATTTTATATCCTTTTTTGTAAAATTATAAAAGGTTAAGAGCTAAATTTCATTGACCAATGTTAATAAAAAGAGAAAAAATATCCTAATTAAAACTAATGTATATAAGGAAGTTCCATTTACAGAAAATTTCATAAAGGGATTTTTGTGTCTACTCTCACTCAATAATTACCATATCATATTTGTTTCTTTTATTCTATAACAGTATCTTTTTAGTTTCTGTTTTTAATATGCGCAACCCAGCTTCCTTGCCGTAGTTTTGTAAGCTTCGTTAAGCACTAATCCAATACCCATTTGATGGAATCTTTTATGCCAATTACAAAAATATCTGTACAATCCTTGCCGGTTGCATTTATACAACAAAACCAACCGACTCATCATTCATATAACAAGCGAGAAAAGGCTTTTCCTGTGAATCACTAATATACTCTTCTGTGCTTTTTGGTATTCCAAACCATTCTGAAAGGTCATATAATATTTCTTTTGATGCACATTCTTTTTCCAGTTTATCTTCAACTTCTTTTATTTTTATATCAATTTACTCTTCCACAACTTCTATACTTTTAAATGTATACCTTTGTTTCTTAAATTTTCTATGCAATCAGCTAGATATTCGATATTGTGCTCTTTGTAAATTGGACTGCTTATAATTTCCTCTTTAAGATTATCGTACTTTTCTGCCGTCCTTCCTCTATAATTTTTATCTTTCCATTCCGCAGAAACTTTATATCCTCTTTTTTCCATCTCCACCATAACCAATACATGGTAAATAAAAAGATGATATGGGGAATATGTAAACACATAATCTACGGTTTTATGTTTCTTTTTCCATCCATTGCCCCTCAAAGCACAACATTCCCTGTGTTGTCCAAGAAGCTGATTTTTAGGCAATAAGTGGATAAGTTTTTCATGCCATAGTCTCATATTTTTCTCCTGTTAACAAGGTTGATTTTTCTAAATATTCATTAGGGTATTTCTTTAGTAAAGTGTTAATGCATTCAATTACAGCCTTCTGACTATTCTCCCCTGCCATATATCCATTTAATATATCAAATAATACCTGTTTTTCAATTGTATTTGCATCTTTTCTGAAATATCCCCATATATGAAGAATGGCATTACTAAAATCTTTTTTGCTCTCCTTCATATCTCTTGTTTCCTGTATTTTTTCATTTAGCCATACAACATCCAGTTCTTTTTCCTTCAAGTACTCCCTTATCTCCAGATATGCTTTTTGCGATTTGCTTAGTACAAAATATTTATTTTTTGCCCATAACTCTTCACATTCTCTTCTTGTATCTTTGTGTCTCATGTTGACGCTTCTTTCAAAATATTCAAACCAAAACAAATCCCATACAATGTATCACAATTTAAGCATTTATTAATAGCATTTAAATTTTTGTTTAGGTAAGGTATAAATGAATATCCTGCATTATTAGTATGTTAAAGTGGGCTCAGATACAAATGATTTTTATTACTATAACCTATTCAAATTTATTAACCACTGTTTCCACAAAAGCCTCCCACCAAAATAATGGAAGGCTTTCTAAATAATTTATCTAAATTTAAAACTCCCTTTGGAACCTACTTTTTCTTACTTTTAGTATCAAAATAGTATCACTAAGGAGCTTTTTGCTTCCGTAAGCCGTTGTGATATTGTATTTTCAACGGTTTTACAGCAGAAATATTTTTGTTACTCTACTCCCACTCGATAGTTGCAGGCGGTTTGCTCGAGATATCGTAAACTACACGGTTTATGCCGTTTACCTCGTTTATGATGCGGCGGCTTACGTTTTCAAGTAGATCATAAGGAAGCCTTGAAAAACTTGCGGTCATGCCATCACTCGCATCTACTACACGCACACAAACAGCGTTTTCATAGGTGCGGTTATCACCCATTACTCCGACAGAATTTACATTTAAGAGCACGCAAAACGCCTGCCAAGTTTTGTTGTACCAGCCAGTACTTTTTAGCTCGTCACGTAAGATTACGTCAGCTTTGCGAAGTAGCTCTAGGCTTGGTTTATTTACTTCGCCCATGATGCGGATGGCAAGACCAGGTCCTGGGAAAGGGTGGCGGAAAACTAGCTCTCGGCTTAGTCCAAGCTCAAGGCCTAGCTTTCTAACCTCGTCTTTAAAAATCTCTCTTAGCGGTTCTATCAGCTCAAATGTCATCCAATCAGGCAAGCCTCCAACGTTGTGGTGGCTCTTTATCGTCTTGCTTGAGCCAACAACTGAGCTTTCGATGATATCAGTATAAAGAGTACCTTGAGCTAGGAATTTCACATCGCCATGCTTCTTAGCCTCTTGCTCAAAAATTTCTATAAATGTCTCGCCTATGATCTTGCGTTTTTTCTCAGGATCTACTACACCAGCCAAGCGGCCAAGGAAGGTTTCGCTTGCGTCTATGCTAACTAGCTCAACGCCAAGTTTTGTTCTAAATGTAGCCTCAACCTGCTCTCTTTCGTTTGTTCTAAGAAGTCCGTTATCAACAAAGACAAGGATCAAATTTTCAGGCACAGCAGCCGCTAGGAGTGCTGCGGTCACAGAGCTATCTACACCGCCACTAACTGCACAAAGTACCTTGTGAGTACCTACTGTTTTTCTTATCTCGTCTATCTTGTTTTTAGCGAAGCTTCCCATGTTCCATGTGCTCTCGCAGCCACAAATATATTTAGCAAAATTCTTTAAAATTTGCGTACCATACTCACTGTGCTGCACCTCTGCGTGAAACTGGATCGCATAAAATTTTCGTTTATCATCGCCAAAAGCACAATAAGGCGAATTTTCACTAACAGCGATCACTTCAAAGCCCTCTGGCAAGTCCTTTACATAGTCGCTATGACTCATCCATACGATTTGTTTTGAAGGTGTATCTTTAAATAGCTCATGCTCTTTAATAACGTTAAGCTCGGCCTTGCCATACTCTTTTTGATCAGCCGCTAAAACCTCAGCTCCATGTGTGTGAGCAAGTAGCTGCATGCCGTAGCAAACGCCAAGTATAGGGATATTTAACTCAAAGACGCCGTTATCGCAAAAATAAGCATCTTTAGCATAAACACTAGCTGGACCGCCACTTAAAATGATACCTTTTGGCTCTTTCGCCTTTATCTCACTAAGTTTTGCATTAAATGGCAAAATTTCAGTGTAGACACCTTCTTCTCTTAGCCTTCTAGCTATTAGCTGAGTGTACTGCGAACCAAAATCCAAAACTATAATCGTATTGTTCATTTATAACCTTTTAAAAATAGATATGAAAAATTTCAAACTGCACATACCAAACAATGATTGATACGATATATCCTAGAACCACCATCCAAGCGTATTTCATATGTGCACCAAAGGTATAAATTCCTTTTAATTTACCCATTACTCCAACACCAGCTGCTGAACCAAAGCTGATCATCGAACCGCCGATACCAGCAGTTAGTGTCACTAGTAGCCACTGACTCATCGCCTCGCCTGCATCAGCTCCCATTGCTGGATTTGCTTTCAAAACAGCTGACATAACTGGAACGTTATCAACGATCGCTGAAAGGAAGCCAACGCCAATATTTACAGCAGTTGAGCCAAATTTATCATAAAGTGATACAGCGTAATTTAAAAATCCAGCAAAATGAAGAGCGCCAACTGCAGCTAAAATTCCAAAGAAGAAAAATAGTGTGTTGTTTTCGATCTTTGACATATAGTGAAATACATGCATTGGCTCTTCATTTTTGTGAGCTTTTTTGAAATAGTAAGTATAAAGACTAAGTAGTGAAAAGCCAAACATCATGCCCCACATCGCTGGCAAGTGGAAAAGCTGATGCATCATAACTGCACAAAAGATAGTAAATGCGCCTATAAAGATAACCGCTTTACCGCCCTTTTTCATAACCACTTTTGGCTCGTTTGCTACGTCAAAATGCGGTGCAGTACTTGGCACCACGCGAGAAAGTAAAAATGCCGTTACAAACCAACCTACGATAGATGCTGGGAAAAGTGCGAAAAAATCGACAAACGGCGCTTTTCCAGCAGCCCAAGCCATAAGCGTAGTGATATCGCCAAATGGACTCCATGCCCCACCTGCATTTGCGGCCACGACAATATTTATCGCGCCTGCTACCAAGAAATTTGTATTATTTCTATCTATCGTTAAAAGCACAGTCGATAGGATAAGTGCTGTAGTTAGGTTATCGGCCACTGGACTTATAAAAAATGCTAAAACACCAGTTAGCCAAAACAGCTTTCTATAAGTATAGCCTTTTGATACGAGATTATATTTAAGTGCGTTAAATACGTCTCTTTCTATAAGCGCTTCGATAAATGTCATCGCCACCATCAAGAAAAATACGATCTGAGCAATCTCTAAAATCAGGTGATTTACCTCATGTTCAAGCGAATGCACATCCATGCCATTTATAAGCATATAAACGCCGATAAGCAGGAACATAAACGTACCGATAAAGATAGCAGGTTTTGCTTTGTCGATATGGAAATTTTCTTCTGCTGCTATGAAAAAATATCCAACAACAAAAATTATAAGCGATAAAATTCCTGCCCACGTAGTAGTTAAGTCAATAGCTGCGGTTTCTCCATCAGCACCAAAAGCCATCGCGAAAAACAAGCCTAGAAGTCCAAAAAACCTCATTATACTCTCCTTGTAGAATAAAAAATCTTGGTATATTACTTAAATGAGCCTAAAAATTAGGTTAGTTAAAATTATTAAGCTTACATTACATTTTTATTTAAATACGAAAATTTTACTAGATTTTGTTTATCTTGTCAGTTTTCTTTTCTTTTACGGGAGCATTTCCATAAAATGGATCATCTTTGTAACCACAACCGCTAAATGCAAAAAGAGTAAAAATTAAAATAAAAAATGATAAGATAAGCCCATGAAAAACGCTAAATTTTTGATAAATACTATTCACGAAAATCCTTTGTATAAAGAAAAATTAAGCATGGCAAATGAGTGCCAACAGCTTTTAGAGCTTATGGGGAAAGCAAAACGATTTTATATAGCTTTTTGCTACGTTAGAGAAGGTGTTTTGACCTTTGTTCTTACTCATCCCACTGGGCTTTTAGAGCTTAGGCGTGATAGTAGTATAAATGATATAAAAAGGTTATTAAAAACCTTTTGCAAATTTAATAAAAATAGCGTTTTTAACAGTATTCTTACTCCAAAACCTATTAACGAAATCAATTATACAAAGAACAAAAAAGAAGAAAATATAAGATTTGTCGTGAGCAAGTTTTTAAAATTTTTCACACAACAACCTACGCAAAGGTCAAATTTCATAATGCCAGCAAGCAAAGGTGAGTTTAAAAATTTAGCAAAAGACGAGCAAATACACCAAAAATTTGAAGAGCTAAGAGAAATTTTGCTCAAGAAAAATGAGCAGGCAAGATGCTAATAGACGAGATAAGAACGCTTCCAAACGAGCCTGGCGTATATCAGTATTTTGACGCGCAAAATAGACTCTTATATGTCGGCAAGGCCAAAATTTTAAAAAATAGGGTCAAAAGCTACTTTAAATTTACCCCAAGTCTAGCTCCAGCTGAAAAACTAAGCCCAAGAATTTCAAAGATGATAAGCGAAGCTGTGCATCTTGAATACATCGTCACTCCAAGCGAAGCAGACGCGCTGATACTTGAAAATTCATTCATCAAACAGCTTAAGCCAAAATACAACATCTTGCTTCGTGACGACAAGACCTACCCTTATATTTTTATAAATTTAAATGATGATTTTCCAAGATTTGAGATCACTAGAAAAGTGGTAAAAGGCTCTAATATCCGCTATTTTGGGCCATATTTTAGCGGAGCTAGCGAGCTACTTGAGGCGCTTTATCTAAATTTTAATCTCGTTCAGAAAAAATCCTGCATCAAAGGCAAAAAAGCCTGCCTTTTTTATCAGCTAAAACGCTGTTATGCCCCGTGTGAAGGCAAAATTTCAAAAGAGAGCTACGCTAAGATCGTAAACGATGCTATCGCAGCCTTACAAAATCCAAATTTGCTCATCACTCGCCTTGAAGAGCTCATGCTAAACTACGCCAAGGCTGAAGACTACGAGCAAGCAGCCGCGACTAGAGATAAGATACAAACACTTAAAAATATGCAAACTAAGGTTGAAGTTGATCTTGCTAAACTTGAGGACTTTGAGGCATACTCGGTCGCTTGCGTGCACGATATGATCTGTGCGGTGAGATTTAGCGTACAAAGTGGCAAGATAACTGGCGTAAAAACTGACATCACGCAGGCTAAAAACGCTCAAAAAGACGAGATAAACGAGGCTTATAAGCAGGCCATTTTAAAAAGCTTCATAGCCGGTCAGCCGATAATTAGCACCAAAATTTATGTGCATGAGAGCTTTGAAGATAGTGAGCTGGTGGAGGAAATTTTAAACGAGAGATTTGGACGTAAATTTAGTATCACATATCCAAAAATAGGCGATAAGCGTAAAATTTGCGAAATCGCTACAAAAAACGCTGAAGTTAGCATCGAAAAATACCTAAAAACGCACGATAACGTGCTATTAAACGAGATAAAAGAGTACTTTGACCTAGCTCACACGCCTTACGTGGTCGAGGCTTACGACAACTCACACCTTTTTGGCGAGGCAAGTGTCGGAGCTATGGTGCGCTATGAACACGGCGAGTGGGCAAAGCAAAACTACCGTTACATGCATCTAAACTCTAAAAACGACTACGATCAGATGAAAGAGAGCCTAACAGCTAGAGCGCTTAGATTTGACAAGCTTAGCCCACCTGATCTTTGGGTCATTGATGGTGGTGAAGTGCTTTTAAACTTAGCCTGTGAAATTTTAGAAAGCAGTGGCGCAAATGTCGATGTGATAGCCATTTCAAAAGAAAAGATCGATGCCAAAGCTCACCGCGCAAAAGGCGAGGCAAAGGATAAAATTTACACAAAAAATGGTAGCTTTAGTCTAAGTACAAGTGATAAAAAGCTTCAGTTTTTCCAAAAAATGCGCGATGAAAGCCATAGATTTGTCATCAGTTTTCACAGAAAAACAAGGCAGAAAAACGACATGCAAAGATCAGTGCTAAGACAAGCTGGCGTATCCGAGGGCAGTATCGCGAAATTAATCAGCTTTTACGGAAGTTTTGATAAAATCAGCGAAGCAAATTTAGACGAAGTGGCAAAAATAACAAACAAAAGCGTAGCAGAAAAGCTTGCAGTACTCAAAGAAGGAAATTTGAAGTGATAATATATGATGAAAATTTAAAAATATCTGCGATAACGCAAGATTCACTTGAGCTATTGGGTTTTGATAGTTTAGATGATTTTTTGTTGCAATACAAAGATATAAGTGAGCTAGTCATAACAAGCCAAGAAAGTCCAAACTACAGTTTCTTGGAATTTTTACAAAATACGAAAGATAATAGCGCTAGAGTAAATTTAAAAAGAAAAGATGGTGGTGCGATCTTACTAGAAGCGAGATTGCAAAATGCCATTTTAAAAAATGGTGAGAAATTTTTTATCGTGCTTTTAGAAAAGCAAGACATAATAAACAACCAAAATCTAATAGCAGCAGTAAAAGTAAAACCTACATTAAGACTGCCTGTTTTTAAACTAAACGCATGGTATCTTTTTGATACGCAGACACAATCACTTATTGATGATTCTTGGTTTGAAACATCGCTTAAAATACTAAATTTAAATAAAAAAGATTTTGCATCCTATTTAAATATATTTTTGCGCAATGCAAGAGAAATTCTTATCCAAATCCAATCAGCCATAATCGCAAAAGACGAGATAATGCTCAAAAAATACGTAGATGAGATAAAAGAAGCTGCATTAAATTTAAAGCTTAATAACCTTGCAAATGAGCTTAACGCTTTTTTAGATAACAATCAAAATGGAAAAATGAAAGAGATGTCTCTTTTTACCAAAAGACTAATTGAGATAGAAAATATCGTCAAAAAATATAGCAAAAAGAGTATCCATGAAAAATAATAAATTTTATATATTATTAGCGCCAATAATAATTTCAGCGATCTTTTGCGCATATAGCGGAAATGAAAGCTATAAAAAATTTACAGATCTAAAAGATCTAAATGAAAAACTATATAAACAATCCTTAGTATTTCAAACTATAAGATCTGTAATACAAGAGCACGATACGCTAATAGGCAAAAGCCAAGAAGATATAAAAAAGTTGCGAGATAGCACCTTAAAAAATACACAAAAATTTATAAATTCTATAAGAAAAGACGATCGCATCGAGATACGAAATATAAATAAATTAAAAGAATTACTAGCAAATCTAAACCAAAATGATAAATTTGATGAACTATTTTACGAATTTTTCCAAAATATAAATGGAGAAATAGATAGCAATTTTAAACAAGATTTAGACCAAGACTTTCCGCTTATAATAAAAGCTTATGTTGCAACTTTAAGTAAAATTTACAATCAACTCTCTTTAGCAAACAACACTAAATACTACGTAAAAAATATCTTTATAAATGGCCCTTTATTTTCAATAAACAATGATGTAAGAGAAAATATATATTCCGTAAAGGACAACACGCCAAATCTTGATATGCTTCCAAAAAGTGAGCTAAAAGAGAATATTTACAAAGACTTTAACCAGTTTGAAGCCAACTATCAAGCTAAAAAAATAAGAGAAGCTAAAGCCAAAATCGCATTTTCTGAAAAGCTAAATATCGAAGATATTATCTTAATCAAACAGTATGAAGATGATAAATTTATACTTTTATTAGATAGTGCCATAAATATAAAAAATGAGCTGTTAGAACTTACCGAGAGCGAGAAAATAAGCTTTGGCATAAAGACTTTTTTTGAGTTTTTGCTTTGTGGCTTGCTCATTTTATCTTTGCTTAGTATTTCTGCTAGGTTGAAATTTTTAAAGGTGCTTATCGATAAGTCAAAATACATATCAAACTATATCCTATCATCAAAAGAGACAAGTGCGGATAATGCGATATCAAAACTCATAAAAACTTATGAGGATCTAAAAGAAACTTATATAAAAGATAGCAGCTTTTTTCAGATAAAAGATAGATATATTTTATCAGTGAGCAAGAAGCTAGAGTCCATTAATAAAGAAATTTTTACATCGACCGCGGCTTTAAAAATAGAAACGAATAATAGCAAAAAGCAAGTATTTATAGACACAATAGAAAAAAATGCAAATATCATGACTTCGCTTTATAACAATGCTAAAAATATCTCAAATGTTAAAAAATATAGCGAATGCAATAAAACCGAGATATTTGATCCTCAAAAAAGCTTTGAAGAAATTTTGCAAGCAAATATCGTCTATTCGCAAAGTAAAAAGATAAATTTTATAAGCTATCTTGATCCAAGCCTTACAAATGAACTAGAAGGAAATCTAAATTCATTAAAAACCGCATTTAACTCTATCTTTTTGGCGTCTTTATCAATGTCTTTAAGACATCAAAATATTATCATCGCTATCAAAAAAGTTCAAAAAGAGTTTGATAGAAGTGGACTTTGTTCTGTAAGCTTTAGCATAAAAAATAGCTCAGCTGCCATGAGCGAAAAGCAAATTTCAGATATATTTTTAGATGATGAGAATAGCTTAAATAATGATGAAAGCGAGTTTTATCTAAAAATCGCTCAAATTTATTTAAAAAATTTAGAAAGCAAGCTGGAGATTAACTCGTTTCCAAGTATTGGCAACGAGTTTAAATTTGTAGTCATTTTTAAAACAACATCAAACTATAAAGACTTTGATATAAAATGCAATCATAAATTAGCATTCTTGCAAGATGTAAATGTCGCTTACAACGAAGCTTTTGAGCAGACTACAAAAGACCTTGGGCTCAAAGTGGATATGCTAACAAGCACTAGCCCATCTATTACAAAAAATTATGATGCTATATTTTTAAGAAACACCAATAAGCAAGGTCAAGATATTAAAAATCCGCTCATTTTAAAAGATCCGCTAACTCCGTTAAGCATTACAAGGCTACTTTGCTTAGGCGAAGCTGATATTATGAATAAAAATTTAAACGATAAACCAAAAATTTTAATCTGCGATACTAACGAAATTTACATAGATATAACAGCAAGTGGCTTTAGTAAATTTAACTGTGAAGTTGTTGGGGTTTGCAATAAAAAAGATCTAAAACAAGCCATAAAGCAAGGCGATTTTGACCTTATCTTTGTTGGCTCGAAATTTTTCGAAGCTGAAAAAAATAGCATTCAAAAAAATCTTGATCTTATAAAAACAGCCATACAAAATGCGAAAATTCCAATTATACTAATGCTTTCAAACACTTCAAATATAGATGGAGACAGTGTCAAAGAATACTTCAATGCCTATATAAAAACGCCAATAAATAGCGACGAACTGGCTCAAATTTTTAGAAAATTTTTGCCAAATTTTGGCGAGATTGCAATAGACGAAAGCTATCTAGCAAAAAGCGAAAATATTATTTTATTTAAGAAATCGCCAATGGAAAATAAAATATTTAGCTCAGCTTTAGGAGAATTTTACAACACACTTGAAACCACAAATAGCTTTGATGAGCTATTAACAAAGATAAAAACCAAAACTTATGGCATCGTTCTTATAGATGAAAATGTAAAAGACTTCAACTACGAAGAGCTAACAAGAGTTATTGATAAGATAAGGCAAAGCAAAAAGGTTGATACAAGAGTACTGATATTTGGCGCACAAGAAAGAAGTGAATTTCCTTTTGTAAAAGTGCTAGCCAAAAATATCACAAAAGCAGAGCTTTCAGCTACAGTAAGAGAGCAAATCGATTCTATGGGCACTAGCTACGCTAAAAGCTCTTATGAATTTATTAAGTTTAACGCCTAAAACTCTTTTGCGTTATTTTTAAATACATTTAGCACGCTTGCTCGCTTATGGCAAATTTCAGCGTATTCTCTTTCGCTCTTTGAGTCATAAACTATACCAGCTCCAGCCCCCACAAATACATCACTAAAGCCATTTTCACTTGGCACAAATATGGCTGATCGAATAAGAATAGCAACCTGAGCATCGCCATTAAAATGTAAAAATCCAATGCCACCGCCATAGATATTTCGCTCAGAAATTTCAAGCTCATTGATTATCTGCATAGCTCTTATTTTTGGGGCACCACTTAGTGTGCCAGCTGGAAAAATACTAGCTAAGACGTCAAAAAGATCAAGCCCTTTAGCGCACTTGCCATAGACATCGCTTACGATATGAATTACTTTTTCATATTTTTGGATATGCATAGCATTTTTTACAGATACACTTTTTGGCTCTGAAACCCTGCCGATGTCATTTCTGGCAAGGTCGATTAGCATTTTATGTTCAGCCAGCTCCTTTTCGTCATTTAAAAGCTCATTTTCAAGTGCCGCATCTGCATTTGCATCGCTTCCTCTAGGCCTTGTGCCTGCGATCGGAGCTACAAAAATTTGCTCACTTTTCATCTCAAAAACAAGCTCTGGCGAAGAGCCAACCACATCGCCATAAGGTGTAGGAAAATGAAACATATATGGGCTTGGATTTGTAAGTGAGAGCTTTTTATAAAATTCCAAACTACTCATATTCGTTGAAATTTCAAGCAATTCACCAAGCACCACCTGAAAGACATCGCCATTTCTTATATACTCTTTTGCTAACTCAACCATATCCTCAAAGTGTTTCTTTTCTCTACCAAGATCAGTTTTTATACTAAATTTACTCTGCTCTTTGCTTTTGCATTCAACTTTTGTATCAATCAAAAAGTCATAATATTTATTCTTATCTCCATAAAATGTATAAATTTTACTCATCTTGTCAAAGTGTAGATAGGCCTTCGCATCAGCGTAGATAAATTTTGGAAATTCGTACTTTTTAGCTTTCTCTTCTCCAATATATTCAAAATATCTCACGCCATCATAAGCAAAAACACCAAAAAGTCCCGCAAACGGAGCTAAAGATTTATTACGATTTGTATCAAAATAACTTCTAAGCCCATAAAAATCCATATCCTTTTCATCGATGTATTCGCAATCAATGCCTATAATCGTTTGCGTCTTATCCTCAGCTAGGTAGCTATTTTTAAATTTTTCTCTAATCACTTCATAATAAAAGAGTGGTTGTTCTAAGAGCATTTTTTTCCTTTAATTTTTTGATGATTATAAAAAAAGTTCGCTTTTAGTTTTTAAAATTTTTATCAAATTTCTAAATTTATGCCCAAATTTCACCTTTTTACTATTTTTTTAACACCGCTTGGCTAAAATTTGGCACTCATAAAAGGAAATTTATGCTTTTTGTTGAACTTTTTATAATTGGTATCGGCGTTGGATACATCGCTGGCTTTTTTGGCATCGGTGGCGGCACAGTAGTTGTTCCTATAATGGTCGCCTTTGGATATGACATAAAAACCGCTATTGGCATAAGCGTCATGCAAATGATATTTAGTGCGACTTTTGGCTCGTATCTAAACTACAAAGCTGGGTTTTTAAAGCTAAACCGTGGCGTATTTTTGGGGCTTGGCGGTCTTGTTGGGGCAAGTTTTAGCGGTATCATCGTATCGCACGCACCTGCACTCTTGCTTGAGTCGATGCTTCTAGTGACATTTATCTTTTCACTTATAAAACTATACTTTTCACCAAACAGCGACGGCTCAAATGCGAATAATTCGCTCTTTTTGCTATTTTTAGTTGGCGTTTTTGTTGGTGTTTTTGCCATTAGTATCGGTATCGGTGGAGGCGTCTTTATCGCGCCGATCTTGGTTGGCTTTTTACGCTACGAGCTGAAAAAAGCCGTTTCTATGGGCGTGTTTTTCGTTATGTTCGCAGCCATCGCGGGCTTCATCTCGCTCTCACTAAATGGCCATATCTCATACGCTGAGGGCGCATTTTTAGGTCTTGGCTCGCTAATAGGCGCATACTTTGGCACCAAAAAAACGCAAAATACCGACAAAAAAACACTTAAAAAATGGTTTTTGGTCTTTTACATAGCGATGATATGTTTGATATTAAAAGATATGTTTTTTGAGTAAGAGCATGGCTAAATTTGCCACGCTCTTTTTTTAAATTTCTTCAAAAAAATAGGCTTCGCTTAATTTAAAAGCAAGCTTATCTAGCTCGTCTTTACTTAAATTTACGCTCTTTGCGATATCTTTTAAACTAGCTTTGCCATCAAATTTTAAAGCTGCCTTGATCTCTTCATGGTTTAAATTTAACTTGCCATTTAGCTCATTTGCCAAAGATATGACTGGCGAGCTAGCCTCCAGAAAATACCCAAGATAGGCCGCAGCTCTAGGCTTTAGCCTAGTTTTTTTAGGCTCATAAGCAAGTGCAGCAAGCTTTAAAGATGAAATTTTGGTGTTTTGATCATTTAAAATTTCAAGTAGCCCCATAAATGCTTCGCCTTCGCTCTCACCAAGTGCGGCCTTTACTTTACTTAAATTTAGGCTTTGCGGATAGGCTTTGCTTAAAATTTCTTGTGTTTTTGTCCTTGGCTGCTCGCTAAAATATGCAAAATAAATCCTATCAAGCTCGCTCTCTCCAAGCACCGCGTCAAAGTCCTCAGCACCGCCAAGCCTCTCCTTGTGAGCGATGAGGCTTTTTCTAAATGATCTATTAAATAAAAAATCGTTTAGTTGCTCTTTTTTGATGCGATTTTGATAGCTTTGCTCTATATGTGCGTCAAAACGGTAAATGCCAGTTGAGCTTGCAAAAATATCATTTAGTGAGGCATCTATGACGTAGCAAAGTCCGTGCTTGTCGATATGTTTAGCAAATTTATGAAAGTAGATTGGCTCGTTGCTTGCCTCTAAAAAGTCATGCAAAATATAATAATCATTGCCCTTTGCGATGATACCTTGTAAGAAATTTAGCTGTGTTAAAAGAAGCTTCATACTATCTTTGTATACGACATCGCTTTGGTTTTGTAAGCTAAATTTCAAATAATCCTGCAAAAAATTTAACTCACCTTTCACATGAGCAAGTGCTTCTTTGCTGTCGTTGCCTGAACTTACAAAAAGCATAAAATCTCTTAAAATATCAAGGCTCTTCCAGCCAGGATAGGTATTATACGAAACATAAGCGATGCCATCCTTGCTAAGTAGCGCCTTTATCGTAGCAAGCAGCGCATCTCTTACATTTGGGCTCACCCAGCTATAAACACCATGAGCGATAATATAGTCAAATTTCCCAAGCTCTTTTATATCGCTTTCGTTCATGTGCAAAAAATTTCGCTCAAGCAGAGTAAAATTTTCTAAACCTATCTGCTTTGCTACTTTGTTACCTTCAGCCACTTGATGGCTTGAAATGTCGATACCAACGACTTTTGCATTTTTATGTGAAATGGCAAATGGCAAGATATTACCGCCATATGACGAGCCAAGCTCAAGCACCCTAGCCTCTTTTAAGCCAGCTACCTTAAGCCCCAGAAATTTAGCAACCGCTTCTATCCTAACTGGCGAGCAGTCGCTAAATGCAGCCGAGAAATAAGGAATTTCATCGTAAGCTTTCTTTGTTTTATTCATCAGCTATGTTTTCTTGCAAATTCTCTCATAAACTCGCCAAGTTTTTCAACATCGCTTTGGCTAACGGCATTGTAGATAGAGGCTCTTATGCCACCAAGATGTCTATGGCCTTTTAGCCCTAGCATGCCCTCTTTTAGTGCTTCTTCGACAAAAACTGGCTCAAGCGCGTGATCTTTTGGTATCGTAAAGCTCACGTTCATATCTGACCTGCTTGATTTTTTGGCATGGCCCACGTAAAAGCCATTTGAGCCGTCTATGATGTCATAAAGCGTGCTTGCTTTTTTGGCATTTATCTTCTCAACCTCGGCAAGTCCGCCAAGATCTAGTAGGTGCTGCATAGTTAAATTTAAAAGATAAATTCCAAAAGTTGGCGGTGTATTATAGAGTGAGTTTGCCTCTACATGCGTTTTGTAGCGCAAAAACATAGGGACATTTTGGCTGCTCACGCGATCAACCAAGTCTTTTCTTAAAATGACGATAGTCACGCCACTTGGGCCTGCATTTTTCTGAGCGCCGCCGTAAAGCAAGCCGATACTGCTAAAATCAAGCGGTCTAGCGAAAAAATCGCTCGAAGCATCGACAACTAGGGGCGATTTAGTCTTTGGCATAGCCTTATACTGTGTGCCATAAATCGTATTATTTGAGCAGATGTAGGCGTAGTCGGCGTCATCACTAAATTTCACCTCAGGGATGTAAGAGAAATTTTCATCCTCACTACTTGCGACGACATCTACATTTACGCCAAGTACTTTTGCCTCTTTGATGGCTTTGTTTGTCCAAACGCCGGTGTTTGCGTACTGCGCCTTGCCACCTTGATATAAATTCATTGGTATCATGCTAAATTGCAAGTGCGCACCACCTTGCAAAAATAAAATTTCATACTCATCGCCGATGCCGTAAAGCTTTCTTATCTTCTCCATCGCGCCAAAGTGGATCTCTTCAAAGGTCTTGCTTCTGTGGCTGATCTCCATGATCGAGTAGCCCTCGCCTCTGTAGTCGGTAAATTCGGCCTTTGCATGCTCTAAAACGCTTAAAGGTATCGCACTTGGGCCTGCGCTAAAGTTGATTTTTCTACTCATTTTTACTCCTTGATAATTGCTTTTTTATGTGTAATTTGCGAGATAAGCTCTATCTCATCGCCTGAATTTAGCTCTCTTAGATCGATCTTGTTACCATTTTTTCTAACCTCGATAAGCCCTTTTGTGCTCTCAAAAAAGAGCTCCCTCATCTCATAAGCCTTCTCTAGCGAGCTAAGGGTCGAGCCTAGAAGCAAGATCTTTCTTTGCACGGCGTTTGTTAGGGCATTTTGCTTGTTTGCCACCTCGCTAAATTTTAGCTCGATCCTAGATTTTAGAGCGTTTGACGAAAATTTAGAAAGAAGGACATTTAGCAAATTTTGCTTTTTGGTGATCTTTAAGCTTAAAGCGCTATCAAGATCGTCGCTGAGCCTATCAAGATACTGAAAAAACGCCTCTTCATCAGGCAAAAGATCAAGCATAGCTGCACTTGGTGTAAGCGACCTGCGGTCTGCTACAAAGTCGCTTATAACGTAGTCGATCTCGTGTCCGATAGCGCTTATGACTGGCGTTTTGGTAGCATAAATTTCACGCGCCAGGCCCTCGTCATTAAAGCACCAAAGATCCTCTTTACTACCACCTCCGCGAGCCAAAACGATCACATCAACGCCGTATCTATCAGCTCTTCGTAAAGCCTTTATAAGCGAGTTTGGGGCATTTTCACCTTGAGTTAGCGCGTCAAATATATAAATTTCGCTTAATTTCCAACGACTCGTCACGACCTTTAACATATCCTGAAGCGCCGCCGAAGTAGCGCTTGTGACAAGGGCTATTTTTTTAGGTAAATTTGGTATCTCTTTTTTTGCAGCAATGTCAAAAAGCCCCTCATTTTCGAGCTTTTCTTTAAGCTGCCTAAATGCAAGCTCAAGCTCACCCTCGCCATCAGGCAGCATCGCACTAGCCACTAGCTGATACGACCCACTTGGCGAATAAATGGTCACTTTGCCATAAATTTTTACTTTTAGCCCATCTTTTGGTAAGAATTTCACCTTTTGGTTGTTCATGCGATACATCACAGCTGAGATGCTTGACTTTTCATCCTTTAGTGTGAAGTACCAGTGCCCAGAAGCGTGCTTAGTAAGGCGCGAAATTTCTCCACTTACCTCGACGTAGTCAAGGGTTGCTTCAAGCAGTGCCTTTGCTTTTTCGTTTAGCTCAGAAACACTAAGCATTGACTTCTCTTACCTTTTTAGCAATAAATAGCGTCGAGATATCCATGCTAAAGCCCTTACAAAGCTCTATCTTAAAGCCAGCCTCTACAAGCTCATCACAAAAACTCTTTGCGTCAAGGAAATTTTCGATCGAGCTTGGCAGATACTCGTATGCCTCTTTGTTTTTTGAGATAAAGCCGCCGATACTTGGCAAAATTTTACTTAGGTAAAAATCCCTTAGCAAGGTTATAAGCCCCTTTTTCTGGCGTTTTGTAAATTCAAGCACGACAACGTAGCCATTTAAAGCAAGCACTCTGCTAAACTCCCTAAGTGCCGCCTTTCGCTCGACCACATTTCTGATACCATAGCTTATGCTTAAAATTTGAGCCTCGCCACTTGTAAGCGTAGTGTTGTCAGCGTAGGCCTCTATAAATTTAAAATTTGGAAATTTTGCCCTAGCCTCTTTTAGCATACCACTTGAGGGATCGATACCAGTAAGGCTTTTTATCTCAACGCCAAATTCTTTTGAAATTTCACTCCAAAGCCCCATCATATCGCCAGTACCGCAAGCCACATCTACAATATTTATGCTTTTATTTTTAAAAATTTCTAGCATATATCTGCAGGCAAATTTCCTCCAGCTCACATCCACACCAAGACTTAGCACCCTGTTTGCGACGTCATAAGTCGGAGCGATCTGGTTAAACATATCAACGATTTTTTCTTGTTTTTGCATAAATTTGCCCTTTTATATGTAGTAAATTTTTAAATTTCTTGAAATTTTGCGAGTTGCTTTTATAAATTTAAGACGCTTTCTTAGTATCTCTTCTCTACTTTTATAAATTTGCTTGTAAATTTTACTCTCGAGCCTCTCTTTATCTGGCATTTCTGGAAGTCTTTTAAGGATGCCGAGCCAGACGTCATAGTCTTGAAGATTGCCAAAAATTTCTTGCATCTGCTTTAGCTTCTCTTCATACTTTTTAAGCCCTTCAAAATAGAAAATTTCACATAAAAGCTCGTATGTATATCTCATCTTCTTAAGCTCTATCCTAAGATCATGAAAGCTCTCATTTGGGCAGTCTTGATTTAAGCCTTTTAGCCTTTTTTGAGCTAAAACCAAAAGCGTTCTAAGCTTAAACGAACCAAGGCGCGAAAGGCTTACATCAAAGAGTTTTGACTTATAAAATTCACCCTCGTTTAAAAATATCTCCCACTCTTTTAAAAATGCGTAATTTTCTTCGTCGCCAAGGTAGCTTTTTACATTTTCATACTCTAAATCTAGAGCCTTTTGCACAAAATAGATAGGCTCATTTGCATGTTTTTGCTCGTTTAAAAAGCTCAAAAATACATCCAAATCTCGCTTTTTGTTTGTCGAGTTTGCAAGCATTTTAAAATTCTCGCCAAAAAAAAGTGTCACTTTCTCATCAAAAACGCCACTAAAAATTTTAAGTAACGATCTAACCTTTCTTAAATTTACGCGAAGCTCATGCAAAACTTCTTCATCTTTGTCTATCAAATACTGGCTTTTTAGCCTTTTTATTACTTTAAAAATACTAACAAAAAGGACTCTTAGCGCCTCTCCGCTTTTTAGATTTGCAGCAAAATTTGGCAGAATTTCTTTTTCTTTTATGATCTTATAGGCTCTTTTGTAGTCAATTTGTTCATTTTCATTAGCATGGATGGCAAGAAATTTGTTTTTATATCTTTTATCGCAAGTTACGTCACTTTGGCAAAAATTTTCTAAAAATGGTGGCAGCTTGAAAAAGACGGCCTCATTTTCATCGCTAAATTCGATTTCAAATGTACAAAGCCCGTTTAGTTCATTTTTAAAAATATCAATATTGCAAGGATTGTTATTTAGTTTAAAAAAATATCTATCTTTTAAGATGACGCTACCAATGCGGTTTTTAAGAGCCTTTTTAAACTCCGCTTTTTCGCAAAATTCTTCATTTTCTTCCCTGATCAGATCTTTACCGATCTTTACAGTTTTTATAAATTTATCCTCTTCACTTCGAAAGCGGATCTCTTCATTTTGCGTTATCTTGGTATAAAACTGAGAAATTTCAAGATGCTTAAAGACTACTCCAGCTTCTTTTAAAAAATCTAGAATTTGAGAATTTTTGAGTAAAAATTTACGCTCTATCTCCAAAC